>CAZXVI010000006.1:0-72629 GCA_964644275.1 uncultured Ruminococcus sp. | reverse complement strand
GATCCTGTAGAGACAGAAACCGAAACTGAAGCAGAGACGGATCCTGTAGAGACAGAAACCGAAACTGAAGCAGAGACGGATCCCGTAGAGACAGAAACTGAAACTGAAGCAGAGACGGATCCTGTAGAGACGGAAACCGAAACTGAAGCAGAGACGGATCCTTCAGAGACTGAGGAAGAGACGGACGAATCTACAGAAGACGAGACGTTGACGGGTACCACTGAGGTATTGGATATTGAGGTTGTTTCTGAAACAGATGCGGATGGCAATGAAAAGTGTTATGTTGCTGTTGACGTGACAAATGTTGAGAAGATTCAGCTCACGCTGACAGACGGTGTAGCAAATGAAAGCATCCAGTTCTATACCTATTATGGTTACTGGGATGCTGAGGCAAATGAGTGGGTAAATGGTGAGGGATGCTCTAATTATACCACTGTTTTCGATGAAAATGGTACCGCTGTTCTCATCATTCCTGTGCCCGAGGATGAACATTGCACCTCTCTCCAGATTGGCATTGGTTATTATTGCTCCTGGAGCAATGAAGCAGGGGATATGGTTCCAAATGACCAGTCCGTACTGACGTGGGAAGTTGTAGTGCAATATACCTCCGATGAAATAACAAGCGCATAATGAACGAATCCTCCCGGCCTTCATAGGCTGGGAGGATTTTTATAGTAAACGTCAAAAAGTTCTGTCCATCCCTGCATCTACTGGCGCAGGGATGGACAAAGTTATTATCGTTTCGTTGTGCCTTCGGCGTATGCAGACGAGCGAGTGAAGGAGGAAAACTCCCCCCTTTTTCTTGATCTGCATTGGAAACAAGGCATTATTTTACATAAACCCGCTTCATCACCTGGGGCGTTACAGGCATATCTGCGTAGTTGGTAGCAACGCCTGCAATTTCATCCACAACCTCCATGCCGGAGACAACCTTGCCAAACGCAGCATACTGACCGTCCAGATGGGGTGCATCCGCATGCATAATGAAGAACTGTGAACCAGCGGAGTCAGGTGCCTGCGCCCGTGCCATGGACAGAACGCCTCTGGTGTGCTTGAGGTCATTCTTAACGCCATTGGCTGCAAATTCCCCCTTGATATGCCAGCCGGGACCGCCGGTTCCGTTGCCCTTGGGACAGCCGCCCTGAATCATGAAGCCGGAAATAACTCTGTGAAATGTGAGACCATCGTAGAAGCAGTCATTCACCAGCTTTTCGAAGTTTTCACAGGAAATGGGTGCGATTTCCGGATACAGCTCAATTTCAATTTCCTTGCTGTTTTCCATTTCAATTACAATCATGTGTATACCTCCAGAAAATTTATATAACAGACATGCTGTTATGAATTAGAAGAGTTCCACCGTTTCCACGTCTTCCTTAGTGATGGTAACGAGATCCGTATCCGTTACATCCGTCATGGCGGAGAGACGGTTTGCCTGATTTGTCAGTGTTTTTTCAAAGAAATTACGCACATCACGGCCGTTGGCAAAGCCCGGCAGCTTCTTTTCGCAGCGCTGACGGAAGAATTCCCGCACGCAGTCCGCCGCTTCATCCGTTACTTCATAGAAAGATTTACCGCAGATGCCGCTGAAAATCTCCATCAGCTCTTCTGCTGTGTAGTCCTCAAAAAGAATCTGTTTGTTGAAGCGGGAACGCAGGCCGGGATTGGAATCCAGAAAATCCTGCATCAGATCCGGATAGCCTGCGACAATGACCACAAAGTCATCCCGATGATCCTCCATTGCCTTGAGCAGCGTATTGATAGCTTCTGTGCCGAAATCATTGGAGCCGGAGGCAGCTGTCAGTGAATAGGCCTCATCAATGAACAGCACGCCGCCAATGGCACTGTCAATTACCTTTTTGGTTTTAATCGCAGTTTGTCCCACATAGCCGCTGACCAGAGCGGAACGATCCACCTCTACCAGATGTCCTTTTTCCAGGATACCAAGTTTTCGGTAGATTTTACTCATCAGACGGGCGACGGTGGTTTTACCGGTACCCGGGTTCCCCGAAAATACCATATGTAGGGTTACTGCTGTTTGGGGCAGCCCCCGCTGGGCACGCATTTTATGTACTTTCAGCAGATTGATTAAGCTATTCAGATCCTCTTTCACCTTTGTCAGACCGGTCAGGTCATTCAGGTCCTGGAGCAGTTCCTCCAGGGTTTCCTCCGGTTCTTCCGGTTCCGGCTGGGCAGAAGGTGCTGCTTCAGTAGGCTGTGCAGCAGCCTGGCTGGGAACAATGGCAGGAATATCCATCTTTTCCTTTGGTGCAACGGGAGCAGCCAGCGCCTCTGTCACAGGCAGCTTACCGTCCGGACAGAGTTTTTTCCAGCTGCGCAGATATGCACTGCGGTAATTTTTCAGCCGGAGCATAAGGGCTGCCATTGCTTTGGTCTGCTGATTGTCACATTTTCCGTCGTTGGTAATGAATTCCAGTCCCAGCTCGTCCAGAAATTCCAGCAGCAGCAGGGAAGTACTGCCGTTTGCTGCCTCATTCCGGATATCCGCATTGATAAATACTGTCAGCAGACTGAGAATGGTATCGAAAATCCCGTCAGCAGAGATCCGATGCTCTGCAACAAAGTTTTCCACATACTCCTTGGACAGGGAAAAATTCAGGCAATGGTTGATAATGTCTACTTCATAGTCCATAATGGTGTTGTCGCTGTCCGCCATATACAGCATGAATTTCATAATTGCAAACTGTGCATAATCCCGCAGGGGCATATGGCTGTCCTTGACCTGTAGTCCCTGTGCTTCATATTGCTCACATAACGTATAAATGTATTGCAGTGTGTCATTCATTGAAGACTTCAATGCCGCTTCAGCTCCTTTGTTTCTTCCTGCTCATGGCAGAGATTGCAGTATTTCTTTTATTATACCAAATTTTATCTCAAAAGACAAGTGGTATTTCAAAAAAGATATCATTTCTGTTTTTCACAGTGCAGGAAAGAAACTCCCTGCCTCTTTACAATCCAAAAGAGACAGGGGTATAACGTCCTGCATGCTATTTTGCTGTCAGTTCTGCGATGCATTTCCGGCAGATTTTTTTGTCATGATGATCCACCAGATTCTCATGACTGCCGCAAAGAATGCAGCTGAGCTGACTTTTTCTCAGAATAATGGCATCGCCCTCCGTAAAGATCTGCAGGTAGTCGTTCTCATTGATGTCGAAGCTTTTCCGCAGTTCCTTTGGCAGAACAAATCTGCCGAGGCAGTCGATGCGCCGGAAAATTCCAGTACTTTTCATGATGTCACCCTCTTGTTTCTGTGTGTATGCTGTCAGTCTTCGTCCTCTGGCATCTCCCAGTTATGATAAACGTTCTGAACATCGTCATTGTCTTCCAGGTGTTCCAGGAGCAGCTGCATTTTTTTGATGGAATCCTCATCCGTCAGCTGTGTATAAGTAGAGGGCACCTTTTCAGCTTCCGCAGAGAGAACGGTGTAGCCCTTGGCTTCCAGCGCTTCACGCATAGCAGAAACTGCAGCAGGGTCGCATTCCATAATAATGCTGTCTTCCTCCACTGTCAGATCATCGCCGCCGCAGTCGAAGCAGTCCTCCATGGCAGTGTCTTCATCAATGCCGGTATTTTCCACAACTACAATTCCCTTCGTGGAGAACAGGAAGGAAACACAGCCGATGGTTCCCAGATTACCGCCGAACTTATCAAAATAGTGACGCACATCTGCAGCTGTACGGTTTTTATTATCCGTCAGGCACTCAACAATGACAGCAACCCCGTTGGGACCGTAGCCCTCATAGACCATGGATTCGTAATTATTTTTGGAACCCTCACCGGATGCCTTCTTGATCACACGTTCAATGTTGTCGTTAGGAACATTGTTGGATTTTGCCTTGGCAATGAGCTCGCGGAGCTTGGCATTGTTGTTGGGATCGGGGCCGCCTTCCTTGACGCAGACAACGATTTCACGGCCGATTTTGGTAAAAATTTTTGCTTTGACAGCGTCCGTAGCTTCTTTCTTTCGTTTGATGTTATTCCATTTGGAATGTCCTGACATGCTGTATCACTCCTTGTTTGATCTTAACTGCAGGATTTCCTCCTGCATATCCCAGATGGCTGTAAACAGTTCCTCCAGCCTTCCGGTATTTCCTGTTAAATGCAGATATCCGAATACGCTTTCCAGACCGGTAGCCTTCCGGTAATCTGCCGGGGATGCGTTGTGAGGGACCGTATTTCCCGTAGCATTTCTTCCCCTGAGAAAAATCCGGTGTTCTTGTTCTGTGAAGCTGTCCATCAGCCGCTCAGCGGCCCTTGCCTGGAAAAATGCGCATACCAACTGAATTTTTGCAGAATGCAGAAGCTTCACGGATGTGTTGCCGCATCCCACAATGGCAGAACGCACCATCAGTTCATAAACGCTGTCTCCAAGAAAGGCAAGGGTCAGCGGGCTGTACAGACCGGCTTCCTTCTCTGTTAACTGCAATTCCATAGTCATTACCTGATATAGTCAAATTCAAAGCCGAATATATTGACGGTATTGCCCTCTTCAATGCCCATTTCTTCCAGCTTGTCAATGATGCCGCTGGAGCGCAGCACCCGCTGAAAGTATTGCAGGGAAGAATAATCCTCCATATTGACAGTCCGGAGGACGGGCTCCAGCCAGGGGGCGGAAACATAATAGATGCCGTCTTCCACCTCCACTTCAAACTCCTGCTTGGAGGAGAAGCGTGCTTCCCATTCCTCACGGGAGAGGGGCTGCGCTTCATAAATCTTGACGGGAGGCAGCTCCGTCAGCTTCTGCCCCACTGCATCCATCAACGCAGTGGTGCCCTGGGTAGTAGCAGCAGAAATGGCGAAGAAGGGGAGTCCCAGCTCTGTGACATAATCCCGCAGACGTGCGATCTGCTCCTGTGTTGCCATATCGGATTTGTTGGCAACCACCATCTGGGGACAATCTGCCAGCGCTTCGCTGAAATTTGCCAGCTCTTTATTGATCGTCTCAAAATCCTCAATGGGGTCCCGTCCCTCGATACCGGAAACATCCAGTACATGCAGAATCAGCCGGCACCGTTCCACATGGCGCAGAAACTCATGACCCAGACCGGTGCCTTCGCTGGCACCCTCAATCAGTCCGGGAATATCTGCCATAACAAAAGAACGTTCTGTGTCCAGACGCACAACGCCCAGCACCGGCGTCAGCGTGGTAAAATGGTAGTTGGCAATTTTAGGCTTTGCCGCACTGACAACGGAAATCAGGGTGGATTTGCCCACATTGGGGAAGCCAACCAAGCCTACATCTGCCAGCAGTTTCAATTCCAGTGTGACATCGAACTGTTCACCGGGGAAGCCGGGCTTGGCAAAACGGGGAATCTGACGGGTTGAAGTGGCAAAATTACTATTGCCCTTGCCGCCTCTGCCGCCCCTTGCCAGGATTTTCGGTTCATCATCGGACATATCCGCCATGATTCTTCCGCTCTCAGCTTCTCTGATCAAGGTGCCCCGCGGTACTTTAATAATCAGGTCGGGAGCGCTCTTGCCGGTGCAGTGCTTTTTACCGCCGTTCTCGCCGTTTTCCGCAATATATTTTCTCTTATAGCGGAAATCAATCAGGGTGGAGAAATTGTCATCCACCTGGAATACGATATTGCCGCCGCAGCCGCCGTCACCGCCGTCAGGGCCGCCGGCAGCGACATATTTTTCTCTGTGGAAGGAGACAGCACCATCGCCGCCGTCTCCAGCTTTTATTTTGATTCTGGCTTTATCGACAAACATGATAAATTCCTTTCCCTAAAACAAAATCCCAAGCTTTTGGCAAAGCCCGGGATTTATGTTCTGTCAATCAACGGGATGGACTAATTGCGCAGAACTGCAGCATTAGTCAGCGTAAACGCATACACGCTTGCGGTCACGACCCCAGCGCTCAAACTTTACTCTTCCGTCAACCATTGCGAACAGAGTATCATCAGAACCTCTGCCTACGCCCTCGCCCGGATGAATGTGAGTGCCACGCTGACGAACGATGATGTTGCCGGCAGTTACAAACTGACCGTCAGCACGCTTTACGCCCAGTCTCTTGGATTCAGAGTCACGGCCGTTCTTGGTGGAACCCATACCTTTCTTATGTGCAAAAAACTGCATACTGATTCTAAGCATTGTTTACACCTCCGCAAAATCAAAATGAATCGTGTCCGGAAATTCTTCCGAAATACATTGCAGATGGACATACAGTGCTTCCAGAATAGAAGCCCCGGCAGCATCACAGCTGTCCTGCAAACGGATCCTGACTGTGTTGCTTTCTGCCGATACCCTTGCCGGAATCCGGAATGTTTCCGTAATCAGATTCGCTGCAAGCTGCACCGCAGAAGAAACTGCTGCACATACAACATCCTGTCCTTGCTCTGCATAGCCTGCGTGCCCCTTGACGGTGCATCCGCAGTACGTGCCGTTTTTACGTTCAAAAACAGCGTTCAGCATAGTTATGCCTTGATAGATTCGATCTGAACCTGTGTGTAGGGCTGTCTGTGACCCATCTTGCGCTTTTCACCCTTCTTGGGCTTGTAAGTGAAGACAGTAATCTTCTTACCCTTACCGTTCTTGAGAACCTTTGCGGAAACGGTTGCACCTTCAACGTAAGGAGCACCTACGCTCAGACCGCTCTCAGAATTTACAGCAACAACCTTGTCAAAAGTAACTGTCTCGTCAGCTTCAACATTCAGCTTCTCGATGAAAACAACGTCGCCTTCGTGTACCTGATACTGCTTTCCGCCTGTTTCAATGACTGCGTACATTAATCTGGCACCTGCCTTTTCTAAAAACTCGCTGTCTTAGGCGGCGAATGAACGCACTTATCCTTTGCCCAACACATGCGGCAATCCTATTTTATCATAAAACTGAAGGCTTGTCAAGTGCAATTTGCAATTTTTTGCAGTTTTTTCATACCTACATCTGATCTATATCAATATAGGGAGGCAGATACGGATAGATTTCACCGTAGCTTTCCAGCTCTTCCCGGTTCTGCGGTCCTGCGGGAATCAGCCCCGTCATGTCCGTGTCAGAGGTAGAGGGCATCTGCAGTGCTTCGGGTTCTGTCATTTCCTCCACCGGAAAGAGGGGAGTGCGTCTTTCATCCGGTTCCATTGGCTTCTGTTTCATGATCATTGCTCCTTTCAGCGTATTTGCTGATAGGATAACCATTTTTCCACAGTCTATGCAAAAGCCGTCTCCGGAACCGGAAACGGCCTTTGTACGTTATTCTTCACGCAGGAGCATGTTCATCATGTCCTTGATTTCCTTGAGCGCATCCGCAGTAAACGGAGTGCATACGTCAAGAGAAAGATCTTCCATACGGGAAGCTATCATATCCAGCATTTCAGAGCGTAAATCGTTTGAATTTGAATTTTTTCCAGTTGATCCGGCGTAATTCTGCAGAAATTCCTTCGGATACCCATCCTCAAATACCATGTTCGGACGCTGCTTGGCGCATTCCGCAAGCGGATGGAGGCTGTCCTCCAGTTCTATATAATCCGCTGCGTCCCCTGCGGGCAGAATTGCCATGGGCGCACGCATTGCTACGAATTTCAGGTAGGTGTACTGCTTGTCCTCGGTATGGAAGGGAATTTCATACAGCTCCCAGCCGTCCACCTTTTTGACAGGTCTGATGTAATTGCGGTTGAGCTTATAAATCAGTTCCCTGTCACGATCAACCGTTTGCTGGACATCATTTGTGAACAGAATCCGGAAATCACAGGTTTCGTTGTACTGATCATTTTCACCACCGTTGAGCCAGAAGGCCAGCACATACTCTGTATTCGGTTGCAGCGTCAGCGGCCCGGATGCGATTTCGCTCCAGTTCCACTGCCAGTCCCCCAGCATCAGGGCTTCCTGCAATTTGCCGTCAAGAAAGCTTGTGATGTAGGAACGGGTGAAAATGTTATTCTCGGCACCCTCCACAGGCCGGAAGCTGCGTGGTTCAATATATAAAGCATTCATAGTTTTGTCCTCCGTTGTATTGGACGGACAGCTGCCGGTCAGACGAATGGTATGTTCGCCGGCATCCACTGCCCGGCCGTGCTTGATCAGGCCCTTTGCACGCTTGGCATAAGTGCGTCCGATCATATTTCCATATTCGTCCATGACAATGACGTTTTTTTCCATGGGTTTCGTTCCCCTTTGTCATTAAGAGTGCGTATACGCTGTTTTTTGTGATGGGTGCCACCCCAGTATACAAGTTACAGTATACCATATTTCTGTGGGAAATGCAAGTGATTTATAGCAAATAAAACAATGTATCAGAAAATCTTCGCTTTCCTCTTGATTTTTGAAAAGAAATGTGATATACTATTATAATCGGATAAACTATGCGCTCTTTCTGCCGAGAGGGAGCTTGAATAACTGGATCATACGGATCCGCATGAAAATAGTGAAGGAGCGATGTCAGAATTGTTGAGAAGTATGACAGGCTATGGCCGTGCCCAGGAACAGATTGAGAATCGTGATATCCTTGTGGAAATCCGTTCTGTCAATTCCCGTTATCTGGAACAGAGTGTCCGCATCGGAAGAACATATTCCTACCTGGAAGAAGATCTTAAATCCCTGCTGAAAACCAGGGCAGCAAGGGGCAAGGTGGAAATCAGTGTTTCCATTACGCTGACCGAGGGAAAAAAAGCGGACATCCGTGTCAATGCCGATATCATCAAAGGCTATCTGGACGCCATGCAGGCGTATAATCACGCACTCTCTGACGACGAGCAGCGCTACAAGCTGTGGGATGACAACTTTACAGAGGACGCATTCCGCTGGGGTACTCTGCTGCATCTTCCCGATGTGTTTCGTGTGGAAAAAGCTCAGGATGATGAGGATGAGGTCAGAGCCGCAGTACTCGGTGTTGCACAGAAAGCCCTGGATGCCTTTGTTGCCATGCGCGAGGCGGAGGGAGAAAAGCTCCGTGCGGATGTTCTCTCACGTCTGCAGTTCCTTGCAGAGCAGGTATCCGTTGTAGAAACGGAAGCGCCGAGGCTGACGGAAAAATACCGTGAGCGTCTGTATACAAAGCTGACAGAGCTTCTGGAAAGCACTGCTGTGGACGAACAGAGAATCCTTACGGAAGCTGCAATTTTCTCTGAAAAGACCGCTGTGGATGAGGAAACCGTTCGTCTGCGCAGCCACCTTGCACAGATGGAGAAGCTCCTCGCCGAGGACGGCAGCATCGGCAGAAAGCTGGACTTTTTAGTGCAGGAAATGAACCGTGAGGTCAATACCATCGGTTCCAAAATACAGGATGTGCATATTACTGCCATTGTTGTGGAAATGAAATCCGAGATTGAAAAGATCCGCGAGCAGATTCAGAACATTGAATAAGGAGGAATGTAGGCTGTGAATCGTGGAAAGCTGTTTGTTGTTTCCGCTCCTTCCGGGTGTGGAAAGGGAACAATTTTAGGTGAAATTCTGAAGGATCCCAAGTACTTCTATTCTGTTTCTGCCACAACCCGTCAGCCCCGCGACAATGAAAAAGACGGTGTGCACTACCATTTTATGCAGAAGCAGCAGTTTGAGGCTTTGATTGAACAGGATGCGTTTTTGGAGCATGCGCTGTACTGCAAGAATTATTATGGCACGCTCAAAGCACCCATCGAAGAGCATCTGTCCCAGGGGCAGCATGTGATTCTGGAAATTGAAGTACAGGGTGCTATGCAGGTGCGGAAACTCCGTCCGGATGCAGTATTTATCTTTATTGCACCGCCCAGTCTTTCCGTGCTTCGGGAACGCCTGGAAAAACGCGGTACGGAACCGGCGGAAATAATAGCCCAGCGAGTGGAGCAGGCAGAGCGTGAGTTAAAGCTTGCGCCCCAGTATGACTACGTTGTGGTGAATGATGTCCTGGATGATGCAATTGCCGATTTCAGCGCGATTGTCCGTGCAGAAGAGTGCAGACAGTAAATGTTTCTAAATTTGATTATTTTTAAATGAGGTGTATAGTTATGTTGAGACCCGCAATCACACAGATGATTACCAAGAAGGAAAGCTGTTATTCTCTCGTGATTGGTATTGCCAAAAGAGCCAGAGAGATCGCTGACGAGCTGTACGAGAACAACCAGACGCTGGAGGAGAAGCCCGTAAAGACGGCAGTGGATGAATTTGCAAGAGGTGATTATAAAATCATCGAACCTGCATCCGATGATAAGACTCTTCTGAACTGACTGTGAGATGCGGAAAATACATCGCCGCAGTTGCCATCCATGCGGCAGCATGGGAATTCGATAAGCCCTTCAGTTATCTTCTGCCGCCGGAGCTATATCGCCGCAGACTGGAAGGCTGCCGTGTGGTAGTTCCCTTTGGCAGGGGCAACCGCAAACGGGTAGGACTGATCCTGTCCGTTTCTGAAGCGGACAGCGAGGAATGCAAGGGACTCAAAAAAATTCTTTCCATTGCGGATGATGCACCGATTCTGAACGAAGAGCAGATGCTTCTCATGTATTGGCTGAAGGAAAACACCTTCTGTACCTATTATGAGGCAATCAGAGCACTTTTGCCCTCTGCGCTTCAGCTGCGCGTCCAGGAACATTATTCCCTGGTGCAGGGAGCGGATACCAGCTGCCTCTCCGAGGAAGAAGAGCAGCTGCTGCAATTCCTGCGCCGTGCCAGAACGCAGAAAGAGTTTGATGCTCTGCTGGAGATTCAGGACACGCCGCATAAGAAACAGGTTGTGGATCGGCTGCTGTCTGCTGGCATCGTAGCCGCTGCGGCGGATACCCAGGCAAGAATGAAAAATAAAACAACTCGTATGGTACGGTTATCCGATGCATTTCTGTCACAGAATTACCGTGGCTCTGTTACCGTCAAGCAGCAGAAGGCAGTCAATGCCCTGCAGGAATTCGGTGCGCTGGAGGAAAAGGAAATCTGCTATCTTTGCGGCATTTCCGCTGCTGTGATACAGAATCTTGTGAAGAACGGCATTGCGGAACGATTTGAGCTTGAGGCTGAGACGGAGGCTGCTGAGCCGCAGTCCACACCGGCTCCGGAAATTACTCTTGCTCCTCAGCAGCAGGCTGTATTCGACCGTGTAGCCCCTTACCTGGAAACATCCGAGGCAAAATGCTTCCTGCTCCATGGAGTTACCGGCAGCGGAAAAACCGCTGTGTTTGAGGCGCTCATAGCCAGAACCCTTGCACTCGGGAAATCCGTGCTGATGCTCCTCCCGGAAATATCCCTCACTCCCCAGACAGTGAAACGCTTTGCTGCCCGGTTCGGAGACCGGATTGCTGTCATGCACAGCAGTCTGTCCCTGGGGGAGCGGAAACGCTCCTATGAACGGGTACGCAGCGGCAATGCAGATCTGGTAATCGGAACAAGAAGTGCAGTTTTTGCACCGCTTCAGAATCTGGGACTGATTATTATGGATGAAGAGGGCGAACGCTCTTACAAATCCGATGCGGCTCCCCGGTTTGATACAATCCAGGTTGCCCGTCAGCGCTGCAAATTTCATGGCGCAGTGCTGCTCCCGGCATCGGCAACCCCTACAATGGAAAGCTACTACTATGCCCGGAAGGGTGTGTATGAGCTGCTGGAGATGAAGGAACGCTACGGCAATATGCCTCTTCCGGCAGTCGAAGTTGCGGATATGAACATAGAACGCATGAACGGCAATGATACGGAATTCAGCAGCATGCTGACGGATGCCCTCCGGGAGAACCTGGAGCGGGGGGAGCAGAGCATCCTTCTGCTGAACCGGCGGGGGTATCATACGATTATCAGCTGCTGTACCTGTAATCAGCCTGTATACTGCCCAAACTGTTCCGTTCCCATGACCTTTCATAAAACAGATCAGAATCTTCACTGCCATTACTGCGGAGCAGTGCAGCGCATGCCGGAGCAGTGTCCCACATGCGGCGGTGAACATCTGCGGAAAATGGGGTTCGGCACCCAGAAACTGGAGGACGAGCTGGCCATTCGTTTTCCCAATGCCAGAATTCTGCGCATGGATGCGGATACCACCGGTTCCCGTTTTGCCTATGAAAAGAGATTCGGGGATTTCAAGGACGGAAAGTATGATATTATGCTTGGAACCCAGATGATCGGCAAGGGACTGGATTTTCCCAATGTGACACTGGTCGGTGTTCTTTCCGTGGATAAAGCCCTGTTTTCCGGGGATTTCCGCAGCTATGAGCGAACCTTTGCCCTGATCACCCAGGTGGTGGGGCGGGGAGGAAGAGGCGGAAAGGCCGGCAGAGCCATTCTGCAGACCTTCCTTCCGGATCACTATGTGCTGCGGCTTGCGGCACAGCAGGATTATGAGGGATTTTACCGTGAGGAAACGGCAATCCGCAGGGCACTGCTGTTTCCGCCCTTCTGCGATATCTGTGTTGTGGGGATATCCGGCGAAACAGAAGCGGAGGTTAAGCGGGGGGCTGACTGCTTTGTAGCCTGTATGCGGGAAGAGCTTGCGGTGCAGCAAATGAAGCTGCCGCTGCGGGTTCTGGGACCCGTTCCCTGCACCTACGGAAAAATTAACGGGAAATACCGTTACCGGATTATCATCAAATGTAAAAATACTAAGGAATTCCGCAGTTTTATGTGGGATACCCTGAAAAATGCCGGAAGTCTGAAAGAAATGGCGAGAGTACATCTCTATGCGGATATGAACGGCAGCATCGGCATATAATTGGGAGGAAATACGATGGCAATCAGAAAAATTGTAACAAAGGAATCTCCGATTCTGCATGCAGTATGCAAACCTGTGGAACAGTTCGATGAGAAACTGGCGCAGCTGCTGGACGATATGGCAGAGACGCTGTATAAGGCACAGGGTCTTGGTCTTGCCGCTCCCCAGGTAGGAATCCGCAGACGTATTGCTGTTGTGGATGTTGGCGAGGGGCTGCTGGAACTGGTGAACCCCGTTATTCTGAAATCCAGTGGCAAGCAGCGTGATGTGGAAGGCTGTCTGTCCTGTCCGGACCAGTGGGGCTATGTTGTCCGTCCCAACAAGTGCAAGGTGCGTGCCCAGAACCGGAATGGTGAATTCTATGAGGTTGCTCTGACAGGGCTTGGCGCACGCTGTGCCTGCCACGAAATTGACCACCTGGACGGTCATCTGTTTCTGGAAAAAGTGGATGAATTTGTAGAGCCAGGGGAGGAATAAAATGCTGGATATGAAGATTGTGTTCATGGGTACACCGGACTTTGCATTGCCCTGTCTCTGCGCACTGGCGGACAGTGGTGCGGAAATTGCCGCCGTGTTCACGCAGCCGGATAAGCCCAATGGCAGAAAATACAAACTGCTTCCTTCCCCTGTGAAGAAGAAGGCACTGGAATATGCCATTCCTGTTTATCAGCCCTCCTCTTTCCGGAAAGATCCCGATGCCGCAGAAGCACTGGAGCTTCTCCGGAGCATCCGGCCGGACTGCATTGTGGTTGCAGCTTACGGACAGATTCTTCCCAAGGTGGTGCTGGAGCTTCCGAAGTATGGCTGCATCAACGTCCATGCGTCCCTGCTGCCGAAGTACAGAGGCGCCGCTCCCATTCATCATTGTATTCTCAATGGTGAGAAGGAAACCGGTGTAACCATTATGCAGATGGCAGAGGGACTGGATACGGGAGATATGCTTCTCAAGGGCCGCCTTTCCATCGGAGAAGATGAAACAACTGCCGAACTTCATGACAGGCTGGCACAGCTGGGAGCAAAGCTGCTGCTGGAAGCCCTTCCGGCATTAAAAAACGGCACACTGACACCGGAACAGCAGGATGACGCTCAGTCCTGCTATGCGTCCATGATCCGCAAGGAGATGTCGGCTTTGGATTTTACCAAGCCTGCCCTGAACCTCCACCGGATCATCTGCGCATTGACAGGCTTTACAATACTGGACGGCAAGCGCTTCAAGGTGTTCCGCAGCAAAGTATATCCCGGAACAGGGAGCGCACCCTGCGGAGCAATTGTTGATCCGGAGCAGCTGATTGTGCAGTGCGGTGAGGGTACGCTGTTACAGCTGACGGAAGTTCAGCTGGAAGGCGGAAAACGGCTGAATGCAGGGGATTTCATTCGTGGAAAGAAGCTGACAAAGGGGCGGCTTCTCGGTCAGAGCTTCACTCCTGCGGAGTGAAAAATGCATCAGAAAGGAAGATATTTATGGAACTCATTCTGTTAATCCTGCCGGTGATACTCTGTATTGCCGCTTCCATCAATGTAAATACTACCTATAGTAAGTACAGTAAAATTCAGAACAGCCGCGGCTTGACTGGTGAGCAGGTCGCACGGCAGATTCTGGATGCCAACGGCCTTCATTATGTGCGTGTGGAGCCAGTCAGCGGCAAGCTTTCCGATCATTTTGATCCCAGAAGCAATGTGGTGCGTCTGTCCGAAAGTGTTTACGGTGAAACCTCTGTGGCTGCCCTCGGTGTTGCGGCACATGAATGCGGTCATGCCATCCAGCATGCCCAGGATTATACCCCTGTAAAAATGCGCAGTGCGCTGGTACCTTTTACTCAGTTCTGTTCCTATGCCTGGTATTTTGTTTTTCTGCTGGGGCTGTTCTTTTCTCAGACCCAGCTTGGCCTGAGTCTGATCTGGATCGGAATTCTGCTCTTTGCAGTGGTTGCACTGTTCCAGCTTGTGACACTGCCGGTGGAATTTGATGCCAGCAACCGTGCGCTGCAGATTCTGGAAAGCAGCGGCTTCCTCTATGGCAATGAGGTATCCGCCGCTTCCAGTGTACTGAAGGCAGCAGCGCTGACCTATGTGGCATCCCTGCTCAACTCCCTGATGCAGCTGCTGCGGCTTGTCATGATTGCCAACAGAAGAAACTAATGAAAAGTGCAAGATATCTGGCGGTCAGGCTTCTGGAACGGACGCTGGAAGAAGGAAGCTTTTCCCATCTTCTGCTGGATCGTACCCTGTCCGAGTCCGGCCTGTCTGCTGCTGACAAAAAGCTCTGTTCACAGTTGTATTACGGCGTCATTGAGCGCCTGCTGACCCTGGAGCATCTTCTCCGCTGTTACAGCAGCAAGCCGCCTGAGAAGCTGGATGCCGCCATCCGGTATACGCTGTATCTCGGTTTATATCAGCTTGCTTACTGTGACAGAATCCCCGACCGGGCAGCGGTGAATGAGAGTGTTCTTCTGACCAGGCAACTTCGGAAAGCAAGTGCATCCGGCTTTGTGAATGCAGTGCTTCGCAGCTTCTTGCGGGACGGAAAGAAAATTCCTCTGCCGAAGGATCCCTGGGCAGCCAAGGAAGTGCAGTATTCTGCACCGGCTGCGTTGATTCAACAAGTTACAAAAGAGCATGGTGAAGCTTTTGCCGATGCCTTCTTTGCGGACAGCCTGTGTCCGCCGCCGTGCACCATCCGGCTGAATCCGCTCCGGGCAGACATGAGTGATCTGGAAGAGGAAGGTTTGCAGCCCATCCCCTATCAGCGTCCGGAGCATGCCTATCGCATTACCTGCCAGGATGTCCAGGCAAGCAAATGTTTTCAGAAGGGCGAATTCCATGTGCAGGATCTGTCCTCCCAGTTCTGCTGTGCAATCCTTGATCCGCAGCCGGGGGAGACAGTGCTGGATCTCTGCGCAGCACCGGGCGGCAAAACCTTTACGATTGCGGAACATATGAAGAATACAGGGACAGTGCTGGCTTTTGATCTTCAGGAAAAGCGTGCGTCACTCATTGCGAAAGGCGCCGCGCGGCTGGGGCTGACCTGTGTGCGGGCATCCCAGCAGGATGCCCTGGAGTTTCATCCGGAACTGCCAAAAGCGGACCGGGTGCTCTGCGATGTACCCTGTTCCGGATTCGGTGTCATCCGCCGCAAGCCGGAAATCAAATATAAGCCGCTCTCCCAATTTGCAGATCTCCCTGAGATTCAGTACAGAATTCTGGAACATGCAGCAGGCTATCTGAAAACAGGCGGTACGCTGGTGTATTCCACCTGTACAATTTTTCAGGCGGAGAATGAAGCTGTGGTACAGCGGTTTCTTGCAGCGCATCCGGAATTCCGGCTGATGCCGCTGGAGGAGTTGGGATTCTCCGAGGGGTATGCCACCTTCTCGGTGCAGTATGCCGACTGTGACGGCTTCTTTGCCGCACGGATGCAGAAGGTCGGGTGAGCTATGGAACAGCGGGATATTTTATCCATGAACCGTGCAGAGCTTACAGCTGCTGTGGAAGCGATGGGAGAGCCAAAATACCGTTCCGGTCAGATCTATCGCTGGCTGCATGAAAAGAAAGTCACCGATTTTTCCGAAATGCTGGATCTTCCTCAGTCACTTCGTACAAAACTGAGTGTTGAATTTTATATAAAAAGACTATTTATTGCAAGAAAGCTTGAATCTTGTATGGACGATACGGTAAAATACTTATATAGGCTGCCCGACGGTCAGCATGTGGAGACCGTATTGATGTCCTATCAGCACGGCTGGCGGCTCTGTATCTCCACACAGGTGGGCTGCAAGATGGGGTGCCGGTTCTGCGCATCCACCATTGCAGGTTATGTCAGAAATCTGACGCCGTCGGAAATGCTACTCCAGATTGATGAGACGGAACGGGATGCCGGTGTTTCCATATCCGGTATCGTTCTTATGGGAATCGGGGAACCGCTGGATAATTTTGAATACGTCATGCGGTTCCTGGAACTTTTATCCGATGGGCAGGGCAGGAGGATGAGCCTGCGGCATGTGACCCTTTCCACCTGCGGGATTGTCCCGAAAATCCGGGAGCTCGCTGACAGGAAAAGCGGTCTGACTCTTGCTGTATCCCTGCATCATCCTACGGATAAGGGAAGGGATGCTGTCATGCCCGTCAACAGACGCTATCCGCTCAACGAGCTGATGGCGGCATGCAAATATTATTTTGCCAGAACAGGACGGCGTGTGACGTATGAATATGCTGTCATGCAAGGGGTGAATGACAGCGAAAAGGATGTTGCAGCATTAGCGGAGCTGCTGGAAGGGCAGCAGGCTCATGTAAATCTGATTCCTGTCAATACTGTCCGGGAGCGAAGCTATCATGCGACCAGAAGTGCTGCACAGGAATTGATGCAAAAGCTCCGGAGACGCGGCATCCATGCAACGATACGCCGCACATTGGGCAGCGATATTGAGGCGGCATGCGGGCAGCTGCGCCATGAAGCAGATCAGCATGATGAATAACAGAAGGTGAGGTGAGGGATTTGCGATGTGCAACAGCAACGAACATCGGATTAATCCGTGACGAAAATCAGGATGAGGTTCTGGCCAGGGAATATGACGGCCGTATTCTTGCCGTGGTATGCGACGGCATGGGCGGTGAGCGTTCCGGCAGTCAGGCAAGTGAAATTGCAGTCCGAGAGTTGTTTGATCATTTTACCGCAGGCTATCAATCCGGTATGAGTGCGGAGGATATCAGGGTTTTGCTGATGTCATCCATATCCGCTGCCAATTCTGTTATCTATACAACAGCCAGAATGGACTACCGGAGCTATGGTATGGGTACAACCTGTGTTGCAGCCTTTATTGATTCCGGTCACATCGCAATCGCTAATGTTGGCGACAGCCGTGCCTATCTGGTGGAGAATGGCAGTATGCGACAGATTACAGAGGATCATACTGTCGTGAATATGCTGTACCAGCAGGGGAAAATCCAGAAAGAGCAAATGCGTCAGCATCCGCAGAGAAATATGCTGACACGGGCAGTTGGTGTGGAACGGGTCATCAGGCCGGATTACTACCGGATTCCTCATGGAGAGGAGTTTCTGCTGCTGCTGTGCTCGGACGGCTTGTCCAGCTATAGTGAGGAGCAGGAGATTCTGCATGTGATCAACCATAGTACATTTGCAGAAGCACCCCAGGCACTCATTGACCTTGCCCTTAGCAAGGGCGGCAGGGACAATATTTCTCTTGCAATTGTAACGAAATAATAAGCGTGGAGGGTATGATGGATAAGAATATTGGAAAAAAGCTTGACGGCAGATATGAGATTACCGAGTTAATCGGTGTCGGCGGCATGGCCGATGTCTACAAGGCGACGGATATCATTGACAATAAAGTGGTTGCTGTCAAAATTCTGAAAAAGGAATTTGCGGAAAACGAGGAATTTCTCCGCCGTTTCCGCAATGAATCCAAGGCAATCGCATTGTTGTCCCATCCGAATATTGTTAAGGTTTATGATGTCGGTTTTTCGGACAAGATTCAGTTCATCGTCATGGAGTATATTGACGGCATTACATTGAAGGAATATATTGAAAATGAGCATGTTCTGACATGGAAGGATTCCGTGCATTTTATTATTCAGATTCTGCGGGCACTGCAGCATGCCCATGACAGGGGTATTGTGCACAGAGACATCAAACCCCAGAATATCATGCTGTTCACGGATGGCACCATTAAGGTCATGGATTTCGGTATTGCAAAGTTTGCCCGTGAAGAGGGGCGCACTGCAACGGACCAGGCCATCGGGACAGTCCATTACATCAGTCCCGAGCAGGCAAGGGGAGATGTTACTGATGAAAAGAGTGACATCTATTCCGTCGGTGTCATGATGTACGAAATGCTGACGGGACAGAAGCCCTTTGATACGGACAATCCTGTGACCGTTGCAGTAATGCACATGCAGAATACGCCGGAACGCCCCCGTGCCATTAATCCGGACATCCCGGCAGGTCTTGAAGAAATCATTCTCCGTGCCATGGAAAAGGATGCGGAGAACCGCTATCAGACTGCCTCCGATATGATTCAGGACATTGAAGCATTCAAGGCCAATACGCAGATGACATTCGGATATTATGAAGAAGTTACTTCGGAGGGCGATGCTTCCCAGACACAGTACTTTGCACCGCCTGCAGAGGAGGCGCTCACTGCAGACGGGGAGGATAACGAGGAAGAATACGAAGACGATGAGTACGATGATGACGAAGAGGAGGAGGAAGAGGAATCCCATTCCCTGTTCATTCCGGTCATGACTGCGGTTACCATTGCATTCATTGTGGTTGCTGTGTTCTTTATTCTCTGGCTTGTGAAGGGTGTCATTAACGGAGACGTAAACAGCAGCAAGTATAAAATGCCCAATCTGATTGGTGAGGATTATTACGAGGCCAAGGATAAGTATCCGTACCTGGATATTCAGATCAATGAGACAGAGTACACAGAATATGAAAAGGATATTATTTACTATCAGGATGTGGCAGTGGATGATTCCGTTACCTCCGGTCAGACAATTTATGTCAATGTCAGCCTTGGCGTCAGCATGAAGCCGGTTCCGGAAGTAACAGGACTGTTCTATGAGTATGCAGAACAGGTGCTGAGACAGGAAGGCTTCGAAGTTGATCCCCGCTATGAACTCAGTGAAGACGGTGTCGCAGAGAACAATGTTATCCGCACGGAACCGGCTGTGGGCGAACAGGCGGAAGCCGGCTCTACAATCATTCTGTATATCAGTAAGGGTGCATCCAATGATCAGGTACAGGTGGACAACTATGTCGGCATGACCCTGGATGAGGCACGGATGCTGTGCGAGTACTATGGTCTGAAGGTTGAAACCATAGAAGAGGCTTCTCTGGAGCCCGAGAATACTGTCATTGCACAGGATATTGAGGAGGGCGAATGGATAGAAATCGGCGCAACCATAACGCTGACTTACAGTAACGGCGAGGATCCCTCCGGTGAAATTCCCTTCACACTGCCTTTGCCGTCGGATGTAAATGGCAGATTTGTGATTGACTTTATTTCTTCTGAAAGAGGTACAATTTTAAGCCAGTCCGTCAATGCAACTTATTCCGATTCAGTGACGGTGAAGATTGAGGGCAGCGGCAAGGAAACCATCACCGTTGCACTGATCAATCAGGCAAACCAGCGGCAGGCAGAAATTGGCGTCTATACCTTTGATTATGCCAATGTGACAGTAACCTCTATTCGTGAAAACATTGATGCGGCATTCCAGTCAGTGGGTGCATATGAGGATGTCACGGAACCGCCTACGCAGCCGGAAACTCAGCCGCCCACCCAGGCACCGACCCAGGCACCGACCCAGCCGCCCACACAGGCACCGACCCAGGCACCGACTCAGCCGCCTACACAGGCACCCACGGAACCGCCGGCCACGGAAGCGCCGGATCCTACAGAGCCGGAAGAAGACGCAGGCGATGAGGAGGCAGGTGCATAATGCGCATGCCGCAAACGGAAGCAGATTACAGTACAATTATCAAATCCGTCAGGGGACTCTACACCGTAGTGTCCCCTGACGGTGCATTGATGGAATGCCCTGCACGGGGGATCCTGCGAAAAAAAGACCAGGAGCCCTATGTGGGCGATCATGTACTGCTGGATGGGCAGGTGATCGCAGAAGTGCTTCCGAGAAAGAATGAGATCATCCGTCCGCCCCTTGCCAATCTGGATCAGCTGTGTTTTGTGGTCTCCATGTGTGCGCCGCATCCCAATCTGCGGCTGCTGGATAAATTTATTGCTGTTGCTGCGTACAAAGGGATTACTCCCTTGCTGCTGCTGACAAAGGTGGATCTGGCTTCTTATGATGAAATCCTGCATCTCTACAGCTCTATCGGAATTCCCGTTCTTCTGGTGGATTACCGGAACCCGGAGAGTCTGGAGGAGGTGCGCCGTGCATTTGCTGGTAAAGTCAGTGCGCTGACCGGCAATTCCGGTGCCGGAAAATCCACCCTGCTCAACGCTCTGGATGAAACGCTGGAAATCCCCACCGGGGAAATTAGTCAGAAGCTTGGAAGGGGACGGCATACGACCCGCCATGTCCAGCTCTACCCCCTCCGCAGCGGCGGTTTTATTGCGGACACCCCCGGTTTCTCCACTTTTGATACGCAGCGCTATGCCGTTATCCGCAAGGAGGCACTTGCAGACTGTTTTGCAGAATTTGCAGAATATAAGGACGGCTGCCGGTTCCATGACTGTTCCCATGTGTGTGAAAAGGGCTGTGCTGTCATTGAAGCTGTGCATGCCGGCCTTATTCCTAAGAGCCGGCACGAGAGCTATTGCGAAATGTATGAGGAAGCCCGGCAGATAAAGGAGTGGGAGCTTTGAAATCATGTGTGATTATAGCCGGAGGAGATGTATCCGGCAAAATCCGTGTACCGGAGGATGCGTTAGTGATCTGTGCGGACTGCGGCTACCGCCATGCGAAACAACAAAAAATCCGTCCCGATATTCTCATAGGGGACTTTGATTCCTTGTCCGGCGAAATCCCGGAAGAGTGCCGAATTCTGCGCCATCCTGCGGAAAAGGATGAGACGGATACCCTGCTGGCTGTGTATTACGGCCGGGATCATGGCTGCCGGGAATTCCATATCTACGGCGCCCTTGGGGGGGTGCGGTTTGATCATTCCATTGCCAATATCCAGATGCTGCACCATATGGCGCTCCAGGGACTGACCGGTGTGCTCCATGACGGCGGAACGAGTATTTCTGTCCAGCTGCCGGGAAAAGCCCGGTATCCTAAGTGCAGCGGGTACCTTTCCGTCTTTGCGCTGACGGATGTGTGTACCGGCGTAGCGGAACGTGGCGTAAAATATCCTCTGGAAAATGCTGTACTGCACAGCTCTTTTCCGCTGGGCGTCAGCAATGAAATTATCGGGGACAGTGCGGAAATTTCCCTGGAAACAGGTGTACTGCTTATCATCCGGACGGAGAATGCACCAAATCCTGTATGAGGAATATACTGTAATATACCAAAACCTCAGGAGGGATTACTTATGAAAATTGTTGTTATCAAGAGTCCGAAGGTACTGGCAAGCGTGCTGCGCATGATATTTCATATCAAAAAGGAAGACATTGAATAAAGATAACCTCTAAAAACTTATTTTTAGAGGTTATCTACATCATCCTTCCGGGAGTCTGTGATCCGACGGGCTCCCGGTTCTTTTGTATGCATATTCTGCATACACTGTCCCGAAGGGGGATGCATTATGGAAGAAACAATCATTGAAATTCCCGAACAGAAAACGGAAGGCACCTGGGAGCCGCCCATTCTCTCACACCGGGAAGCGTCACAAAGACCCGGAAAGCAGCAAAGCTGTGCCGATGTCTTTTTTGCCCAGTATGTGATATGTATTCTGCTGCTGACAGCGGTATTTCTCATCAAGCTCTATGAACCGAAGCTCTATGAAACAATTTTGGAGCAATTCACAGTGCAAATCAGCGCGCCGGATGAGGAGTGGGCAGCCCGTTTCATGGAGTATCTGAAAAGCAAGTGGAGCTGAAAATTGGTACATGCCGTATTCTGGTGGACTTTGGTTTCCCGGCAATGCTTGCGCTGCTGTTTCTGTGCGCGAATGCAGAAATGCTCAGGCAAACCTTTGCCGTCTGCCTGCTGCATGAGATTGGCCATGGAGCAGCAATGGCAGCCACAGGTGCCGGAATCCGTGAGATCCGCCTCTATGGAGCCGGGGTGCAGCTCCGTACCCGCACGCCGTTTCTGTCAACGCCAAGGGAACTGGCAGTGCTGCTCAGCGGTCCGGCGGTGAATTTGGCAGCGGCAGCATTGCTCCTGGCATGGAGGGGGGGAAGTGTAACTGCATTTCTTCACCTTGCAATGGGACTGTTCAATCTTCTGCCCTACCGGGTGCTGGACGGCGGAAGTGCATGGGCCTGTCTGTTGTCGGGACAGCCAGTACTCCTGCGGATACAAACGGCGGTCTGTATCTGTCTGTCTGCTGGACTGCTGATTCTCCTGATCATATTCCATGTTCCGAATCCATTTTTATATCTCATATCCCTGTATCTTGCAGCAGCGCAGCTTCGAGTTGACAAGCAGGACGGAATGTGATAAAATAAAAAAGAAGTCATCATGGGGAGGGGCGTGACGATGAACCTCGGAAGAATTCTTCTGATCATCGGAAGTATCATAATGGCAGGGGTGGTGCTGTCTTTAATCGGGACCTATTTACAAGCTAAGAAAAACGGCATTCTGTCAGTCAGATTCTGTCAGCCTTTGAAATACCTGCTGCCCTTTGCAGTAATGGCAGTGCTGACGGGAATCCTGTTTGCAAACTATACGTATGATGTCTGGAAACGAAATGCTGTAATTGCTGAGGCCAGGAGTCAGGGAGCGCAGGTGATTCTGGAGTACGAGGATATCAACGGCGCCTTCGGGAGTTCGACAGAAGAAGCAGCATATATTGATCAATGGGAAGTCGTATACAAGAAAACAAATTCCCGTGATGGTATTCGCAGCTCCATTTATGGTCTGGCAGCCCTTTGTTGCACCGGAGCAGTGCTGCTGTCCTTTGGATGGATTACAAAGAGGGGATACTGTTCGGCTGCTATGGGACGCTGCCGGCCGCTCCTTGCGGAAAAACGGGGCGAAGCAATCGTGTTCTACTGGAAGCATGATAAGAGAATCCAGAATAAGCCGGCGTTTGTTTATCGGAATACGGAGAAGAACCGGCAGAGATTTGCACATTATCTGCCGCAAAGTTAAGACCTGTTGGAAGTTGCGAAACAGGCTCTGAGAAAAGAGATGGAGGCTTCGCCCTTTGGAGGAGCCTCCGTTCCATATAATATAAGAAAGTCTGTAATAGCTGGAGTTTTCACAGACTTTCATGATTAGAAAAGAGGCATAGTATGCTGAGAACAAAAGTTGAGTCCGTGCTCATGGAGGTGCAGAGACCTGCTCGCTATATCGGCGGAGAGGTGGGCAGTGTTGTCAAGAACCGGGAACAGGTGGATGTGCGTTTTGCATTCTGTTTTCCGGATATTTATGATGTGGGAATGTCCCATCTGGGTATGAAAATTCTCTATTCCCTTATTAATGAACGGGAGAATTACTGGTGCGAGCGTGTTTTTGCACCCTGGGCGGATTTTGAGGAGATCATGCGCCGTGATCATATTCCCCTGTACGGACTGGAGAGCTTTGACCCCATCCGGGATTTTGATTTCATTGGTTTCACGCTCCAGTATGAAATGTCCTATACCAATATCCTGAATATGCTGGATCTGGCAGGTGTGCCTGTTTTTGCCCGTGACAGGGGGGAGGCACTGGCGCCCATTGTCGTTGCCGGAGGTCCCTGTGTCTGCAACCCCGAACCCCTGGCAGATTTCTTCGATCTGTTCATCCTCGGAGAGGGGGAAGAAGTCAACCTGGAGCTGATGGATCTCTACAAACAAATGAAGGAGGAAGGAGCGTCACGCAGTACATTTCTGAGAGCTGCTGCCCGGATTGAGGGCATTTATGTCCCCTCTCTCTATGAGGTGGTCTACAATGAGGACGGTACCATTGCATCCGTAACACCCCACGATAATGCCCCTGCCGTGGTATGCAAACGTGTCATGACGGACATGGACCAGTCCTATTATCCTTCCAATGTGGTCGTGCCCTTTACTGAAATTGTCCATGACCGTGTTTCTGTTGAGGTGCTTCGCGGCTGTATCCGCGGCTGCCGTTTCTGTCAGGCCGGCTTCCTCTATCGTCCCTTCCGTGAAAAATCCACGGAAACGATATGCAAGCAGGCGGAGACGCTGTGTGAACATTCCGGCTATGATGAGCTGTCCCTGTCATCCCTGAGCACCAGTGATCACTCCGATATTGTGAACATGCTGGATCATCTTCTGGAGTATACCGATGCACGGCATATTAACATGTCCCTGCCTTCCCTGCGAATTGATAACTTTACCGAGGATGTGCTGGAACGTGTGACGACCGTCAGGAAGAGCGGGCTGACCTTTGCCCCGGAAGCCGGTACCCAGCGTCTGCGGGATGTAATCAACAAGAATGTGACGGAAGAAGAGGTCATGCATACCTGCGCCATTGCATTTGCAGGAGGCTATACAATGGTCAAGCTCTATTTCATGCTGGGTCTGCCCACGGAAACCGATGAGGACATCATTGGTATTGCTGATCTTGCCCAGAAGGTGGTCAACCTCTTCTATGAAACTCCCGGCCATGCTAAGGGTAAGGTACAGGTTTCTATCA
The DNA here is from genome assembly GCA_964644275.1 of uncultured Ruminococcus sp. GTDB lineage: Bacteria > Bacillota > Clostridia > Oscillospirales > Ruminococcaceae > UBA3855. The sequence continues at coordinate 47,779 of CAZXVI010000006.1, read as the reverse complement.
GTACTGCAACTTTTGTGCCAAAGCCCTTTACGCCCTTTGAATTTGAACCCCAGGTGGAGAAGAAAGAAATTCTCCGCCGGCAGGCAGTCCTGAAAAAAGCTATTACCTCCAAGAAAATCCGTGCCAGCATGCATGTATCCGAGGTGAGCCGCATGGAAGCAGCGCTTGCCAGAGGTGACCGGCGTCTGTGCGATGTGCTGTATCTTGCCTGGAAGAACGGCTGTAAGCTGGACAGCTGGGATGAGTATTTTAATGCAGAGCAATGGTATGCTGCATTTGAAGCCTGCGGTATTTCACCGGCATTCTATGCCAACCGCACCAGATCCTATGAGGAGATCATGCCCTGGGATCACCTGGATTACCTGATATCGAAACGATTCCTGATCCGTGAAAATCAAAAAGCCCATGAGGGTGTAACAACGCCGTCCTGCCGGGAGCAATGCTCCGGCTGCGGTGCAAATTCCTGCCTGGGAGGTGCATGCTTCTGATGGATCACCGTATTGACTACAGAGTGGTATTTGAGAAAACAGGAAATGCAAAGTACATTTCCCATCTGGATCTGAACCGCTGCATGCAGCGCGCCATCCGTCGTTCCGGCCTGCCGGCATGGTATACGGAGGGGTTTCATCCTCATATGTATCTGATGTTCTCCCTTGCTCTTTCTCTCGGTGCTGAAAGCCTGTGTGAAACGATGGATATGCGTCTGACAGCAGAGCTCCCCTTTCAGGAGGTGCAGGATCGGCTGAACCGGGTTCTTCCGGAGGGACTGAAGGTGCATGAGGTCAGAACGCCGAAGCATACGGCAGCAGAAATCGGCAGCGCACTGTACCATATTGTTATGTTCTCTGAAGATCTGACGGCGCTGGAAGCCTGCTGGCACCACTTCATGGAACAGGATGTGATTACAGCAGAAAAGCATACGAAGCGCGGAATGAAGAAGGTGGATATCCGCCCCATGCTGGAAGTAGTATCATTGGATCAAAAAGACGGAAAGCTGGAGCTTTTCCTCCGTCTTCCTGCCGGCAATGAAGGAAATCTCAATGTAAGCGTGGTGCTGGATGCATTCCGGAGTTACGCAGAACAGCCGTTTCAGATTGCTTCGGTAATGCGTGAGAAAATTTTTTGCCTCAACGGAGAAGAATTTTTTTAAAAACACTTGCATTTTTTTCGGAAATATGTTATGATAATAAAGCATTTGAAATCCGTCCGGGAGAATTGTGCCCGGATGAGAGTTAATGCCGAAAGACATTAAATCGATCCATCCGCTGACGGAGCCCCGCAGAGGCAGTCAATGCCAGAGAAGGACGGGATCGGCAGCCGGACATTTTGCTGAGTGCTCCGGTTTGCCCCGTGAATGAAGGATCGGAAATTTAGGAGGAAAAGAACATGGATGCATTGAAAAAGATCAGCGAAGAAAGCCTGAAGAAGGATGTTCCTGTCATCGCCATTGGTGATACTGTAAAGGTACATGTAAAGATTCAGGAAGGCGACAAGAGCCGTATTCAGGTGTTTGAGGGTACAGTCATCGCTAAGAAGCATGGCGGCATCAACGAAACCTTTACTGTCAGACGTGTAGCACACGGCTGTGGCATTGAGCGTGTATTCCCGCTGCACTCTCCGTCCGTTGACAAGGTGGAGCTGGTAAGACATGGTAAGGTTCGCAGAGCAAAGCTGTACTACCTGCGCGACAGAGTAGGTAAGGCTGCGAAGGTAAAGGAACAGCTGGGCTAATCCGGCATGCGGCGGTACAAAAGCAGCATTGTGCTGTTTTTGTACTGTGTGCGCCTAAGGGGACGGCTGTCCCTTTTTTGCTATCCGTAAGGCTGCAGAGATTTCAAAAAAATCACTTTGCATAAGTTCTGTGCGGTAGTTGCAGTATTTATGCAAATTGACACTGATGTCCTTGCAGGACAGGAAAGGTGGTTTCTTATGGAACAGAATGAATTGAAGCAGACGGAAGCCAGGCAGGCACCGGCATCCTCTGCGGGACTTCTTAATGATGTATTGGAAATTGTTGAAACAGTATTGATCTCCGTTTTTGTTGTACTGCTTCTCTTTACCTACCTGATCAGACCGGTGACAGTGGAGGGGAGCTCCATGAATCCCACACTGGAAAACAATGACCACCTTCTGATGTACCGCTTTATGTATGAGCCGGAAGTTGGCGATATCGTGATTGTCAATAATTACGAAGGACATATTTTTAATGATGCCGGCGAAGTTGTCAGCAGCGGCAAGGCGCTGAATAAGAATATTATCAAGCGCGTGATCGCTGTGGCCGGACAGACCGTGCAGATTGATGCCCGCAACGGCATTGTCTATGTGGATGGAGTGGCACTTGAGGAAGCATATATTAATATGCCTACAACAACGGATGACGGTGCATTTCTGGACGATTATCCATTTACAGTGCCGGATGGATATATCTTTGTCATGGGGGATAACCGTAATAATTCAACTGACAGCCGCAACGAACGTGTGGGCCTGGTAGCTGAAGAAGATGTTCTGGGAAGAGCAATTTTCTGTTATTATCCCTTTGAGCATTTAGGACTGATAGGGTAGTGCAGCTGTATTTGGAGGCTTAGGATGCAGGAATATGTACGTTTTTCCAGAAACAAAACCATTAACAAGCTGATTACGGAATGTCTGGATCTGCTTGAAATGACATTGCTCACCGTGTTCTGCATCATTCTTCTGTTTACCTATGTTCTCCGGATTGCAACAGTGCAGGGAACTTCCATGGAGCCAACGCTGATGCCCGATGATAAACTGCTGGTGACCCAGATACATGGTGCTCCGGCATGCGGCGATGTGATTATTATTGATTCCCAGCAGGCAGCTTTGCTGGATGATCAGCAGCAGGTCTACTTTGAGGATGGACTGCATAAAAGCATTGTGAAACGTGTGATTGCTGTGGGCGGTCAAGAACTGGATATCGACTTTGAGACAGGAACAGTGTATGTGGACGGAGAGGCACTCCATGAGAAGTATATCAGCGGATTGACCTTTGTTCCGAAATCGAACGGAGCCTTTTCCTATCCCATTACCATCCCGGATGGTTATCTGTTTGTCATGGGGGATAACCGAAGCGTTTCTAAGGACAGCCGTTATGCGGATGTGGGGCTGATTTCTGAAGATTCTGTGGAGGGAAAAGTGCTGCTGTGTCTGTACCCCCTGAAGAATTTCGGACTTGTGAAATAGAAAAGGAGCAGGTATGGCTGAGATTCAGATCAGAAATATACAATGGTTCCCCGGTCATATGACCAAAACAAGACGTATGATTGCTGCCAATCTGTCCATGGTGGACGGTGTGGTGGCACTTTTGGATGCAAGAATTCCCAGGAGCAGCTGTAATCCTGAGCTGACAGAGCTCATGAACAGCAAGCCCTATATGGTAATACTGAATAAAAGCGATATGGCTGACCCCAATGTGACTGCCCAGTGGATCCGCTGGTATGAAGCACAGGGAGTTCCGGCGCTTGCCATGGATTGTCTGAGCGGCAGGGGAACCAAGAATTTTCTGCCGGCAGTGCGGGACAAGCTTCTGAGCGATCTTCTGGAAAAGCGGCAGCGTTCCGGCATGGTGGGCAGACCCATCCGGCTGATGATTGTGGGAATTCCCAATGTGGGCAAATCCTCTTTTATCAACCGTATGGCGAAATCCAAGTGTGCCAGGGTGGAGGATCGCCCCGGTGTAACCCGTACCAAACAGTGGGTCAAGGTGGACGACCAGGTGGAATTTCTGGATATGCCCGGTGTGCTCTGGCCGAAACTGGATGATCAGGAGGCTGCATGCCGTCTGGCATTTACTGGTGCAATCCGTGACCAGGTGTTGGACGTGGAAGCGCTCTCCATGTTGTTGCTGGAGTACCTCCACCGCAATTATCCTCGGGTTTTGAAAGAACGCTATAAAGTGGAGATGGAAGAAACGGACGGTGAAAAACTCCTGGATGCCATCGGCAGAAAAAGGGGAATGCTGCTCTCCGGCGGTGTTGTGAACACCGAGCGGGCTGCCATTATGGTGCTGGATGAGTTCCGCAGTGCAAAGCTGGGACGCATTACCCTGGAGCAACCGACCAGGGAGGCGTAATTATGCGGCAGGATACTTTATTGCGGCGGCAGGCGATGCTGGAATATGATTCCCGGATGCGGCTGGTTCATGGCATTTGCTGTGGTGTGGATGAAGCCGGCAGAGGTCCTCTGGCAGGGGATGTGTTTGCAGCTGCCGTGATTCTTCAGGATGACTCCGGGATTACCGGGCTGGACGACAGCAAAAAGCTTTCCGAAAAGCGCCGTGAGGAATTATTTCCGGAAATTCAGAAAAAAGCAGCTGCCTGGTGCATTGGTACCGCAACAGTTGCGGAGATTGAACAATACAATATTCTTCAGGCTGCCATGCTGGCGATGAAGCGTGCAGTGGAAGGCTTGCAGCTATCGCCGGATTATGCGCTGGTGGACGGCAATCGTTTCCCGGAGCTGACAGTACCCGGCGAACCCGTTGTCAAGGGAGATGCAGCCTCCGCCTCCATTGCAGCAGCATCCATTCTTGCCAAGGTGGCAAGGGATCATTATATGCTGGAACAGGCAAAGCTGTATCCCCAGTACGGTTTTGAAAAGCATAAGGGCTATGGTACAGCGGAGCATCGTGCAGCCTTGCTGCAGTTTGGGCCATGCCCCATTCATCGACCCTCCTTTCTGAAGAAAATCCTATGAAACCGAAAGAAACCGGAGATCTTGGAGAGAGTGCAGTTTGCTGCTATCTGGAAGCACAGGGATATGAGATTCTTGCAAGGAATTTCAGAATCCGGGGCGGAGAGATTGATATCGTGGCAGCAAAGGGAAACGAGCTATGCTTCGTTGAGGTGAAAACCAGGCATCTGGGTTCCGCTGCAACAGGTGCTGAAGCAGTTGACCGCAGAAAACAGCGGCTGCTCATTCGCACCGCATATGCGTATTGCCAGAAGTTTGATATATCAGAAGAGGACTGGTACATCCGGTATGATGTAGCGGAAGTGACGGCTTACCACAACCGGATGATTGATATTAATTATCTTGAAAGTGCGTTTGATGAAACGGACTTTCATGACAATAGCCAATTATTTTATTAGGGTCTGCTTGCAGATCTGAAATGACCAAAGAAAGGGTGGTAGTATGTACTATAAAAGTACAAGAGACAGCCAATTGCAGGTGACCAGTGCCACAGCAATTGCCCAGGGAATTTCTGCGGATGGAGGACTGTTTGTGCCTTCTGAGATTCCCCGGATTTCCATGGAGGAGCTCAAGGCATTGGCAGATATGACCTATGCCCAGAGAGCGGATGTGGTATTCGGAAAATTCCTTACCGATTTTACTGCAGAGGAAATTACATACTGTACTTCCAATGCATACAATACAAAGAATTTCGAGACAGAAAATATTGCAGAGCTGACCGAAGCTTTTGGAGATGCGCATATTCTGGAGCTGTGGCATGGTCCGACTTGTGCTTTCAAGGATATGGCGCTCCAGATTCTGCCCTATTTGCTGACCACTTCTCTGAAGAAAAACGGCGAGGACAAAAAGGTCGTAATCCTGGTTGCAACTTCCGGTGATACCGGCAAGGCAGCATTGGAGGGCTTCAAGGATGTGCCCGGCACAGAAATTATGGTATTTTATCCCCAGGATGGCGTCAGCTCCATGCAGAAGCGTCAGATGAGAACCCAGGAGGGGCAGAATGTGGGCGTTTGTGCTCTGGAAGGCAACTTTGATGACTGCCAGAACGGCGTGAAGAAGATTTTCACTGATGCTGCAGTGAAGGAAAAGCTGGCAAACGGCGGCAAGATGTTCTCCAGTGCCAACTCCATTAACTGGGGCAGACTGGCACCCCAGATTGTTTATTATGTATCCTCCTATGCAGAAATGGCAAAGAAAGGGTACATTCAGTTCGGTGAAACCATGAACGTGGTGGTCCCCACAGGTAATTTCGGAAATATCCTGGCGGCTTACTATGCAAAGCAGATGGGTGTGCCCATTGGCAAGCTGATCTGTGCTTCCAATATTAATAAGGTGCTCACCGATTTCATTGAAACAGGTGTGTACAACAGAAACCGTGACTTCTATGCAACCTGCTCTCCGTCCATGGATATCCTGATCTCCAGCAATCTGGAGCGTCTGCTCTATCTGCTGACCGATGGCGATGATGCACAGATACGTGCATGGTTCAGCGCACTGTCTGAAACGGGCACCTATGAGGTTTCCGAGGAGGTAAAGAACAAGCTCCAGGCTGACTTTATCGGCGGCTTCTGTGATGATGCGGATACCAAGAAGACCATTCATGACTTTAAGGAAAAGTATGGCTATACCTGCGATACACACACGGCTGTTGCAGTCAAGGTGTACCTGGATTATATTGCAAGAACCGGTGACACCACGAAAACCCTCATTGCTTCAACAGCAAGTCCATATAAATTCAGCGAAAGCGTTCTGGAAGCAATGGAAGGGCAGGTTAAGGCGTCCGATGAATATGAGATGGTTGCCCATCTTGCAGAGGTATCCGGTCTGCCGGTTCCCCAGTCCCTTGCCGCTCTGAAGGATAAGGCAGTACGCTTCTCCGATGTGATCAACAAGGACGAAATGGAGCATTATGTGCTTCGTCACCTGGGTATTGCGGAATAACGCATGAGTTTATTTGTACTTGGAGATACCCACCTGTCATTCGGTGTGCCGGAGAAACCGATGGATATTTTCAAAGGCTGGGCAAATTATCAGGAGCAGCTGGAGGAGAACTGGTGCAGCAGAATTGCGGCGGAGGATACCGTTGTGCTTGCCGGTGACATCTCCTGGGGCATGACCCTTGAGGAAGCAAAAGCGGATTTTGCATTTCTCCATGGGCTTCCCGGCAGGAAAATCATTCTGAAGGGCAACCATGATTACTGGTGGAATTCCATGAAAAAAATGACGGATTTCTTCTGTCAGAATGGTTTTGACAGCCTGTCCATTCTGCATAATAACTGCTATGCTTACGGTGAGTACGGAATCTGCGGCACACGGGGATGGGTCAATATGCCCGGTGAATCCGCAGATGCCAAAGTACTGGCACGGGAACAGCAGCGCCTCAGAGTTTCACTCCAGGCAGCGGTTTCACAGCATCTGAAGCCCATTGTTTTTCTGCACTATCCGCCCATTTACTGGCTTAATCGCAATGAACCGATGCTGGAGCTCCTGAAGGAATTTTCTGTAAAGGACTGCTATTATGGGCATCTTCATGGAAAATCCCATAACAGAGCTGCCCGAGGCATGGATGACGGGATTTGTTATCATTTGATTTCTGGTGATTATTTACAATTTGTTCCGGAAAAGGTTCTGTAATTTGTAAAAATTGTAGAAGTCGCTGAAGAAATCAAAAAATCTATAGAAAAATTCGCATAGATATGCTATAATGAATTGAATATGCTGTGCATGAATAAAATGAGGTTGCCACAAAGCGGATAATGCAGCAGCAATTTGATGAACTAATAATTTGGAGGACTTAAAAATGAGTTTGAAAACAACAACCAAAACAGATGTTAATACTGTTGAACTGGTATTCGAGGTTGGACCCGAAGAGTTTGAAGCGGCTGTGGAGAAGGCATACCAGAAGGTAAAGAAGAATATCTCCATCCCCGGTTTCAGAAAAGGTAAGGTCAGCCGTAAGATGGCAGAGACCCGCATGGGTGAAGGTGTCTTCTATGAGGACGCAGTTAACGACCTGATCAATGCTGAGCTGACAGCAGCTCTCATCCAGGCAGACTTCACCATGGTGGATCGCCCTCATGTTGAGGTTGAGTCCGTAAATAAGGAAAACGGTGTTGCCTTCAAGGTATTGTGCGTCACAAAGCCTGAAATCGAAATTTCCGATTATAAGGGCATAAAGGTGGCAAAGTCTGTCAAGACTATCACTGATGCCGACGTTGATGCTCAGGTGGAGATGCTTCGCCAGAGAAATGCAAGGCTGGTTTCTGTGGATGACAGAGCAGCACAGATGCAGGATGAAGTGAATATTGATTTTGAGGGTTTCTTCGGTGATGAACCCTTTGAAGGCGGCAAGGGTGAGAATTTCCCGCTCCGTCTTGGCAGCGGTCAGTTTATTCCCGGCTTTGAGGAGCAGATTGTTGGCAAGAACATCGGTGAGGAATTCGATGTGACAGTTACCTTCCCTGAGAATTATCAGATGGAAGACTATGCCGGCAAGGAAGCTGTCTTCAAGTGCAAGCTTAACGGCATCACTGTTGAAGAGCTGCCGGAAGCAGATGATGAGTTCATTCAGGATTCCACAGAATTTGATACGCTGGAAGCCTTCAGAGCTGATGCAAAGGCTAAGCTGGAGGATTCTGCTGCTCGTGAGTCCGAGTCCGCTGTGGACAATGCAATTATGGAAGCATTGATTGCAAAGGTGGATGCTCCCATCCCGAACTGCATGTTTGAGCACCGCATTGATAATCTGGTCAGCAATTTTGAAAGCATGCTGAAGCAGCAGGGAATGAGCCTGGATCTGTACCTGCAGTACACCGGCATGGCAATGGAGGATTTCCGTGATTCCAACCGTGACCGTGCTGTGAATGAGGTAAAGCTGCGTCTGGCACTGGAAAAAATTGCAGAGCTGGAAAACATTGAAATCTCCGAAGAGGAAATCAACAAGAGCCTGGAGGAACTGGCTTCTGCCAACAACCTGACTGTTGCTGAAGTAAAGCGCCGCATTCCTTATGCAGACTATGTTATGGATATGCGTGTTACCAAGGCAATTGAAATTGTCAAGGAAAATGCAGTGGTAGAGGAAGTTGCTGAGGATGCAGCGGCAGAAACAGAAGCTGCTGAATAAGTCGTTTGTATCAATACCCAAAATGTGTGAGCGAACATACATGTTCGCTCATGCTTTATCTAAACCGTATGAGAAAGGATGAGGAGTATGAGTTTAGTCCCTTATGTAGTGGAGCAGACAAGCAGAGGTGAGCGTTCTTATGATATTTTCTCAAGACTGCTCAATGACCGTATTATTATGCTCTGCGATCAGGTGAACGACACCACCGCAAGTCTTGTTGTGGCACAGCTGCTGTATCTAGAGAGCCAGGATGTGGAGAAGGATATTTCTCTGTACATCAACAGTCCCGGAGGCTCAATTACTGCCGGGATGGCAATTTACGATACCATGCAGTATATCAAGTGTGATGTGTCCACCATCTGTATTGGTATGGCTGCCTCCATGGGGGCGTTCCTGCTGACGGCCGGTGCTCCGGGCAAGCGTTTTGCTCTGCCCAACAGTGAAATCATGATTCACCAGCCGCTGATTTCCGGCGGACTGTCCGGTCAGTGTACGGATATTAAAATTCACTCCGACCACCTGCTGAGAACCCGCCAGAAGATGAATGAGCTGCTGTCCCAGCATACAGGCCAGAAGCTGGAAGTCATTGAACGTGATACGGAACGTGACAACTATATGACGGCGGAAGAGGCGCAGGCATACGGCCTGATTGACAAGGTGATTGCAAAGAGGTAAGTGAAATGGCTGAGAATACCTTTAAAATCTGTAACTTCTGCGGCAAAGGCGAAAACAGGGTCATGAGCATGTTTTCTGCGGGGGAAACCAATATTTGCGATGAATGTGTTTGTACCTGCTATGAAATGATTTTCGGTACCTCTGCCGGCCGCCGCAAGGTGAAGCAGCGTGAAGAGGAGAAAACCAAGCAGTTCAAGCTGCTAAAACCTGCCGAGATCAAGTCCGTTCTGGATCAATATGTCATTGGTCAGGATCAGGCGAAGATTTCACTTGCTGTTTCCGTCTATAATCACTACAAGCGCATTATGAGCCAGGATGACGGAGAGGATGTGGAAATCCAGAAGAGCAATGTGCTTCTTCTTGGCCCCACTGGTGTGGGAAAAACCTTCCTTGCCCAGACCCTGGCCAAAATCCTGGATGTCCCCTTTGCCATTGCCGATGCTACTACAATTACCGAAGCAGGCTATGTGGGTGATGATGTGGAAAATGTGCTCCTCCGCTTGATCCAGGCAGCAGATTTTGATGTGGAAGCGGCTGAACGCGGCATCATCTATATTGATGAAATTGATAAAATTGCAAGAAAATCTGAGAATACCTCGCTGACAAGGGATGTCAGCGGCGAGGGCGTACAGCAGGCTCTTCTGAAAATCATCGAGGGAACGGTGTCCAATGTTCCGCCCCAGGGCGGCAGGAAGCATCCCAATCAGGAATTCATCCATATCAATACCAAGAATATTCTGTTTATCTGTGGAGGCGCCTTTGACGGTCTGGAAAAGCATATCATGAAGCGGATCCAGCCCTCCGGCATGGGCTTCGGTGCAGATGTGCAGTCCAAAAAGCAGCAGATGGACAATATTTTTGCAAAGGCGATTCCTCAGGATCTGGTGAAGTTCGGTATGGTACCGGAGCTGGTGGGACGTCTGCCCATCATTACGGCACTGGATCAGCTGGATGAAACCGCCCTGGTGCGGATTCTGACAGAGCCGAAGAATGCACTGATCAAGCAGTATGTCAAGCTCTTTGGCTATGACGATGTGACGCTGGAGGTGGAGGATGCCGCGCTCCTCGAAATTGCTAAGCTTGCGATTGCCCAGAAAACTGGCGCAAGAGGTCTGCGTTCTATTATGGAAGGCATTCTGATGGACTCCATGTTCAATCTTCCGTCCTATGGGAATATTGCCAAGGTCACCATTACCAAGGAATGCGTCACGGACAATGCGCCGCCCATTCTGACGGACCGCCGCAACAAGGTGATTAAGCAGTGGTAATTTGCTGCGTTTGCGGAGAATAACAATGCGATGGGGTTCCCGCCGCTTTTGCCGGGGGAATCCCATTGCTTTTACCGGGAAATACTATCAATGGGATTTCTTCGCAAGGCGGAAATTACCGCTTGCATTATGTCTGAAAATGTTGTATAATAAATTAAGACGAAGAAAATAAGATGAATCGACAAACTGATACTATGTAAAGTGAGGGTGAAATATGCAGGAAAAGAAAAAAACGAATGAACTGCTGCCGACTGTCCCCATGCGTGGAACAGTGGCATTTCCGCATATGGTCATGCATTTTGACATTGCAAGAGAGATTTCCATCAATGCTGTAGAAGAAGCATTGCGAAGGGATAGAAGATTGTTCCTGACAGCCCAGCGAGATGTATTTGTGGAGGAGCCTGATGCGCAGGACATTTTTGAAATTGGTGTTGTTGCCGAAATCAAGCAGACTCTGAAAACCCAGGATGATACGATCCGGATCCTGGTGGAAGGATTATATCGTGCCAAAATCAAGCATGTAGAACGCTATGAGGATATGATGGTGACAGAGGTGAAGCGAATGCCTCTGAACAGTCGTGAGTCCTATCATGAAGTAGAAATGATGGCCTTGATCCGTGCGATTAAGGATGTTTATGAACGCTACAGCCGGCTCTTTCCGAGAATGCCCAAGGAAGTGCTGATTTCCGTGATGTGCCAGGACGATCCCATGTCCCTCTATGAGGCCATCGTCTTTAACACAATGCTGGACTATATGGATAAGCAGACACTTCTGGAGGAAAGCTCTCTGTTCCAGCGGCTGCAGCTGCTGTACCAGATTCTGATCAAGGAAACGCAGGTTCTGGAAATGGAAAAGGAAATCCAGGAACGCACCCAGGAAAACATTGACCATGGTCAGCGTGAATATTTCCTGCGTGAGCAGCTCCGTGTGATTTCCGGTCAGCTCAAGGAAGAAACAGGCGAGGGAGAGGATGATGCCGATTCCTACGCACAGCGCATCTGCGAGCTGAATCTGCCGGAGGACAGCGAGAAAAAGCTGCTCAAGGAGGCAAGCCGCCTGGATCATCTGCCCTTGGCGTCCCAGGAAGCCTTTGTCATTACCAATTTTCTGGATACCTGTCTGGAACTGCCCTGGAATGCACTTTCCGAGGAAAGTACTGATCTGAAAAGAGCCAGGGAAATACTGGATGCGGATCACTATGGTCTGCAGAAGGTCAAGGAGCGTATTCTGGAAACTCTTGCTGTTCGTGTGCTGAATCCTGAACTCAAGGGACAGATTATTTGCCTGGTGGGACCGCCCGGCATTGGCAAGTCCTCCATTGTACGTTCCGTTGCCGACGCCATTTCCCGTAAGTTTGTCCGGGTATCACTGGGCGGCGTCCGGGATGAAGCAGATATCCGCGGTCACAGGAAAACCTATGTAGGCGCAATGCCCGGCAGAATCATTGCTGCCGTCCAGCAGGCAGGCGTGCGCAATCCTCTTGTCCTTCTGGACGAAATTGATAAGATGAGCAATGATTTCAAGGGAGATCCCTCTGCGGCACTTCTGGAGGTGCTTGACAGCGAGCAAAATCATGCATTCCGGGATCATTACATAGAGGTTCCCTTTGATCTGAGCCAGGTGATGTTTGTGGCCACTGCCAATACCCTGGATACCATTCCTGCCCCTTTGCGGGACAGAATGGAAATTATTGAGCTGACCAGCTATACCCGTGAGGAGAAATTCCAGATTGCCAAGCGCCATTTGGTTGCAAAGCAGCTGGATGCCCATGGACTGAAAGCAGGGCAGTGCCATTTTACCGATGAAGTGCTCTACGAGATGATTGATGCCTATACCAAGGAGGCGGGCGTCCGTAATCTGGAGCGTACCATCGGAGCTGTATGCCGCAAGGCTGCCAAAAGCATTGCAGGCGGTGAGCGCAAACGGATTACAGTCAGAAAAAAGAATCTCCGTGACTATCTCGGAATCCCGAAATACCTGCCCGATGCCCAGAGTGAGAAGAATACAGTGGGTCTTGTCAACGGACTTGCCTGGACTTCCGTAGGCGGTGTGCTGATGCCCCTGGAGGCATTGGTGCTGGAAGGAAAGGGAAATATCGAGATAACGGGTTCTCTGGGCAATGTGATGCAGGAAAGTGCCAAGCTTGCCGTCAGCTATGCACGCAGCGTGGCAAAGGAGTACCACATCCCTGAGGATTTCTATAAAACCAAGGATCTGCATATCCACGCACCGGAGGGTGCCGTTCCGAAGGATGGCCCGTCCGCTGGTGTAACCATGGCAACGGCACTGATTTCTGCCCTATCCGGTATTCCCGTCAGATATGATGTGGCAATGACCGGAGAAATCACCCTTCATGGCAGAGTGATGCCCATCGGAGGTCTCCGTGAAAAGTCCATGGCGGCTTATAAAGCCGGAATTCATACTGTGCTGATCCCTGAAGGTAACAGAGCGGATCTGGAAGAAGTGGATGATGTGGTCAAGGAAGCAGTAACCTTTGTGCCAGTGCGGCAGCTCTCCGAGGTGCTGAATATTGCATTGGAAAAGGAAGAAACCAGCCAGCCTTCAGCTCAGGGCGGCAAAGCCCCCCAGATTGGGAACGTGAGTACGTCCATCCGGGCATGACAGGAGGACATGATGAAGTTTCAGGATGCAGATTTCAGAATGGCTTGCGGCAAATGTTCCCAGCTCCCCAAACCGGAGCGGATGGAATTTGCCTTTCTTGGGCGTTCCAATGTGGGAAAATCCACGCTGATCAATAAACTGGTGGGCAGAAAATCCCTTGCCAGAGTCAGCGCTGTACCGGGGAAAACTGCCACCATCAATTTTTATGCAGTGGATCAGGTATATTTTGTGGATCTGCCCGGCTATGGCTATGCCAGAACCTCAAAAGGGGAGCAGGATCGACTGAAAACTTTGATTTACGGCTATCTTGCATCGGATCGTGATCTGTGCCTTGCGGTGCAGCTCATTGATATGCGCCATGCTCCTTCTTCGGATGATATTGCCATGATCAACAGGCTTATCGATGAAGAAATCCCGTTCATAGTGGTTTTTACAAAGGCAGACAAGCTGAATACAACAGAGCGTGAGAAACGTATGGCAGCCTTTGCACAGGAGATTCCCTGCTTTTCCGATATTCATGCAATTCCGTTTTCTGCCAAAACATCTGAGGGATTGGAACCCCTTCGTGAGATCCTTTCGGACATCGCAGATTCTGAACCCATATCGGATGTTGAATGAAGCTGGTCGTTTATGGCGGCGTCATGCAGAGCGTCGGATTACAGATATAGAACAGGAAGAAGGAATATACAAAGCCGCTGGATTCACATCCAGCGGCTTTGCTCTGTTCCTGACTGCCATTATTTTGCTGCTAATCCTCCAAACTGTAATAGACATTACAGTTTGAAGGGCAGCTGCCTACAGCAGAAATCAGCATCATCTGAACATTTTGCTGCAGATTTCACTGTATCTTTCGATTACAGCATCATAATTCTCACGAAGGTGGGGAAAAAGGCATGCGCTGCAGTCCTTGGTGCCGTTTGGCAGAATGACAAACGCTCCGCCGCACTGTGTCCCCAGCGGATACAATGGACAATAGCAGAACAGACAGTTGAAGTTTCTCCTGTCCGCATGTTCATGGCAGGGGAAAAATTCACATTCTGCATGGGAAAAATAGGCGTAATTCCGTGATTTAGTTTCATTGTTCTGCATGATGCTACCTCCTGGAGAATTAGTATCAGACTCCGTATTTTAGCTTTATCCGTCCCAGTTTTTCACCGAATGGCTTAGCCATCCACCACAAGAAGAGAAAGTTGGAAACTGCATACATCACAGTATAGGGAATGGCTGTGCCCAACGCCGCCAGATACAGTGCCAAATCAAAGTGGTCATTATACCACAGCACCGTCCACACATCCATCATAAACGAATAGGCTATGCCGGACAGTATGCCGTATGCCAGCAGAAAGGCCCTGCATCGCTGTAGCGGTCCGGCAAGAAATCCGGCTATCCAGCCAATCATGCCCCATGCCAGCATCTGAAAGGGTGTCCACGGTCCCTGTCCGAAGTAGAAATTGGACAGTACCGCCGCCATGGCACCTGTCAGAAACCCTGCTTCACTGCCAAGATAAATAGATGTGATGACAGTCAGCGCTGTGATTGGTTTAAAAAAAGGAATGAACCGTCCTGCAATGCACAGTGCCGTCATGACGGATACAATGACCATGCGCCTTGTGCCGACCTGTTTGTGTTCAATGCCTGCCAGAAACAGAATGACAGCAAGGACCGCAACAGAAAAGGAAATGAACAAATAACGCTTCTCGTGAAAAACCAGTGCCCCCAGCACTACGATGGCAGGAATCAGAAGCAGGGGAATACTCCATTTCAGAATTTGCCTTGTCCGTTTATTCTGGATAAAAAGCATTACCGCTCCTCCTTCCATCCGTTTCTCTCGCAAAGGACAGCGGCATCTTCCACGGTAACTGCGCCTGTATAGAAGCCCCGTGTCATGCGGCTGATAGCAGTTGTATAAAAGCTGTTCTCTGCAAAAAAACGGGAAGGAATATCCGTTGACACCACATTTCCCCGAAAGAACAGTGCACACCGGTCCGCACAGAGCGCTGCCAGTTCCACATCGTGGGTAACGGTAATGATGGTCATACCCTGTTTCTGCAATTCCCTCATGATATGAGTGAACTGCAGCTTGGCATGGGCATCCAGTCCCTTGGTCGGCTCATCCAGCAGCAGAAGCTTTGGCCGCAATGCCAGAATTTTAGCAAGTGCTACAAGCTGCTGTTCCCCCCCGGACAAATCATAGGGATGCTGATCATATAAATGCCGGATATTGAAGGGCAGATGTTCGTCCATGTCCCCCATATCGGCAAGCTCCTCCCGGACCGTGTTTTTCAGAAAGACAGTCTGCACATCCTGGGGCAGGACTGCAAGGCAGTTCCGGTAGAGGGACTGATTTTTGTAGTCCCTGATTTTTTCCCCGAAGACCCTGACCGTTCCGCTGTAGGGCTTCAGTAGTCCGGCAGCAGTGCCCAGGGCAGTGGTTTTCCCAGAGCCATTTCCGCCGAGAATACAGAAAATCTCCTGTTCGTACACCGTCAGCTGCAAATCATGGAGCACATCCGGCTGGCTCCGATCATAGCGGAAGAAAACATTCCGGAACTCCAGAGCAGCACCGGGAGCATGGGGATGATCGGCTGCTGGCAGGCTTTGTACCCTGTTCTGGAAATGGGTTTCGAGAAATTCTCTGCCTTCACGCACTGTCAGCGGACATTCTCCATGCAGTGAAAGTCTGCTGTACAGCCTTGCCGCTGCCGGCATAGCACAGAGCAGCTCCGGCTTGTCGTGGAGCCTGGCGATAACTGTCCGGGGCGTATCAAAGTGGAGAAGCTGTCCCTGCTCCATTACCATCAGCCGGTCGCAGAGAGGAATGACCTCCTCCAGCCGATGCTCCACAACAATGATCGTCAGAGCAAAATCGTTGTTCAGCTGTTTCAGCGTCCGGATAAAATCCGATGCCGCAATGGGGTCCAGCTGTGCAGTAGGTTCATCCAGAATCAGAACATCCGGCTGCATCACCATTACCGCAGCCAGATTCAGCAGCTGTTTCTGACCGCCGGAAAGCTCGGATACATCCTTTTCATACCAGCTTTCGATGCCGAAATAGCTTGCCATTTCAGCAATACGCTGTGCAATGCTCTCCTGCGGAATCTGTAGATTTTCCAGTCCGAAAGCAAGCTCGTGCCAGACTCTGTCCGTAACAATCTGCTGCTCCGGTTTCTGCATGACAAAGCCGATTTTTGCGGCAGCCTCCTTTTCGGAAAGGGAAGAAAGAGGTTTTCCCCGGAAACGGATGGTTCCCGACAATGTTCCCAGGGGTGTCAGCTCACGCTTCAGCAGCCGCAGAAGCGTGGATTTTCCGCTGCCCGTTGCGCCGCAGACAGTAATCAGCTCTCCCCGGTGTATCCGGAAGGAAACCTGCCTGACTGCCGGTTCTGTACAGAGGGGATAGGTAAAGCTCAGATTTTCGACAGACAGCAGTTCCATTTGATTGCCTCCTCCGTTTCAATGACTGCCGGCAGAAGCACCAGCAGTCCGTAAGATCCATAACTGACAGCCGCCAGGGGGGAACACCTTAACGCTGTAATGGTGGGGTAATAGTGGAACTCCAGCGCACCGCAGCCCATCCCCGTGCAGGTAACTGCAAAGAGCAGCAGGCTCAGACAGAGCAGCAGCCCGTCCGATTTCCGGAAACGGAAGATGGAAAAATGGGTTCGCTTTCCGATGCCATAACCTCTTGCTGCCATGCTGTCCGCCGTGATAATGCCGTTTTCCAAAGCCCAGGTAAGCATGACGGAAAACACACGGAGGCTGCCTCTGAGATTGTCCATGATGTTGTCTTCCTTGTAAAGACCAAGCGCTTTCTGGGATTGGATTACCTTTTTTGTCTGTCGGCTGAAGAGGGAGACATAGCGGATGGCCATGGAAAGCACCAACGACAGCTTCGGAGATAATGCCCCGAAAACATACAGTAGCTTATCCCTTGTCATAATCTGTGAAAAGCTGCGGAACCAGTAGAGGACGGCAAGAATACCGGCGGAAGCTCCGATACCGTACAGCAGCGCCTCCATTGTGACCGGATGATGATTCATGACAAAGAGTACCGTTGCGCCATTGTGGGACACAAGGGGATTGATGAGTGCCATCACCAGAAACAGTCCAAGAAAATACAGATGGGATGCTGCGTGCCTGCGTCCGTTTCTGATGACAAAGAGCAGCAGAGCGCCGAACAGCGAAATTGCAGTGATGACAGGATTTGAGCAGAACATAGCAATTCCGGCAGTTGTCAGAAAATAAATTGTGATTGCCATGGGATGATACTCTGCAAAGGACTTCATTGCCGCACCTCCGTTTTTCTACTTATTTACATCATTGCCTAAATCACAGGTATAGTGCCATTCGATAACATCGCCGTCCGTTAGCAGGTACTCACCGCAGCCCACGGACGGTGCAGTACCGTTGACGTGATAGACCCATCCGGACAAATCACCGAACTCAAATTCATAGATGTAGTTGATCCCTGAAACATATGCCAGCTTCGGGCTGCCGCTGTATTCCAACTGAATGCCATAGGCCTGCGCCGCTTCTGTCAGTATTGTAAATACCGTGTCTCCATCCGCAATGGAAAATGCTGTCACATCCAGTATGACACCATCCTTCGGAATATAATCCCCATCGCCTTTGTCTGTAATTGTGTCGCAGCGGATGGTCATGGTTACCGTGCCGATGCTGTTTGCTTTCTCGCTGTTTTCTCCATGATAGTAATCCTCTGCACTCTGGAAGTTAGTCAGGCAGATGAAGACGATTCCCAGTCCGGTGAGCAGCACAACAGCAATAAAGTTCTTGGGATGGCGTTTTTTGACAAGGAACAAGATCAGACAGACTGTACCGCCAATACCGATCACTATCAGGCATGCCCATGGCTTGTAGCCCCCGGAATTCCTGCTCCCATTCTCTTCCGTATTGGGTTCTGATTCCGTGATGACTTCTGTTTCTGTCGATTCCGTGCTTGTTGTTGGGGATACTGCTGTGCTGCTGTTTATTGCAGTTATGGTTGTTTCCCTGTTGGTTCCTGCGGTTCCTGCGGTGCTTTCGATGAATGTACTTGTCTGCATTGTTTCCGCAGCAGTGCATTCTGTTTCTGTCGGAGCAGGTGCATCCGGACGGACTGTCTGTCCCTCCGTTGACGGAGAAACTGCAGGTGTATTCGTCTGTACAGCAGGCGCTTCCGTTGGTGCAGGAGCTGTGCCGGAAAGCGCCTCCGGACTGCGGTTATCCAGGAGATACAGTGAACTCCCGCCTCTTTGCTGCCTGATATAGGCCGTCAGCCCATAAAACACCTGCACAGTTGCCATCTGATTGAAGGCACCGCCTTCTGTATGGCTGATGCTGCCGTCAGCCAGCTGGTATTTTGCAATGCCATCCAGCAAGGTGTTTCCGTTCTTGATAAAGCGTGAATCCGACAGGCAGTCAATTCCAAGGGCGGAAAGTGCCGTAATGACCTGTGCCGTGCTTTCCGGATTTGCAACGCCATAGCTTGCGTAATCGCCGCTGTCCAGCTGTTTCTGTGAAAGGAGGGATACAGCACGGTCGATGGCAGCTTTGTTTGCGGAATAGTACGGTGCCAATGCCTGCACCGTCATGGCTGTCACATCCACATCCGATACACTGCCGGACAGTGCCCAGCCGCCGTCACTCAGCTGCATGGAAAGCAGCTGGCTGACAATTTCCCCAGCGTTATAGCTGTCACTGGTATAACCGTTATTCAGCAGATGCAGACCATATACCCAGCTCATAATTCCCTGCATGCCAATGGAGGAATGCAGCGCTTCGGAAATATAGGTATTGCTGCTTCCCACTGCAATAAGAACAAGAGCGTATTTCTGACGGGAGGTTGCGCTTGCTACGGTTGTTCCGCTGAGATAAGAAGTCAAAGCAGCCTCATAGGATGAAAAGTCATAGTTGGTTCCGTTCTGGCTCAGTGCCAGAATATACCATTCCGATGTACTGCCGGCATTTGCTGTCAGGGTACTATTGATCCAGTCCTGAACGGAATCTGCACCACTGCTGTTCAGCTGAAAGTCAACAATACCGTCGATAAGGCTTTGCACCTCATCGACGGTTTCCGCATAGGTTCTGACCGGTGAAAAGCCCATACTCAGCAAAAGCAGAGTACAGAGCAATCCGGCAAAGAACTTATTTCTCATGATTGCGCTTACGTGCAGCTGTTACGATGCCGAGGCAGGCCAATGCCCCTGCACCTGCGGCACAGAGACCGGAGGAATTTCCGGTATCCGGGGACGTCACAGTGCCCTTTGCATCGGAAGCAGCTGCTTGCGTATCTGCCTCCGTCGGTTCTTCTGAAGCAGTGGTTTCTGTTGGCTCTGCTTCTGTAGCTTCGAGGGCTTCCGTTGGCGCAGCGGTTTCTTCCTCTGTCCCTGTGACAGCAGCCTTGCAAACAGGCGGCACAAGAATCTGCGTGTCAGAAACTGCACTGATCACAAAGTTTCCGCCGTTTTTAAAGGACAATGTTACCTTGCCCTCAGCATCAGTCCGCCAGTCGGAGGCTTCTCCGTCAATTGTAATGATGGCATCCTCCACAGGAAGTACAGCAGGATTCCAGTCGGCATCATATCCGGCTGCCAGTAGGGTAAGTGTTACTTCTTCACCGGCTTCAGCCGATACAGAGTTGGCGTCAAAATAGCAGTAGGTATCCGACCATGCATTCAGATCCGTATACACAAAGGCATTGATATAATCGCCGTCCGCAACGGGATCTGCAAGGGACCATGCAGAAGCGTTGTTCACATAATAGCCATAGCTGCCGCCGTTTTCTGTACCCCAAAGCTTGTTCAGACTCAGACCATAATCGCCGTAAGCAGAAGCATAGCCGGCAGCGGCACCGCCGTCATAGCATGCTTCATGGGCAAGGTACAGTGCATCATTGATGGTAAGGGCACCGTCACCGTCTATGTCGGAAACGGCGATGCTTTCGGCAGCAAGTGCCAGAGTGCCTTCCGCATCAGAAATTGTGACATATACATTCACAGAATCGGTTTCTTCGGCAAAAACGGCTCCGGTGCAGGCAGCTGTCACTGCCAGTACAGAAAGCAGGGATGCAAATAATTGTTTCATGGAAATAACCTCTCTTTAATTGGATTTATCACACCTGCTGTGCAGGATGGATTGACGAATGGGGTTCAATGCCGTTTCTTTATACGGGATCCGGGCGGTTTGACTCCGGCAGCTTCCAGTGCTCTTGGCCATGGACCGAGGAATGCTTTGATCGCCACCACCTCACGTTCGGAAAAATCCGAGCGCTTCGGATACCGGTTCTCTCCCTTTTCCAACAGGGAAGCATGCTTGTCCTTTAAGAGGACAAGACAATCCGATTTGGTCAGCTTTTCCTTCACCATAACTACCTCTCCCAAAAAGAAACGCTTTTTTGCTGTATGAACAACAAAAAAGCGCAGCGATTTATCTGCTCCGGGCAAACGAATACACCTTTCCCTGAAACATCAAACGGCTGCACTTTTCATATCCAAAAATGCTGCGGCAAACGAAACGCCTGCCGGTACCTTCGCATTGTCCGGTGAGTATCCCGACTTAAGGAGAATGTCTGCTCCAATTACGGTAATGATGGTTGCGACGGATTTGCACCGAACTTCCCTCTCATCCGATGAACGGAACCGAACTGCGAAACACTATTCAATTGCTGCTAATCCCTTAACCCCAGGTCAACCAAAGCATACCTGGGCTGCGCCGGCGTATATCCATTGCAGCTTGGAGAATTAGCATTACAAGCAATAGTATATCACATTTTCCGTGTTTCGTCAAGTGGCAAATTCACGGAATTCAATTTTTTTATGAGTTCTGGTTTACGCAAGCATTCACACCCCCTCTCTGAGGGGAGCGGATCAGACAACGTAACTTCAGTAAAATACATGGGGAGCTGGCCGATCAGGAAGCTCCCCATGTATTTGTCTGTCAGATCCGCTCCACCGGCACCCAGATTTCGCTGTAGGTCTCCTCAGGACTTTCCTGCGGCGGAGTCAGATACACTTCAAGGTTATAGTTCCCGGCAAGCTTGTATTCCTTGCAGCCAGGCAGCCATTCGCTCCAGATTTTTGTATTCACATCCTGCAATGCCTTGGGAAGTGCGCCTTTGCAGGGGAATACTGCCCATGTTCCGGCAGGAATAACCCTCGTTACATACCCCTTGGGCACCTCATTCCACGGCAGATAATTATCTGCAATGAGGTATTCAAAATTCTTGCCGTCACCGTCCATGCAGACGCCATACATGCCGCAGACGACTTCAGCTTCACCGCTCTGCATATGCTCTTCCCAGAATTTCGGAATTTCTGTATAGGAAGTATCTACGCAGAATTGTCTCGACCTTCCCATGATTGTAAATGCTGCCTTTTCCACAATTTTGTACTCCATCATCGTACCGCCCTCCAATGTTAATTTGATTCGCAAGGGAGCAAACGACTTAAGGTTTGCCCCTTTTTCCTTTGCAGCCGAGGGAGAAATGCCATGAAATCTCGTGAACGCCCTTGCAAAGCTGTCCGGCGAATCATAGCCGTATTTTACTGCAATGTCAATGACCTTTGCACAATCCCCGGACAATTCCTGCGCTGCAAGAGTAAGTCTGCGGCAGCGGATGTATTCCCCCACCGTAAAACCGCACAGCACACTGAAAATCCGCTGAAAGTGAAAGGGTGAAACATATGCCTTTGCGGCGATATCCGCAATCTCCAGATCCTCCGTCAGATGATCTTCAATGTATTCAATGGCATTCTGGATGCCTTCTGCCCAGCTGTTCATACTGGTAATTCCTTTCTCCCTGACTGTAATTTCATTATAGCATAAAGTTGCAAATTTCTCCCGACTTTTTGTGCTTTTGGCTGTCTATTGCGAAGGCAGCTTGTGCTATTCCACAGGCAATTGAATTTCCGTCAGCCACTCCTCAGAATTCTCTTTGTTCCAGATGCCGTCAATATAGCATTCACGGGAATGGCCGCTGATTTTGAACATTCTTTTTTTAGCTGACGCTGAATGTGTATGACGCAGCTCAAAAGTCAAATAAAGTCAGGAGAATTTCTATTCTGCAAGTGTTACAATCTCCTGCTGTTTCTTTTTGCTAAAGCTTCCGAGCACCAGTCCGTAGGATTTGTCCAGCAGTGATTTCAGCAGCTCATCGGGAACATCACCGTCAGCTTTTATGGAATTCCAGTGCATCTTATTCATGTAGTAGCCGGGAATGATGTCAGCATACTGCTGACGAAGAAAATCGCCCTCTGCAGGTGTAAGCTTCAATGTGATGTAAACAGGGTTCAGTTTGTGGTCAAGACAAACTGCTGCAAACATCTTGTCCGCTATGCAGTAGCGTATCCAGTTCCAGTCTCCTTGCAGATTTCTCGTAACGCCTGCTTTGGCAAGCAGGTATTCGTCAAGCCAGTTGAATTTCAGCTTGGATAAGGCATTTTTGATATGTTCTGTATCCGTCATTGCAATTTTCCAAACCCCTTCAGATATCGCATATTGCGAATCACTAAATTTCCTTTCCACCAGTTTGCCGCTACCTCGAATTCCTTGTCATCCGTATACCACTCCCATGTAACAGGATATGCGCCGTCGGGAAGCTGGCTCTGGATAATGAAATCACATTCCAACTCTGCAAGTTCTGCATTATCCCCATAGAACATATCGTCACGGGAACGGATCAGCTCGGATGGCTTGGTAACGTACTCCGTTCCCCATTTTTCAGGCGCTCTGCAGATATTGTAGTTCACCTGCTGTATCAGTTTTTCCTTGAACAGCGCCATATCTGTGAGCTTTACCTTGGCTTCACACAGGTATTCATACAGCCGTACAAAACAGTTTGTCACATGCATTTCTTCAAATGGCTCCTGGTCCATGAACCAGTCCGCAGCCTGCCTGGCAATAGTACATCCTGTTTCATAAAGGGCGGAGTGCCTGTCTGCAAATCGTACAGCAAATCCTGCCAGTGCTGCTGTGGGGTTGTAACGGAACTCGCCATTTCCATTGTACTCCCACCAGATCGCATGTGGAAAGTTATTGTTGTCCGGAACAGTGTTCATCCATTGATTATGGGGTGTATCAAAATCCGCGCCGCTTTCCAGATAGTGCAGAATTCCTGTAATGATGGGATGTGCGGCATCGGTAAATCCGGTTTCGTGCAGAACTTCTGTTGCTGCCCATGTCTGGATGGGCGAGGAGTGGGGATTCCAGCAATCGGCCTCCAGAGCATGCCCGAACCCCCCGTCCGCATTCTGATAAGCAGCCAGTGATTGCAGAACACCTTCAATACTGCCATTTTCAAAATGAAACTGCCAGCGTGCCAGGTCAAGGGGACGCGCATTGCGATAGATAAAATTTCTTGCTTTTTCAAATGTATTCATGGTAACCTCCCGAATTGTAGTACTGAAAACAGTATAACACAAGGAATAAAATCTGTCTTGTAAAAAAACGACATTATCTTCTTTGCATTGCAAATTCCACCGCCTGTTTTGGTGTCATCAGGTGCCGTTTTTTAAAGTCATGCAGCAGATGGGACTGGTCGGTGTAGCCGTATTGTTCCACAGCATCCAGCACATTGAAATCAGAACGGAATACCATATCCTGCCACAGAAGCTGATAGCGGAGCAGGGAAGAAAAGGTCTTCGGTGAAACCCCCATATTATATCGGAACATACGCTCCAGCTGTTTTTCCGATACAGCAGTATAGCCGCAGAGATCGGAGATCCTTGCCCGTCCGCTGGTATCGAGCATATGGTGGATGGCATTCATAAGATCAGGATTGATGCGGTTCAGCCGGAGCCTGTTCAGCAGAAATTTCTCTGCAATTTCTGCTTTTTCACGGAGGGACGGCATATCGAACAGCAGCGGCTCCAGATCGGACCTGAGCTCATGATAGAATGTATCCAAGCAGAAGCTTTGGTTCCTGCTTTCCTGGAAATCCTGCTCAGCAAAGAGAATTGCCGTCCATGCATAGAAGCGAATGGCAAAGGTGGCTGTCAGAGTTCCGCTGTTTGTGCCATGGGAGTGGTAGGAATGCTCATCCAGTGCGCAGAAGAACCCGCTGCAGCTGTTCCGTGTGTAGTCGATGTCAAAGATGATGTCCATGCAAGTATCGGGGATGACAAGCTCATCTGCAATGGGTGTCAGTCCGCTTGCAACAGGATGCCTTGTGCCCCAGAAGCATCGGATATAGGGTTGTAAAGCGCTGCATGGTGTAAGCTCACAGTAGGTTTCATCATTCCGGAATGGCGTAGCAGTGATGGGATGGTATTGCTGGATGAGCGATCGCATGGAAACGCCTCCTTTCTGGCAGTCTTTGCCTCATTATAGCATACTTTTTGGCGGATTGCAATGGTTTTATACGAGTCCTGCAAACTGCAATATCTATTACAGTTCGGAGGATTTGGATTCTATAGGGCATCAATACCGACAACATTATCAAAATGGTGAATAGCCTTTTCAGTGATCAATTTTCTTTAACAACGCATTTAGCCACTCCGAACATTCAAATGGTGTTGACAAAAATAGTAAAAAGTAGTATGATAATAAAATAGGGGCTAATATAGGAAAGGGAGTCGCATTATGGTACAATCCGAGCGGGCAGTACTTATTGACTGCGGTCAGCGCAATCAGGGTGGATCATTGCAGCTGTTTGAAAAAGAAACAGGACAAGAACTTGTATTGCTGCTGTTTCACAGCCCGGCTGTTGTGATGGTGAATCAACAGTCCTATCATTTCCAGCCCTTTACTTTTGCGCTTTACCCCTTTGAAAATGGTATTTTACAAATTGTACTGCAGGACACTGCAGTTTTCAGCTGGCTTCATCTGCGTGTGACAAACAGTTATCAGCAGCAGCTCCAGCATAACGGACTGACTTACCGCATGGAACATCTGGCAATGCAGCCCCTTGCGATAATGGAAATTTTTAAAATCCTGGCATCTGTCAAGGATGCAGCATCAGCACTGGAACAGGAAATTGCCCGTACCTCGCTGGAATTGATGCTTTGCCTGCTTTTGCAGAACATCCAGCATTCGGAGAGAGCGGTGCATATTCCGCACTATGAGAAATTAGTCCAGCTGCGCAGTGAAATATATCAGCACCCGGAGAAAAGCTGGTATATTCAGGATATCTGCAACCGCCTATGTATCAGCCGTCCTTATTTTCACAAAATATATCTTATGGCTTTCGGTACATCCTGTACACAGGATGTCATAGAGAGCAGGATTGCCTGTTCCAAGCAGCTGCTGGAACGGACGGATCTGGCAATTACAGAGATATCCCAGAGGAGCGGTTTTGAGTCGGATGTTTATTTTATGCGGCAGTTCAAACGCCATGCCGGAATGACACCGACAGCTTACCGGCGTGTATACCAGCAATCCTATGCCCTGTCGGATATGACAGGCAGAAAAATGAAAAAAAACAATAACAATAAAGGCAGACAGTAAAGATACAGTGCCGAAGGAGAGAAAAGCAAGCTATGAATATTCCAAACATGATATCCGGTCTTCAGAAATCAACAAAAATCACTGTAATTGCATGTGTGTGCTTTCTGGCATTGGTTGGTCTGATATTGCTGTTTCTGATGATGTTCCCCATTGACCCCCAGAAATACAGTGCAGAGAATCCGGAAACCACATCTCAGAATGCATCGGAGGAAACGGCTGATGCAACTGAGGATTTACAGACAGCAAGCGATTCCCATCCGCTTTCTACCTGGGAAGCGGATCTGGACGATGAGACAAAGCCCATTGATGAGCAGTGGAGCGATGCGCCCTCCACCCAGTCACCGGCTTATCAGGACCCGGTAGAGAATCCTACCCAGCCTGTGCAGCCAGTTGTTGTGACAACAACTCCCCCGGAAGAGTGGCACGAACCGGTTTCCACCGCACCGGAAATTGTCGATCCTCCGGAAAACACGGATATTCCTATGGCAAGTGAGACAATTCCCGCTGAAGTTGTGACGCCTACGGATGCACCAACGAATCCTCCTGTGCAGGAGACGGTACCGCCGGCTGTACCGACGGAGCCTGAGCCTCCGGCTGTGGATTCTGCTGCTGACGGAGCAGAAGCAGGCTGAGATCTGTGTCCCTGGGAAACAAAGGCTTGACAAACGGCAGATCGTGGAGTATAATATAAAAAGTGTAATTGTATTCTTCGGGGTATGTGTAACTCATAACCGACGGTGATGGTGTATGCCTAAGTCCGTGAGCCTTACAGGGGTTGATTCGGTGAGAATCCGAAACCGACGGTATAGTCCGGATGGGAGAAGAATGATGATGTTCCTATGATACCCCGAAGTGAAATTCGGGGTATTTTTTCATGAAAGTGAGGAAATGTATATGACGGATGTGCAGTACATGCAGCGGGCTGTTGTTCTGGCACAGCGGGGAATCGGCAGAGTGAATCCCAATCCCCTTGTGGGCGCTGTCATCGTCAAAAATGGCAGAATCATCGGTGAGGGTTACCATGAATGCTACGGCATGCCCCATGCAGAGCGCAACGCATTGGCAAACTGCAGGGAGGATCCCAGAGGAGCAACTATGTATGTGACTCTGGAGCCATGCTGTCATTATGGCAAGAATCCGCCCTGCACCGAGGCGCTGATCGGGAGCGGCATTGCCAGGGTATTTGTAGGCTCCGATGATCCCAACCCATTGGTTGCCGGCAAAGGTCTTGCTCAGCTGGAAGCGGCAGGAATAGAAGTCATCCGGCATTTCTGCAAAGAGGATTGCGATGCCATCAACCATATCTTCTTCCATTACATCCGTACCCGGATGCCCTACTGTATTCTGAAAACTGCCATGACGGCGGACGGCAAGACGGCAACAAGAGCCGGACTGTCTCAGTGGATTACCAATGAGGCGTCACGCCGTCATGTGCATGAAACCAGGAACCGTGTGGCAGCAATTATGGTGGGCATCGGCACTGTTCTTGCGGACGACCCCACGCTCAGCTGCCGGATTGAAAACGGCAGAAATCCTGTGCGCTTTGTCTGCGATACCAATCTGCAGATTCCTCTTGACTGCAAGCTGGTGCTGACAGCCCATGAAATTCCCACCTATGTTGCTGCCTGCCGTATGGATCGGAGAAAATGTGAAAAGCTGGAAGCCTTCGGCGTTCATGTTCTGCAGCTTCCCTCCGAAGACGGCCATGTGGATCTGCGTGCTCTCATCCGTATTATTGGCGATATGGAGCTGGACAGCATTCTTCTGGAGGGAGGATCCGCTCTCCATGAGGCAGCCCTGCGAAGCGGCATTGTGCAGCATGTGCAGATCTATATCGCACCGAAAATTTTCGGCGGCATTTCTGCCAAAACTGCCGTCGGAGGTCTTGGTGTATCAAGCCCGGAGGAGGCCTACCAGCTGAGCAGTCCGAGCATCCGCCGTTTCGGAGATGATATCCTCCTGGAATATGATATGGAGGCGAGCAAATGTTTACAGGAATCGTAGAAGAAATCGGAATTATCCGGGATATCCGCCGGGGTTCCGGATCCTGCATACTGACCGTCAATGCTCATACCGTGCTGGAAGACATTCATGTGGGTGACAGCATTGCCGTAAACGGTACCTGCCTGACCGTATGCCGTTATGACGGCAGCTGCTTCTCGGCGGATGTCATGCCGGAAACTATGCAGCGCACCAATCTCGGCAGTCTGATTCCAGGCAGTCCTGTCAATCTGGAACGTGCCATGGCGGCGGATGGAAGGTTCGGCGGTCACATTGTTTCCGGACATATTGATGGTACAGGGACGGTTTCTGCCATGAGAAGGGATGATAATGCTGTCTGGGTGACCATTGCGGCTTCACCCCAGGTGCTGCATTATATTGTGGAAAAAGGCTCGGTTGCCATTGACGGCATCAGCCTGACAGTGGCTAAGATCAGCGAAACAGATTTTGCAGTCTCTGTCATTCCCCATACCGGTGCCCAGACCACATTGCTCCGGAAGAAACCGGGGGATCCGGTGAATCTGGAGTGTGATATCATTGGAAAATACGTGGAGAAGCTTTGCAGCAGGGAAACATCCGGCAGCGGTATAACAGCTGCATTCCTTGCCGAGCACGGCTTTGCCTGAGAAACAAGGAGCGAAAGATGGAATTTCATACAATACCCCAGGCACTGCAGGCACTTCGTGAGGGAAAGCTGATTCTGGTCACGGACGATCCCGACCGGGAGAATGAGGGCGATCTGATCTGTGCGGCGCAGTTTGCCACAACGGAAAATGTCAACTTTATGGCATGCCATGCCAAAGGATTAATCTGCATGCCCATGGACAGCAGCTATATCCGGAAGCTGGGACTGCGGCAGATGGTGACCAATAACACCGATAACCATTGTACAGCCTTCACAGAGTCCATTGATCATGTGCGGACAACAACAGGAATTTCTGCAGAGGAGCGGGGACTGACTGCCCGGATGTGTGTGGAGAGGGATGCGGCACCGGCGGATTTCCGTCGTCCCGGTCATATGTTCCCTCTGGAAGCCAGACCCGGCGGCGTATTGGAACGCAACGGTCATACGGAGGCCACTGTCGATCTCATGCGCCTTGCAGGACTGGAGCCATGCGGCCTTTGCTGTGAAATTATGGCGGACGATGGCACCATGATGCGACTGACAGAACTCACAGCATTTGCCAAGCGTCACGATCTGGTGTTCATCACGATCAAGGAGCTTCAGAAATACCGGCGGATGCATGATACCTTCATGGAACGTGTATCCCATGCCCATCTCCCCACCAAATATGGGAATTTCCAGATTTACGGCTACCACAACCGGATTACCGGAAGGGAGCATGTTGCTCTGGTCATGGGAAATGTGGCAGACGGTGCGCCGGTGCTTTGCAGAGTGCATTCTGAATGTCTGACAGGGGATGTGTTCGGTTCCAGCCGCTGCGACTGCGGCGAACAGCTGGACTCTGCCATGAAACGCATTGCAAAGGAGGGGAGAGGCATTCTGGTCTATCTCCGACAGGAGGGCAGAGGAATCGGCCTGCTGAATAAAATCAAGGCCTACGATCTTCAGGAGCACGGCAGGGATACAGTGGAAGCCAATGTAGAGCTTGGCTTTGCTCCCGATCTGCGGGATTACAGTGAGGGTGCCCAGATTCTCAAGGATCTGGGAGCGGTACAGCTGCGGATTATGACCAATAACCCGGAGAAAATCACCGACCTGTCCGATTATGGCATTACCATTGCTGCCAGAGAACCCATTGAGATCCCACCAAAAGCAGAGAACCTCTTCTACTTGCGCACCAAGCAGGAAAAAATGGGGCACATGATTGATGTACCCGAACAATAATTAACCCTAAAATGAAAGGAATCAAATTATGAAAACATTAGAAGGAAACTACAGCGGCCACGGACTGAAAATTGCAATTGTGGCATCCCGTTTCAATGAATTCATCACCTCAAAGCTCATCGGCGGAGCCCAGGATTGCCTGGTTCGCCACGGTGTTGCGGACGAGAATATTACACTGGCATGGGTGCCCGGCGCTTTTGAAATTCCTCTGGCAGCCAAAAAACTGGCAAAATCCGGCAGCTATGACGCCATTATCTGTGTTGGTGCCGTTATCAGAGGCTCTACCTCCCACTACGACTATGTATGCGCCGAGGTATCCAAGGGCATTGCGACCGTTTCTCTGGAGACCGAAGTTCCCGTGCTCTTCGGTGTACTGACAACCGATACCATTGAGCAGGCCATCGAACGTGCAGGTACCAAGGCAGGCAACAAGGGGTACGACTGTGCAATGTCCGCCCTGGAGCTGGTGCATCTCCTCAAGCAGGTTTAATATGTCACGGAAAATTATGTTCTTTGACATCGACGGTACCCTGATGGAGGATAATCCTTCCCATTTTGTGCCGGAAAGCACGGTCAGAGCTCTGCGGCAGGCACGGGAGGCAGGGCACCTGCTGTATGTCAATACCGGCCGGCCTGTGGTGAATGTGGATGAGGATGTGCGTGTGCTGGGCTTTGACGGCTATATCTGCGGCTGCGGTACTTACATTGCATGTGAAGGACAGGAGCTGTTCTACCAGACTGTACCCTTGTCCGTCTGCCGGGAAATGACGGAGCTGGTGCGCCACTGCAATGCGGCGCCGCTCTATGAGCATCGTGACGGCTTTTTCTTTGATCCTGAGACAAGAGCCCTTCCGTTTATTCTGCAAATCCGGGATACCTTTCGTATGCAGGAAAAAAATGTTTACCGCAGCACGGAGGATGCAGATTTCGGCTTTGACAAGTTTGTGATTGCCTATGATGAGAAAACGGATCTGGAGGGCTTTAAAGCCGGGATTGCGTCCTATTT
This sequence comes from uncultured Ruminococcus sp., assembly GCA_964644275.1. Lineage (GTDB taxonomy): Bacteria > Bacillota > Clostridia > Oscillospirales > Ruminococcaceae > UBA3855. The sequence continues at coordinate 17,083 of CAZXVI010000006.1, read as the reverse complement.
TACCTTTGTGGACAGAGGATGGGGCTTTGCAGAAATGCATCCTCTGAACTGTTCCAAGGGACTTGGAATGGAATTTGTGCTCCGTCACCACGGATTGCAGAAAGCGGATGCCTACGCCATTGGCGACAGCCTGAATGATTTGCCCATGTTTGAAGCTGCCGGCACATCCATAGCCATGGGCAACGGCGAGAAGCTGATTCCCTATGCAGATTTTGTGACGGAGGATCTGCGGCATGACGGAATTTACCTGGCCATGGAAAAATTCGGCTTTTTTGAGCAGGCATAACAATAGCCCCATGTAGTTCATGAGGCTGCCATAAAAAATATACCCTGAGAATTTTTTCTTCTCAGGGTATATTTCTCTCACAGAAAAAAGTTGTTATTGCCTTTTTAACAATCGCTGTTTAAATTCCTTTATTTTCTGTCCGTAGCGGCTTGTCATGACAATTCCACAAATCAACATTCCGCCCGCCATTCCTTCTGCAAAATCTGAAAAAAGCTTCATTGCATGAATTCCGCTAAGTTCTGTGTGACAGATTAGCTGAGAAGCAGCCCAAAGAATTGCCCCAATCAACAGCAGCCAATGTACTCTTTGAGTAAACTTTGAAGTTTCGGAGCTTGTGTAATCCACTGCTTTTAATACGGTTTCTTCTAATTCGTTATTCATTTTCTCGCTTTTCCTTTCTCCATCGAGTAATTCCCGAAGTTCAATTTCATAAAAGTCAGATATTTCAATTAGAATATCTAAGTCTGGCATGTTATTTCCATTTTCCCAACGAGATACTGTTCTGTTTGATACATTAACAATTTCTGCAAACTGTTCCTGTGTAAGTCCTTTTTCCTTTCGCAATCTTTTTAGAAACAGACCTATTTTTTGCTGATTCATCCATTACCCTCCTTTCAATAGAAATTATACAAAATATCTATAGAAATAACAAGGACACAAAGCGAGAAATGTCATATTTACTTATTAGACATATGATGTCTTCCCTGTAAATCCTGATTTATCATTTAAATGCTACCGCCTTACCATAGTAAAAAGTCCATGCCGGAAACATAAAGCTACTTTTGACGCATAGCATCAAAAGTAGCTTTGAAATAGTTCTGCATCACCCGCACAGTGATCTTCATAGAGATTGTTGTTTGATTACCCCTGTGTTATCAGCTGTGACATATCATACAGCCCCGCTTCCTGCTTTGCAAGGAAGACTGCCGCATTCACGGCACCCACTGCAAACACTTCCTTGGAAGCCGCAGAATGGGAGAGCGTAATGACCTCATCATGACCGGCGAAAATAATATCGTGTTCGCCCACAATGGTACCGCCGCGGATGGCGTGCATGCCGATTTCCAGCTTTTCACGCTTCTGACGTTTGGAATGACGGTCGTACACATAATGGTACTTGCCCTCCAGCTCCTCATTCATGGCGTCTGCCAGCATCAGAGCTGTACCGCTGGGAGCGTCAAGCTTCTGATTGTGATGCTTTTCGACAATCTCAATATCGAACTGTCCGCCCAGAATGGAAACTGCCTTTTTGGCCAGCTGCACCAGCAGATTGATGCCCAGGGACATATTGAAGGAGAAGAAAACCGGAATGGAGGCAGACGCTTTTTTGATTTTTGCGATCTGCTCCTCACTATAGCCCGTTGTTGCAAGTACGCAGGGAACGCCATTCACCAGACAGTAATCCAGAATGCCGTCCAGCAGTGCCGGATTGGAAAAGTCAATGAGCACATCGGGTTTATCCTGTACTGCGGAAAAAGTTTCATAAACGGGGAAATTCCCATACTGCTTTGTGTTCAGATCCACACCGGCTGAAACAGTACAGTCCTCTCTGCCGGCAATGGCGGCAGCTACCGCATGCCCCATTTTTCCGTTTGCGCCGGTTATGAGAATCGTTATCTGATCCAATGCTTTGTACCTCCTTGTCAGATTATGCAAGGATGCCGGCACGCTGCATCGCATCTCTGAGCTTAGCGGCATTGGCCTCGCCCATTTCCACCAAAGGCATGCGCAGGGAACCGGCAGCCATTCCCATCATGTTCATGGCAGCCTTAATCGGAATCGGATTAACCTCACAGAAAAGATCGTTAATCACTTCCAGATAGCGCAGCTGCATTGCAGTGGCAGCCTGGAAATTGTTGTCCAGACAGTATTGGCAGATGTCATGGGTTTCCCTGGGCAGGATATTGGACAGAACGGAAATCACGCCCTTTGCGCCCAGTGCCATTACCGGAACAATCATGTCATCGTTGCCGCTGTAGATATCCAGCTGATCACCAACTGCAGCAGCAACCTGTGCAGTGTAGCTGATATTGCCGCTTGCTTCCTTAATTGCAGCGATGTTCCTGTGCTGCGCCAGTACCTTCAGAGCATCCACGGAAATTGCCATGCCGGTACGTCCGGGGATATTGTACAGAATGATCGGAATATTCACGCTGTCAGCAATGGCGGTGAAATGCCGGATGAGACCGGCTTGGGTAGTCTTGTTGTAGTAGGGCGTTACCAGCAGCAAGCCATCCGCACCCAGCTTTTCAGCTTCAGCGGACAGTGCAATGGCCGTTCGGGTGTCATTGCTTCCTGTTCCGGCAATGACCGGAATTCTGTGATTGGTACGCTCCACCGCATAACGGATGCACTCCAGGTGTTCCTCCTCCGTCATGGTAGAAGCCTCACCGGTTGTGCCGCAGATAATAATTGCATCGGTGCCGTTTGCAATCTGGTAGTCAATGTTGGTGCCAAGACCATCAAAATTAATGGAACCATCCTCATTGAACGGTGTGATAATAGCTACGCCGGCACCTGTAAAAATTGTGTTCTTCATATCGTTCCCTCCAAGTAAGTTTGGGATTGGCAATGCGTTTTCCCTCCGCAATGGGATTTTATACTAATCTCAAATCAAACTATTGAAATAGTTTAATTTGAGGCGTGCGCTGGAGCGCCCGCCATTTTATGCCGTAAAGCGGCATAAAATCCGTCTCATTCATTCCCATACGCCGCCTGCGGCAGCTATGAAAATCATGAAATTCTTTCATGATTTTCAAATGGGAATAGTATTACCGCACATTTCCACTGCCGGACGGGAGCAGCGCCTGATTAGTCAAAGTAACCCTTTGCTGCGAGAAGCTCAGCAAGGAGTACACCGCCGCCGGCAGCACCTCTCAGGGTGTTGTGGGACAGGCAGACAAACTTATAGTCAAACTGTGTATCTTCACGCAGACGACCAACGGAAACCGCCATACCTTTCTCCAGGTTGCGGTCCAGATGTGCCTGGGGTCTGTTGTCCTCTGTAAAGTAATGAATGAACTGCTTCGGAGCAGAGGGCAGTTCCAGCTCCTGGGGAACACCCTTGAAATTTTTCCACAGCTCCAGAATTTCTTCCTTCTCAGGCTTCTGTTCGAAGGAAACAAATACAGCAGCTGTATGGCCATCGGAAACCGGCACACGCAGGCACTGTGTAGTAATATTGGGAGCGGATGCCTTTACAATCTGGCCGTTCTCAATGGTACCCCACACCTTCAGCGGTTCCTGTTCGGACTTTTCTTCCTCACCGCCGATGAACGGAATCAGGTTATCTACCATTTCCGGCCATGTTTCAAAGGTCTTGCCCGCACCGGAGATTGCCTGATAGGTGCATGCCAGTACATTTTTCAGACCGAACTTTCTCAGCGGATGCAGAGCAGGAACATAGCTCTGGATGGAGCAGTTGGACTTCACGGCGATAAAGCCTCTTTTTGTACCCAGACGCTGCTTCTGGGATGCAATGATCTCAATGTGGTCAGGATTGATTTCCGGTACAACCATCGGAACATCGGGAGTGAAACGGTGTGCAGAGTTGTTGGAGATGACGGGGCATTCTGCCTTGGCATATGCTTCTTCCAGTGCTTTGATTTCGTCCTTCTTCATATCCACTGCACAGAATACAAAATCTACTTCAGCAGCAATTGCATTGATCTCTGCATTCAGGTCACGGATGATCATATGCTTCATGCTTTCCGGCATGGGAGTGGTCATTGCCCAGCGGCCGCCAACAGCCTCTTCATATGTTTTCCCTGCGCTGCGGGGGGATGCTGCGAGCACCTTCACATTGAACCAGGGATGATTCTCCAGAAGCGTTGCAAAACGCTGTCCCACCATACCCGTTGCACCAAGGATACCTACATTATACTGCTTCATCGTACTTCTCCTATCCTGAACGGCCGGATATGAGCCGTTCAAAAAAATTTGCAAATATTGAAAAAACCGGTTGAAAACCGGCTCATCATGCGTTATAATAGAATTACTGGCGTTGTTTTGCCGATAGCACTCCATCACACATGATGACAGTGCAGCACCTCTTTGGTACAGCACCAGAAACAAAGCTGCTCACGCATTGCATCTTCGGCGGCATTGCCTTTGGCAGAACCTCACGGGAGTGAGCCTCCTCCGAACTGCTACTCATCGCAGCCGCGCCTCTATCCTAAGTATATGATAGCATTTCCTGACGCTTTTGTCAAGAAAAAATTTATAAAAACAGGGAGTTTATATGAAAAAATCTGATTTTTACTACGATCTACCAGAAAAATTGATTGCACAGCATCCGATTGAGCCAAGAAATTCCTCCAGAATGATGGCGGTCAATCGCACTACGGGTGCCTGCGAGCATCTCCATTTCTATGATCTGGAGCGGCTGCTGAAACCCGGTGATGTGCTTGTGCTTAATGATTCCCGTGTACTGCCTGCACGCCTGTACGGCGAAAAGGAGGGCACCGGGAGCTTTGTAGAATTTCTGCTGCTTTCCCAGCGTGGAGACAAGGTCTGGGAAATCATCTGCCGTCCCGGCAAAAAATGTAAGCCGGGAGCCCGGTTTTCGTTTGGGGGAGGCAGACTCCGGGCGGAAATCCTGGAGGTTCTGGAGGACGGCAACCGGATTGTCCGCTTTGCATGTGAGGGGAATTTCTATACAGCCCTGGAGGATGTGGGACAGATGCCCCTGCCCCCGTACATCAGGGAAAAGCTGGAGGACAAGGAGCGCTATCAGACGGTCTATTCCCGGGAACTGGGATCTGCCGCAGCGCCGACTGCAGGCCTGCATTTTACCAAGGATATGCTGGCACAGCTGGAAGCCAAAGGGGTTTCCATTGCCTATGTTACCCTTCATGTGGGGCTGGGCACCTTCCGCCCTGTAAAAGAGGATGATATTTTAAAGCATCATATGCACACGGAGCATTTTATGTTACCTAAGGAGACTGCCGATCTGATCAATGCAGCCAAAGCAAAGGGGAACCGTGTGATTGCAGTCGGCACAACGTCCTGCCGGACGCTGGAAAGTGCCGCACAGCGCTGCGGGGACACTCTGACTGCATGCGAAGGCGACACAGATATTTTCATCTATCCCGGCTATGCGTTCCGGGTCATTGACGGGCTGATTACCAATTTCCATCTTCCGGAGAGTACACTGATCATGCTGGTGTCCGCTTTTATGGGCTATGAGAATACCATGAAGGCCTATCAGATTGCTGTTGCGGAGGAGTATCGTTTCTTCAGCTTCGGCGATGCCATGGTGATTCTGTAAGGAGGACGTAAAATGGAAATCCGTATCGAACCATTCTGTCCGGCGGATCTGCCGGAGATCACAGCCATCTGGAATGAAGTGGTGGAGTCAGGGAATGCGTTTCCCCAGGAGATGCCGCTGACGCCGGAAGAGGCAGGGGATTTCTTTGCTGCTCAGGATGTTACCGGCGTTGCAAGGGTGGGGGACGATATCGCCGGGCTGTATATTCTGCATCCGAATCATGTGGGCAGATGCGGCCATCAGGCGAACGCCAGCTTTGCCGTGCGCAGTAATTTCCGGGGATTGCATATAGGAGAGGCACTTGTCAGGCACTGCCTTGCAGCGGCAAAAACGCTGGGATACCGCCTTCTGATCTTTAATGCTGTAGTCAAGGACAATCATGCCGCTGTTACCCTGTATGAAAAGCTCGGCTTTGTGAAGATAGGAGAGGTTCCGGGGGCATTTCATGCCAAAGATGGAAGCTGGCGGGACACCATCCTTTTTTATAAGAACCTCTGAAAACATAGTTTTAGGGGTTGCCCCATCATCGTATCTGAGGTGATTATAATGACCCATGTGTTTTTTGTCCGGCACGCAGAGCCGGATTATGAGAATCATGATGAACAATCCCGTGCGCTGACGAAAAAAGGGCTTGCCGACCGGAAGCTTGTGACACGGTATCTGGCAGAGCATAATGTAAATGTACTGCTTTCCAGTCCTTATCTTCGTGCGCTGGAAACAATTCAGGATTATGCGGATACAGCAGGATTGCCAATCACAGTCATTGAGGATTTCCGGGAGCGCAGGATTGCTGATGTATGGATAGAGGATTTCCATGACTTTTCCAGACGGCAGTGGGCAGATTTTGACTATCATCTGACAAACGGAGAATCCCTCCGCGAAGTGCAGTCAAGGAATATCCGTGCCCTGCAGGAGGTACTGAAGCAATGCAGGGACCAGCGTATTGCAATTGGTTCTCATGGGACGGCACTGAGCACCGTTATCCATTACTTCCAGCCGTCCTTTGGTTTCCGGGAATTTGAAGCCATCCGGACGCTGATGCCCTGGATGGTAGAATTGGTATTTGATGGTGTCCAGTGTGTCGGAATAACCGCCTGCAATCTGTTTGAACGGACAGAGACGGTATTGCTGGATGCAGCAGAAAGGAAGCGACAGCATGCCGGTTCGTGAATTATAAAATACCCTGGGAAGAGAATTATTTCTTCCCAGGGTATTCTTTTAGGCTGCGGAATATATTCTATTTTTGCTTCAGTGATGCTATGCCCATCCTATAGAAACCGAGAGTTTTTTGAAGCTGCCAGTTTTTATACACTTTTATGCTTTCTGTGAACTATATCACAGATGGAAGCACTCCAGACCGGACAAAATGTTAACCCTGCCTTATCCATTAGCTGCAGGTACTGTTCACTGCCGCGTTCTATGCCAACTGTACGATAATTAAATATAAAAAAGACAATAATGAACAAAATACAGGATGCAGTGACACAGAATTTTCTAAGCGGTCTATGAAGCTGGAATGTCGGATTTCGTTTTTGACTCCAGAGTATTGCTATGGTCAGAATTATCGTGGAACCAACAGATAGTATGGATATTATTTCATATTGAATATTCAACGAAAACAACAGATCAAGACCACCTAAAAATGCAGTAATGAAGCTAAATGAAAATAAGATGCAGAATACAACAGTCATAATTATCACCCTTACTTTTGGGATTTAGCTTACTTCACAAACCGCTCCATAATGGTGTACCCCGGCTGTACAAACAAACCGGTTTCCTTAGCTGTTCGTTCACAGAAGCCGTCCACACCGGCAGCCTCCTTGGTGCTGTCGTAGATCATGAACGGAATCGGGTCATTGGTATGTGTTTTCAGAGACAGGGGAGTTGCATGGTCAGGTGTAACGAGAACCTTGAAATCGCCCTGGCTGCGCAGATAGTCTGTCACAGGTCCCAGGATGGTTCTGTCAATAATGGAAATTGCCTTCACTTTGTTTTCCGTTTCGCTCCTGTGTCCGCACTCATCCGGTGCCTCTACATGGATGTACACAAAGTCCTGTCCTCTCTTGAATTCTTCAATGGCAGCCTGTGCCTTGCCCTCAAAGTTGGTATCAATGTAACCGGTAGTGCCGTCCACATGTACCACATTCATGTTGGCAAACTTGCCAATGCCCTTGAGCAGGTCAACGGCGGAGATCATGGAGCCGCGGAGACCGTACTTCTCATAAAAGTCATCCAGCTGGGCACGAACGCCTTCGCCCCAGAGCCAGATACTGTTGGCAGGGCGCTTCCCGTTCCTGATCCTCTCCAGATTCAGAGGATGATCCTTGAGCAGTTCGTAGGACTTCACCATCAGATCGTAGAGTTTCGCTGCATTGGGATGCGTCGGGATGTATTCCTTGATGGGCTTGCCTGTGATATCATGAGGAGGCGTCAGTGTTCCGACATCCAGGGTGCCCTTGTTCCAGATCAGGCAGTGACGGTAGCTGACACCATTGTAGAAGGTGAATTCCTCATTGTTAAGGTGTTCAGCCAGATATTTTACCAGCACTTCGGCATCTTCTGAAGAGATATCATCCGCACAGTAGTCCAGAATGGTCTTGTCCTCATAGTTTGCCTCGTCGGACAGAGTAACCAGATTGCAGCGCAGGGAAACGTCCGTCGTTTTCATATCAATACCAATGCTTCCAGCCTCCAGAGGGGAGCGTCCGGTATAGTATTTCTTCGGATCGTAGCCAAGAATGGACAGATTTGCCACATCACTGCCGGGTTTCATGCCGTCATCCACACTTTTTACCAGACCTACAGTTGCAGTTCTGGCCAGCTTGTCAATGTTCGGTGTGTCCGCTGCTTCCAGCGGAGTTTTTCCGCCCAGCTCGGGAATGGGGTAATCAGCCATACCGTCAAAGAGAACTACGAGATACTTCATAGAAAAGACTCCTTTGTCATTTAATTTTTAATGCTGTGCATCGGTGCGGGAATTCTTCCTCCCCGGGAGATAAACTTGGCAGGGGATTTGCGGTTGATGGGCATGACCGGTCCGCTGCCCAGGAGACCGCCGAATTCCAGCATGTCGCCTTCCTGCTTGCCAATGGCAGGAATGAGGCGGACAGCAGTCGTCTTGTTATTCACCATGCCGATGGCGGCTTCATCCGCAATAATTGCAGAAATGGTTTCTGCTGAAATATCACCGGGCACCACGATCATATCCAGACCAACGGAGCAGACTGCCGTCATTGCCTCCAGCTTTTCCAGACAAAGGGTGCCTGCAAGAGCAGCATCAATCATTCCCCGATCCTCGGATACGGGAATGAAGGCGCCGGACAGACCGCCGACGTTGGAAGAAGCCATGACACCGCCCTTTTTGACAGCGTCATTCAGCAATGCCAGGGCTGCCGTTGTGCCATGGGTACCGCACTGCTCAAGGCCCATGCCTTCCAGGATATGTGCCACGCTGTCTCCGACAGCCGGGGTAGGAGCCAGGGACAGGTCAACGATACCAAAGGGAACGTCCAGCATCTGAGAGGCTCTGGAGCCCACCAGCTGTCCCATACGGGTTACCTTGAATGCAGTTTTCTTGATGACATCCGCAATCCCGTCAATGGTGGCATCGGGATATTTGGCAATGGCAGCACGGACAACGCCGGGGCCGGAAACGCCCACATTGATGACACAGTCCGGCTCACCGGGACCGTGGAAGGCACCTGCCATGAAAGGATTATCCTCCGGCGCATTGCAGAATACCACAAGCTTTGCCGGTCCGATGCACTGGCGGTCAGCGGTGATTCTGGCGGATTCCAGAACAACCTTGCCCATCAGCGCCACAGCGTCCATGTTAATGCCGGACTTGCTGGAACCCACATTGACGGATGAGCAGATATTATCGGTAACGGAAAGTGCCTCCGGAATGGATTCAATCAGACGCAGATCACCAGCACTGAAGCCTTTCTGCACCAGCGCAGAATAACCGCCGATGAAGTTCACGCCGCAGGTGTCCGCTGCCTTCTGCAAAGCCAGAGCAAATTTTACAGGGCTGTCATTGGGGCAGGCTGCCGCCAGCATGGCAATGGGCGTTACCGAGATACGCTTGTTGACAATCGGAATACCGTATTCCTTTTCAATCTGCTCACCGACCTTCACAAGATTGGCGGCCTTGGTTGTGATCTTATCATAGACCTTCTGACATGCTTTATCAATATCTGGGTCGATACAGTCAAGCAGGGAAATACCCATGGTAATGGTACGAATATCCAGACACTCATCCTGAATCATACGGATGGTTTCCAGAATATCAAATGTATTCAGCATGATTTCACCTCAATTTTTTATCAGCAGGGAACCTGCATCTCAGATTTTATGCATGGAATTGAAAATATCCTCATGCATACAGTGAATTGCCAGCCCCAGATCCTTGCTAAGAGCTTCCATATCATCGGTAAGAGAAGAAAAATCGGATCCCATTTTGGTAATGTCCACCAGCATGATCATTGCAAACATATCCTGCAGAACGCTCTGGGTTACTTCCTCCACATTTGCGTTATGCTTTGCACAGATGCCGCTGACCTTGTGCAGAATTCCAACAGTATCTTTGCCAATTACAGTAATAACAGCACGCATAATATACCTCCTAAAATGCTGCGGTATCTTCATCCGTTTCGGTCGAAAGGAAGAGAACCGGTAATTGTTATTATTATAACATACTTTTCCTGAAAAGAAAAGATATTTTTCTAAATTTATTCTGTTTTTTTCAGTTTTATTTTTAAAACGGGAAACGGAATAAAAATATTCACTGCGGATGCTTGACTTTCGTTATACAAAATGCTACAATATTATTATAAGTACATCATAGAATCGGCGAATCGGCGTTTTGCAGTCGGTTCACTTTCACAAATTGCTTTTGAAAGGAGTGCTCCTTGTGAAACAGTTTTATCGCTTTGTGGCTGCTGTAACAGCATGCTGCGCCGCTGCCATTCCCTGCAGCTCCTATGCAACGGTGTCGGCGGCAACTACGGAAGAAACAGCGCTGAATAATGCAGAAATTGTAATTAATACAGTAAACAATATCCGCGTTTCCTACGGTTTGAATGAGCTGGCTGTCACGCCGCTGCTGCTTGAGGTTTCCAATACCCGTGCCGAGGAACTGGCGGAGAACTTTTCGCATAATCGTCCCGACGGCAGCTTGTGCTTTACTGCCCTCAAGGAGGCAGGAATCACATATTCTTTTGTAGCGGAAAATATCGCTGCAGGCCGTGCGGATCCGGTGTCCACTGTGGATCAATGGATGAATTCCGAAGGCCACAGAGAGAATATTCTGGGGGAAAATTACACCCATATTGGGATCGGTTACTATTATGATGCCGACTCAACCTATGGTCATTACTGGAGTATGTTCCTGATCGGCGTAACGGATGGCTCGGAGCCATATGTATATGATGACCAGTATATTCCCGAGCGGGAACTGGGAGATGTGAACGGAACAAAATCCGTCAATGCCTCCGATGCCAGTACCATTCTGCAGTATTCTGCCACAATGGCAGTGGGGCGGGAGTATCCCGTTGTAGCATCCTTTGAAACTGCAGCGGATGTCAACGCCGACGGTTCTATAGATGCTGTGGATGCCAGCATTGTTCTGGCGTATTCTGCGGCCAAGGGCAGCGGCAAGGATGTTACCATCCAGGATTTTATCTGGTAGTTTTGCATTAAATTCCGGCATGCCGGAAAACTATAAAAATCATTAAGGAGCTTAGCAACATGGACATTATGCAGTCATCCCTGGAAAAACATAAGGAGTGGGGAGGAAAGATTGAAATCATTTCCCGTACTCCCATTCATGACAGAGATTCTCTTTCCCACGCCTATACCCCCGGTGTGGCACAGCCCTGTCTGGAGATTGAAAAGGATCCGTCCCTTTCCTACACCCTGACACGGCGTCACAATCTGGTAGCTGTCATTACCGACGGCACCGCAGTGCTGGGACTGGGCGACATCGGTCCCCGTGCCGCAATGCCGGTAATGGAGGGAAAATGCGCTCTGTTTAAGGAATTTGCGGATGTAGATGCATTCCCGCTCTGCATCAATTCCAAGGATACGGATGAGATTGTCAACACCATTGCAAATATCGCCTACAGCTTCGGCGGTATTAACCTGGAGGATATCGCAGCGCCCCGCTGCTTTGAAATCGAAGCCAAACTGAAGGAACGTGTGGATATTCCCGTGTTCCATGACGACCAGCATGGTACTGCCATTGTCGTTGCCGCTGCACTTGTCAATGCCTGCAAGGTTTCCGGAAAGGCGATTGAGGAGCTGGAAATTGTCATCAATGGCGCCGGTTCCGCAGGTATTGCTATTGCAAAGCACCTGCTTTCTCTGGGCGTTGGCAATATTATTATGGTGGATCTCAAGGGAATTCTGTCCTCCGATGAAACATATGAAAATTCTGCACATACTACCATTGCAGCAATGACCAATCGGCAGCACAGGCACGGTGCGATGGCCGATGCTGTAAAGGGTGCGGATGTGTTTATCGGAGTTTCCAAGCCCGGTCTCCTGACACCTGAAATGATTGCTTCCATGAATGCGAAACCCATTGTATTTGCCATGGCAAATCCTACTCCGGAGATCATGCCGGATCTTGCAAAGGAAGCCGGTGCCTTCATTGTAGGAACCGGACGCAGCGATTTCCCGAATCAGATTAATAATGTTGTAGCCTTCCCCGGTGTATTCAAGGGTGCGCTGGCAGTTCGTGCAACGGATATCAACGAGGCAATGAAGCTTGCAGCTACAAAGGCTATTGCAGGCTGTGTGACCGATGACAAGCTTTGCACGGAGTTCATCCTCCCCGATGCTTTTGACCGCAGTGTAGCATTGGCTGTTGCCAGAGCTGTGGCGCAGGCTGCCATTGATTCCGGTGTTGCCGGTCTCAAGGAGAATCCCCTCGCATAATGCTGAAAGCCCCCTAAAGAAAAGGAGTTTGTATATGAAATTTTCTTATCAGCCCAAGGGCGTTTGTTCCCGTCAGATCAACCTGGAAGTTGAGGACGGTATTGTCAAAAGCTGCCAGTTCATCGGCGGATGCAACGGCAATACAAAAGGCATCTGCAGCCTGATTGCAGGCATGAAGGTGGAAGATGTGATTGCACGTCTGGAAGGTCTTACCTGTAACGGAAAACCCAGCTCCTGCCCGGATCAGCTGGCGCAGGCATTAAAAACCTACAAAGAATAATGTTTGAGATTCATCACTTCTGGATTCGGTTCCTTGGAAGTGCTGTGTTCCTGGTGCTGCTTTGTTTTTTTGTCAATTCCTGCCTTCTTGGTATTGTCAATGCCGGCAATCTGGCAGGAATTGCAGCCTGTCTTCTGGGACTTGTGTACTTTGCCGCCAATTCCTGGAGTGCAAGAGTATTGCAGCGCCTTTGGAACTGCCTGCCAGGAAAAATTCTCGTGGGCCTGGGAATTGGTATCATCTGCATATCCGCTGTACTGGCCATGCTGATCAGTGGACTGATGGTGCATGCAATCTATGACGCGCCGAAGCAGGAGAGTGTTGTGGTTGTGCTGGGCTGTAAAGTGCGCAACGGCGCCCCCAGTCTGATGCTCCAGCGGCGGCTGGATGCCGCTTATGCCTATCTGGAGGCTCATCCGGATGTGCCGGTGATTGTCTGCGGCGGTCAGGGACCGGATGAATCCATCAGTGAAGCCCAGTGCATGTTTGACTATCTGACCAATAAGGGAATTGCTCCGGAGCGGATTATGATGGATGCGGATTCTGCCTCCACATATGAAAATCTTCAGAATGCCCGGACATTTCTGGAAGAGCACCAGCTCGGCGATACAATAACAATTGTAACGGACGGCTACCACCAGTACCGGGCATCGCTGATTGCCGACAGCCTTGGACTGCAAAGTGATCATATTTCTGCCAGAACCTCCTGGTATCTGGTACCTACCTACTGGGTCAGGGAATGGCTTGGCGTATGCTATCAGGTTGTATTCGGATAACACAAAATCTGCTTTTTGATTTTCCCCAGAGAAAACCGGGGCTTGTAACGATCACCTTTGGATGAAGGGAAGTGCTTGAATGTTTATCATTCACAATATATGGGTTCTGACTGTCGGAAGCTTGCTGAGTTTTCTGCTTCTGCTGTGTTTTCTCCTGCCATTTCTCTTCGGTATACGCCATGCCGGCAGCATTGCCGGTACATTGCTAAGCCTTGCCTTGCTGCTTTATTTTTCCTGTAACTCCCTGATTGGAAACTGGATGCAGCGGATCTGGGCAAACGGCATCGGTCATGTGCTGCTGTGCGTGTTCTTAGGGACGCTGGCAGTCTGTATTGTGGGAGGTCTGGTATGCAGTCTGCAAATGCTTCTGACAATTCTGAAACGTCCCAAACAGTCTGCGCCTGCCATTGTCCTCGGCTGCACGATGAACAATTCATTGCAAAAGCGCATGCTTTCCCGACGGATTGATGCGGCGTATGCTTACCTGACAAAGTTTCCGGAAGCCAAGGCAATTCTCAGCGGCGGCAGCACCGGCAGATCCGCTGTAAGTGAAGCGCAGTGGATCAAACAGGCCCTTCTGGAGCGGGGCATTGCCGAAGACAGACTGCTGACGGAAGAGGCATCTATGACTACCTATGAAAATCTTCTGAACGCAAGGCGTATTCTGGAGGAGAAAGAATTAGGCACTGCAGTTACAATTATTACAAATGGCTTTCATCAGCGCCGCTGTGCTGTCATTGCCAAAGAACTGGGACTCCGGGCAAGACATACCTCCGCCCGTACTGCCTGGTACCTGATCCCTTGCTGCTGGGTGAGGGAATGCCTTCTTCTCTGGAAAAAACTCCTCTTTGCCTGGTAAATCAGCTGTTGCTGCAGAAAGGTACCATCAGTTTACAGACTGTATGGTACCTTTGTTTGTTGCACAATCTAACAATGGGTTAGCCATTGCGTACTTTCCTGCCTGAAAAATTACAAAATCTAACAAATACAGATCAGATTATAATTCAAAAATTGTGGGATTGGCCAAAAATATAGAAAAATACAGAATTCTGTTTGACAATTGTATCCGTTTCTGTTATACTAAACTGTAGTTAGAGTATGCTAACTAATATTTTTACAGGATGTGAAGCTATGATGCCGCTTACTTACGCAGAAATCGGTGAAGAGAATATCATCCGCAAAATCAGCGGAAAACCAGAGGTCAGAAAGCACCTGGAAAATCTTGGATTCGTGGTCGGCGGAACGATCACCATCATCAACAATCTTGGCGGCAATCTCATTGTGAACGTCAAGGCATCAAGAGTTGCCATCAGCCAGGAAATGGCGCAGAAAATCATGGTTTAGGAGGAAATACGATGAAAAATCTCAGAGAAGCAGCAATTGGTGAGACCGTCAGAGTGGTTCGTCTCCATGGAGAGGGAGCGGTAAAGCGCAGAATTATGGATATGGGCATTACCAAGGGAACGGAAATCCGCATCCGGAAGGTTGCACCTTTGGGAGATCCTGTTGAAATCACGGTCCGCGGCTATGAGCTTTCTCTGCGCAAAGCGGATGCAGAAATGATTGAGGTAGAATAAGGAAAATCTTTTTGGCAGGCTGTTAGCAAACGCTAACTTTGAAATGGAGGACATAACCAATGGAAATCAGAATCGCCCTTGCGGGCAACCCAAACTGCGGCAAAACGACCCTGTTCAACGCACTGACCGGTTCCAATCAGTTTGTCGGCAACTGGCCCGGTGTGACAGTGGAAAAGAAGGAAGGAAAGCTGAAAAAGCAGGAAGGCGTTATCATTACCGACCTGCCCGGTATCTACTCCCTCTCTCCCTATACGCTGGAGGAGGTTGTTGCAAGAAATTACTTAATCGGTGAGCGCCCCGATGCAATTTTGAACATTGTGGACGGCACCAATCTGGAACGGAACCTGTATCTGACCACCCAGCTGACGGAGCTTGGCATTCCGGTAGTTATCGCTGTCAATATGATGGATGTGGTTCGCAAGAACGGTGATTTGATCAGAACGGAAGAGCTGGAACGCCGCCTTGGCTGCAAGGTGGTAGAAATTTCTGCCTTGAAGGGCACGGGGATCACGGAGGCAGCCAATGCCGCCGTAGCAGCCGCCAAAGCAGGCAAGCCCGTTCCCATGCACACCTTCTCCGGAACTGTGGAGCATGCCATTGCCCACATTGAAGAGGCATCTGTACATGATAAGCCCGAAGAACAGCAGCGCTGGTATGCCATCAAATTATTTGAGCGTGATGAGCAGGTAATTGCGCAGCTGCATCTCAGCGAGAGTTCCCTTTCCCACATTGAGGGGGATATCAAGGCTGTGGAGGATGAGCTGGATGATGATGCGGAGAGCATTATCACCAATGAGCGCTATGTATACATCTCCGACTTGCTGAAGGGCTGCTACAAGAAAAAAGACAGCGGCAAGCTTTCTGTTTCTGACAAGATTGATAAGGTTGTAACCAACCGTTTTGCAGCGCTGCCGATTTTTGCAGTAATCATGTTCCTGGTGTACTTTGTTTCCGTAACCACAGTTGGTGCCTGGGTGACGGACTGGACAAATGACGGTCTGTTCGGGGATGGGTTCCACATTACGGGAGGGAGCGCCTATTCGGAAGCTGCCGATGAATTTACAGAGGCCTCCCAGGTCGTAAACGGATTTATCGGCTATGCTGAGGAGCAGGGACTGGATACGGAAGAAATCAGTGCAGCGCTGGATGCGGAATCCGAAGCCTTTGATGCTGCCGCTGCACTGGCAGCACTCCGGGAATTCTCCGCACAGTTTTCCGCTGATACGGAAGCATCCTATTTTGTAATTGACGAGGAAACCATGGCGGATGAGGAAGTCGTTTCCAACGGCAGTGATCTTGCAGCAGCGATTTCGGTTTATGAAGCCTATGACTGTGCGGATCCTGATCCGGCGGATTACGGCATCTGGGTACCCGGTATCCCAGTTCTGGTAGAAAGAGGCCTGAATGCAATTCATTGTGTAGACTGGCTTTCCGGTCTGATTCTGGACGGCATAGTGGCAGGTGTAGGTGCTGTACTGGGTTTTGTTCCCCAGATGCTGGTATTGTTCATTTTCCTGGCATTCCTTGAATCCTGTGGCTATATGGCGCGTATTGCCTTTGTACTGGATCGTATTTTCCGCAAATTCGGGCTTTCCGGCAAGTCCTTTATTCCGATTCTCATTGGTACCGGCTGCGGCGTTCCCGGCATTATGGCATCCCGTACCATTGAAAATGAACGTGACCGCCGTATGACCATTATCACCACAACCTTTATCCCCTGCGGTGCAAAGCTGCCCTTCATTGCCATGATTGCAGGCGCAATTTTCGGCGG
This sequence comes from uncultured Ruminococcus sp., assembly GCA_964644275.1. Classification (GTDB taxonomy): domain Bacteria; phylum Bacillota; class Clostridia; order Oscillospirales; family Ruminococcaceae; genus UBA3855. Next base: position 185 of record CAZXVI010000006.1, on the reverse strand, counting down.
TGCTGCATGGGTGGCACCCACAACATACTTCATCGGTATGGCAGCCATTATTATTTCCGGTATCATGCTGAAGAAAACAAAGCTTTTTGCAGGTGATCCCGCTCCCTTTGTCATGGAGCTTCCTGCCTACCATATGCCTACCGTCGGCAATGTCCTGCGCAGCATGTGGGAGCGTGGCTGGTCCT
>CAZXVI010000005.1:63850-89006 GCA_964644275.1 uncultured Ruminococcus sp. | reverse complement strand
CGATAAGGCCCTGGGCGGCGGCTTCCTCATAGCCGGAGCTGCCGTTGAACTGCCCGGCTCCGTAGAGTCCCCTGACTGCTTTGGTTTCCAGAGTGGGATACAGGGCAGTGGGATCCACGCAGTCATACTCTATGGCATAGGCTGGCCGCAGGATTTCCACATGTTCCAGTCCTTTAATGGTACGGAGAAAGGCAAGCTGTACATCCTCCGGCAGGGAGGAGGACATGCCCTGGAGATAAAATTCCTCCGTGGTCAGCCCCATTGGCTCCACAAAAAGCTGATGGCGGGGCTTGTCAGAAAAACGCACCACCTTGTCCTCTATGGACGGACAATACCGCGGTCCCACACCCTCAATTCTTCCGGAATAGAGGGGGGAACGGTGAAGATTTTCCCGGATCACACGATGGGTCTCCTCATTGGTATAGGCAATATAGCAGGAAACCTGATTATGCATGGACTTTCCGTCATTGGCAAAGGAAAAGGGCGTTATCTCTGCATCGCCGTCCTGGCGCTCCATCCGGTCAAAATCAATGCTCCGGCGATGAACACGGCAGGGAGTTCCGGTCTTGAACCGGCGCAGGGGGAGATATTGCCGGAGACTGGCAGAAAGTGCATTGCTGGGAAGGGCGGCATCGGGGCCGCTTTCATAGGAAACTTCCCCGATATGAATTTTACCCTTGAGGTAGGTACCGGTCGCAATAATGACCGCCCTGCTGCGGTACACGGCGCCAAGACGGGTGATAATTCCCTGTATTTCGCTGTTTTCCACTATAATCTCTGCTGCTTCGCCCTGCTTGATGCTCAGGTTTTCCTGCTGCTCGCAGACATGCTTCATATACTCATGGTACCGCACACGATCCGCCTGAACACGAAGACTGTGGACGGCAGGTCCCTTTCCCCGGTTCAGCATACGGCTCTGGATAAAGCAGGCGTCCGCCGCTCTGCCCATTTCACCGCCAAGAGCGTCAATTTCACGCACCAGATGCCCCTTTGCCGTGCCGCCGATGGACGGATTGCAGGGCATATTGGCAATCTGATCCAGGGAAATGGTCAGCAGCATGGTACTGCATCCAAGGCGTGCTGCTGCCAGTCCGGCTTCCACGCCGGCATGACCTGCACCCACCACGATGACATCATAGGTTCCCATTTCGTAGCTCATGTTTTTCTCCTTAAAATACGAATTGAATCAGTATTATATATCACGAAGTAAACTGAATTATTTTCCCACACAGAACCGGGAAAAAACCGTATTCACCACTGCATCCGTCACCCGTTCACCAGTGAGCTGCAGCAATGCGTCGGCAGCTGCATCCAGGCTGACAGTAACAGCATCATAGGCAAGCCCGACCCGGAGGGCATCCAATCCCTCCTCCACCGCATCAATTGCCCCGGACAGGCAGTTTCTCTGGCGCTCATTGGCGATCAGCCCATCCTCTGCATTGGCGGCATGCCGGTTAGCAAATTCTTCAATCACATGCTCCAGGGCATCCATGCCGTCCGTTGTTTTTGCAGATATTTCGACAATATCCGAAAATGGATAGGCTTTCAGATCCCAGACTGCACCAAGATCCGTCATATTGCAGACGGCAATGGTGCGCTCCATGGGCAGCTGTGAAAGGAGCGTCCGGTCATCCTCCTCCATGGGGCGGCTGACATCAAAGACTGCCAGCACCAGATCCGCATCCCGAAGAAAGGCAAGGCTCTTCTCCACGCCGATTTTTTCAATTTGCTCCTCCGTGTCACGGACACCGGCAGTGTCGGACAGGCGGAGGGAAACGCCGCCGATGCGGATCTGCTCCTCCACCACGTCCCGTGTGGTGCCGGCAATATCCGTAACAATGCTCCGTTCAAAGCCGTTAAGGGCATTGAAAAGGGTGGATTTGCCCACATTGGGCTTGCCGGCAATGACGGTATGAAGCCCTTCCCGGAGGATTCTGCCGTAATCGTAGGTATCCAGCAGGCTCCTCATATCCGAAATCAGACCTGTCAGCCGTTCCTCCAGAACACCGCTGTCAACGGAGGGAATATCCTCGTCCGGATAATCCGCCCAGACGGCAAGCTCCGAAAGAATATCCAGAAGCGTCCTGGAAAAGGACGATATTCTGCGGTAAGTGGCGCCCTCCCGAAGGGAGCGGGCACATTTCACAGCATTCTCTCCGGAGGCAGAAATCAGATCCGCCACTGCCTCTGCCTGGGTCAGGGACAGCTTGCCGTTGAGGAACGCTCGCTTGGTAAATTCACCGGGTTCCGCAAGACGCACCTGGTCACACAGAACGCAGCGCAGAATTTTCTGGGTCAGGAACCTGCCGCCGTGGCAGGAAATCTCCACTACGTCCTCGCCGGTGTAACTGTGGGGAGCACGGAATACAGTCAGCACACAGTCGTCCAGCCGCTGTTCCTCCTGGGTAATATAACCGTAAGCACAGGTGTACCCTGCCATTTCCAGAGGGGAATCGCCCCGGACGGGGGAAAAGATAGCTGCGGCCCGGCGGATTGCCAGGGGGCCGGATATGCGGATGACGGCAACGCCGCCCGTTCCGTGGGGGGTTGCAATTGCTGCAATGGTTTCCATAATTCCTCCAAATATGCGATGGGCAGCTGTCCTCCGGACTGTATCTCTATGACAGCCTGGAGGAGGATCAGTATTCCGGACAAAAAAGGAGGCTGAATCTTCCATCCAGCCTCCAGTGCATACACGATCGTTCTCACAAAATGCGTCTTCCGGCGCAGGCTCTGCACTTAGAATTCGATTTTTCCGTAGAGTCCTGCATTCAGATCATCCTCCGGCTTGGGACGCTTGTAGTCCTTCTCGAAGCTGGTTTTCATGAAATCCATGGAAGTCCGTACAGGGGGAGTGTCCCCGTTATGCCGGCGGTTCTGACTGCGGTTTCCGTTTCGTTCCGTTCTGTCACTGCGTTCGCTCCTTGCATCGTTGCGGCGGCGGCGATTGGGACGGTTCAGGGAAGAAATCACGACCTTACGGTAGGGTTCCTCACCCACACTTCTGGAGCTGACGCCTTCAATTTCAGAAATTGCAGAGTGGATGATGCGCCGTTCATAAGGATTCATTGGCTCCAGCGTCGTCTGTCTGCCGCTGCGCAGAACATTCCGTGCAATTTTGGCAGCCAGCTCTTCCAGGGTCTTCCGGCGGCGCTCACGATAGTTTGCGCTGTTAAGAATGATGCGGTAGTATTCCTTGTCCCCACGGTTGGCAACCATGAACGCCAGGTACTGGAGTGCATCCAGCGTTTCACCGCGTTTGCCGATAACGGCACCGCTGTTGGGGGTTTCAATATCAATCATTGCGCTCTCAGCACCGGCTGTGACATTCAGCTGTGCTTCCACGCCCATTTTCTCCAGAATACCGGCAAGGTAGGTCTTTGCTCGTTCAACCTTTGCCAGTCCGGCCTCCGTGGGTTCTCCGCTGATCAATGCAGCGTCTTCCTCAATGGGAGCAATCCGCTTTTCTTCTTCTGCAGTCGGTGCATCTCCGGATGCTTCTTCCGCTGTATCCGCTTCCGGTGCCTCCTCAGCAGTCTCTTCTGGGACGGTCACCTCCGCAGGGAGTTCATCCGCCGGCACATCTTCTGTGAAATCCGTCACTGTAACATTCTCAGGAGCGGTTTCTTCCTCAAAGCTTGTCTCGCTGACAGGAGCCGGTTCTTCTGCGGAAACTGTGGCAACCGTTTCGATAACTTCCTCCGCCGGAGCAGCCGGCTCTTCATTAATCTGCACGGACAGATAGGTGGCACGGATGCGGGCTTCTCCTTTTTTGAAACCAAACAGTCCCTTTTTCGGCTCCTCAAGAATCTCAAAGGTGATGTTCTCCTGGGATGTGCCAAAGGTTCTGGCAGCCAGTTCCCTGGCTTCTTCCACTGTTTTTGCTGTGAAAATTTGTGTCATACTGATGACCTCCTAACATTCAGGCTATTCCTGATTTTCATTTTCTCCGTACTTTTCTGCCATTCTTCTTCTTGCCTCACGGATAACAGCATTATTATATTCATCCAGTTCACGTTTGGACAGCTTCGGTGCGTCGTCGCCATCGGAATAGCGCACACGGTTGGCAGGACCGCTTCTGCTGCCGGACTGCTGGCGGTTCAGTTCCTCCTGCTGCTCCAGCATCATCTGCATCATGGAAGGGCGGCGCTTGTTTTTCTTAGCCTTTTCGCGTTCCTTCTCACCGATCTTCTCCACCCGTTTGTCATTGAACCAGGCATAGAGTCCGATGGACTGGATAAAGGAGAACAGGGAAGAACACAGCCAGTAAAAGCCAACACCGGCGGGCACTGTAAATGCAAGCCAGATGGAGAAAAGGGGCATACCATACAGCATCACATTCATGCAGCCCATGCTGGGCATATCGGGGTTGCGCTTCTTCTGCATCACCTGCATGTAAATGGTCATAATGAGCTGCACAATACCGGAAAGGAACGGCAGCAGGAACAGAAACATGGTAGAATTTTCTGCATACTTGAAGCTGGGCTTTTCGCTCAGATTGGTGCTGCCGATGGTAAAGGTTTCTGCAAAATCAGAAACAGTGTCAATAAATGTCTGATCCACTGCCTCATATTCCTTGGCAGCCTCTGTGAAGGCTTCCTTATTCTGCATGATGGCTTCCATAATGAACAGCTCTTCACGCATGGATTCCTTTTTCACAGAGGAATCCGGATCCAGCTGGAGCACAATCTCCTTGCTGGCAGCGATGGTCTCGCTGGAGTAATCCATAATATAGGTCATGGGCTTGTACACAACGGCAAGCACACCCCAGAGCAGGATGAGAGAAATCACCATCGGCAGACAGGAGCCCATGGGATTGATGTTCTCTTCCTGATAAAGACGCATCTGCTCCGTCTGGAGCTTTTCGGGGTTGTCCTTATATTTTTCACGCAGCTTTGCCAGTTTTGGATTGATCAGCTGCACCCTTGCAGAATTTTTCTGCTGTTTATAGGAAATCGGAAACATAATGAGCTTTGTAATCAATGTGAAGATAATAATGGCAACGCCATAATTATTCACAAGATGATAAATGAGCTTCATAATATAACCGAGCGGTATACCGACAATATTAATAAAAAAATCCAATTGACAAACCTCTTTCCAAACCCTGGGTTTCTTTATGGCAGCCTCTAAAACAAGTTTTTATACTATTCTCATTCTTTTATCTTTTCCGATTTTAAAAACAGGGGTTTTTAGAGGTTACCTTATGTGTAATCATCAAGAATTTCGCTGCCGGAAATAGCCCGGAACTTTCTTCCAGGAAAAGGTCTCCGGCACCGGGTCAATGCCGCCCGCTGCCCATGGATGGCAGCGCAGCAATCTGGATACTGCCAGAATCATCCCCTTTACTGCACCGAACCGCAGCACCGCTTCCAGTGCATAGGCAGAACAGCTGGGGGTATAGCGGCAGCAGGGCGGAAACAGGGGAGAAATCCATTTCCGGTAAATCCGGATCAGTCCCGCCAGCAAATATTTCATGATTGTTTTGTCCTCGAACGGCCGGAAGCTGTTCCCCCTGCATAAATCCTATGCAGGGCAGGAATTCCCCGGTTCGCCAGAAACTGACTGATATCCGTAGATTTTACTTCATTAATATGGCTTCTTGCCACAATGACGATATCCATTCCTACGGGGGCTTCCAGCTCATGCTCTCTCCATGCCTGCCGGATCAGCCGTCTTGCACGGCTGCGGCAGACGGCATTGCCGACTTTTTTTCCGGTGGTAATACCCAGACGATTCACAGGCAGCTGATTTTTCCTGGCATAGATCACAATATCCCGGGATGGAATGCTCTTTCCGCAGTGATAGCACTGCTGGAACAGCTTGTTCTGCCGCATGACTTCCGTATACATCATAGCCAGCTACGTCTCCTCTCCCCGGGCGGTAACAGCACACCTGCGGACTTTCTGAAACAAGGGCACCTTCTTTTATCTTCCCAACAGCGATAACAGAGGGGGTTTAAGGCTGCCACAAGTATAAAACAAAAAGACCACAAACATAATTTGTGGTCTGACTCGTCAATGGGAAAGTCTTGCTCTGCCCTTTGCTCTCCTGCGAGCTAAAACCTTTCTGCCGTTTCTATCGGACATTCTCTTCATGAAGCCGTGTTCCTTTTTTCTGTGCAGCTTCTTGGGCTGGTATGTTCTTTTCATGTGTTCTCCTCCTCTCATACCCGGTACATTCCTTGACACCTGCCAATGATCTGTACCTTAATTCAGAGCACAGGTACTCTTATACTTTCTCATTATAGCGTAACTTGTCCGCCCTGTCAAGTAGTTTTTGAAATTTTCTTCAATTCATACAATTTTACAATGCGGTTTTTCAGAAAATCGGCAGATATGACAAACACAGGGAAAAAACAGACTGTCGAAGAAGTCTTATCCAGCTGCTGCGCCCCCTGCAACCCACGAAACATAGACGAAAAGTTCTCTGAAAGAAGCGGGTGGAGGGTACGCAGTACCCTCTTTACCCACAAGCTGAAACATCATCACTGTCCATCCCGGATCCCGCGGAGCAGGGGAAAAAAGATTTTCCAACATATTTCCCACATTTCAGATTGTTGAAAAAATAAAAAAACCTCTTGATTTTTCAACAATTATATGTTAGAATAATGTATAAGAGAATTTAAAAATGGAGGTTGTGGTATGAATTCCTTTAGCGAAGTCTTCGAGCAGGTAAAACGCTATTGTATTGATCATGCGCTGATTTCCGATGTGGCAATGAAAACCTGGATTGATGCAATGGTACCTGTGGGAATAGAAGGAAATGACGCTGTATTCTACGTACAGACAGAATTTCAGCAAGGCGTACTCCTCGCAACATATAAAACCGTACTGGAAAATGCCCTGGAACAGACAGTGGGCTTCCCCCTGCATCTGGTTGTCAATTACAAGGGCAAGGAAGAATCAGAGCCCTCCGCCGCTTCTGCACCGGACTTTGATGCACTGGACGAGAAGCATGAGGAACTGCGCAAAAGCTATGAATTTGCAGAATATGACTACACATTTGATACCTTTATTGTAGGGCGCTCCAACGAGTTTGCCTATGCTGCCTGCAAGGCGGTCGCAACGGATGCGGCTTCCACCTACAATCCGCTGTTTATTTACGGACCCTCTGGTCTGGGAAAGACCCACCTGGTAACTGCAATCAAGCACGAAATCATCAAAGCGGACCCTGATAAAAATGTCATCTATGTCACCGGCGAGTCCTTCGGCAACGAGCTGATCAAAGCCATTGACCAGCGTGATACTTCCGTATTCCACGATAAATACCGCAATGCGGATGTACTGATTGTCGATGATATTCAGTTCTTCTCCGGCAAGGAGCGTATGCAGGAGGAATTTTTCCATACCTTCAATAAGCTGCACTCCGAGGGCAAGCAGATCGTGATTACCTCCGATAAACCGCCCCGTGACCTGAAAACCCTGGAGGAACGTATCCGCAACCGCTTTGAATGGGGACTGATCGCAGACATCAGCATTCCGGATTTTGAAACAAGATTTGCCATCATCCGCAGAAAAGCCGAGCTTCTGGATCTGAAAATTCCGGATGAGGTAACGGAATTCATTGCCAACCGTCTGAAAACCAATATCCGTCAGCTGGAGGGCGCTGTCAAGAAGCTCAAGGCGCTGAAAATGCTTGCCAACAGCTCTCCCACCATTTCCATGGCGCAGAGCGTCATCCGGGACATTCTGACCGATGACCAGCCCATTCCCATTACTGTGGAAAAGGTCATTGCAGAGGTTGCCAATGTTTACGGCATTACACCGGAGGACATCCGCTCCACAAAGCGCACCTCCCAGATCTCCACTGCACGCAAGGTCGCTGCCTATGTGGTCAGGGAAGTAACGGGCATGCCACTGGCTGCCATTGGCATGGAATTCGGCGGACGTGATCATTCCACCATTGTCTATGCCATCAATAATGTCACAGAGGCACTGAAAAAAGACGCCAACCTCAAGGAACTGGTGGACGATATCATTAAGGATATCCGGGAAAAGAATCCCAATCCCCCCGCTGTATAATTTCAGGGACTCCCTGAACAAATTTTATTATTTACACATGTTTCAACCGAGTTTTCCACAGGTTGTTGAAAACTCGGTTGAAAAGATTTTGTAAGAAATTTCCATGAATTTTCAGAGTCCCCTGTCATCATTCCACTTTTCAAGAATGGAAGAATTCCACAGATTGTGAAAAGCTGCAGGGTGGGTTTTCTTTTTTCCACAAAATTTTCAAGAATTTTTCCTTTTCCACTCCACTATTTTTTAACAAATTCACAACGGACCGGAGAAGGAGAAGCGTTTCCACTTATTCACAATTTCTCAAGAATGAAAAAGTGAAAAACAAAAAGTGCAATAATTCCGAAAAAACGAGGAAAAACGAAAGTTTCAACTTTTCAGTCCCCCCTACTACTACTACTAAATTTTTATTATGATGGATTAGAAGGATACAGCAGCAGGGGAAGTTTCCCCAGAAAGGTCCGCTGTGGAAAAAACAATAACAGCGGACAGTTACAAAACCATACAGCAACAGGAGTTGATAAGAATGAGATTTCAATGCAATAAGAATGACCTGTGCAACGCCATTGCCCATGTATCCAAGGGCGTTTCTCAGAAATCCACCATCAGTGCGCTGGAGGGTATCTGCGTACAGATGAAGGAGGGCGGTGTTGTCCTGACGAGCTATGACCTGGAAATTGGCATCCGCACCTGCGTTCCTGCCCAGTGCAGTGACAATGATTCCTTTGTGCTGAATGCCAGATTGTTCAGCGAAATGACACGCCGCCTGAACGGAGAGGATGTTATTTTTGAAATTGATGAGGACCTGAATGCAAAAATTTCCAGCGGTGATACGGAGTACCAGATATCCGCCATGTCCGCAGAGGAATTTCCGGCGCTGCCCGTTGTGGAAAGCAGCAAAAAAACCGCTGTTCCCCAGGCAATTCTCCGTTCCATGATCCAGCAGTCCAGCTTTGCCGCCTCTGTGAAGGAGGACAAGCCCATCCTTACCGGTGAGCTGTTTGAATCCGGGGAGGATATGCTGTATATCGTGGCGATGGATCGCTACCGCATGGCAATGCGACAGGAAAAGGCAACAGAATTGGGAGAATTCCGGTTTGTTGTACCGAAGAAGGCACTCTCCGAGCTGATCATGCTGCTGAAGGATGACGCGGAGCAGCCCTGTGAATTTTCCACAAACGGCAAGCACATTGTCTTCTCCGTCAACGGCTTTGAGCTGTTTGCAAGACTTCTGGAGGGACAGTTCCATAATTTCCGCAGCAGTATTCCTGCGGAATGCAAGACCGAGGTCATTATGAATACAAGGGATGTTATCGGCTGCGCCGAGCGCTGTGCCCTGCTGATCAACGAAAAGAACAAGGCACCCATGCGCTGCGTCTTTGCGGACGGCTTCATGGAGATCTCCTGTAAGACGGGGATCGGTGTGATTAATGACCGTATTCCGGCAGAAATCAACGGCGAGAGCCTGACCATCGGCTTCAGCAACAAGTATCTGCTGGAGGCGCTGCGGGTCTGCGAATGCGACAAAATCCGGATTCAGATGAGCGGCAGCAACAAAGTAATCAAGATTACACCCATGGAGGGCGAAAGCTTTATTTATCTGATTATGCCCATTCAGCTGAAAGGATAAGTCATTATGGCAAAAGAAACCATTCAGGTGAAAATCACCACGGAGTTTATCAAGCTGGATTCCCTGCTGAAATTTGCAGGATTGTGCGACACCGGAGGCTTTGCCAAGGAGCTTGTCCAGCAGGGTGCCGTTTCCGTCAACGGCGAGGTCTGCACCATGCGGGGGAAAAAAATCCGTCCCGGAGATGTCATTGCCGTGGATCAATTTGTTGTTGAGGTTCAGTAGCTTTTATGTATATTACGTCCTTTTCCGCGGACGGCTTCCGCAATCTGTCGGGGGTGCGCATGGAACCGGACAGCCGTTTCAATGTGATCATCGGCGATAATGCCCAGGGGAAAACCAATCTCCTGGACGCCATCTGGCTCATGACCGGCTGCCGGAATTTTCATGGCGCCAAGGAGCGGCATTATCTGGGATTCCATGCGGATTTTTTCCAGTGCGATATGCGCTTTCATGACGGCAGGAGGGAGCAGCGGATTACCTACAGCATGCAGAGAGGACAGCAGAAAAACCGGAAGATTACTATTAATGGCGTGGATACGGCAAAAACCGGCGGTCTTTTTGAAACATTCCACTGTGTGGCGTTTTCTCCCAGTGATGTGGAGCTTGTCAACGGCGCACCGGAAAAGCGCCGCTCCTTCATGGATCTGTGCGCCTGCCAGCTGCACCCGAGAAGTATGGAATATGTCAGCCGTGCCGCCCTGCTGCTTGCCCAGCGCAATGCAGGCATCCAGCAGGCTGTCAAGGGCAGAATCCGGCGGCAGGACGTGACCATGTGGGATCCCCAGCTGGGGAGAACCGGCGCCTGGATCAGCTGTATGCGTGCTGCCTATATCCGCAGTATTGCGCCCATTTGCAGCCGGCTGTACAGTGTGATGACCGGGGGCAGCGAGGAACTGACCGTCCGGTACCGCAGTGCCGTCTACGGCAGTCAGGATCTGCCGGAGCGTCCCACGGAGGCGCTCATACAGCAGTATGAGGAAACTCTCCGGGAAAATCTGGAGGAGGATCTGCGCCTTGGCTACACCCAGAAGGGGATGCAGCGGGATGATATGCTGCTGGAAATCGGCGGTTACCCCGTGCAGCTCTTCGGTTCCCAGGGGCAGCGGAAAAGCACTGCCCTGGTGCTGAAGCTTGCCCAGGCGTACCTGTACAATGAGAAGCTCCAGCGTTCCCCGGTGGTGCTGCTGGATGATGTCATGGGAGAGCTGGATGAACGCCGTCAGCGGCTGATTTACGATATGGTGGCGGATATGCAGGTGTTCATTACACTGTGCCATCCCTCCTCCCTCAGACTTGATAAAAAGGGAAGCCTGTGGAACATGGAGCATGGGATATTGACCAGGGTTGTATGTTGAAATGAAGGAATCACTATTGTGAAGAAATATGGAAAAGCGAAAAAAATAACGCATTTCCGGAATATGTTTTCAACAAAAAATGTTGAAAACACTGTGGAAACAGTGGAAAGTTCATCATTTTCACTGTGAAGAAGCTGACAAAGACGGTCCCCAGCCATACTCTGCTGCGGACTGCAAGAGAAACGGAGCGTGAATAGTATGGAACAGCAGAATCTGCAGGAGGAACGCTATGACGCCGAACAGATTCAGGTGCTGGAGGGACTGGATCCTGTCCGGAAGCGTCCGGGTATGTACATTGGTTCCACCAGCATTGACGGTCTGCATCATCTGGTGTATGAAATTGTAGACAATGCCATAGATGAAGCACTGGCAGGGTACTGCACGGAGATTCAGGTAGAAATTCTGCCGGGCGAGATTATCCGGGTTACCGACAACGGACGCGGAATTCCGGTGGGGATTCACCCCACGGAGGGAATTTCGGCGGCGACGGTGGTATACACCGTTCTCCATGCCGGCGGTAAATTCGGCGGCGGCGGCTACAAGGTATCCGGCGGTCTCCACGGTGTGGGCGCCTCCGTGGTCAATGCCCTGTCCGAGTGGCTGGAGCTGACGGTAAAGGACGGCAGCCATGTGTATTTCCAGCGGTTTGAGCGGGGAGAATACCATGAACCCCTGAAGGAGATCGGGGACACGGAAGAAACGGGAACCACGGTCATGTTCAAGGCGGATGCAGAAATTTTCGAGACAACGGTATTTGATTACGAGGTACTGCTCAAGCGTCTGCGGGAGCAGGCATTCCTGAATGCAGGCATCCGCATTGTCTTTACGGACAGCCGCAATCCGGAGGAGATTCAGTCCGAGGAGCTCCACTATGAAGGCGGTATCCGCCAGTTTGTAGAGCATATCCACGGGGTCAAGGGCTACGAGCCTGTGGGGGATGTGATCTATGTATCCGGCACCCAGGGGGATTCCTTTGCGGAAATTGCCATGCAGTACAATGACAGCTACAACGAAGTGATCATGTCCTTCGCCAATAATATCCATACCAAGGACGGCGGCAGCCATGAAACGGGCTTCAAGAATGCACTGACCAAGGTAATCAATGATTACGGCAGGCAGTTCCAGCTTCTGAAGGAAAATGAAAAGCTGACCGGTGACGATGTCCGTGAGGGTCTGACAGCCATTGTATCCGTAAAACTGACGGAATGCGAATTTGAGGGACAGACCAAGGGCAGACTGGGCAATCCCCAGGTGCGGCCCTTTGTGGAGAAGTTGGTGCAGGAAAAGCTCATGAGCTATTTTGAGATGAATCCTGCAACGGCAAGGGAAATTCTTGACAAGTGCCTGGCTGCCAGAAGAGCCAGGGAGGCAGCCAAGAACGCCAGAGAAACGGCCAGAAGAAAGACTGCCATGGAGAGTGCGTCCCTGCCGGGCAAGCTGGCGGACTGCTCCGAGCATGGCGTGGAGGGTACTGAAATCTATATCGTCGAGGGTGACTCTGCGGGCGGTTCTGCAAAGGGCGGCAGAGACAGAAAATACCAGGCGATCCTCCCCCTCTGGGGCAAGATGCTCAATGTTGAAAAGGCAAGAATTGACCGTGTTTACGGCAATGAGAAGCTCATGCCCGTGGTAACGGCGCTGGGTACGGGCATCGGTGAGGATTTCAATATTGAAAAGCTGCGCTATGGCAAGGTGATTATCATGGCGGATGCCGACGTGGACGGCTGCCATATCCGGACGCTGCTGCTGACCTTCTTCTTCCGCTTTATGCGGCCTTTGATTGAAAACGGCAATGTGTACATTGCCCAGCCCCCTCTCTACAGAGTGGCAAGGGGCAAGAAGGTATACTATGCCTTCAGTGATGCAGAGCGTGACAAATATATTGCAGAGCTTTCTGATGAAAACGGCAATTCCTCCAAGGTTGCTGTACAGCGCTACAAGGGTCTTGGCGAGATGGACAGCGAGCAGCTGTGGGAAACCACCATGAATCCCGCCACCCGGACCATTATCAAGGTGGGAATGGAGGATGCCATCAAGGCGGACGAAATTATTACCATTCTCATGGGAGACAAGGTGCTGCCCAGAAAGACCTATATCGAAAAGCATGCAAAGAGCGTGCAGAACCTGGATATTTAAAAGTTCCCTTATCACAGATCGGAGGCTGACATGGAAGAAACAAATGCCCCCTCTATGCTGCTGGAAAAGCAGTACCATATTCCCCTGGAGCTGTTCCGCAAGGCGTTCACTGCCTTCCAGAAACGGTATGTGTATCCAAGAAATTACCTGATGATGGCGATTTTTCTCCTTGTATTCTGTTTTTACTGTTATTTCATTGTGACCGGAACGGATTCGGACAGGCCCATTTACTGCATGATTGCAATGCTGTGCCTGGTCATGTGTGCCCTTCAGTGGTTCAATCCCCGGAAAATCCGCCGCAACCTGATGGAAGCAGTAAAGGAGATTGAAGAGGATCAGTACCGGCTGCGGATCTTCCCGGAATACCTGGAGATTGGCACCATTCTGCCGGAGGAAGAGGCCTCCCGGGAGGAGAAGGAAGCCGACGGACTGTTTGACGATGCGCCGGAGGAGAATTTCACCGGAACGAGAATCTATTACAACAAGGGCATGCACCTGACGGAATACAAGGATTTCTTTATGCTGTATCAGAAAAAATCCATGTTCTATGTGATCCCCAAGAGTGCCTTCACCGAGGAGGAAACGGAGATCATGCGTGTGCATTTTTCCCAGAGATTAGAGAAAAGCTTTGCGCAGAAGCTGCGCTGATTCAGAGGTGTAACTATGAGCAACGAAATCAATGAAAATCAGGGTGTGCCGGGTACGGAAAAGGTCATCCACATGGACATTGCCAATGAAATGCACGATTCCTTTCTTGCCTATGCCATGTCGGTTATCGTTTCCCGTGCCCTGCCGGATGTCCGTGACGGCCTCAAGCCCGTACACCGCCGCATCCTGTATACCCTGCATGAAAACGGACTGACGCCGGATCAGCCCTACCGAAAGTGCGCCGATACCGTCGGTGCAGTACTGGGTCGGTATCATCCCCACGGTGATGCTTCCGTATACGATGCACTGGTGCGTCTGGCACAGGATTTCTCCCTGCGCTATCCCCTGGTGGACGGTCACGGCAACTTCGGTTCCGTGGACGGCGACCCCCCTGCTGCCTACCGTTATACGGAAGCAAAGATGTCCAAGATTTCAGTGGAGATGCTGACGGACATCCAGAAGGAAACCGTGCCCTTCGGCACCAACTATGACGACCGTCTGAAGGAACCCCAGGTACTGCCCTCCCGGTTCCCCAATATTCTGGTCAATGGTTCCGTGGGTATCGCCGTTGGTATGGCAACCAATATTCCGCCCCATAATATGGGGGAGGTCATTGACGGACTGAACCTGCTCATTGAAAATCCGGACTGTACCCTGGATGATCTCATGACCTGTATCAAGGGACCTGATTTCCCCACGGGCGGCATCATCATGGGCAAGGCAGGCATCCGTGCTGCCTACGGCACCGGCAGGGGAAAAATTACCCTCCGTGCCAGAACCTCCATTGAGGAAAACAAGGGAAAGCAGCAGATCATTGTCCATGAAATTCCCTACATGGTCAACAAGGCACGTCTGGTAGAGCATATTGCAGAGCTGATCAAGGACAAGCGTGTGGAAGGTGCCAGCTTTGTCCGTGATGAATCCGGCAGGGACGGCATGCGCATTGTTATCGGCATCCGCAAGGACGCCATTGCGGATATTGTCCTGAACAAGCTGTTCTCCTACACCCAGCTGCAGGATACGGTGGGTGTGAATATGCTGGTGCTGGCGGACGGTGTACCGAAGGTACTGACCCTCAAGCAGGTGCTGGAGCACTATCTTGCCTTCCAGGTGGAGGTCATTACCAACCG
This sequence comes from uncultured Ruminococcus sp., assembly GCA_964644275.1. Taxonomy (GTDB): domain Bacteria; phylum Bacillota; class Clostridia; order Oscillospirales; family Ruminococcaceae; genus UBA3855. The sequence goes on along the minus strand of CAZXVI010000005.1, from coordinate 74,086 downwards.
GGTGAAATTTGACCTTGCCAAGGCACTCAAGCGTGCGCATCTGCTCCAGGGCTTCATGCTGGCAGCGGACTATATTGACGAGGTAATTGCCATCCTGCGGTCCAGCAAAAATATCCAGGAGGGCAAGGAGCGCCTGATTGAGCGCTTCAAGGATGTGGATATGTCCGCTCTGCTGGAGCGGGCGCAGTATGACCTGTCCGGACTGCATATGGAGCGTACCATCGGGCTTTCCGAGGAACAGGCGGAGGCCATCGTCCAGATGCGTCTGGGTGCTCTGACAGGTCTGGAGCGGCAGAAGATTACTGATGAGCTGTTCGGCCTGTGTGAGAAGATCTCCGATTATGAGGATACTCTGGCGGACAGGCAGAAGGTATATGCCATTATCTCCGAAGAGCTGGAGGCAATCCGCAGAAAGTTCAATGACAGCCGGAGGACGGAGATTACTTCCGTCAGCGGCGAGCTGGATATTGAAGAACTCATTGAGGTGGAGGATTGTGTTGTCACCTACACCAATAACGGCTATATCAAGCGCATGGCGCTGGACGCATATAAGACCCAGAAGCGGGGTGGCAAGGGTGTTCAGGGCATGAAGCAGCGGGACGAGGATTTCGTCAGCGAGATGTTTATCTGCTCCACCCACGACAATATTCTGTTCATTACCAACAAGGGAATGATGCACAAACTCAAGTGCTATGAAATTCCCGACGGCTCCAAGGCATCCAGGGGCTTCCACTTTGCAAACCTGCTGGATCTCCAGGAGGGCGAGCGGATTTCTGCCATGCTGCGCACCCGTGATTTTGAGAGCGACAGCTATGTGGTCATGGTGACAAAACAGGGACAGATCAAGCGGACGCCCCTTGCGGCGTACAGAAATGTCCGCAAGAAGGGTCTGATTGCCATTGGTCTCCATGAGGATGATGAAATTGCCGGCGTTCGCATGACCGACGGCAGCGCACAGCTCATTGTGGCAACCAGAAACGGTATGGCAATCCGTCTGGAGGAGGAAAAAATCCGTGCCCAGTCCCGTTCTGCCCACGGTGTCCGTGCCATTAAGCTCCGTGAAGGGGATGAGGTTGTGTCCATGGCGAGAGTCCGTGAGGGTGCCACCGTCCTGACTGTCACCGAAAAGGGCTACGGCAAGCGCTGTGATCTGGAGAATTATCGTATCCAGGGCAGGGGCGGCTACGGTCTGACCAATTATAAGACCGATACGGAACGAGGTCATGTCTGCGGAATCAAGGTCGTGGACGAAGAGGATGATATCATTCTGATTTCCTCCGAGGGTATTATTATCCGTATTAAAGCAAGTGATATTCGTGTGATGGGCAGAGTTGCCAAGGGCGTCCGTGTTATGCGTGTGACCGGGGACAATACCGTTGTGGCATTCACCAGGGCGGAGCATGACAACAATGCGGAAATTGCCGAGGTGGAAACACTCTCCGAGGAGGAGGCCGCCAGAGCGGAGGCCGAAGCAGCTGCCGAAGAGGCAAACGAGGTCATGGAAGAAGAAGTCATCCCTGATGATGAAGAATAAGCGTCCGGAGCAGGGAGCATATTCTTCAGATGATCCATCAAAATAGCAAGAACAGGCTCTTCCCGGGAATCCGGAAGAGCCTTTGTTCGGAAAGGTCTGAATTCTATGGATACAAAGGAAAAGCTGAAGCATGGCGTAATCATCATGGCATGCAGTCTCTTTGCCCAGGGCATTCACTGGTTTCTGTATGAGAAAATTCAGTTTGCAGCGGCATTGCTGTGGGTAACGCCCCTGATTCTATGCCTGCTCTACCACTGTATACAGGCGGACAGCGGCAGGGGAAAGAACTATTCCCGGAAATTCGTGTTTTTCAGTGCAGTGCTGCTGCCCCTGCTCATCGGAATCATCGGTTCGGTTATGATCTGGTTCAACTATCCGGGACTGAGCCTGTACAATGAAGGGGTCATGCCCGACGGCTCCCTGCCGGAACAGCTGGGACTGCTGTGCGGCAGAATCGTTCTGACAAGCAGCTATATGGCAGTGTTCACCGTGCCGGATCTGCTGGTGCTCCAGTATCTTGACGGGAGGAAGCAGGCATGAAGCAGCGTTATTACTCCATCGGACTACAGAAACTGACAGCACCCTGCCGGATACTGCAGATTTCCGATGTGCATTTTTCCAATCTGACCACCTGTAACCAGAACCGCAGGGTAATGGACCAGGTGCTGACATCCGTCCGGCTGCTGCGGCCGGATGTCATTGCGGTCACGGGGGATATTGTGTCCAGAAATCCCGGAAAATTGGGAATTCCGGATGCTGTCGCCTTTCTCGGCAGACTTGCTGCCCATGCTCCTGTTCTTTTTGTGCCGGGCAACCATGAAATGGATCTTCCCAAGAGCAGACGGAACAGGCTCTTCCGGCGCCTCCGGGAACAGGGTGTGATTCTGCTGTATAACCGGACGGTAATCCTCCGGGGAATCGCCTTCAGCGGTGTGGTGCTCCCTCGGACAATATATAAAAATTCCGACGGGGGCTACCGGAATCTGGAGCAATGTACCCCGGAAATGCTGACGAAACGGCTGGGTTCCTGCCGGAAGCATCCCCATGTGCTCCTTGCCCACAGTCCTATGGGACTGCCTGCCTATGCCCGGTGGGGAGCGGATGCGGTACTGTCCGGCCATGTCCATGGGGGCATTGTGCGGCTGCCGGGGCTGGGAGGCATTCTCTCCCCGGAACGGAAATTCTTTCCCCGGTACACCAGGGGGCTCTACCGGATGGACGGCACGGTGATGGCAGTTTCAGCCGGTATCGGCAAGCTGCGCATCGGCAATCCTGCCGAAGTGGTATGCGTGGATCTGATGACGGAAAGGTGAGATTATGGGAGAAATAAAGAAGCAGTACCTCATAGCTGCTGTCTGCGCGGCAGTGATTCTCTGTATCGCAGTCACAAAATGCAGGAGTCATTCCCCGGAGGGCAGCGATGAGAAAGGCGAGCAGCAAACCAGCGCTGGGCAGACTGCATCGGAGCAGGAACCGGTGTTCCATGCGGAAGAATGGAGCAATGCACCGGCATATACCGACAGTACACAATTGGAGGCATATCTCCAGCAGTGCTATGACAAGGGAATGGAGGAAATCCATGTGATCTCTTCCATTCAGCCACCCGGCTCCGGCATGTTCTCCTGCAGTACCGGAATGCTCAGCACCTATTGCATCAGCTGGAAGGTGGGATATGTTTACTACACAGCGTATACTGTGGAGTATGCCATGGGATCGAAGATCATCAACGCCGTGAAGAGTGAGGATATGACCACCCTTTCCGATACGGAGCTGAAGGTTTATGTGAAGGCAATGGATTTTATTGAGGAACTGCCGGCAGAAATGTCCCTTCTGGACAAAGAGACGGCAATACATGATTTCATCTGTAAAAATACAGTGTACTACAGTGAGGAAAGCAGCACGGCTGCGGCAGATTTCCGCACGGCGGAGGGTGTGCTGATGAACGGGCGCGGCAACTGTATGGGGTACAGCGACGCCTTTCTTTTGCTCTGCGGTCTGGCAGGGATCGAGGTGCAGACCGATAGTTCCAATGAAATGTGCCATATGTGGAATGTAGTTGAGCTGGATGGGAAATACTATCTGGTGGATGTCACATGGGATGACCAGGACAACGGTACATTCACCCACCAATATCTGAATGCCGGTCGGGACAGAATGGATGCATATACCATCCATGAGGATTCTGTGAGTGAAATGATTGTCCGGTATTCCGATGAACATTACAGAGGAGGCTGATCGAATGGACATACCGGAGGGAATTGCAGGAATGCTGGGGAGGCTCCGGGAGGCGGGCTTTACTGCCTGGCTGACCGGGGGCTGTGTCCGTGACGCGCTGATGGGACAAATTCCCCACGACTATGATATTGCTGCCGATGCTCTGCCGGAGGAGATCATTGCCCTTTTCGGTAAGGAACACTGCAAGGCCTATGGCCGTGCCTTCGGGACGGTGGGCGTGCAGTACGGGGATGCCTTTGCGGAAATCACCACCTTCCGCACGGAGGGGGACTACAGTGACAGCCGCCATCCCAGTGTGGTGCGCTTTACCGGGGACATCCGGGCGGATCTGGCAAGACGGGATTTTACCTGCAATGCCATGGCATTTTCGCCGGAGGAGGGGCTGATGGATCTCTTCGGAGGGCAGGATGACCTGAAATCGGGTGTTCTGCGCTGTGTGGGCGTACCTCAGATGCGGTTCCGTGAGGATGCGCTGCGGATTCTCCGGGGCATGCGGTTTATGTCCAGATTCGGGTTCCGGGCGGAACCTCTGACCCATGCTGCAATGCTGGGGGGCGCCCATCGTCTTGCCGCTATTTCCCGGGAGAGGATTTTCTCGGAATTATGTGAGATTCTCATGGGGGAGCATGTAACGGAGGTGCTGCTCCGGTATCCGGCAGTGCTGGGAGTGTGGATTCCGGAAATACTGCCCTGTGTGGGCTTTACCCAGCACAGCCGTCACCATGATTTCGCCGTCTGGGAGCATATTGCAAGATCCGTGGGTGCTGCGCCTGCCGTACTCCCCGTCCGTATTGCCATGCTGTTCCATGACATCGGAAAGCCACAGTGCTTTACCATGGACGCCGAAGGAGGACATTTCAAGGGACATCCGGAGAAAAGTGCTGCAATGGCGGACAGTATTCTGAAACGTCTGAAATGCTCCAATGCGCTGCGCCGTCAGGTCTGCCTGCTCATCCGGTACCACCGGGATATTCCCGATACGATGGTAAAAGTGCGCCGCCTGCGGATGGTGCTGACGGATGAGGAATTCACCATGCTGCTCCAGGTATTCCGGGCGGATGACGCTGCCAAGCGCAGAGAGCAGGAACCGGAGAATCAGCGGATTGCAAAGGCACGGGCATTGTATGACCGCTGCCGGGAGGAAGGACTTTGCTGCCGCCTGTCGGAGCTGGCTGTGAATGGGGAGGATCTTCTTGCTCTGGGATTGCAGGGCAGGGCTGTGGGGGAAAGTCTGCAGGCGCTGCTTGAGGCAGTCGTACAGCACCAGTGTAGAAATGGAAAAAATTACTTGCTGGAATATTATAGAAAAAATTTAAAAAATATGGAGGAATAGAATAATGAAACTGCGAATTCTATTCCTTTTTTTGTGAAATTTTATCAAAAAATGATCAATTTTTTTGTAGTTTCATCAGGTGAACAATACTTGATTTTCACGGAAGAATATGTTATAATGAAGTTGGATTACACTGTTTACATGGTGTTGATTGATAATATATAGGGAACCTCTAAAAACATGTTTTTAGAGGTGGGGGCGTGGGGTGACTCCCCACGGGGTGGGGAGATGCCCCAAAGGGGCAGAGGGGACGGGCGCCGGTCAGGCGAAGCCCCACAAAATCCACCTTTTATTCTTTTCTGATTTTATAAACAGGAGGTTTTTAGAGGTTACCTATAGTGAAATACAATATGAGAAAGGATGAAAACGATGAAAAAACCGTTTGGTAAGAAATTGCTGAGCAGCATTACTGCGGCGTTATTGACAGTTTCTTATGTACTGCCATCGTTTCCGGGATTGACGGATGCGGCGGGTGTTACCGATATCAACGGCAGTAATCCTACTGATGATGTGACGTTGCTGGTTGGTGACAATAGTGATCTGGCATGCTCTACCGTGGCTGAAACACTGAAAAAGGCTGAAAATACATATGCCCTTGGCATTGCATCACAGTTCTGCGTTTTTCTGCGGGGAGATTTTAACGCAACAGATTCCGATTCCGAGGGCCGTGTGGCTGTAGGAGGAGATCTGATTGCTTCAACCAGCTGGAATTATAATATTGGTCTGGGTGATTTTGCGGATCAGGTAGGGCTGGAATATCTGCTGGACAATGATCATTTTGCACATGCAATTGTGGGCGATAATGCAGTGATCAGTAACGTTAAAGGTGAAGGCGAGGATCGCCAGCAAGAGGATGGTTTCTATTCTGAGAATCGTAATTTTGTAATTGGCAATGAGTCCGCTGTCGAAAATTCCAGCGGAGAACCAGTGATTTATCAGATTGCCGAGAATTCTTTTATTGATTTTGAGAAAGAATTTCAGACCATCATCGAGCGTTCTGAAAAGCTCGGCAGTATTGAGAGCGAATTTACCGTTACATATGAAGGCGACCAGGTGCATTTTGTCTGGAACGGTCCGGAGGATGCAGTACAGGATGCGGTTTATCTCCATTTGACAGAAGAAGAATGGGAAATTGTAAATAATTACGGCTATATTTATTTTGATAACATTCCTGCATTGGAAAATCCGATTACTTACAGGAAGTCCTACAATCAGGGCGGCAGCAGAGGTGTGACTGAGGAAACCTGGGAATATGCCTATATTGTAGTCAGTGTGGGAGGAACGGAGGACATTCATATTGCGGATATGAGTGTTATGAATGGCCACAGATTTACATATATCAATGGCACTTCCATTTCCAACGACAGAGATGGCAAAAAGAACAATGACCCCGGCGTTTCTTCCCTGCTGTACAATTTCTATGAAGCACAGGGCAAGGTAGTTCTGGGAGGTGCATTCCAGGGTACAATCCTGGCTCCTCATGCGCAGGTGACGGATGAGAAAACCCTGAATGGCAATTCGGGAGATAATTCCCACCTTTCCGGTGCAATCATTGCGGACAGCTTCACGGGTAATGTAGAGGTTGGATACAGACCTTATACAGGTCCCATTTCTCTGGTTGGTCTTGCCGCTGACTATTCCATCCAAGTCAGCAAATTCGCAGAGGACGGCGCAACCTTCCTGGCAGGCGCAACTATCGGAATTTATCATGTAAATGAAGACGGTACAATCGGCAGTCTGGTACAGAGCTTTGTTTCCAGCGGCACCGGTGCGGATACCGTTATGGTAGAGCCGGGTCAGTATGCGATGATGGAAATCAAGGCTCCCGATGGCTATACCATCAGCAGCCCCGAACAGATTTACTACTTTGAAGTAAAAGAAGAGGGCGTTGTTGAAGAAGAGGAGATTATTCTTGGTACTGAAACAGTGTATGATCCTGTGATCTATACACTTGTTGAAGATCCGACGGAGGCTCCAACAGAAGAACCCACTGAGGATTCCACAGAAACTGAGACTGAGGCTGGAACTGAGATTGAAACCCAGCAGAATCTGGAATCACCCAAGGCAGCAGGTTCCGGAAACTCCGGCAATACGGTTACTGTATCCGAGGTAGCTGGCGGCGGTTATGAGGCTGCTTATGCGTTGCCAACCTTTACGATTGGTCAGTTCTGCTGGAATAACAGATATGATACTACCCTTACAATTGATTCTGTTACATTCTGGTACTATGACAGCACAAATACAATTCAGTCTGCAACCTATGATGCGTCTTATTTTACCGATGGCAATACCACAGGCTGGTGCAATGTCAGCATCAGCGATCAGGTAAAATCTGTAATCGGCGACAAGATTGTCAAGTTTGAGATAACCACTGCTGGTACGGAAGGTGCAACAGCAAGCCTGGTGGTACAGAACAGTTCCTGGTCAAACTTTGCAACAATTGATAATATCACTGCAGGCGATACAGTGTCCTACGGTGAAAGCATGGCCACCATCTATTATAAGCTGGACGCATCCAGCCCCAACGGCTATGAAAGCACAGAAAGAATTGTCAATATTACAAAAACAGTATCTTATACGGACAGCGTAACGATCAATATTTATGACAGCAGTGATTTTACGGAAACTCCTGTTGATACTGCATCCTATTCTTCTTTAATAATTACGGCAAACAGCTATACTATTGGTGAGGATGTATTTACTTTTGAAATCAATGAAGGAACCGTTATTGTAAAGAAAAATGGTCAGGTCACTGAAGATGAGAATCTGACACTCTACCCTCTGGATGCAGATAACAATAAGTATCTGGTATTTTATCAGGGTCAGAATGTCAGCACGGTAATTGATCTTACCAAGAATCTGGATACACAATTTACCTATGTGAACCAGACAGCGCTGACCTTCAATAAGACCGATGTTAACGGTACACTGCTTCCCGGTGCTGCAATTGAAATGACAAATGGTACAATTACTTCTACTACTTCATGGGTAGGCAGCTGGCCGAACATACAGTTGGAAACAACCTATACTTATACTGCAGGTGATGCATTCTCTGAGTTCGACTGGGAGAACGGTGCTTCTTCCGATGTGATTAATTACGATGAGATTACGGAAGCAGTTCTTCAAGGGACAACCTTCAGCAATGTTTACAGAATTCATGAGACAGCAACACCCAGCGATATCTACGTAGAAGGCGATGATATTCTCATTGTCAGATACGGTGACACGCTCTATTGGACAACGGTTGCAAATGGTGCGAATCCCACAAGCTTCCCTTTGACAACGACCGGTTTCGGTTTTGGGCAGTCTATTTCTGTTGATAATACAACAGCCGGATGGAAGACCATTGATTTGACGGGAGCTTCTTATGCATCTCTGGAGGAATTTGCCGCAGCACGTACGCTGGAAATGAAAAACCTGGAAATTTCCGGTGCGAAGGTGACACTGTCCAAGATTGATGAGCTGACCGGGTCCAGTATTTCCGGTGCAGCACTGGAGCTTTATGCTGTACCCTCGGATGGTTCAGATGTCTTGCTCTATACCTTTGAGAATTATTCCGGTTATGAAAATCTGACAAAAGATACAGGTTTCCGGGCAGTCACCGGTCTGGAGCAGTATGTGGAAAAGGGATATCTCAAGCCCGGTACCTACTGCTTTGTAGAAACAGAAGCACCGAAGAATTATTCCGACAGCCTTGTAGGGGAGAAGCTGTACTTCACAGTTAATAAGGATAATACGATTACTGAGGGTATCAGCGGTTCTCAAGTGACAGTATATAATGCTTATATTGATAATTCAAATCAATATTGGCCAATGAGTTATCCTATAATTGATGATAATACATTAGATAATAATAATTCAACACTTGTTACAATAGATAATATTGAAAAAATTGAAATTAAGCTTGAAGATGGCGCAAATAGTTCCGGGGTACAGTTCTGGTCATCAATTGATGCATATAACGGAATAACTGTGAATTTTACAGATGGAATTTATACTATTACAGATCTGGAAAGTTTCTCCGCAACGAAATTTGAAGTAGGCGGCACAAGAGTAGCAAGCTTTACATTCTATACAAAGAGTGAACCCACCAATCTTCATGATTCCATTACCGTTAACACAAGCAATAGCAGCATTGCAATTTCCAACATGCCCCTCCTGACTGTTGATAAGGTGGACGAAGAAGGCGTACGTCTGTCCGGCGCTGTACTTACCGTTACCAAGATGGGCGATGTCATTCCGAATACCGGTGACAATGTGGAGCAATTTACCAGGCTGGAAGAAGCAGTTGTCGTTGAAAGCTGGAATACCAAGGATATTACACAGGAAGTTATTGCAACGGATGAGAACGGCAATCCGGTTCTGGATGAGGAAACCGGCGAGCCTGTAATGGAGACCCGGCTTGCAATGAAACAGCTGGATCTGGAGAATGGCGTTTACTGTCTGACAGAGGATGCTGCTCCGGCCGGTTATGAAACTGCCGATCCGATCTATTTCGTTGTCATGGATGGCATTTTCATGGACTATGCTGTCGTTGAAAATGAAAATGGTTATGAACTTACAGGAACCGGACATACAGCCATAGTCGGCAATACACTGACAATGGTTGACACCAAGATCAGCAATACGCTGACACTGGGCAAGACGGACATTACAGGACAGGAGAATATCCCCGGTGCGCAGCTGACGCTGACACTGGTAACGCCTGCAGTTGACGGAGATACACTGGTGAATGTAACCTCCAGCGGCACTTTTGTTCTGGCAGATGACAATCTGTCCATTACATGGACTTCTGACGGAACGGAGATTACCCTCAGTGATCTGCCCGGCGGCAGCTATCGGTTTGAAGAAACTGGCGGTGACTTTGTATACGACGGCAGAACCTTTACTGTTGTAAGCAGCAGTGTGACTTTTGAGCTGGCTGACGGCGTCATTTCCAATGTTCAGGGTGCATATGAAACTGCGGTTAAGACGGATGCGACCAATGAAGATGACAGCTATTATGTAGTGGACACTGAAAACAACAAGCTGCTGGCATGCGATGCGGCTGCAGAAGAAACCACCACTGAGACTACCACTGAAACAACAACCGAGACAACCACAGAAACAACAACCGAGACAACCACCGAAACTA
>CAZXVI010000005.1:0-63750 GCA_964644275.1 uncultured Ruminococcus sp. | reverse complement strand
TGGTGGATGAGTATGTGACGACGACCACGGAAACGACTGTAACAGAAACGGAAACGGAAACCACGACCGAAACCACGACTGAAACCACAACTGACACAACCACCGAGACAACGACAGAAACAACTACTGAAACTACAACCGAAACAACAACCGAGACAACCACAGAAACAACAACCGAGACAACCACCGAAACTACAACCGAAACAACAACCGAGACAACGACTGAAACAACTACCGAAACAACAACCGAGACAACCACTGAGACAACGACTGAGACTACAACTGAGACAACCACTGAAACCACAACGGAAACGACCGAAACGACCACCGAGACCACAACAAAGAGTGTGGTAATCTCGAAGCAGGACATCAACGGAAAGGAAATCGAGGGAGCAACCCTGAGAGTATATGAAGTTGGTGAGGACGGAAGTCTGACGATGGTAGAAGAATGGACATCTGCAGAAGGAGAAAGCAGAAGCATCGAAGGACTGACAGCAGGACAGATCTATGTACTGGAAGAGCTGACAGCACCGGAGGGATATCTGGTAGCAGAGGACATTTACTTCTATGTGGATGAGGAAAACAGAGTATTCACATCAGCGGACGGAGAAGAATGGACAGCAGCGGAAGAAAACGCAGTTGTGATGGTGGATGCATTCACCCAGGCAAGTATTTCGAAGCAGGATGTGACAGGAGAGGAAATTGACGGAGCAAAGCTGACAATCACCTATGTGGATGAAAACGGAGAAGTACAGGAATTCGCAAGCTGGGTATCGGAGGGCGGAAAGAGCCATGAGATCACCGGACTGACAGCGGATCGGGTATACACGCTGACAGAGGTACAGGTACCGACGGATGCGGAAGGAAATGCGTTGTATGAATACGCAGAAAGCATCCAGTTCAAGGTAAGCGGAGAAGACGGCAAGGTATACATCATCACAGAGGATGAGAGCGGAGCCGTAGTGGAAGTGGAAGCAGCGGACAATATGATCATCATGGTGGATGAGTATGTGACGACGACCACGGAAACGACTGTAACAGAAACGGAAACCGAAACCACGACCGAGACTACAACCGAAACCACAACTGACACAACAACCGAGACAACGACAGAAACCACAACTGACACAACAACCGAGACAACGACAGAAACAACCACTGAAACAACGACCGAGACAACCACCGAAACAACAACTGACACAACCACCGAGACAACGACTGAAACAACCACCGAAACAACAACCGAGACAACCACTGAGACAACGACTGAGACAACCACTGAAACCACAACGGAAACGACCGAAACAACCACTGAGACCACAACAATGGAAACTGTGCAGAGTGCCGTTGGTACTACCACAGAAACTGACAGCCTTATCACAGATGTGGAGACTTCAACTACCACTGAAGATATGAGCATAATGACGGATGTTAACGAGACAACCACAACTGTGGATGACAGCAGCATTATGACGGATGTGGCAGAATCCACTACAGATTCTTCTGCAACGGAAGAAACTGCAACAGAAGTAACTGCAACGGAGGTTACCACCGCTACTGAGACAGCGTCCGCTGAGACAGCAGCTACTGCAGCTGCATCCGGATCCGCAGGCGGTTCTCCTGAAACCGGCGACCGTGCCGTAACAGGTGTAATGCTTTCCGCATGTGCAGCTCTGCTGCTGATGGGAATTCTGAGTGTAAGAAGCAAAAAGGATGAATAATTCATTCTGATGACACGGGGCATATCCCCCGCCGGATCCGGCGGGGGATTGCTGTTCCCTCCACGGATTTACAAAGATTTAACATGGAGCGGATAGCAATTTTTACAAAGGTATGGGAAAATTAATAATGGGAACCTCTGAAAACTTGTTTTTAGAGGTGGGGGCAAAGCCCCACAAAATACAACTTTTATTCTTTTCCGATTTTAAAAACAGAGGGTTTTTAGATGTTATTTCATAATGGTATCATTGGACCCTGAAGGAGTGTGGAGAAGGGATGATTTATTTAGTCGAGGATGACAACAGTATCCGGGAGCTGGTGGTGTATACCCTTGGCAGTACCGGTATGAAAGCAAAGGGCTTTGAAAAGCCGTCCCTGTTCTGGGAGGCCATGGAGCAGAAAATCCCGAAGCTGATTCTCCTGGATATTATGCTGCCGGAGGAGGATGGCCTGAGCATTCTGCGAAGGCTGCGGAATAATCCGGCAACGGAGCAGATTCCTGTAATGATGCTCACTGCAAAGAGCAATGAATTCGACAAGGTCATCGGTCTAGATTCCGGCGCAGATGATTATCTGCCAAAGCCATTCGGCATGATGGAGCTGATTGCAAGAGTAAAGGCGCTGCTGCGCCGTTCCAATTCCGAGCAGAAGTCCAGCGGCTACCGTGTGGGATGTCTGTTTGTCAGCCCGGAGAAGCACATTGTGCAGGTAAACGGCGAGGATGTGACACTGACATTCAAGGAATTTGAAATGCTGTGTCTGCTGCTGAAAAACAGGGGTATGGTGCTGACGAGGGATCAGTTCCTCAACAAGGTATGGGGTTATGAGTTCGATGGAGAAAACCGGACGGTGGATGTGCATATCCGCACTCTGCGGCAGAAGCTGGGGGAAGCGGGCACCTATATCAAGACCATCCGGGGAATCGGCTATAAAATTGGGGATGCGGTAGATGAAGTATAGACTTTTCAAACGTTTTTTTGAGGCTTGTATGATCGTCTTTGTCCTGTGTTTTTCCTCCATTCTGATGGTGATGTATAATTATGTCAGCAGACGGAATCTTGCAGAGCTGGAGGACAGGGCAATGTTCATTGCCTCCCTTGTGAACTGCGAGGGCTGGGAATTCCTGAAACAAAACAGCATTGACAGCGAAATCCGGACAACCATCGTTCAGTCGGACGGGCAGGTGCTCTTTGATAGTAAGCTGGATGTAAAGCAAATGGAGAACCACAGTGACCGGGAGGAAATTCAGGAGGCGCTGGAAGAGGGTATCGGGGAGAGCAAACGGTATTCCGAATCCATTCTGAATAAGACTTCCAATTATGCAGTGCGGCTGGACAATGGTGATGTGCTGCGTGTTTCCATGGAGGAGGATACGATTTTCAGGCTGCTGCTGAACCTGCTCAACCCCATGCTGCTTGCCATGCTGCTGACGGTGCTGCTGTCGCTGCTGCTGGCAACGAAATTCTCCAAGGATATGATGGATCCCATTGATAAAATTGATCTTGAAAATCCTGACGACAGAGATGTTTATGACGAAATGAAGCCTTTTATTCGCCGCATTGTTTCCCAGAATCAGCAGATTTACCGGCAGATGAATGAGCTGCGGGAGGAAAATAAAAAGCAGGATGCCATGCGGCGGGAATTTACCGCCAATGTTTCCCATGAGCTGAAAACGCCCCTGACGTCCATTTCCGGTTTTGCAGAAATCATCCGGGATGGAATGGTGCAGGAGAAGGATCTGCCCCATTTTGCGGATACGATTTATCAGGAGGCACAGCGGCTGATTGTGCTGGTGAATGATATCCTGAAGCTGTCCCGGCTGGAGGATGACACAGTAAAGGTGGAGGATGAAAAAACCACCGTAGATCTGCTGGAGCTTTGTCTTGATGTGAAGAAACGCCTGACCCTTAGTGCCGGCAAGGCACATGTATTCATGGAATGCGGTGGGGATCATGCGGAGATTTCCGGAATCCGGGGCACGCTGGAGGAGATTGTGTACAATGTCTGTGACAATGCCATCAAGTACAATCGTCCCGGGGGTATGGTAAACATCTGCGTGAAACAGCTGGAGCAGGAGGTTCTGGTGAAGGTGACGGACAACGGCATCGGCATTCCGGAGGAGGACAGAAGCCGCATTTTCGAGCGGTTTTACCGGGTAAACAAGAGCCACTCCAAGGAAGTGGGCGGTACGGGTCTGGGACTTTCCATTGTAAAGCACGGCATGGAATTGCACAATGCCCGGATTACCCTGGACAGTGATGAAGGAAGGGGCACGGAAATCTGTCTCTATTTTCCCTGCGGAGAGCCTTTGCAGGAGGATGCATAATACAGGCGCACCGTATAATTCAGAGAATGATCATGAATGTCAAACATAATTTGCTGTTCACTATCACATTGATTTGAAACGCCAAATTAATGTGTCCTTTGCGATAGTATCAAAAGAACTGCTGCTCCTTTGCATTACGGCAAGGGGCAGCAGATTTTTGCTTTTCCTGTTCCCATACTCATAACAGGGAATTTTTAGAATCAGTCTGAAAAAGAAGTGATTCCTGCCTTGACATTTTCTGAAAATTTGTATATAATAGTAGTAGTGATCGAAAAGCGTAGCAGTCAGAGTAGCATGGGCTTAGCTCTACAGAGAGTGCCGGGGCGGTGGAACGGCATGGGCGGCATATGTGAAGTGCGGCTGTCAGCTCCGGCAGGGAATTACAGTATCTGTCGGCGCAGGTCTGCGTTACGGACATTCGTAAGTTTCGGAGTGGAACAGCGTAACAACGTCTCTCTTGCGGATTTGGCGCAAGGGAGTTTTTTTATGAGAAAAGGCAAGAAGAGGAGGAATCGTATTTGTTTGAGCAATTGCGTGAGGATATCCAGGTTGTCAAGGAACGTGACCCGGCAGCGAGAAGCAGTCTTGAAATTCTGCTGACCTATTCCGGTCTTCATGCCATCCAACATTACCGGGCGGCACACTGGTTCTATGAACGGAAAATGTATACGGTGGCAAGGATGATTTCCCAGACCTCCAGATTTTTTACCGGTATCGAGATTCATCCCGGCGCACAGATCGGAAAACGGTTTTTTATCGACCACGGTATGGGCGTTGTCATCGGTGAAACGGCTGTGATCGGCGATAACTGCCTGATCTACCAGGGGGTTACCCTTGGCGGTACGGGTAAGGATAAGGGAAAGCGTCACCCTACCCTGGGCGATAATGTCATGGTTGGCTCCGGCGCAAAGGTGCTGGGCCCCTTCAAGGTGGGGGATAATGTGAAAATTGCCGCAGGCGCCGTGGTATTGGATCCCATCCCCGATAACTGCACGGCAGTGGGAGTGCCTGCGAAGGTCATCAAACGGGACGGCAAGCGTGTGACAGAGAAGCCCGTACAGGAGCTTGACCAGATTCACATTCCCGATCCTGTTTCCATGGAGCTGTGTGCGCTGCGTGCAAAAATTGAAAAGCTGGAAAAGGCAGTGGCAGCTACCAATGCTCACATGAAAGAGCTGGAAGAGCAAAAGAACGGAGGAAATGCAGAATGATGCAGCTGTTTAATACAATGACGAACCGGAAGGAAGAATTCAAGCCCATGGAAGAGGGCAGAGTGCGCATGTATGTGTGCGGCCCCACAGTGTACAATTATATTCACATCGGCAATGCAAGACCCATCTGTGTGTTCGACGTATTCCGCAGATTTCTGCAGTACCGCGGCTATGAGGTAACATACGTTCAGAATTATACGGATGTCAATGACAAAATCATCCGGCAGAGTGAAAAGGAGGGGATTACCCCGGAGGCATGTGCGGAGAAGTACATTGCCGAATATGAGAAGGATGCCAGGGGACTCAACGTCATGCCGGCAACCATCCATCCCAAGGTTTCCCTGTATATGGACAAAATTATTGCCTTCATCCAGAAGCTGGTGGATACCGGCTATGCCTATGAGGCGCAGGGGGATGTGTACTACAGAACCCGGAAATTTGACGGCTATGGCAAGCTCTCCGGTCAGTCCATTGACGATCTCAATGCCGGTGCCAGAGTGGAAATTAATGACATCAAGGAGGATCCCCTGGACTTTGCCCTGTGGAAATCCGCAGGTACGGATGAGCAGCACTGGGATTCCCCCTGGGGTCCCGGCCGTCCGGGCTGGCACATCGAATGCTCTGCCATGGCAAAGGACTGCCTGGGTGATACCATTGACCTCCACTGCGGCGGTCATGACCTGATTTTCCCCCATCATGAGAACGAAATTGCCCAGTCCGAGGCGGCAAACGGCGTGCCCTTTTCCAACTACTGGATGCACAATGGACACATCAATGTGGACAACAAGAAAATGTCCAAATCCGCCGGTAATTTCTTCCTCACAAGGGATATTGCAGAGAAGTACGGCTATGAGGTCATCCGGTATCTCATGATTCAGGCACAGTACCGTGCTCCCATGAACTACAGCGTGGAGCTGCTGGATGCCTGCAAGGCTTCCCTGGATCGTCTTTATGAATGCCGTGATACGGTGGCGCGTGCCGCAAAGTCTGCTCCCGGGGGCGCTGCCCAGCCGGAGGTTTTTGAGAAATACCGCACTGCGTTCATTGAAGCCCTGGAGGATGATCTCAATACTGCGGACGCACTGACCGCAGTGTTTGAGCTGGTGCGTGAGCTGAATATTCTTGCAGCGAACGCACAGACTTCTAAGGAACAGCTGGAAGCCGGCAGTGCCGTCTTTGAGGAGCTGATCGGCGTACTGGGTCTGCTCTATGAGCGCAGGGAGGACGCTGTGCCGGAGGAAGTAATGGCACTGGTGCAGCAGCGTGCGGAGGCAAGAAAGGCAAAGAATTTTGCGGAAGCGGATGCCATCCGTGACCGGATTGCAGCCCTTGGCTATACGGTGCGGGAAACCCGTCAGGGTGTGGAGATCAAGAAACTCTGATAGACTTTTGTCTATCAGAGTGAAAGGGATTGCGCAGGAAGGAAACAGCTCCCATGGAATACCGGGATGCGGATAGGGAAATTTATGCAGAAAATACAATTCCGGCAGGAATCGGCAACGAAAAAGGAGTGGCATCATGCGGAGTAAAAAAAACAAAGTATTGTCAAGACTGGGCATTTTTCTCATTCTTATTTCCATTGTGAGTTTTCTGGTGTTCTACCTGATTGTGATGCTGTCCAGCAAGAATTACCGGTACATTGATCCCGAACAGATGGAGCTGATACAGACGGAAGAAATTCCGGCTGGCTCGCCCACTGCTGTCATTGAAACCACCATGGGTGAAATCCGGGCGGTACTGTACCCGGAGGAAGCACCGGAGACGGTGGAGAATTTTATCTCCCTGGCAGAGAGCGGCTATTATGACAATACCTATGTTTTTGAACAAAAAGCGGATGTCTATTTTGCAGCCGGAAGTCCTTTGCAGAGCGGTGCTCTGGATGATGCAAAGGAAACCAATGAAATGGTGCCCCAGGAGCTGCACCAGAATCTGTGGCCCTTCCGGGGAGCACTTTGTGCCATGAATACCAGAACGGAGGGGAACTTTTTTCAGAAGATCATGAATGACACCAGAACCTACTCCGGCAGCCGGTTTCTGTTTGTGAATTCTGTGGAATTTACAGAGGAGTATATCCAGGAGTTCCGTGAGGCATCCAGCAGTGAGGAGCTGGCGGATGCGTTTATTCAGATGGGCGGTGTACCCAACTTCTCCCAGCAGATGACCATCTTCGGACAGGCATATGCCGGGCTTGATGTGATTGACGCCATCTGCAGTGCTCCCGTTCAGGAGGAAACCAACATGAACGGCTATACGGCACCTGTGGAAGAATGCCGGATTCTTTCTGTTACCATTTCGGAGTACGGTGAAGAGGACGCTGCAATGAATGAATTGCCGTGAATTTCCACAAGGAAACAGGACTTCACATTAATATTATCATCAGTTTTTCTAAATACTAAAGCAAAAACAGGATTTTAGCTTTACAAATCCGGAAGAATGATGTATAATAGTTTGTATGGGCTTGTGGAAGTATTCCGGAGGAATCTTCCGCAGGAAATGGAATAACGACGATAGGAAGAGGATTTCTATGAGATATAAATGGCTGAGCCTGTGCCTGAGTGCTGTAATGCTGGCAGGCGCTTGCAGCGGCTGCGGCAAGGATAAGGCTGGAGTAATGAATTACACGGCGCCGGAAGAGGGCGAGGAAATTGTCGTAATGACCATCGCAGGTTACGGCGATGTGAAGATCAGGCTCTTTTCCGATCTGATGCCCAAGGCAGCGGAGAATTTCCTGACACTGGCAAAGGAGGGCTATTATGACGGCCTGATTTTCCACCGTGTCATTGAGAATTTTATGATTCAGGGCGGCGATCCCACCGGTACCGGCAGGGGCGGCGAAAGCTGCTGGGGCGGCAAGTTCGACGGCGGCACCTGCGAGGAACTGATTCATCTGCCCGGTGCTCTGGCATATGCCAACAGCGGCAGTACTGCCACTGACGGCAGTCAGTTCTATATTGTCACCGGTTCTGCCGTGACCGATGAAAGCCTGGATTATTACGAGAGTCCGGAGTTTATTCAAAAGGCAGGACTCAGTTATACCCCTTCCTTCACCGACCAGGAGCGTGAGCTGTACAAGCAGTACGGCGGCGCACCCCATCTGGACGGGGGGTACACTGTATTCGGACAGGTCATTGACGGATTGGATATCATCTATGCCATTTCCAGAGTGGAGACGGAACAGGAGGATCCCAGCAGTGCGAACAGACCTCTGGAGGATGTTGTGATTGAACAGATGACAGTGGTGGAATATGACGGCAGTGCCATCCGTTGGTATCCCAGTGATTACGATATGTCGGAATAATGCGGTAAGAGAGAGAGCTGCATATTCCCATTCGGACAAAATCCTGATTCCGTCTGGGGATCAGTATAAGGAGAGAATAACGTGGATAAATTTGTAATACGGGGAGGCCGCCGGCTGATGGGTGACATCCAGGTCAGCGGAGCCAAAAACGCAGCAGTTGCCATTATTCCGGCAGTCCTGCTGTCGGACGAACCCTGTGTGATTGAAAATGTGCCGGATATCAGCGATGTGTCCATCAGCCTGCGGATTCTGTATGAGCTGGGAGCACAGGTGAATATGCTGAAACCGGATACCTACCGTATTTCCTGCAAGGGCGTGCGGGATTTCTGTGTGCCCTATGAAAGTGCCAAGCAGATGCGTGCATCCTATTATTTCCTGGGTGCGCTGCTGGGCAGATTCGGCCGGGCAAGAGTTTCCATGCCGGGCGGATGTCCTCTGGGGGACAGACCCATTGACCAGCATCTGAAGGCGTTTTCTGCGCTGGGTGCCAATTGCTGCAATGACCATGGCATGATCGACCTGAGTGCGGAAAAGCTCCAGGGCAATCAGATTTATCTGGACGTGGTTTCCGTAGGCGCCACGATGAATGCCATGCTGGCAGCAGTCAAGGCAGAGGGACTGACCATTATTGAGAATGCTGCCAAGGAGCCCCACATTGTGGATCTGGCGAATTTCCTCAACTCCATGGGTGCGGATATTATGGGCGCCGGTACGGATGTCATCAAAATCCGCGGTGTTTCCTACCTCCATGGCACCACCTATGCGGTGATTCCTGACCAGATCGAAGCCGGAACCTTCATGATTGCTGCCGCAGCAACGGGCGGCGATGTGATGGTAAAAGGTGTGATTCCCAAGCATCTGGAACCCATTACCAACAAGCTGAAAAAGGTCGGCGTCAATATTGAAGAATTTGATGACGCTGTCCGTGTCTGGGTGGACGGCCCTCTGGTGAAAACAAGCATCAAAACCCAGCCCCATCCCGGATTTCCCACGGATATGCAGCCCCAGATGGCAACGCTGCTGACCCTGGCAGAGGGGACCAGCATTGTGACGGAGGGCGTCTGGGAACAGCGCTTCCGTTATGTGGATGAGCTGCGCCGGATGGGTGCGGATATTTCTGTGGACGGGAAGGTTGCTGTCATTGCCGGCACGGGCAAGCTCATGGGTGCGCCTGTGAAGGCATGTGACCTGAGAGCCGGTGCGGCACTGATCATTGCCGGTCTGGCAGCACAGGGTGTGACGGAAATTGAGGATATCCATCATATTGAGCGCGGATACGGCAATATTGAACAAAAGCTGCGAGGAATCGGCGCCTGTATCGAGAAGGTGTCCGCACCTGCGGCAACAGTGAAAAAAGCGCTGTAACAGCGATTACAGCCCGGTG
The DNA here is from genome assembly GCA_964644275.1 of uncultured Ruminococcus sp. GTDB lineage: Bacteria > Bacillota > Clostridia > Oscillospirales > Ruminococcaceae > UBA3855. The sequence goes on along the minus strand of CAZXVI010000005.1, from coordinate 53,812 downwards.
AAGTCGTATCAATTAAAGGATTGGTATAAGGCCTGTCTGCGTAAGCAGGCAGGCTGATGTTGTATAAGGGAGAGTACATATGGCGAAATTTTACCCCCTGTTCAGTTCCAGCAGTGCCAATGCGTCCTATGTGGGCGGCAGAAATGCCGGGGTGCTGATTGATGCAGGGGCAAGCTGTAAAAAAATTCTGGAGGCGCTGGAGCGCAATGGTCTGCAGCAGAAGTGTGTGCAGGGCATTTTTATCACCCACACCCATTCCGATCATATCAAGGGTTTGCGGGTGCTTGCCGGAAAGCTGAAGGTTCCGGTCTATGCTACGGAGGAGAGTCTGCATACTCTGGAGAGGGACGGGCATCTTCCGGCAGGAGTGGAAACCTGTGCAGTGGATACGGGCGCAGTTGTCTGCGGCGACTGTGAAATTCTGGCATTTCCCACCATGCATGATGCGCCGGGAAGCTGCGGCTACCGCATTCATACGGCGGACGACAAATACTGCGCTGCCTGTACGGATCTGGGAGTTGTAACCACGGAGGTGCGTGCTGCTCTGGAGGGCTGTGACATGGTGCTGCTGGAATCCAATTATGACACGGCAATGCTGCGCCAGGGTCCCTACCCCCCGGATCTGAAACGCAGAATTATGTCGGAATACGGGCATTTGTCCAATGAAGCCAGTGCGGAGCTTGCACAGGAGCTGGTGGGCAGCGGAACCACAAGGCTGCTGCTGGGTCACCTAAGTCCCCACAACAACACCCCGGAGAAGGCAGCCAAGGCTGCCATGGAGGGTCTGCGGAGCTTTACCCAGGGCATGGATTATCTCCTGGGAATTGCGCCGGTGGAAACCCAGGGAGGAGCGGTGATTTTCTGATGCTGATTCAGCTGCTGACTGTGGGCAAGCAGAAAGAACCCCATCTGACGGCTGCCCAGGAGGTGTATCAGAAGCGGCTGCAGCCCTTCTGCAAATTTGAGTTTACCCAGCTGCCGGCGGTGCGGCTGCCGGACAAGCCTTCGGAGAAGGAGATTTGTGCCGCACTGGAGCAGGAAGCGGCTGCCATCCGGAAGGCGGCAAGGGGCGAAGTGATTGCCATGTGCATTGAGGGCAGGCAGTACTCCAGCGAAGGCTTTGCAAGGCTGCTGACCCGGGAGCTTCCCATGCGGGGCAGTGCAGTGACCTTTGTCATCGGCAGTTCCTTTGGCCTGGCGGAATCCCTGAAACAGGAGGCGGCAGTACGCCTGTCCATGTCCGGGATGACCTTTCCCCATGCCCTTGCCTCCGTCATGCTCATGGAGCAGATTTACCGGGCGTATCAGATTGACAAGGGAAGCGTATATCATAAATAAGGAAGCCTCTGAAAACTTGTTTTAAAGGAGTGTTGACCATGCAGAAAGCAATGACCCTGTCCTATGAAAACGGCAATAATTTGTATATTAATGTAACCAATCAATGTCCCTGCCGGTGCATTTTCTGTATCCGGAAAAACGGCGACGGCGCTTACGGATCCGATTCTCTGTGGCTGGAGCATGAGCCGGATATGGAGGAGATGAAGGCGGATCTTGCCAAGCGGGATCTGTCAGCATATGAGGATGTGGTATTCTGCGGCTATGGGGAGCCGCTGATGCGCTTTTCCTTTGTCTGTGAGCTGGCGGCATATATCCGGGAAACTGTGCCGGGCGTGCATCTGCGCCTGAACACCAACGGGCTGGCAGAGCTGTACAATCCGGAGGAGGCACTTGCGGGTGGCACCTCTGCCGCAGCCAAGATTGCGGCGGTTTTTGATCAGGTATCCGTCAGCCTGAACGGCGGCAGCTGGCAGGTGTATCACCGTGTAACCCAGCCGAAAGGCGGCGGTGCTGCGCCCTATGAAACCATGCTCCGGTTTGCGGAGGAGTGCAGAACACTGGGCATGGAGGTGCGGTTCACCGTGGTGGATGTGATTACTCCGGAGGAAATTGCAAAGGCGCAGGAGAAGGCGGACGCCATGGGGATTCCGATGGATGTGAGGAAGTATATTCATTAATGGGCAGAAGCTGCCCGGCGTTTCTTTTCTGCAATTTTTACCAAAAAATGCCCTGAAAATATAGTAAAAACAGAGAAAAGCAGGAAAACTAAAAAAAGTTTTGAAAAAGTTGTACCGGAACGTACAACTTTTTTTGTTTTTTCATCCTTTGTTGGAAGGAGGGTTTCCAGAGATGCAGAAACGAAAGGATACGGACCGTGCCGTTCAGGGGCTGCGGAAGCTGGCGTTTGGCAAGGTCAATGATGCGGTGAAGCTGGTCTTTGCTGAGGAACCGCCGCCGCCGGAGGTACTGGCAAAAATGGATCTGTTCCATGTGGCGTCCATATCCAGGGATAAGGGGGGCGGCGTGGAGGTGAAGTTCTTCGACCGGCAGAAGGCGCTGGAACGGCTGTACGAATATGCCCGTGCCGGTCAGGAGGGCGCGGCGGCGGAGAGTTTGCTGTCCGCACTGACGGGGGCGGATACGGATGGAGTTTAAGCGGTTTTCCCCCAAACAGCGCCTTGCCCTTTGCTGGTGGACAAAGCCGGAGTACCGGGACAGGGATGCGCTGATCTGCGACGGGGCTGTCCGCAGCGGCAAGACCCTGTGCATGTCCCTGGGCTTTGTGTGCTGGGCAATGGCAAGCTTCCGGCAGGGAACCTTTGCCATGTGCGGCAAGACCATTACCTCCCTGGAACGCAATCTGGTGCGTCCTCTGCTCCGGGTGCTGGAGGATACGGGCTTCGGCTGTGTCCAGTCCGTCAGCCGGCATTATGTGGATGTGACTGCGTGGGGGCATACCAACCGGTTCTATTTGTTCGGCGGCAAGGACGAAGGCTCGGCAGCACTGATTCAGGGAATGACCCTGTGCGGCGTGCTCTTTGACGAGGCGGCGCTGATGCCCCGTTCCTTTGTGGAACAGGCACTGGCGAGATGCTCCGTGCCGGGAGCAAAGCTGTGGTTCAACTGCAACCCGGAGCATCCCTGGCACTGGTTTTACCGGGAGTGGATCTGCAAGACGGAGGAAAAACGTGTGCTCTACCTCCATTTCACTATGGAGGATAACCCCTCCCTCAGTGAGGAGGTCAAGGCACGGTACCGCCGGATGTACGGCGGTGTGTTCTATGACCGGTTCATTCTGGGAAAGTGGACGGTATCCGAGGGACTGGTGTATCCCATGTTCCGGAAAAGCCGCCATGTGGTGCAGGAGGTGCCGGACTGTACAAGGTACGTGATTTCCTGCGATTACGGAACGGTGAATCCTACCTCCATGGGGCTGTGGGGGGAACGGGACGGAATCTGGTACCGCCTCCGGGAGTACTATTATGCGGCAAGGCGTGAGGGGATTTCCCGGACGGATGAGGAGCACTACAGGGGACTCACGGCGCTTGCCGGGGATCTGCCGGTGGAGTGTGTAACTGTGGATCCCTCGGCGGCAAGCTTTATTGCTTGCATCGCCAGCCACGGCAGATTCCGGGTGATAAAGGCGGACAATGATGTCCTGTCGGGCATCCGGCAGGTCAGTGATGCTCTGCAGCAGGACAGGCTGCGGTTTCATGAGAGCTGTGCGGATATCCTCCGGGAGTTCTCCCAGTACTGCTGGAACAGTGGGGGCACCGGGGACGCACCGAAGAAGGAGCATGACCATGCCATGGATGATATGCGCTATTTTGTGACAACAATCATGAGCCGCAGGCAGGAGCAGACCTTTGCAGCCCTGAGTCTGCCAAGACAGTAACGAGAGAGGTGAGTTAGCATGAAATTCGGCAGAAAAAAGGAGCCGCCGAAGTCCGTCCCCGGTGTACAGACCGCCCTCCGGGGCAGGAGCGGCACGGAATTCCCGGTGCAGCTGTACACCTACGAGCTGTTTGAAACGGTTCGGCGCACGGTTCCCATTCTGGATGCGGCGATTTCAAAGCTGGTGCGTCTGGTGGGTTCTTTCCGTGTGGAATGCGGGGATGAGCGGATGCAGTCCCGGCTGGATGCATTCCTCCGGGAGGTGCCCGTGGGACTGACGGGGCAGTCGGTTTACAGCTTTATTGACAGCTATTTTGACAGTCTGCTGGTATACGGCAATGCAGTGGGGGAAATTGCGCTGGATACGGGGGGCAGTGAGATTGCCGGGCTATGGAACGGCAGGGTAACGGAAATCGGCGTCAGACCGGGAGCTTCCCCCATGGAGCGGCAGTATGTTCTGCGCAGGGGGACGGAGGAGCAGCTGCTGCCATATCCGGAACGGATTCTGTTCACTGCCCTCAAGCCTCCGGCAGGGGGGATCTATGGCGTTTCCCTTTTGCAGGGACTGCCGGTGTTTGCGGAGATTCTGCTGCGGATCTATGAATGCGTGGGACAGAATTTTGACCGTGCAGGCAATGTCCGCTATGCGGTGACGTATAAGCCCTCCGGGGATCCGGCGGAGCTTGCCTACGCCGGCGACCGAGCCAAACAGATTGCCAGGGAATGGTCGGAGGGCATGCAGGCGGCACGGCGTGGCGAAATCCGGGATTTTGTATCCGTGGGGGATGTGGAAATCAAGGTGATCGGGGCGGACAGTCAGATGCCGGCAACGGAGATTCCGGTAAGACAGCTGCTGGAGCAGATGCTTGCCAAGTTGTCCGTACCGCCCTTTCTTCTGGGTCTGAACTGGTCGTCCACGGAGCGCATGTCCTCCCAGCAGGCGGATATGCTGACCTCGGAGCTGGACTATTACCGGAGATTGCTGGAGCCGGTGATTGCGAGAATTGCCGGCATGTTCCTGGCACTCCACGGCTCCGGAAGTCCGGTGCGGGTGGTATGGGATCATATCAATCTGCAGGATGAGACGGAGCTTGCTCAGGCAAGACTGCACAATGCACAGGCGGCAGCGCTGGAACAGGAACTGGCACAGCATTGCCTTCACAATGAAACGACAACGGAGGTATGAGTATGTATAACGATGTAAAACTGGAAAAGGGCATGTACCATCTCACGGGAAAAAGCTTTCTGCAGGCACTGGAGGAGGCGGATCCGGGCACGCAGTATGCCCAGACGCCCCTTGCCAGACTGGATGCCTATGAACGTCAGCTCAAACGCTTTGACATCCGTGTCAGCGGTCCCATGTGTGATAAGGTGGAGAAGTTCTTCACCACCACGGAGAGTGCGGTGCTCTTTCCGGAATTTGTCCGCCGTGCAGTGATGCAGGGCATGGAGGAGGCGGTGCTGTCCCATATGACGGCGGTGGTTTCCAGATGTGAGTCCAACCGCTACCTGGGCTGCAGCCTGACGGATACGGCGGATTACACTGTGACGGCGGCAGGCGAGGAGATGCCCGTTTCTTCCATTCTGGAAAGCGAGGATGTGGTGGTGCTGTCCAAGTACGGCAGAACCATCCGGGCATCCTACGAGGTCGTCCGCCAGCAGCGACTGGATGTCTTTGCACTGATGCTGCGACGAATCGGCAGGAATCTGGCGGACAGCGTAGCAGCCGGGGCGCTGACCGTCCTCAGAAGCAGTGCGGGAACCATTGCCAAGTCCGGCTCTGCCCTTGCCTACAGTGATCTGGCAGCCCTTTACGGTGCATTTGACGGGTTCTCCATGAACGCCGTGCTGGCATCCCCGGCTACGATGGCGGAGATTCTGGTCATGGATCAGATGCTGGAGGCGTCCTCCCAGGATACCGGGGAAATCCGCCTGCCCTTCGGTGCCAAGCTGATCAATTGTCCCCAGCTGGAGGACGGCACCATTCTGGGTCTGGACACTGACTACGCACTGGAGCAGATCCAGAGCTCCGATGTGGTGCTGGAAACGGACAAGCTCATTGACCGTCAGCTGGATTGTATCAGCGTATCCGTGAATATCGGGTTCCGTACCCTCATGGCGGATGCCGTGAAGGTGCTGCAGTAATGAGAATGCTCCCGCTTTGGCGGGAGCACATTTACCGGTATGACAGGAGGAAAGAATCATGGATGTACTCGAACAACTCAACCGTTTTACACGCAGGGAGCACAAGCCGGAGGAGGTCTATCTCTTCGATGTAGTTCTGTGCGACAACGATATTGACAGGGATCTGGAATGCTTTTCGGAGGACGCTCTTGCCCAGATGGAGCAGCTGTTTGTGGGAAAGACGGGAATTTTCGATCACGACCCCAGAACCAGCGGTCAGACAGCCCGGATTTATGATACGGAGCTTGTCCGGGACAGCAGCAGACGGACAAAGGACGGCAGACCCTATGTGTCCCTGAAGGCTCATGCCTATATGATACGCACGGATTCCAACGCCGACCTCATCCGAGAGATTGAGGGCGGCATCAAGAAGGAGGTCAGCGTGTCCTGCAGTGCGGCAAAGCACCGCTGTTCCGTCTGCGGAGCGGACCGCAGGGAAAGTGCCTGCGGTCATGTCAAGGGCAGAACCTATGGGGACAGAACCTGCCACATCATTCTGGAGGAGATTACGGACGCCTACGAATGGAGCTTTGTGGCAGTGCCGGCTCAGGTATGTGCCGGGGTAACCAAGCATTTTCAGGGAGGGGAGGAACCGGAGATGGACAGAGAACAGCAGTACGCCCATCAGGCAGCACTTCTGCAGGAGGTGGAAACCCAGCTGCGCCGGGATGTGATCGGACTCTGCGGCAGACAGAGGAGCGGTGCGGTTTCCAAGGCAATGTGTACGGCGGCGGAGAAGATGGATCTCTGTGAGCTTCTACAGTTCAGGCAGGAGCTGGCTGCCGAGTGTTCCGGCACGGCGCAGGTGCAGCTGTGCGGTGATACGGGAACGGAAACCGATGCATTCCGGCTATGATGTTGTATCATGATTTTCAAATGAGAATATAAGACGGGCACCCAAGGAGGAACCGATTGGCTGCAGCCGCAGCAAAGAAAGGAGATACACCATGAATTTACAGATGATCGGATCATTGTTTACCCTCTTTTCCGGGGAGGAGGATCTGAAGAAGTTCCTGCCGCTGCTGATGACCGCAGTCCATGAGGTGACGGCGAAGCTGCGCACGGATGCGGACGCCGGAGAGGTACGGCTGTGCTATCTCTGCGCTGCTGTTGCCAATCTGCGCTATACCCAGATGTACGGTGCAAGGGAGAAGGCGCTTGCCACCTATGCCGGCACCATTGCCCGGCAGTCCGACGGGGAGCAGCAGCTGCGTTTTGCGCTGCATCTGGTGAATTCCTACCGTGCCCTGTGCAGTGATCTGCTCCGGGACGAGCAGTTTGTATTTACCGGCGTAAGGGGGAACTGAGATGGAGGCATTGCTGGAAATGATGCTGGCAAGGCTCCGGGGAAAGGATCTGACGGAGATCTATGCCGGCTTTGACGGGAATCCGGCGGAGCAGAAATCCGGGGCACGTTTCGGGGTGCTGACCCAGGATGAGACTGTCTTCGGCAGGGCATTTCCCTCCCCAGAGGGGGAGGTGCATCCCTTTACTGCACAGTTCCGGCTGGATGTGCTCACGCCCATGACGGATTCCCCCGGAGCGGCACAGAGCTGGTTTGAGACGGTACTGCTGCCAAGGCTGCTGGATGGGGACGGCACCGTGGAGGAGCTTCGCATGGACAAGCCTGCAGTGGATCTGAAGCTCCGGAAACTGGTATGCACATGGCATTTCCGGCTCCGGGGCTGGTATCTGGCAGCGGAAGGGGAGGAAAGCGCATGAGCGGAGTAGTGATATATGCCAGGAAGGGGTATCCGGCGGCATTCGGGACGGTACAGCTGACGCTGCAGGCCTATGAGGTGAAGGGAAGCTGCGTGCTGACGGAGCGGGGAACGGCGGACGGTCTGCCGGCGCTGACGGCAAGCTATTCCAGGGGAACCCGGCTGACGCTCCGGGGAAGTCTTTCTCCCGTACAGAGTGCCGCGGAGGTAACGGCGGCGCTGGCAAAGGAACTCCGGGACGGAACCGCCCGAAATATGACAGTGGAGGGACTGGTCTTTTTCGGTGCAAGGCTGTGTGCTTACCAGGTCAGTGATGAGGGAGAGCGGGCACGGGCGGAGCTGCAGTTCTATACAGCGTCGGTGCCAGTGATGGAAGCGGGTGAAGGCGCATGAGCGTGAAATTCAGGCTGCGGCTTTATGCAGGAGAGGATTTTGTGGATGAGACGGAATGTCTGGCAGTGTCCATGGAGAATGAAGCCTATACGCCCTATATGACCGTACAGGCGCAGTTCCTGGCAAAGGGGGCGGATTATGGGGAGATTACGGAGGTTTCGCTGTATTATAACGAGGGCAGAATTTTCATTGGCATTCCGGATAAGCTGGAGCGCTGCCGGAAAAACGGCGCAGAATGTGTGACCGTTACCGCCAGAAGCTTTACCTGGGTTCTGACCCAGAATCAGTTTGCACCGGGGCTGCACTATGATATGACCATCGCCGGAATTCTGGAGGGTGTGTACCGGTTTCCCGGAGTACAGTATGAGGAGTATGAGGGATCGGGGTATATTTATGTGAAGGAGGGCGCCAGCGTCTGGGACAGTCTGGTGAACTTCTGCTATAAGCTCACCGGGCACTATCCCTATGTGCAGGGCAATACGGTGCGTGTAACCCTGGATGAAAATCCGAAGCATATTGTACTGACCCCGGAACAGGTTCTGGAAACGGGAAGCTTTCGGAACAACAGCCGCCTTATAAGCCATTTTCACATGGCGGATCCGGAGGACAACTACGACGCCTATTCCCTGGTGAATGAGACGGCGGTTGCCGCCGGTATCATCCGCCACAAGCATATGAAGCTGGACCGCCAGTATCTTTCCAATCCCCAGCAGGCACTGGAATTCCGCAGCAGATTCTGCATGCGGGGCTGCCGGGAGAATTATGTGGTATGCCAGGGATACCAGGGCGGACTGGTGGGGAATCTGCTCACCTGCGGCAGTTTTCTGCAGGGTGCCAGAATCTGCCGGATGCAGATGGTTTACAATCAGGAGGGCATCCGCACAAGGTTCAGTGCTTACGATGACGGCTTTTATCATATAGAGAGCGGAGCGTAACCTGTGCTCCATACCCTGCATATACTGAGAATGAGGAGATGACAAGCCGGCTCCTCATCAGCGGGGTACATCCCGTAGTATCAGTAAAACGGAGATGACATATGGAACACATACGCACGCTCAGCATGCTGGAGGAAGGGGACAGCGGCACCGTGGCAGCACTGCAGCACAGAGGTGCCATGCGCCGGCGGCTGCAGGATATCGGGTTGATTGAAGGAACCACTGTCCGCTGCTTGCAGAAAAGCGCCTCCGGGGATCCTGCGGCATATCTGATCCGGGGTGCAGTCATTGCACTGCGCCGCCAGGATGCGGGGGAAGTAATTTTGTCCTGAATCCGGCTGGATGCCGCAGTGATATAAATGCAAACGCCTCTTTCCTGAAAGGGAAGGAGGCGTTTGCGGTATTATTCAGCCGAAAGGTACTGGGGCTCCACTGCCGGAACATAGAATGCACCGTAGGTATCACAGCCATTTTCGTTGGTGGTGTTCAGCTTGACAAAGAATTGATAATAGGGCATGTAGTACCGTTCATTGTCACCGGTTCGGTAGACCAGCTCTGTTTTGGCAATGGTGAACGTCTCAGGGTAAAGCTCTTCCGGCACCGATGTGCTGAAATTCCCTTCCAGGAAGGTTTCCTCCGCCTCCTCCGGCGTCAGGATGGGATAGTCCCCGAGCTTGTGGGTTCTGTCCCGGTGCTGGCTATCGATGAGCCAAAGCTGCTCATCGTCATTGCAGACAAAGCGCACGGAATCAAAATAGCTGCTCAGGATCTGTTCCGTCAGGTCACCGCTGCCGTCGTAGAGATAAATATAGTACATCTGACTGTCGGAATAAAAATAATCTCCGCCCCGGATGCTGACAGTGGGCTGCTCCATTCCCAGCTTGTCACCATATTCTGCAAGGAAATAGTCCGCAGTTTTGCTGACCTGTTCATAGGGAGAATGAAAGCGCATGCCAATTCCCTCCGGCAGGCTCACCGGTTGTAAAAACTCGATCCGGGTACTGAAGTAGGTATCCGCACTCACACTGACGGTACCATTATCCGCTGTAAGCATCCAGAGACGCCGGTTCTCGTTTGCCGTTTGCTTACCAAGAAAATCCTCATAGTAGTCTTCTTTGAGCTCCAGTCCCTCCAGACTTATGCCGGCAATTCTGGCAGCGTCTTCCAGAAGGTTATACATCCGGTCATAATCTGCCGGGATGTTGTCTCCGTCGTACTGGTAATAATAGATGTTTTCAAATACGGGCAGTGTGTCCAGATCCGCATCCGGAGTCCAGGGACTGCAGGGACAGAGCTCAGAGATATCATGGAGCATCAGCCCCTCGTAGCCCGACTCGGTAGTGATGCCGCTGTAGGGGATGGCCGGCAGCTCGGAGCTGCCGGGCTGTACCCGGGCAGTGTCCTGTGCTGCCCACCATATGCCTGCTCCGGCAACGAGTGCAAGACATGCTGCCGATGCGAGGATACCGGGTACGGGGTTTCGCTTGGGCTGTTCCCAGGTTTCCCCTTTTTCCAGCAATTGTTCGTCCGTCCCGCCAATCAGATCCAGTAATTGTTCCGGTTTCATAGGTCATAGCCCTCCTTATGAAGATAGTCCCGCAGTTTTTTGCGTGTTCTCGACAGAATTACCGTTACATTGTTCTTTGACAGTCCGCAGCGTGCAGCGATTTCAGGAATCTCCTGCAGGTAGAAATAGCGGCTGAGAAAGAGATGCAGTTCGCGCTGGGATAAGCCTTCCAGGAAGCGGTGCAGACATTCCCGGAGCCGGTGCAGTTCCGCTTCCGTTTCCACATCGGCGGTGCCGCCGGCGCATTCCGCCAGCTCATCCAGCACCAGGGGGAGCTGGCCGCCGCCCCGTTTCTCTGCATGCAGCTGACGATAGCGGCTGAGAGCCAGATTCCTTGTGATTTTCCCGAAAAACAGCCGCAGCCGGGACGGTTTCCGGGGCGGAATCGCATTCCAGGCGTGCAGCCAGGTGTCATTGACGCATTCCTCCGCATCCTGAAAGCTGTGCAGAATCCCCTCTGCAATGGTCCGGCAGTAGGTGCCGTAACAGGCCGAGGAGGCGGCAATGGCTTCTTCATTGCGATCCCAGTACAGTGCAATAATCTGTTCATCCCCCATGGGTAATTCTTCCTTTCGTTTTGTTTGGTCCGAGGTCCCTCATCAAACAAGACGCAGTCCGGAGTGAATTCTTACAAAAAAATGCAAATCATCGAAGCGCCGGGCAGTCAATTGCAAGTGCCCCCATCGTCCATGACGGTGGGGGCACTGAAGTTCATAGTTTCAATCGGGAACCTCTAAAAACTTGTTTTTAGAGGTTCCTAACAGTAATTTGCCGTTTAGCCCAGTGTGATGACAATCTCATTGGTTTCTGCGAGATCGGCTGCCTTGATGTAGCTGCCATCCAGCTTTGTGCCGTTGAGTGTGACGCTTGCCACGCCGCTCTGGACATGATCCGGGTTCTGTACAGCAATGTTCAGCTGCTTGCCGCGGAAGTTCTTCTTCATTCTAAAACCGTCCCATGCTGCCGGAATGGAGGGCGCAATGGTAATACCGTCCGCATCGGGGCGGATACCGCAGATGCCCTCGGTGCAGCCGACCATGACGGTGGAGGCAGTACCTGTCAGCCAGTGTACATGGGAACGTCCCTCAAAGGGGGAAGCCTTGGATTCGGTGAACTGACCGTGAACATACGGCTCCAGAACACGGATTTCTGCCTTGTCGTTCATGGCTGCCGGAGCGGATTCCATGAAGTATTCAAAGGCTCTGTCGCCGTGTCCCAGCAGACCCTCTGCCAGAATCAGCCAGCCCTGGGACTGGGAGAAAATGCCGCCGTTTTCCTTGGTATCGGCATTGAAAATGTGCATTAGCGCACCGTCGAAGTAGTGCTCCTTGTACGGCGGTTCCAGCAGCTTTGCGCCATAGGGGGTGTTCAGAATCTCGTGAACGGAATTCATTGCCTTCTCCGCCTGTTCCTGGCTTGCAAATCTGGAGATTACGCTCCAGCTCTGGGGATTCAGCCACATATTGGCCTCGGGATCCTTCTTGGCACCTACAACCACGCCGTCCTCACGGATGCCGCGGATGAATCTGTCCTCGTCCCAGCACTGTTCCAGTGCTGCACCAAGCTTTGCCTGTACCTCATCAATGTATGCAATATAGTCCGTATCGTTCTTGTCCTTTGCCATATCCCGGATCACGCTCATTGCATAATACAGCTGGAATGCCACGAAGGTGGATTCGCCCTTGGCACCCAGACGCAGACAGTCGTTCCAGTCCGCATGGAGACCGGCCGGCATGTCATGATCGCCCAGACGCTCCATGGAGAAGGTGATGGCTCTCTTCAGATGCTCGTAAACCGTATCCTCGCCGCCGTTTGCGTACACGATCACCTCGTCCAGGAATGCCTTGTTGCCGCTCTCGCCGATGTACTTCACAATGGTCGGGAAGAGCCACAGCGCATCATCCGCACGGTAGGAGGGATGACCGGTTTCCTTGACGTATTCCGGATCGTCCGGCGTATTCTCGTGACCGGCATTGTGGTTGAATTTTACCAGGGGCAGACCGCCGCCGTTGTCCACCTGTGCGGACAGCATGAAGCGGATCTTCTCCGCAGCCATTTCCGGATCCAGATGAATGATACCCTGAATATCCTGCACCGTATCTCTGTAGCCGTAGCCGTTGCGCAGACCGCAGTAGACGAAGGATGCAGCTCTGGACCAGATAAAGGTAATGAAGCACTGGTAGGCATTCCATACATTCATCATGTTGTTGAATTCCTCGGAGGGAGTTTCAACCTCGAAGTTCTCAAGCTTGCCGTGCCAGTAGGACTTGAGGGCTGCCAGCTCCTGATCCACCCTGCCCGGCGTCTCATAGGCTGCCAGAATCTCGGAGGCCTCTGCATCGCAGCGCTGTCCCAGGATGTAGATCAGTTCCCTGGTTTCGCCGGGTGCCAGCGTGAGTTCACTTCTCAGGGCGCCGCAGGCATTGGCGTTGAAGTTCATGGAATCGTCGCACTTGCCCTCTTCTACCATGATGGGGTTGGAATAGGTTCTGTAGGGACCGATGAACTTGTCCAGATTGCCGCAGCCGTCGGCAACAGGAGCACCTGCCAGACCGAAGAAACGCTCCCTGTGGTTGGAGCCGTCCGCCCATTTGCCGCTGTTTTCATTGATGTGCTGGAGAATTTTATTGCCCCTGCGCTCGGTGCGGGTAATGAACAGGGTGTACTGGAGATTGACCTGATCCTGTTCGTAGTTGTTGTCGTTGGTAAACTCAATGAAGCCGAAAACAGAAAGCTTTCTTTCCTTGGTGTCGTTGTTTGTGACCTTCATGCGCCATACCTCATAGGTCTGGCCTGCCGGAACGTAGTAGGTGGTTTCTGTTCCGATGGCTGCATATTCGGAGGTCATGACGGAGTATGCGGTACCGTGGCGGCACTCGCTTTTGTAGGTATCCAGGGGCTTGCCCACGGGCTGCCAGGTAGCAGACCAGTAATCGCCGTTCTCTGCATCACGCAGATAAATGTATCTGCCCGGCAGTGCCATCATGGAGTTGAAGCGGAATCTTGCGATTCTGCCGTTGGCACCGGACTGTACAAAGCTGTAGCCGGCAGCATTGTTGGAAATAATGGCACCGTATTCCGGAGAGCCCAGGTAGTTTACCCAGGGGGCGGGGGTGTCGGGGCGAGTAATGACATATTCCTTGTCTGCAAGGTCGAAATAGCCGTACTGCATAAATCAGATTCTCCTTTGCTGGGGGATGTTTCGTTTTCCTGTGTGTGGTAAGCACACTTTTAAACATTGTACCATATCATGCATTTTTTTGCAAGGGGTTTTGGAATTTTTTATGGCGAAAATTTTGGCAGCAGCATCCCGGTCCTTCCCTTGACCCAGACACTTGACATCCCGGTCAAAACATGTTATAATATGAAAAATCGTGCAAATTGCACGCAATTCGTCTAATTTTTATCGAATACTATTTGCAGTTTGCATAAAATTGTGTAAAGGAAAGAGAGGAAAGAAATGTGTTTTTTCAAAAGGATATAGAAACCATGCCCCGCAAGGAAATTGAGGCGCTGCAGCTGGAACGGCTGAAACATCAGGTGGAATACTGCATGAACAATGTGCCCTTCTATCATAAGCGTCTGACGGAAGCCGGCGTGACAGCGGATAAAATCAAATGCCTGTCCGATGTTCAGTACATACCCTATACAACGAAGGCGGATATCCGTGACAATTACCCCTACGGGCTGTTTGCGGTACCCATGAAGCAGATTGTCCGTATCCATGCCTCCAGCGGCACCACCGGCAAGCCCACGGTTGTGGGCTACACCAGAAACGACCTGAACAACTGGAGCGACTGCGTAGCCCGTCTGTGCGCTGCAGTGGGGGTTACCGATGAGGATGTGGCGCAGATTTCTTTCGGCTACGGTCTGTTCACCGGTGCGCTGGGGCTCCATTACGGCCTGGAAAAACTGGGCTGCGCCGTGATCCCGATTTCCTCCGGCAATACCCAGAAGCAGGCTATGATTCTGAAGGATTTCGGAACGACTGTTCTTATCAGTACCCCGTCCTATGCCATGTATATGAGTGAGGTTGCCCATGAAATGGGCATTACCAATGACGAGCTGAAGCTGCGCATCGGTCTGTTCGGTTCCGAGGGCTGCACGGATGCACTGCGTGACAAAATCGAAAAGGGCTTCGGACTGTTTTCCACGGATAATTACGGCATGAGCGAGCTGATGGGTCCCGGCGTTTCCGGCGAATGCGAGTACCGCTGCGGTCTGCATTTTGCCGAGGATCATTTCCTGCCGGAGATCATCAACAGTGAAACCGGCGAGGTGCTGCCCAGGGGCGAAAAGGGCGAGCTGGTCATTACCACCCTCACAAAGGAGGGCATCCCCATGCTCCGCTACCGCACCAAGGATATTACCCGGATTCACTATGAGCCATGCAAATGCGGCAGAACCCATGCCCGTATGGATAAGGTTCAGGGCAGAAGTGATGATATGCTGAAAATCCGGGGAGTGAATGTATTTCCCTCTCAGATTGAAAGCGTTATGGCGAATATTAGTGGTATTTCCCCCCATTATGAGCTGGTGCTCACCAGGTCAAATTATACCGATTATCTGGAGGTGCGTGTGGAGCTCAGTGACGGCACGCTGCTGGAGCGCTTTTCCGATCTGGAACGGCTTCAGAAGGAGGCTGCCTTCAAGCTCAAGACAGTGCTGGGAATCCAGGCCAAGGTAACACTGGTTGCCCCCAAGTCCATTCAGCGTTATGAGGGCAAGGCCAAGCGTATCATTGATCACCGGAACATGGAGAAGGAATAAGAACGGGGCAAAGAGCGCAGTCCCTATTGAATATCAGGAGGAGAATTTGATGAAAGAACTGATGATCGGCAACGCCGCTGTTGCCAGAGGTCTGTACGAGGCGGGCTGCCGGGTTGTATCCAGCTATCCCGGCACACCCAGTACGGAGATCACCGAATTTGCTGCAGAATACGATGAATTATACTGCGAGTGGGCACCCAACGAAAAGGTTGCCGTAGAAACTGCCTTCGGCGCATCCCTGCGGGGTGTCCGGGCAGCCTGTGCCATGAAGCATGTGGGGCTCAATGTGGCAGCCGACCCCCTCTTTACCCTGTCCTATACGGGGGTGACAGGCGGTCTGCTGGTGTGTGTGGCGGATGATCCCGGCATGCATTCCTCCCAGAACGAGCAGGATTCCCGCCACTATGCCATCGGGGCGAAGGTGCCCATGCTGGAGCCGGCGGATTCTGCAGAATGCAAGGAATTTGCCAAGCTGGGGTTTGAACTCTCCGAGCAGTTTGATACCCCCTGCATGCTCCGTGTCTGTACGAGAATTGCCCATGCCCAGAGTGTGGTAGAGCTGCAGGAGCCCGTTGTTCCTGAGCAGAAGCCCTATGAAAAGAACCCGGCGAAGTACATTATGATGCCCGGCAACGCCATCCGCCGCCATCCCATTGTGGAGGAACGGATGAAAAAACTGACAGAATATGCAGAAACAGCGGAGATTAACCGCATTGAAATGGGCGACACCGCTATCGGCATCATTACCTCCGGTGCCTGCTATCAATATGTGAAGGAGGTCTTCGGCGACAGGGCAAGCGTCCTGAAGCTGGGAATGATCAACCCCCTGCCGGTACAGAAAATCAAGGATTTCGCCGCCAGGGTAGAAACGCTCTACGTTGTGGAGGAACTGGACGGAATTCTGGAAACCCACTGCCGCAGCATCGGTGTGGACTGCATCGGCAAGGAACGGTTCACACCCCTGGGCGAATATTCCCAGAAGAGCATTGCAGCAGCCTTCGGCATGGAGGAGAAGCCCTCCGTTCAGGCGGATACTGCCATTCCCATGCGTCCCCCTGTGATGTGTGCAGGCTGTCCCCACAGAGGCATGTACTATGTTCTTTCCAAGAACAGGATTACCGTTCTGGGCGATATCGGCTGCTATACCCTGGGTGCCCAGGCACCTCTTTGCGCACTGGATTCCACCCTCTGCATGGGTGCGTCCGTCTCCGGGCTTCACGGCTATAATAAGGCGGGGGGCAGTGAAACGGAAGGAAGGAGCGTGGCGGTAATCGGTGATTCCACCTTTATGCATTCCGGCATGACGGGTCTTGCCAACATCGCCTATAACGGCTCCAATTCCACGGTAATCATTCTGGACAATTCCATCACCGGCATGACCGGACATCAGCAGAATCCCACCACCGGCTATAACATCAAGGGTGACCCGGCGACCAAAATTGATCTGGAGGCGCTGTGCCATGCCCTGGGGATCAACCGCGTCCGGGTTGTGGATCCCTACAATCTGGAGGAATGTGAGCAGGCAGTCAGGGAAGAACTGGCCGCCAATGAGCCGTCCGTCATCATTTCCCGCCGTCCCTGCGTGCTGCTCAAATCCGTGAAGGCAAAGCCTCCGGTGACAGTGCAGAAGGAGCAGTGCAGGGGATGTAAGAAATGTATGAAGCTGGGATGCCCTGCCATCCATATGGACGGCGGCAAGGCGGCCGTGGATACAACGCTCTGCGTGGGCTGCGGTGTCTGTGAGCAGCTGTGCGCATTCGGGGCAATTACAGAATAAATTGACAATTTTTATGAAATGAGGTTTTTTTATGCAGAATAATCCGTATGACAGCAATACCTATGACCAGTCCTGGGACACACCGCCCCAGAATTCTCTGGGCAAGGGTATTCTGGGAGCTGTTATCGGCAGTCTGCCGGGGATCATACTTTGGATCATTATTGGCTATTTCGGCTGGACAGTGGGCTATGTGGGACTGCTGATTGCCATAGGCATTGTTTACGGCTACAACAAGCTGGGCGGTCCGGCAGGCAATGTGGGCGTTGTAGCATGTATGGCAGTGCTGCTGGTTGCCATTTACCTGGGCGTACACCTGACGTGGTCTTTCTGCCTGTATGACATGCGTCCCAACCTGGGGCTGTTTACCTGCGTTTTCAGTCTGTTTGACTATATTGTGGATATGGGCTCGTTTTATGGAACGCTGGGCATTGGTTATTTGTTCGGAATTCTGGGTGCGGCAGGCGTTCTGAAAAAACTGCGCTGATTTTGCAGAAGAAAAGAAAAAGGAGTATTGCATGGAAACAAAAGGTATTGTAATCGCCGGAGTCGGCGGTCAGGGTTCCCTCCTTGCCAGCAAGCTGCTGGGCAGAGTGCTGGTGAATGAGGGCTATGACATCAAGGTTTCTGAGGTGCACGGCATGAGCCAGCGAGGCGGTTCCGTGATTACCTATGTCCGTTACGGCGACAGGGTCTATTCCCCGGTAATACAGACCGGTGAAGCGGACTACATCATTTCGTTTGAACGCATTGAGGCTGCCCGCTGGGTATCCCTGCTGAAGAAGGGCGGCGTACTGATAACCAACACCCAGCGCATTGATCCCATGCCCGTTATCACCGGTGCCGCAGTGTATCCGGAGGACATTCTGGAGGAGCTGAAGGCAAAGCAGGTGCAGCTGGAGGAAATGGATGCCCTGGCGCTTGCGGAGCAGGCAGGCTCGGCAAGGGCGGTCAATATTGTCCTCATGGGACAGCTGGCAAAGCATTTCCATATCAGCCGCGACAAGTGGATTGCAGCTCTGGAACAGACTGTAAAACCCCAGTTTCTGGAGCTGAACAAGAGAGCGTTCGCACTGGGATACGAGCATTAACACAAATCCTCCGGGAGCTGCGGCAGTTTTCCCGGACGATCATATACTATAAGGAACCTCTGAAAACCTATTTTTAGAGGTGGGGGAGTGAGGCAAAGCCCCACAGAATCCACCTTTTCTTCTTTTACATTTTTCATAACAGCGGTTTTTAGAGGTCGCCGATACTTAAAAGGAGGATACTGCTATGACCACAGATCAGCTTTCCATTTTTCTTGAAAACAAGCCGGAGCAGCTTGTGAAGGTGACCCGTTCCCTGGCGGAAGCAGGAATTGATATCCGTGCCATGTCCATTGCGGATACACAGGATTTCGGCATTCTTCGCATGATTGTCAGTGATTGCCCCAAGGCGCAGGCAGTGCTTCGGGAGCAGGGCTGCATGTCCAGCATTACCAAGGTCATGTGTGCAGCCATTCCCGATCAGCCCGGCGGTCTGGGCGTCATTACCGAGGTGCTGTCCGATGCCAAGATTAACATTGACTACCTGTACGCCTGCATCACCATTATCGGGAAATGTGCTTATATTGTTATGCATGTGGATGATGAAGAAAAAGCAGCGAAGGCGCTGAAGGCTGCCGGCATCACGCTGGCAACAGCGGAGGAACTGGCGAAACTGGGGTAATCCCCGGGAACAGAAAAATGAAAGAAAGAAGTCCGGCTGATACCGGACTTTTTTGCGCCCTTCCGTCATATCCTCCCCTTTTCCTGCATAGGCTTGGAACAAACAGACTATGACTGGAGGGTATGCCATGCAGGAAGATATCGCTGCACTTGCCAGAAAATACCGTGAAGAAATGCTCCGCCTCTACGGCGGAAACCGACGGAGTTCACCCCCTGCCGAGGATGTCCGGATTTCCACATCCGCACCGGCAAATGTGGAAAATCCGCCCCAGGAGCCGGTTCCTCTGCCGGAACCGCAGGAATCCCCGGCGCCGCTTCCGGAGCCGGAACCTCCCATGGAGCCGGAATTCTCCATGGAGCCGGAGGAACCGGAACTGCCCCCCGTAGAGTACGAAGAGCCTGCGCTGCCGGAATATATCCGAGGTACGGCGGAGCTGCCGGAAATTGTGAAGGAAGAGAAGGAGGAGGGCTATACTGCCCAGGGAACGGTTCAGGTGGTTGCCGTCACCGGAGCATTCCCGGTACCGGGGGCAACGGTGACCATTTCCCGGGAGCATGACGGGAAGGATCACCTGATGTATGTGCTGCTGACGGACGACAGCGGGGAAACCCCCATTGTCACCCTGCCGGCAGCCCCGGCGGCCCTTTCCCAGGAGCCGGGCAATGCGCATCCCTATGCGCCGTACAATATCCGGATTTTTGCCAATGGCTATTTCCGGATTGCAGCGGAAGATGTACCGGTTTTTGCCGGTGTGACCTCCCGGCAGGTGTTCCGGATGATTCCTCTGCCGCTGATTACGAATGAGGATATGGAAACCATTGTCTATCCCAATAGCAGCATGGATCTTTAGGAGAGGGGGATTGAACGATGCTGACAGGAGAACCCTTTATTCCGGATACAATTACAGTGCATCTGGGCGCTCCGGACAGCAATGCTGCCAATGTGACAGTGAGCTTTCCGGACTATGTCAAGAATGTGGCATCCAGTGAGATCTATCCTACCTGGCCGGAAAATTCACTGCGTGCCAATATTTACGCCATTACCACCTTTGCCCTGAACCGGATTTATACGGAGTGGTACCGGTCCAGGGGCTATGATTTTGATATCACCAGCTCCACCCAGTATGACCAGAAATTTATTGAAGGCCGTGAGGTTTTTGACAACGTGGGGCAGATTGTGGATGAGCTTTTCGATGATTACATCCGGCGGCAGGGGGCAGTGGAGCCGCTCTTCGCCGCCTTCTGCAACGGCACCACCGTGACCTGCAACGGACTGTCCCAGTGGGGAACGGTGGATCTTGCCAATGAAGGCTTTATTCCCTATGAAATCCTGACCTATTATTACGGAGATGATATTGAAATTGTGAGAGATGCCGAAGTACGAACCAACACACCCTCCTATCCCGGTACACTCCTTGCTCCCGGCTCCGTGGGAAATGCTGTGCAGACGGCTCAGATCCAGCTTAACCGGATTTCCCGGAACTACCCCGCCATTCCGAAAATTCCCAATGCCAACGGAATCTACGATGTTGCCACGGAGGATGCCGTGCGGGCGTTCCAGCAGATCTTCAATCTGCCGGAGACGGGGAATATCAACAAGGCTACCTGGTACCGGATTGCCTACATCTACACCAGCGTGAAGCGTCTTGCGGAGCTGGATTCCGAGGGGGTTTCTCAGGGAGAATTTTCCCTCCAGTATACGGAGGATCTGCGGCCGGGCATGCAGAGCAACCAGGTCCGGGGACTGCAATACTTCCTGGCAGTTGTAGCTGCCTATTATGAGGCGATTCCCACCATCACCATTAACGGCTTCTATGACGAAGCCACGGAGCGTGCCGTCAAAGCCTTCCAGCGTGTCTTCGGGCTGCCCCAGACAGGAATTGTGGATGAAACCACCTGGCATGATCTGTACCGTGCCTATGCCGGTATTGAAGAATCCATGCATGAGGTGGATAGTGATATGGCACCCAAGCTCTATCCCGGCACCATTCTCAGGGAGGGGATGACCAGCGATGATATCCGGATTCTGCAGGAATACCTTACCTATATTCACGAAACCATCCCGGAGATTCCGGCAGTGAAAAACACGGGATACTTCGGGCCGCTGACCAAGTCGGCGGTGCTTGCCTTCCAGCAGTTTGCAGGTCTGCCGGAAAACGGTGTTGTGGGCGCAACCACCTGGGACGGCATTGCCGGGCTGTATTCCGACCTGCGGTTCGGCTATGAGAAACGCCCCTATCAGGCGCCGGGCTACACCATTAAGGGCGGCGAAACCGCATAGAAAGGAGCTGTTACAGCGATGGCATTTTCTCCGGAGCAGCAAAGGGAGCATATCCGGGAGCTGCAGAAATATCTTCACGGCATTTCTTACTATAATGAACAGATACCCCGGATTATTCCCGACGGAATTTACGGAAAGGAAACCACCAATGCCGTCAGGGGGTTTCAGACTGCCTACGGGCTGACAGCAAGCGGTGAGACAAACCGGGCTACCTGGGACAAAATCGTCTCGGTTTACCGGAGCCTGATTGATACCCTTGCCAGGGTGCTGGAGGTATTTCCCCGGGGCCGCAGCCAGATGATCGGACCGGGGGACACGGGGCTTCCGGTGCTGGTGATTCAGGCAATTCTGCGTGCTCTGTCAGACCAGTACCACAACCTTCCTCTCATTGAGGTAACCGGGTTGTACGGTCCGGACACTGCCGGTGCCGTCCGTCGGTTCCAGGAGCTGACGGCGCTGCCGGTGACGGGAACTGTGGATCTGTATACCTGGAATCTTCTTGCCGCTGCCGGCTCGGAGCTGGCAGGAAATCCCTATCTGCGATAAACAGACTTGTCGAGCTGCTGCGCCTGCCGGCGCATGTAGGAGGCTGCGCTCCCTACAACCCCAAAAATAGGGACAAAACGTCCTCTGCAAGAGGCGGGTGGAGGGTACGCAGTACTCTCCACAAACTTTCCCCTCCCTTCAGGGAGGGGCTCAGGGGGAGGGCAAATGTTATGAAACTGCCGTTTGATCGGCAAGCTGCGCCGCTGCATTGCCCCAGCGGCGCAATCCGTCCCCGGAATCCCGTTCAACCGCTGCGGCTTTTGTTAAATCTTTGTAATACTGCGTTTTTTTGAAAAAACCTATTCCATTTTCAAAAAAGTTGTGATATAATAAAGATGGATCATTCTATCCGCTGTACCCAGCGGAATACATACAGACCGGAGGTCAAAGATTATGCCGCAGCCATATTATGAGAACCGGGAGCTTTCCTGGCTCAGATTTAATACCCGTGTTCTGGAGGAAGCCGAGGATCCTTCCGTGCCCCTCCTGGAGCAGCTGAGCTTTTCCGCCATTTATCAAAGCAATCTGGATGAATTCGTCATGGTACGAGTGGGTACCATGCTGGACCGCATGAAGGATACCCCCGACAAGAAGGACTCCCGCAGCGGTATGACGCCCAAGGAACAGCTTGGTGCGATGCTGAAGGAGATCGGGAACCTGCTGCCCCGGAAGGACAGAGCCTATTTGCATACCATGGATCAGCTGGCAGAGTACGGCATCCGGCATATTACCTTCTCCGACGCTACCGCACAGGAACGCGCCTTCCTGGAGCTGTACTTCAAGCGGGAGATCAAGCCCCTTCTGTCCCCCATTATCATAAACAAACGTCAGCCCTTTCCCTTCCTCCGGAATAAGGAGATCTATGTTGTGGTGCATCTCCAGTCCAAATCCGGCGTGAAGCTGGGTGTGATTCCTACCGGCGGCCACTATGACAGGGTTATTCGTCTGGGAAAAACCGGCAGATTCATCCTGCTGGAGGATCTGATTCTCCATTTTGCCCCCTCCGCTTTTAAGAATTATAAGGTGCTGGATGCTGCTCTTATGCGCATCACCCGGAATGCGGATATCCGTTTCAATGATTCTGCGGCGGATGAGGAAACGGACTTCCGGGATATTATGGAGGGGCTTCTGCGCAAGCGCAAGAAGCGTGAGGCAGTCCGTCTCCAGATGAACAGCAGCCTGGATAATGACGCCATGGATTATCTGCGCAGACAGCTGGGACTTTCCAGAAAACAGCTTTTCTTCGAGGAAACACCACTGGATCTTTCCTTTGTGTACAAGCTTTCCGAATTCAACGCTGCACCGGAGCTTCGCTTTGCACCCCATAAGCCCCAGCACCGTCCGGATATTTCCCCCAGACAGGATATGATGTCCCAGATTCTGGAACGGGATCTGCTGCTGTCCTATCCCTATGAATCCATTACGCCCTTCCTGCGGCTCCTCCATGAAGCCGCCCTTGACCCGGATGTGGCTTCCATTAAAATCACCCTCTACCGTCTGGCTTCCAACAGCCGTGTGATCGAATCCCTCTGCCAGGCAGCGGAGAATGGCAAGGAAGTTCTGGTCATGGTGGAGCTTCGAGCACGCTTTGATGAGGAAAACAATATCCAGTGGGCACAGCGCCTCATTGACGCAGGCTGTACTGTTATTTACGGCCCCCACAATATGAAGGTACACTCCAAGCTCCTGCTGATTACCAGAAAAACTGACGAGGGGGTACAGAATTTCGTGCAGATCGGCACGGGCAATTACAACGAGAAAACCTCCCGGCTGTATACTGACCTGTCCCTGATGACGGCAAACCCGGAGATTGCCGATGACGCACGCCATATCTTCGACGCACTCTCCACGGACAGTCTTGTGGAAAAAACCAAGGTGCTCCTGGTGGCACCCCTGTGTCTGCGCAGTACCATCCTTTCCATGCTGGACGAGGAAATCGAGCATGCCAAAAACGGCGAGGAGGCATATTTTGCAGCCAAGGTCAATTCCATCAGTGATCGTGCCGTCATGGACAAGCTGTGTGAGGCTTCCCAGGCGGGCGTCAGAATTGAACTGGTTGTCCGGGGCATCTGCTGTCTGAAGCCCGGTGTCAAGGGCTATACAGATAATATCCGCATTGTCAGCATTGTGGGCAGATACCTGGAACACAGCAGAATCTATCTCTTCGGCACCCCTGTCAGAAGGCGGATTTTTATCAGTTCTGCCGATTTTATGACGCGCAATACCATCCATCGTGTGGAGGTGGGGGCTCCTGTTCTGGATCCTGTGCTGAAGGAACAGGTTGCCGGCATCGTGCAGCTGTGCCTGCAGGATAATGTAAAGGGACGTGAGGGGCAGCCCGACGGCAGCTTTGTCCATCTGCACTGCCCGGAAGGTGAAACCCCTGTCAATGCCCAGGAACTCCAATATGAACATGCCCGTCTTGCGGCAGAAACAGAGCAGGCATAAGTCTGTCCGGAAAGGAGCGATAATTTGTCCGATCAGTATTCATCACCGAATTTCAAAGAAAACTGGCGTTCCCAGGCAGTCAAATCTCTCTGGACATTTCTGACCATTGCTGCTGCCATTATCTTCTATTATTTTATACAGCACCTGGGGCAGATTTCGTCCTTTGTCGGTTCGGTGATCAGTGCCCTGAGTCCGATTATCTGGGGTCTGGTCATTGCCTACCTGCTGGATCCCATTGCGAACTTCTATGAAAAAAAGATAACGCAGATGATCATGGAAAAAAACAGGGATACGGACCGCACCCCCAGGGCAGCAAGGGTAATCAGTGCTTTTCTGGCACTGCTGACCGCTGTTGCGTTTCTGACTCTGCTTGGATTTCTGATTGTGCCAGAGATTTCCAGCAGCATTTCCGGTATTGTAAAGGAGCTGCCCTCCCAGGTGGAAAGCCTCATGCAGCAGCTGGAGTCCAAGACGCTCTTTGACAATGATACTGCCTATGGAAAATACGCCAATGATGCGCTGCTCAGCGCCATGGCAAGCTTTGAGGACTGGCTTATGTCCGATCTGCCGTCCCAGGCAAATCTGATCATCGGGTATTTCTACAATGGTGTGCTGGGGGTATTCACAGCCTTTTATAAGCTGCTGTACAATCTGCTCATCGGCATGATTCTGTCCATCTATATTATGATTGACAAAAAGCGCCTCCAGCGACAGGTCAAGCAGATCACCTACAGTATTCTGCCCGTCCAGACCGCCGGACGGTTCCGCCGGATGCTGGGGCGTGCCAACAAGAAATTTTCCAGTCAGATTCTGGGAAAAATTGTGGATTCCATTATCATCGGCATTCTTTGCTTTGTCCTGCTGACGCTGCTGAATCTGTTCCCCTTCCTGGAATTTCCATACCCGGTGCTGCTGGCAGTGATTGTGGGCATAACCAATGTGGTACCCTTTTTTGGTCCCTTCGTGGGCGGCTTTATCACGGCGGTTCTTGTCCTGTTCAACAACCCCTCCATGGTGATCTGGTATGCCCTTCTGATTCTGGTTCTGCAGCAGTTTGACTGCAATTATCTGGATCCCCATATCGTAGGCAGTTCCATCGGTCTCCGTCCCTTCTGGTCCATTTTTGCCTGCCTGCTGGGCAGCGGACTGTTCGGAATTCTTGGCTTTGTCATCGGTCCGTCCTTGTTTGCCTTTGTGTATGAGCTGGTCAGCGAATGGTCGGAGGACAGACTTCGTTCCAAGCATCTGGAGGAATTGTTCGATATTCCTCCGGAGGAGGATTTTGAGGATTTTACCGAGAAGGATGAGGACTTTACCGGCAGCTTGTTCCAGGAGGAGATTCCGGAGGAGGAAGAAAAGGAACACCGCATTATTGTCAGCAAGGAAAAATTCAAGGCCATTGTCAAACGGCAGAGAAAAGATAAAGATTAGAGCTGTTTTATTATTATAGAAAAGGAGGCTGTCAAAGTGCATAAAAAAGTGATAATTGCAAGCGACAGTACCAGTGATCTCAGTCCTGACCTGATTGAGAAGTATCATGTACAAATTCTGCCGTTGGGTGTGTCCCTGGGTGACAAGCAGTACACGGACGGCGTGGATATTGATCCGGAGCTGATCTACAGCCATTACAGCCGGACCGGAGAGCTCCCCAAGACCTCTGCGCCCAACCTTTCCGCTTGTCTGGATTTTTTCAAGCAGCTGACAGCAGAGGGTTGTGCAGTGGTGTTCTTTACCATTGCCTCGGGGATGTCCTCCACATACAGCAATGCCAGAACGGCGGCTGCGGAATGTGAGGATGTCTTTGTTGTGGACACGAAAAATCTTTCCACCGGCGGAGGACTGCTTGTGATTGCTGCAGCGGAAATGGCAGAAAAGGGAAGCACAGCGAAGGAAATTGCAGACGAATGCGCCCGACTTGCGGACTATGTGGATGCCTCCTTCGTAGTGGACAATCTTGAATTTCTGCATAAAGGCGGACGCTGTTCCTCTTTGGATGCGTTCGGTGCCAATCTGCTCCAGCTCAAGCCCTGTATTGTGGTCCGCAATGGAAAGATGTTTGCCGGGAAGAAATACCGGGGCAAGTTTGCATATGTCTTGAAAAAATACATCGCCGAGCAGCTGGGAGACGGTTCCGATCTTGATTTAACCCGGGTCTTTGTGACCCATGCCGGCTGTGACGAAGCTATTTGCCGGCAATGTGTGGAGCAGATCAGGGAGCTTGCGCCCTTTCAGGAAATTCTGCTGACCTGTGCAGGCTGTACGGTATCCTCCCACTGCGGCAGAAATACCCTGGGTGTACTGTTTATCCGAAAGACGCCGTTAAAGTGATACGAATCCCTTTCATTCTGACAGACAAAGTCTATCATGGAGGATTCGCATGAGCAGCCTGAACCATCCCCTTTGCTGAAGGTGCGGCAGCCATAGAGAAAAAAGCCTGAGAAGGATTCATTCCTTCTCAGGCTTTTCATCTCATTGATCAATTGACCATCCCCCCAAACCGTCTCCCACAGGAAAATAACTTCCTCGGCAGTCAGTGCATTGTATTTCACTGTTACCGTATTCATTGTCACTACTCCTTCAAAATGAAAAGCCGCTTCTGATCCATTGCATCAAAAGCGGCTTTGCCATACTTTATGATCGCCCATCACAGAAGGGCAAAGGGGATTTGGGTGTCAGCGAGGTTCACAGATGAGCTTAATGGCGGTACGATCCTCGCCGTCAATCTGGATACTGGTAAATGCCGGAATGCAGATCAGGTCAATACCAATGGGCGCAAGATACCCTCTTGCAATTGCCACGGATTTGATTGCCTGGTTGGCGGCACCGGCACCAACTGCCTGAATTTCAACGCTTTTGTTTTCACGGATCACACCTGCAATGGCTCCTGCAACGGAATTGGGTGATGAGCGGGACGATACTTTTAAAATTTCCATAGAAACCTCCTGAAGTAAATCATTTGTCAAATCTCAATAAGCCGCTGAAACATCTGGAGTATATAAGTTACACCCATTATACAACATTCTTTCAAAAAAAGCAATAGGCTGGCATCATTTTTGTGAATTATCTCACAATCAGGGGCGTAATTTTCGTACATTTCCCACACTTTTTTTCAAATTCTATCAACACTCCGTTCAGGTAGCAGGTGCCTTTTGCCTCCTCGAAACGCTGGGGCACATGGAGACGCAGCCTGTCAATGGCGATTTCCTTCTTCACGCCAAGGACAGAATCCTCCACGCCGGTCATGCCCGCATCAGTGAGATAGCCCGTGTGTTCTTCCAGAATGCAGGCATCCGCAGTCTGCACATGGGTATGGGTGCCGATGACCGCAGTCACCCTTCCTGCCAGATAAAAGCCCATGGCACGCTTTTCCGAAGTTGCCTCCGCATGGAAGTCCACAAAAATATTGGGCGTGTCCATTCCCTCCAGCAGCCGGTCCATGGTGTCAAAGGGATTGTCCAGATGCTCCAGGAACAGCACTCCGGACAGGTTTATCACAGCAACCCGGCAGGCGCCGCAGTCGATGATGCCGACGCCTTTGCCGGGGCAGGCGTCGGAATAATTGGCAGGACGGAGAATATCCTCCCCGTCGTAAATATGCAGATTATCCCTGCGCTGGAAGGCATGGTTGCCGGTGGTGATCAGATCCGCTCCGCTCTGGAGGATCTGCTTCGCCGAGTGGGCGGTAATGCCGTTGCCGTTGGCAGAATTCTCCCCGTTGACCACGGTGAGATCCACCCCCAGCTCCTGCTTCAGCCGGGGCAGCCTCTGCTGGAGAAAGGCACAGCCAATCTCTCCGACCACATCGCCGATGAATAACAGCTTCATTCTGTTATCCCCCTTTCCTGAGGATTCGTATTGCACAGAAACGGAACACCCCAGGTTATCTGGTCAGCGCCGCAATCAGATCGTCCACCGATTCCGGAATATGCTTGACCTGAACACCTTGTTCTCCCAGGATTTCGTCAATGGAGTAGTCCTTTTCCTTCTGTTCCGGCAGCTTAACCTCGCGGACGCCGATGGGCTTTTCCGATGGCGGCTGGGTCAGCTTTACCTGGGTCTGGGGATGGGAGACGGGGACGGAAATTGTATGGCGGGAATTGCTTGTCCCGGCACTGGGAACCGGATGAATGGTAGCGCTGCGGGGCAGCATGGTCGCCTCCGGGGCTGTGCCGCATGGCTCAAAATCCCCTTCATAGGCTTCGTCTTCTTCCTCTTCCTCGGCCTTTGCATCAGAAGAAAGCGCTTCCTCCCGGGAATCTTCTTCCTCCTCCTCGCCCTCACTGCGGATTGCCTGGCGGATCAGGAACAGGGGTCCCTGGATAATCAGGCCCACTGTGCAGCAGATAATAAAGACCATGGGTACCACTGCAAAGCCGGCAAACAGCCGCATGGAAAGGGACGGGAACCGCTCATAGAGAGCTGGTGCAAGGCAGTCCAGGAAGGGCTCCCCCAGCAGCAGTGCTGCCAATGCGCCGTTGGCAGCGCAGGCAAGGAGACGATGTCCCGTGCCGCAGCCTTCTTTCTTGCTGCGGAACATTCCCAGCAGGCTCAGCGCAATCCCCAGACAGGGCAGGCTTGCCATGCTGTCCAGCCAGGGGCAGTACATGATGCCCTTGGTCAGGCTGATGCTCAGCACCACAACCGTCTGGGCAAGACAGAGGGAAATGAGGAAGATCAGCAGACTGATGAAATCCTTCCGTTTGCTGTAGCGGCGGATATAGGCGCCGCCGATGTAGGCAACCACCGGAAACAGTCCCTTGCACCATTCCGGGATCACATAGACGCCGTGAATCAGGAGCATGGGCTGCAGGGTGCTGACCGCTGCGGTAATTACCAGGAAGGCTTGTCTTGCCTGGCGGCGTTTCAGGCCGTGGAAGGCAGCATTGAGGAAGGGGGCAGCCAGCAGCAGCGCTAGATACATCCCCACAATTCTGCCTGTTCCAGTAACGGTAAAGGTGCCGAAGGACTGCAGCATATCCTTCAGGGACAGGGATTCATGCAGCATCACGCGGCGGATTGCCATGGCACACATTCCGCCGATCAGGTAGATATAGACCAGCCGGATGAGTATCTTGAAATAGGAGCCGGAAAATTGTTTGCGGCTGAGGATATAGCCCATGCAGGCAGCCAGGAGCATGGCGCCGGCCAGACAGAACCATCGGGCTGCAATGGGCAGCACTGCCGTATAACTCTGCACAGGTGCCTGGGTAAATCCGGTGTCCGCAAGATACTGCAGACCCAGCAGCATCATCACACCGAGACAGCAAAGCAGATCAATTCCTAAGTTGCGCGGTTTTTCTGTGGAATTTGACATAGTCTCACCTTCTGTTCTTTTTTGTTCGTGTACGGGTATGTCCGTCCTGTAATTCTTGTTTATTATACCATATTTTTAGTGTTTCTGCAACCGCTTTTTGCGGATTCGGAAAAATTTTCATGATGCGTTCGACAGGATTCTTTTAGGAGCGACGATATCTGACAAACAGGTCAAAAAGCTGACCCTTGCGGCAAAGCCGCATTGGCAGAATGACGTCAGCGCAGGCTCTGCGCCTTTTGCAGCCGCTTTTGCTGAAAATTGATTTCCATGGCTTTTTTTGAGAAACCCCTTGCAAAACCCGGCCCTTTTTGCTATAATAATGAGTGGAACTGTGATATGGCTGGGGAACAGGAGGCTGATGGCATGGATGCAACCATGAGTGTAGAAACATTGGTAAAATTTGCAGTGGTCTGTGTGGGCGCATTTGCGGTGATTTTTCTTGTTGCCGTACTGACGCCCTGGATGGCAAAGCATGTGGACAACTGGATTGCGCATTACCGCAGTACCCATTCCAGGGAGCATGATGTGACCTATTCCGTCCGCTCCATCTATGAGCTTCCCCCCAGAAAGCAGCCGGACGAGCCGGCGAAGCCGGAGACACCGGAGTCTGCTCCGCCCCCGGAGGATACACAGCAGGAATCATAAGGGAACCTCTTACACTTTTTTGATTTTAAAAAGAGGTTACCATAACAGGAAAGGATTTGACTTATGGCGAAGAACGATAAGAAAATGGTGGATGCCATTACTTCCATGGAGGAAGATTTTGCACAGTGGTATACCGATATCTGTAAAAAGGCAGAGCTGGTAGCATATACCAGCGTCAAGGGCTGCATGGTCATCCGTCCCTATGGCTATGCCATCTGGGAGAATATCCAGCGGATTCTGGACGGCATGTTCAAGGAGACCGGTCACGAGAATGTGAACATGCCCATGTTCATTCCGGAAAGCCTGCTCCAGAAGGAAAAGGATCATGTGGAGGGCTTTGCCCCCGAGGTTGCCTGGGTGACCCACGGCGGCAATGACAGGCTGGAGGAGCGCATGTGCGTGCGCCCCACCTCTGAGACGCTGTTCTGTGAGCATTATGCCAATATTGTACACTCCTACAGAGATCTGCCCAAGCTTTATAATCAGTGGGTTTCTGTTGTAAGATGGGAAAAAACCACCCGTCCGTTCCTGCGCTCCAGAGAATTCCTCTGGCAGGAGGGGCATACCATTCATGCTACCGCAGAGGAGGCCATTGAAGAAACCGAGCGCATGCTGAATGTCTACACCAGGTTCTGCGAGGAATGCCTGGCAATGCCCGTTGTGCAGGGCAAAAAGACCGAGTCCGACAAATTTGCCGGTGCCGTTTCCACCTATGCCATTGAGGCGCTCATGCACGACGGCAAGGCGCTGCAGGCAGGTACCTCCCATTATTTCGGCGATGGCTTCGCAAAGGCATTTGACATCGAATACACCGACAGAGAAAACAAGAGAGTCCATCCCCACCAGACAAGCTGGGGCGTAACCACCCGTCTTATCGGTGCCATTATCATGACCCACGGTGATGACAACGGTCTGGTGCTGCCGCCCGCAGTAGCGCCCATTCAGGCGGTGATTGTTCCCGTTGCCATGCATAAGGAAGGCGTGCTGGAGAAGGCAAATGAACTGAAGGAGCGCCTTGCCGGGAGCGGCATCCGCGTAAAGCTGGACGATACGGACAATTCCCCCGGCTGGAAGTTTGCTGAGTACGAGATGAAGGGTGTGCCGGTGCGCGTTGAGATCGGTCCCAAGGATATCGAGGTAAACCAGTGCGTTCTGGTAACCCGTCACAACCGGGAAAAGACCTTTGTATCCCTGGATGAGCTGGAGCAAGCGGTGGCACAGAAGCTCACGGAGGTGCGTGACGGCATGTTCCGGAAGGCGCTGGAAAACCGTGAGAACAGAACCTATCCGTGTACCTCCATTGAGGAAATCAACAAGGTTCTGGAAGAAAAGGGCGACGGCTTTATCGAAGCCATGTGGTGCGGCGAGGAAGCCTGCGAGGACGAGGTCAAGGCACAAACCGGTGCCGGCTCCAGATGCATTCCCTTCCACCAGAAGCAGCTCTCCGAAACCTGCGTATGCTGCGGCAAGCCTGCAAAGCATATGGTACTGTGGGGCAAGGCATATTAATACCGGATCATGCCGATACGGGACGCAGTGCCCTGCCGCATCAGAAAGGACGATTTCAGATGAACAATGAACGCTTTAGCCGGCAGATTGCCTTTCTGCTGGAGCTGGACAAGCTGAAAACGGTCTACCGCCAGACTCTGGTACTCCATGAGGACCGGCAGGAGAATGACGCCGAGCACAGCTTTCATCTTGCCATGCTGGCGTGCATCCTTGCGGAGTATGCCAGCGAGCCGGTTGACATCCTGCACACCATGAAGATGGTGCTCATTCACGATGTAGTGGAAATTGACGCCGGAGATACCTACTGCTATGATGCCGCCGGGAATCAGGACAAGGCAGAACGGGAGCAGAAAGCTGCGGACCGCCTGTTTGCCCTCCTGCCGGAGGAGCAGTGCGCCGAGTACCGGGGACTCTGGGACGAATTTGAGGCACGGGAGACGCCTGAGTCAAAATTTGCCAATGCCCTCGACCGTATCCAGCCCATGCTCCTCAACTACAAAAAAGGCGGCATCTCCTGGAAAAAACACGGCGTCCGTGAGGAGCAGGTCAGAAGCAGAAACCTGCATATCATCACAGAGGGCAGCGAAACCATCGGCACATTTGCAGAGGAGATCATTGCCGCTGCCGCAGAAGAAGGCTTACTGCTGTAACCAATAGGAGGACACACTATGAAACCACTTGTCATGGGCCATACTGGCACCGCTGAAACCGCCGTATCCCAGCAGAAGCTTGCCGTTGCCGTGGGCAGCGGAAGTCTGCGCGTCTTTGCCACCCCCATGATGGCAGCCCTGATGGAGGAGGCTGCCTGCAATGCCGTTGCACCCTTCCTGGAGGAGGGGGAAACCACCGTTGGCACCGCTCTGGACATTGCCCATACAGCGGCAACCCCGGAAGGCATGAAGGTGACAGCGGAAGCGGAAATTACCGCATCCAATGGCCGTGAGATTGTCCTGGAGGTGCGTGCCTTTGATGAGGCAGGGGAAATCGGCAGGGGCACCCACAAGCGCTTTGTGGTGTTCAGCGAGAAATTCCAGAGCAAGGCAAACCGGAGGGGGCAGTGATTCATGGGCACGCCTATGGAAATTGAGCGCAAATATCTCATTGTCCGTCCCGATGCGGTGAAGCTGGCACTGCTGCCGGGCTGTACGGTTTCGGAAATTGAACAGACTTATCTCTGCGATGACGGCACCGGTATGGGCAGGCGTGTCCGCCGGAGAAGCAGTGAAAAAACCGGCGACACCTACACCTATACCCGGAAGAAAACCGTGGGCTTCGGAGAACGCATTGAGCTGGAGGATGTGATTTCCGGGGAGGAATACTGCCGCCTGCTGCAGGAGGCCGACCCAGACAGGAAAACGGTGCGGAAGGTCCGCTATTGCTTTTCCTACCGGAAACAGCCCTTTGAGCTGGATGTATACGACTTCAGCCAGAGCCTTGCTACCCTGGAAATTGAGCTTCCCAGCATTGACCGGCATGTGGAGCTGCCGGGATTTCTGCAGGTTCTGAAGGATGTTACTGGGGAGGACGGATACAGCAATTTTGCCCTGTCGGAGCACCTGTGTTTTCCGGATTTCCGGTAATACAATTTTTTGCAATATAAATCAGCGTAATGCAACAGCGGCTTCCCTGCCTTTGGCAGAGAAGCCGCTGTCTGTTTTCTGACCTTACGGGAAATTATACGAATCCCTTTCACTCTGGTGGACAAAAGTCCATCAGAGTTCAGCTGCGGCTGCCGCTCCCATACCTGTAATAGATATCACAGGTCTGAGAATTCGTATCAGGCAATGCCCAGCAGCCCTTTGGCGTTCCCGGCGAAAATCATCCGTTCTTCTTCCGTTGTCAGCCCCAGTCTGCGGAGTTTGGCAACGGTATCGGCAGTGCTGTCCCAGGGGCAGTCGCTGCCCAGCAGAATTTTGTCCGCCCCCTGCTTCCGGATGATGCGCAGGCACTGCTCGTCCGACATGCCTCTGGCTGCCAGGGCTGTATCCAGGTAGAGGTTCGGATACTGTCCGGCAAGAAGCTCTTCCACCTGATCCCACATCTGGTTGCCGCCCATATGCGCCATAATCATTATGGTGTCCGGTGCAGCCTTCAATGCCGTGACGGCACGCGCGGGGGAACAGTGCACCGTATCCGAAACGGGGTCAACCCCGGCATGGAACAGGATGGGAAGTCCCAGCTCACCGCATTTCCGGTACAGGGGAAAGAGCCGCTCCTCATCCACATAGAAGCCCTGGTAATCGGGATGGAGCTTGACGCCGTAAAGTCCCAGCGCCTTGATCCGCTCCAGCTCTTCCAGCGCGTCCTCTCCGTCGGGATGGACGCTGCCGAAGGGAAAGATGTGATCGGATTTGATGGATGCCGCCCAGTTGTTGGCAACCAGATGCTGGCTGGGCTTGGTGGCAATGGAATGAACCACCGCTCCGCTGATGCCCCACTCCGCCATTACGGATGCCAGTCCGGACAGGGTGCCGTCCGTGGCAGGGACGATGCCGCAGATTGACTGAAGCCTGGCAACCGTTGTTTCTGCGATTTTATCCGAAAATGCGTGGGTATGAAAATCAATGAATTCCATGGAAAGGCTCCTTTTCTTGGATTCCGGAACGGGAAGGAGAGCGGAGGTCAGCAACGTCCGCACAGGCGGTTGTTATTCTGCATAGCAGGTGAAGATTTCGTTCACCTTTTCCGGATCCTTGACTTTGGTGCATGCGCTGACAACCGGACAGAGAATCAGGGAGAACAGCATGCAGAAGGCGCCGGCATTCAGCGGAGACGTCAGTGTGAAGGGGAGGGGCAGCTGGCTGACGGTCTTTGTCAGTTCCGGGAACCAGCCCATGCAGAACAGACCGGTATGAAGGAGGGTAAAGCAAACGCCGAAGAGGAAGCATGCCCATACGGATGCCGGTGTGATTTTCTTAGAGAACAGTCCCAGCATGAAGGGCGCCAGGAAGGAACCGGACAGTGCTCCCCAGGAAATGGACATCAGCGTTGCAATGTAGGCATTTTTGTTGGCAGCCATAATGACCGAGATCAGCAGGAACACCGCAATGAAAATCCGGATGATCAGCATCTGCTGCTTCTGGGTCATGTCCTTCTTCATCGCAGGCCTGATCAGATCCAGAGTCAGGGTGGAGCTGGAGGTCAGCACCAGGGAGGACAGGGTGGACATGGAGGCAGAAAGCACCAGTACCACAACCAGGCCTATGAGGAAATCCGGCAGCGTTTCCAGCATGGTGGGGATAATGGCATCATAATCCAGCTTGCCGGTGGAGGGGTTCGCAATGTTGTCCGCCGTGGTGAACAGTCTGCCGAAGCCGCCCAGAAAGTAGCAGCCGCCGGAAACGATCAGTGCAAAAATGGTGGAAATAATGGTGCCCCGCTTGATGGCTCTGTCATCGGAAATGGAGTAGAATTTCTGGATCATCTGGGGCAGTCCCCAGGTACCCAGGGAGGTCAGCAGCACCACGCCGACAAGATCGGCCGGATGGGGACCGAAAATACTGTTGAATACCCCTGTTTTGCCGGTTTCGTCCGGGATTTCGCCCAGTGCCCGCGCCGCCTCTGTCAGGCCGCCCTTGGAATTGACAATGCTGATAATTACCGCAGTAATCCCCACCAGCATAATCATGCCCTGGATAAAATCGTTAAGGGCAGTGGCGTGGAATCCGCCGGCAATGACGTAAATGGCAGTGAAGACTGCCATAATGATAATACAGTACAGGTACGGAATTCCCAGGGAGGATTCAAACAGCCGGGACAGTCCGTTGTAGACCGATGCCGTGTAGGGAATCAGGAACAGAAATACAATCAGAGAAGCAGCAATTTTCAATGCCTTGCTCTGGTAACGCTGTTCAAAGTACTGGGGCATGGTGTTGACATTCAGGTATTTGGTCATAATTCTGGTGCGTCTGCCCAGTACCAGCCATGCCAGCAGGGAGCCGATAATGGCATTGCCGATACCGATCCAGGCGGCGGACATGCCGTATTTCCAGCCGAACTGACCGGCATAGCCCACAAATACCACAGCGGAGAAGTAGGAGGTTCCAAAGGCAAATGCCGAGAACCACGGGCCGATGCTTCTGCCGCCCAGGACGAAATCGTCCACATTTTTGTTTTTCTTGTTGCAGTACAGTCCGATTCCTACCATCATCAGCAGGTAACAGACCAGGATAATCCATTCAGTCATGTGTTCCCTTCTTTCTTATGGGAACCTCTAAAAACCCTCTGTTTTTAAAATTGGAATAGAATAAAAGGCGGATTTTGTGGGGCTTCACCCGCACCCCCACTTCTAAAAACAAGTTTTTAGGGGTTTCCTTATGTCATGTTGCTTTTGCGTTTTTACGCATTAAAATGTCATAACATCTATCATTATAGCGGAAAAGATTGTATTTGTCAATAGAAAACAGAGTTTTCCGCAAAAAATGTATTTTTATGGGTTATCGTTTACTGCAGCCTTCCCCCTCCCCGACCCCTCAACTCCGGGAAGGGGTACGCAGTACCCTCCACAAACTTTCCCCCTCCCTTCAGGGACGGGCAGTTTTTCTGAATTGATTTGTGAATTTATAAAAATTTAGTTCAGCCACTTGACAAATTCAGAGAAATCAGTATAATTAAAAATAAGAACGTATCGAAATCGTTTGCGAAGAAGCAAACAACACAGACAGAATAGAATGGAGTGGAATGGAAGATGAAAAGAATCAAAGCCTTTCTGGCGGCACTGATGATGCTCAGTGCAATGACAGCTGCTTACAGCAGCGTGATTTCTGCCGAGGAAACCCAGACGCTGGACGGTACCTATCTGATCCGCAATGTGAACAGCGGCAGTTACCTGGATGTGGAGGGCGGTGCCTCTGCCAGCGGCACCAATGTCCAGCAGTGGGGAACGGAGGAAGCCTATGCCTACAACACCTGGCGACTGGAATCCGACGGCAGCGGTTACTACAGGATTTATTCCATGGTGGACGGCGGCGGGAGCCTGCTGCTGAATGCCGGCAGCGGAACGGACGCCAGCCAGGCGAATGTCTGCATCTATGAGAGTACGGGTGCGGACAATCAGCTCTATGCCCTGACTGCCAACAAGGACGGCAGCTTCAAGCTCCTCAGCAAGGCAAACGGCAATGCAGTGGAGGTGATCAATGCGGAAACCGCAGCCGGTGCCAATGTCCAGCAGTGGGAGGTCAACGGTGCAAACTGCCAGGATTGGGAGCTGATTCCCATTGATTATGTGGTGCGCAGCAGCCTGACAGAGACAGCCTGCACCAGCACGGACGGTGATGTGTTCACCCCCGGCGACCTGAATGACGATGGGGTCGTAAACAGCTTTGACGCAGCCATTGCCAAGCGGCTGTTGATTTCAAATACTGCAACCCAGCATCAGCAGTATGCCGGGAATGTGAACGGTGACGCACAGTTCTCCCTGGTGGATCTGGTCATGCTCCAGAAATTCCTCCTGACGGGCCAGGGCAGCTTCATCAAGCAGACAGTGCCCGGCGTGCGTACCTATGCAGGTATTGACGGCACCTACACCCAGGGCGTGGAGGAAACCACCAACACGGGCTTTGTCAGCGATGCCTACCTGAATCTGGATAATGCGGCAGGCGTGGAAGCCTCCTGGAATGTGGCAGCCAGTGAGGACGGCATATATGCCGTGACAATCCGCTATGCCAACGGCGGTACAGCGGACAGAACCATTGCGGTGACGCTGAATAATGAGATTGTGTACTGGACTCTGAACGGCAGCGCAACGGGCAGCTGGACCACCTGGCAGGAGGAGACGCTCTATCTGCCCCTGCAAACAGGTGTCAACAAGCTGACCTTTACCTCCCTGACAGGGGACGGTGCGTCCAATATTGATACAATTACAGTGGAGGCATCCGGGGAAACGGAAAGCCCCTCCACCCCCATTGCTCCCATCAAGGGCATTTATACGGGCGGCAGCACCAGCGGAGAAGGCAGACAGATGGAATACCTGAACAGAGGCGTCAGTGCCGTTTATAACGGCAGCGGCATGCTGGTTTCCTGGAGAATTCTGGCGACGGACAGTGACGATACCTCCTTCAAGCTGTACCGGAACGGCAGTCTGGTTGCAGAAATTGCTCCGGGTGAGGCAACCAACTACTTCGTATCCGGCGCAACCGCTGCGGATACCTTTACTGTGGATACCTATGTGGGCGGCGTAATGACGGAGCAGGCCAATACTGCTGTTGTTCTTGGCACCAAGAACAGCGGACAGTCCGGCGGCTATCTGGATATTGCCCTGGAGAAGCCTGCGGAGCAGACTATGCCCGACGGTACCACCTGCACCTATACCCCCAACGACTGCTCTGTGGGCGACGTGGACGGTGACGGTGAATACGAGATCATTGTCAAGTGGGATCCCTCCAACTCCCAGGATAATGCCAACAACGGCTATACCGGCACGGTGTTCCTGGACTGCTACAAGCTGAACGGCACCCGTCTGTGGAGAATTAACCTGGGCGTGAACATTCGTGCAGGCGCACATTATACCCAGTTCATGGTCTATGATTTCGACGGTGACGGCAGGGCAGAGCTGATGTGCAAAACTGCCGACGGCACTACGGACGGCCAGGGCGGCGTCATCGGGGATGCAAGTGCGGATTACCGCAATACTTCCGGCAGAATTCTGGACGGTCCGGAATACCTGACGCTCTTCGACGGACTGACCGGTGCGGCGCTGGATACCATTGATTTTGAACCGGGCAGAGGCGACATCTCCGGCTGGGGTAACAATGAAGGCTACGGCAACCGCTGCGACCGTTTCCTGGCGGGCGTGGCATATCTGAACGGTCAGACGCCTTCCGCAATTTTCAGCCGTGGTTACTATGGAAGAGCCTCCGTGACAGCGTATGACGTTGTGGATAAGAAGATTGTGAAGCGCTGGAATTATGATACGGGTACCAATTCCTCCGATCCTGCCTACGGACAGGGCAATCACAGCTTGGTAGTCATGGACGTGGACAGCGATGGTAAGGACGAGATTGTTTACGGTTCCTGCTGTTTCGATGATGACGGAACACTGAAATGGAGTACCGGTCTGGGACACGGTGACTGCATGCAGGCCGGCGACCTGATTCCGGAGCGGGAGGGTCTGGAAATCTTCCAGGTACATGAGGAGCATTACTGTGCGGAAATTCATGACGCTGCAACGGGTGAAATCATCTGGAGCGTGGACGGCTCGTCCGATGTGGGCCGCGGTATTGCCCTGAACCTGTCCTCCGAGTATCCCGGTATGGAATTTGCAAGTGTTGCCGATAATGTGGTGTATTATTATAATTCCTCCACCGGAAAGGTGGAATCCACCGGAAGCACCTGGGTAGCCGGCGCATCCGACAGCATCATCAAGTGGAGCACCAACTCCGCCGTATGGTGGGACGGCGACCTGGAGCGTGAAGCATTGGATCGTGCCATGGTGGAAAAATGGGGTCAGAACCGTATCTTCACCGGTGATGCCACCTACAATAACGGCTCCAAGGCAAATGCCTGCCTGACTGCGGATATCTTCGGCGACTGGCGTGAGGAAATGATCTTCCCCTCCACGGACGGCTCCAGTCTGCGGATTTTCGGAACTACCTACACAACGGACGTTGCTCAGTTTACGCTGATGCACGATTCCCAGTACCGTACCGGTGTGGCAATCGAGAATGTCGGCTATAACCAGGCACCCAACACCAGCTTCTTCCTGGGAACTGGCTATGCGCTGCCGGAGAAGCCTGTGATTTACACAGCAGGAGAGTAAGAATCCGATCGGATACAACACAAGCACCCATTCCCGTATACTGCGGGAATGGGTGTTGATTTTTAAAATTTTTCCATCGGCATAAACTGCAGGAATCCGCACACAATAACACTGTTCTCTCATAGAACAACGCAGATTTGAAAAAGAATCTGCGCAAGCAGAATCAGGAAGAGAGGTGTTCCGCATGTGGGATAAGCTTGCCCTTACCCTGCTGGTGATCGGCGGCATCAACTGGGGACTGGTCGGTATTTTTGAATTCGATCTGGTTGCCTGGCTGTTCGGCGGCACAACGTCCATTCTCAGCAGAGTAATATATATTCTGGTGGCAGTTGCTGCTGTCTGGTGTTCCACCCTGCTGTTCCGGCTCGGCGATGACCGGGAGGAAGAGGTTGTACACGCAAACCGGTATTAATCCGAATGCAGACCTGTAACAGCTGTTTCGGGTCTGATACTAATTCTCTATCAAACTACCCCAATAGTTTGATAGAGAGCGCGTGCTGACGCACTCGCCATTTGATGCCGTAAAACGGCATCAAATCCGTCCATTCTCATACGCTGCCTATGGCGGCTATGAACATCATGATGGTTTATCATGATGTTCAAATGAGAATCGTATCAGGGCGGATGCCTCCGGCATCTGCAAAAAAACAGCCCGTTCCATCTGGAACGGGCCTTTTGTGTATACATAAGAATCAAAAAAGCTTACGCATTCAGAAGCTTTGCCAGATGGGACTTCTTTCTTGCAGCGTTGTTCTTGTGCAGCAGATTCTTTGCACAAGCCTGGTCAACACGCTTGATCGCAGCCTTAACAACCACATCCTTGTCAGCAGCGTTGGTAGCGCAAGCGATTTCAGCCTTCTTGATCATGGTTTTCAGATTGGACTTTCTTGCCTTGTTGGCAGCAGCCTTTGTCTTGTTAACCTTTACTCTCTTCTTTGCAGATTTGATATTCGGCATCCTGGGGCACCTCCTTATTTTGTTCTGACGGCGTATAACTACGCCAATACGGTATAAAATAAGAAAGCAGAGAGACACAAGCTGCTTTCGGCGGAACGATCGCCCGTGCATAGTATACCGTCACTATACCTAACATGTATTATACCATCTTTTCTGAAAAAATACAAGTCTTTTTTTCACGATTTTTTCAAATTTTTCAGCGGGAATTTTCGTCAAAGTGTACAAGGCCGGCAATGCCGCTGCTGGCAATGCTGACCGGAACGGAGGAATCATATGCAGTACAGAACCGACCTTGCCCTGGAGAGTCTTGCACAGACGCAGGTACGCCGGGGCATTACCGAACACAAACGGGGGGAACATTTCTCCATTACCGAAATTCACATTGCCGATGATGAAAGCGGCAAGCCTCTGGGAAAGGGAAAGGGGCGATATATCACCCTGGAGGGGCAGTCCCTGTCCCGGTTTTCCGATGATTTTGAGCAGATGGCAGTGGAGCTTGCCGGGGAGCTGCGTCCCCTCCTGCCGGAGGAGGGCGGTGTGCTGGTGACAGGTCTGGGCAACCAGGATATTACCCCCGATGCCCTTGGTCCCCGGACAGCAGCCAAGGTGCTGGCGACGCGCCATCTCCGGAAGGAGCTGGAGGCGGAGGACGAGGAATTTCTCAAAAACCTCCGGCCGGTCAGTGTTCTTGCCGGGGGCGTGCTGGGGCAGACGGGCATTGAATCGGCGGAGCTGCTGCTGGCGGTCTGTGACAAAATCCGTCCCTCAGCGGTCATTGCTGTGGATGCACTGGCATGCTCGTCCCTGCACCGCCTGGGCACCACGGTACAGCTGTCGGATACGGGTATTGCCCCGGGCAGCGGCGTTGCCAATCACCGTGTGGCACTGACGGCGGATAATTTCGGGGTGCCGGTCATCGGTGCGGGCGTTCCCACCGTCATCGGCATGCGCACTATTGCGGAAGATCTTACAGGCTGCCGGGCAGCACAGGGGATGCCGGATATGATGGTGACGCCCCGTGACGTGGACAGGCTGATCAACCAGGCAGCCCATCTGCTTGCCTGCGGCATCAATCTGGCGCTCCATCCCCAGATGGATTATGGGGATGTGTGCAATCTGGTGTCGTAATACTAATTCTCATGCGCCGCCTAAATATCTCAGAATGTAACGCATTAAGACGTTCTTATTAAGAAAAGCAGCCCCGAACCTGCACAGGTTCGGGGTTTGTTATATTGCGCCATGCAGAAATTCCAGGGGAGTTTCTCATTCCCCTGGAGTTTCTTTAGAGCCTGTTTCGTATCTGGAGACAGCTGGATTTTTGAGCAGATTTTCATCCTGACAACGACCGTTCGGCACAGCAATACTCTATGTGTTGCAAGTCGGACGGGCTAAATCAGGGCGGAACGATGCCGAAAAGGCGCCTGTTGGAAGATGCGAAACAGGCTTTTATACATATGGTTCCTTTTTGTCCGTCAGTTCCAGAATATAATCCGTGCTTACTCCATAGAGCCTTGCAAGCTTGATCACAATATTGACTGGAACCTCCCTGACACCGCGTTCATATTTGGAATACAGCGACTGGTCACAGAACAGATAGTCCGCCACTTCCTTTTGTGTTTTGTCATTGTCCTCACGCAGATTCCGGATTCGGATAAACATGGTGCATCACCTCTCTCTAATTATAAAGCAGGTGAAAAAAAGACTTGACAATTAGGACAATATGTCCTATTATGCATGAAAGGGGTGAAACAGCGATGGAAGGACTTGGTTTGGCTTTAGCTATTTTCATTATTCCCGTGGTTATTCTGATTATTATTTGCTGTGTCGGTGTAGCTGCACAGAAAAATAAAATCGATAGCCTTCCGGACGAGCGCAATTCTGCAACAGTTGTCTCAATGAGGTCAACATACAGCGGCGCACCTGCCTACAGAACCTACACATACTACATTTTATTCCAATTAGAGGATGGCCAGCGTATCGAATATCCAGTTAATTCTGACTGGTATCATCAGCTTGTGGTTGGTGACACAGGAACTCTGATCAATCGCGGAAAATACTTTTATTCTTTTGAGCGCACCTGACCTGTACTGGCCAATAATCAACCCCCGAACCGATCAACGGTTCGGGGGTTGTTTTATTCATTCACTCATTCTTCAATTTCTGTAGGAAACCCATTGTTCTCCGCCCAGGTGAGAATGGCAGCACCCTCCGGGGCGTGGATGGTGCAGGGGGAGTCCAGCTCTTCCAGCCCCCAGCTTGCGTACTCCAGTGCCGGATTCAGGATGTACAGATCTGTCAGGGGGCAGCCCACGAACAGTTCCTCGTCCGTCTGTGCAACGCTTGCTGGTACGGTCAGGGTTTCCAGGGACAGGCATCCTGCAAAGGCAGCACGCTGCAGTGCCGTCACGCCCTCCGGGATATTGATACTCACAAGACTTTCACAGTCCAGAAATGCCTGCTCTCCGATGTAGGTAATGCTTTCCGGCAGGGTGATGGAGGTCACATTCCACGCTGCTTCAAATGCATAGTGGCCGATGGCTGTGACTGCCGCATCCCCGATAAAGGAGGGAACAACCACTTCCGTTTCCGTACCGGTGAAATCCGTAATGGCCGCCGTGCCGTCCTCCCGGATTTCATAGACAAAGGAGGAAAGGGGGGTGGCATTTTCGTCCGCAGCCGGTGCCTGGGTTTCCTCCGGAAGCGCCTCTGCCGATGCCGAAGGTTCCGCCGGAGCGTCCGAAGGGGCTTCTGCTGTGGAGCTCAGCGTTCTCGGCGCAGAACCGCAGCCGCACAGGAATGCTGCACACAGCAATGCAGTCAGGGAAAGCAGCTGTTTTCTCATATCTTTTTACCTCTCATCTTGGCACGCTGGGAATTGTCCAGAATCCGCTTGCGGATTCGCAGGGACTTGGGCGTCACCTCCAGCAGCTCGTCATCTGCCAGGAATTCCAGGCAGTCCTCCAGGCTCATGGTTCTTGGGGGAACCAGCCGCAGTGCGTCATCGCTGCCGCTTGCTCTGGTGTTGGTCAGGTGCTTTCTCTTGCAGACATTGACTACCAGATCATCCGCCTTGGGAGAAACGCCCACAACCATGCCCTCGTACACCGGCACGCCTGCACCGATGAAGAGGGTGCCCCGTTCCTGGGCGTTGTACAGTCCGTAGGTAACTGCCTCGCCGGATTCATGGCAGATCAGGGAACCGGTGCTTCTTCGGGGAATATCGCCTTTGAAGGGAATGTAGCTGTCAAAAATGCTGCTCATGATGCCCTCGCCCCTGGTGTTGGTGAGGAATTCGCTCTTGTAGCCGAAGAGGCCTCTGGAGGGAACCAGGAATTCCAGCCGCATACGGCTGCCCTGGGGGTGCATGGACTGCAGTTCGCCCTTTCTGGTGCCCATCTT
This sequence comes from uncultured Ruminococcus sp., assembly GCA_964644275.1. GTDB lineage: Bacteria > Bacillota > Clostridia > Oscillospirales > Ruminococcaceae > UBA3855. The sequence continues at coordinate 10,172 of CAZXVI010000005.1, read as the reverse complement.
TTCCATAATCGTTCCCACGCATTCCTCCGGAACATCCACAACCAGACGTTCCTGGGGCTCGCAGAGGTGGCCGTTAATGGTCTTGTACAGCACTCTGGGGGTGGAAACTGCCAGCTCATAGCCCTCACGGCGCATATTCTCTACCAGGATGGACAGGTGCATTTCTCCTCTGCCGGCAACACTGAAGGAATCGGTGCTGTCCGTTTCCGTGACACGGAGGGAAACATCCCGCAGCAGTTCCTTGAACAGCCGGTCCCGGAGCTGACGGGAGGTAACGAATTTGCCCTCCTGCCCGGCAAAGGGGCTGTCGTTGACGGAGAAGGTCATCTCCATGGTGGGTTCGCTGATGTGGGTGAAGGGCAGTGCCTCGGGCTGCTCCGGTGCGCAGACTGTATCGCCGATGGTAATGTCGGCAATACCGCTGAGGGTGATGATGTCGCCCACAGTGGAGGTATCCACATTGATTTGTCCGAGTCCCTGCATCTGGGAGAGGGAGACAATCTTAGCCTGCATGTGCTTGTCCGGATCGTTGGAGCTGCAGACAATGACCTGCTGTCCCACACGGATGGAACCTCTCTGAATGCGGCCGATGGCGATTCTTCCTACATAATCGTTGTAGTCGATGGAGGAAACCAGCATCTGCAGGGGCGCCTCCGGTTCGCCCTCCGGGGGCTGTATATAATTCACGATGGTCTCGAACAGGGGAGTCAGATCCGTGCCGGGGGTATCCTTGTCCGGGGATGCCGTGCCGGCTCTGCCGGAGCAGTAGAGGATGGGGCTTTCCAACTGCGCCTCGTCCGCATCCAGATCCAGCAGAAGCTCCAGTACCTCGTCCTCAATCTCATCAAGGCGTGCGTCCGGACGGTCGATCTTGTTGACCACAATGATGATCTTGTGTCCCATTTCCAGCGCCTTGGACAGAACGAACCGGGTCTGGGGCATGGGTCCCTCCGCAGCGTCCACCAGCAGCAGCACGCCGTCCACCATGCTCAGAACACGCTCTACCTCGCCGCCGAAATCCGCATGTCCGGGGGTATCAATAATGTTGATCTTGATATCCTTGTACTGCACAGCAGTGTTCTTTGCCAGAATGGTAATGCCCCGCTCACGCTCAATGTCGTTGGAGTCCATGACACGCTCTGCAACATTCTGGTTTTCACGGAATACGCCCCCCTGCTTGAGCATTTCATCCACCAGAGTGGTCTTGCCGTGGTCGACATGGGCAATAATTGCAATATTTCTCAGATCTTCTCTAATCATACTTCTCCGTCCTTTGATCACAATCCTGCCGGCTGCTGCCAGCAGCCGGCATCATTCGTTTCTGAAACTTCTCAACTCACATAGTATACCACAATTTTCACGCAAATGCAAGGTTTTTCAAAAAATATGACATTTTTGACGAAGGGGGTACCCGGTTTTCCTGCTGATTATGGCAATTGTGCAAGGGGGACTGTTCCCACGCTCCGGAATCCGGAGAGCGTACAAGAGGAGGGTCGGAAAATTGTGCAAAAAGTAGAAATTTGTGATCTGTCAAAAATCAATAATTTTACTATTGCTTTTTTGAAAAAATTGCCTTATAATGAACATAGGAAACTGTTTCTTCCACATAGAACAGGGTAGAAGGATACGAGGAGGTTTATCCATTTATGCAAAAGAAAATTGCTGTTATTGTTTCGGGAATTGATGAGGAGTATCAGAGTACCATTCTCAGGGGTCTGCAGGACTGTGCCAGGGAGCACGGTGCCCATGTACTGCATTTTGCTGCATTCGGCGGCGTCCTGAGGAGTGCAGGGCATGATGCCGGGGAATATAATATTTATCGGCTTTGCAATTACAAAGAGTTTGACGGCGTGGTGTTGCTGACCAACACCATCTCCGAGCCGGATGTGACCGGCGAAATCATTGGAGAGATTCAGAAATATAATATTCCCGTTGTCAGCATTGACAACGATCTGGATGTGAAATTCGGGTGCATCGGCATTGACAATTTCTGTGCCATGGAGGAGATGGTGCGCCATGTGACACAGGTACACGGATGCCGGAACATCGGCTATATTTCCGGCCCGGAAACCAACGTGGAGAGCATCCGCCGCTACAATGCCTTTGAGACCGTAATGAAGGAGGCAGGCATTCCGCTTACTGATGATATGGTTTATTACGGCAGCTTCCGCAGCTGTGACGGCAGGGAGGGTGCCAATTACTTTCTGCGCCGGAAAAGCGGCCTGCCGGAAGCCATTATCTGTGCAAATGATGCCATGGCACTGGCAACGGTGCTGGCACTGGAGGAGCAGGGCGTCCGTGTACCGGAGGATGTCATAGTGACGGGCTTTGACAATATCTACGCTGCACGGAATTTTGACCCCGCCATTTCTTCCGTGGAGCGACCCCTGTACCAGTCCGGTTACATGGCATGTGAAAAAATACTCAGAATCAAGGAGCTGCCCAGAAGCGTGACCCTGCAAACGAGATGCGTGTTCCGCAGCAGCTGCGGCTGCACAGCGGAGCAGAGCGCCCAGGAGGAGCTGCGTACCAACCGCCTGTTCCGGAAATCCAACTACCGGATTCTGGAAAGCTATCAGGTGAATATCCCCATGGTCAACCGCATGTCCTGCTGCCTTGCGGAGGTGGATACCTTCCAGCAGAAGCTGGAGATCCTCAAAACCTTTGTCAGAAAGCTTTGCTGCAGCCGCTTCTATCTGTGTCTCAACGAGGACTGGAATGATATCCGCAAGGATACGGGTACCGGCGGTCAGAGCATCAACTTTATTGATACCTATCGCCAGAAGGGATATGCAGAAACCATGACCGTCCCCCTGGCCTATGTGGACGGCAGCTTCTGCGCCCTGCCCTCCTTCCCCAGCAGCCAGATGCTGCCCGAGCAGGAAAAACGCTATGATACGCCCATGATGTACTATATGCTGCCCCTGCACTTCCGTGACAGATGCTTCGGATACTGCATTATCTGCAGTGAACAGTTCCAGCTGGAGAATCCCCTGATTCATTCCTGGGTAATGAATATCGGCAATTCTCTGGAAAGCGTCCGCAAGATGGAGCATCTGGATAAGGCCATGCATGAGCTGGATCAGCTCTATGTGATGGATCCCCTGTGCCGCATCAACAACCGCAACGGGTTCAATAAATTTTCTGCCGATATTTTTGAGGAATGCCGTGAGCAGCATAAGCAGGTCATGATGATGTTCATTGACATGGACGGACTGAAGATGGTCAATGATACCTACAGCCATGAGGAGGGGGATAATGCCCTCAAGCAGCTTGCCAAGGCAATTAAGATGAGCTGCCACAGCGGAGAAATCTTTGCCCGGTTCGGCGGCGATGAATTCATTGTCTTTGCTCCGGATTTTACTGAGGAAATGGCAAAGGATCTGGCAAACCGCATCCAGCAGCGGATGGATGAGTACAATGCTACCTCTGGCAAGCCCTATCCCGTGGGTGCCAGCATTGGCTGGCATATCACCCAGGTGGACGAGGATATGAGCCTGTATCCTCTCATTACGGCAGCGGATAAGAAAATGTATGAGGAGAAGAAGAGAAAGCGTGTTTCACGGTACCTGCGCCACTAAAACGCGGAGGCTGCGCAGCCGCAATAACTTGTTGGAATCATCCGTGAATAGAGAGAATACATACGCCCAATGCCTGACGGCAAAGGGCGTATTTCTGTTTATTGATACTATTCTCAAACGCCCCCCCCGCAGGCGGCGCATGAGAATTAGTATTACTGCTCTGTATTTCTCTTGTGCATCAGGGCAATCAGATCAATGACAATTGCCTGCTGCTCCTGGCTGAGGCTGCGGAAGCCCTGCAGAAGCTGCTGTTCCTTTGTATCAGAAGGCGCAGCATAGCACAGCAGCTCATCCACCGAAACACGGAACACCTGCGCAATCCTGACAAGCGTAGTGCAGTCCGGCTCATGCTTATTGCGGATATAGCCGTTGAGCGTAGTCGGTGCGATTTGCAGTGTTGCCGCCAGTTCCCGCTGTGACATATTTTGCGCATCAAGCAGATTCAGAATTCTGTCGCCGATTTTCATCCGATCACCTCATTACTGTGTTTGTTTTTATTATAGAGGAAAATCGGATAATATGTATAGAAATATGAGAAAATCGTATTTACACCTTGACATATACGATAATATCGTATATAATAAAAGAAAATACGACTTTTCAGGAGGGATTACTATGTATTGTAAAAATTGCGGCAAGGAAATTCATGATGAAGCGGTGATGTGTGTGCATTGCGGGGCAACGGTGGCATCGATTCCGGCGGAAGCAGCAGTTTCCAGTGAGGACTATGCACCGGGCGGCATCTGTTTTCTCTGCTTTCTGATTCCGTTCTTCGGGCTGATGTTGTATGCGACCCATGCGATTGAACGACCAAGGGCAGCGAGTGCCTATCTGAAATGGGCGGTGATTTCGTGGGTGATCTGCCTGATTGCGGCAGGGATCTACATCGGCATATTGCTTGCCGAGAACTGGTGACGGAGGGATTGCAATGATGTACTGTGAAAAATGCGGACAGGAGATTCCGGAGCAGGTGATCTGTCCGAAGTGCGGGTGCCTGTCGGGATACCGGGATACAACGCCTGTTACATACAGTAAGAGTCCGGAGCAGAAACAAAGGATGACCATACGATTATTGTGCATCATCGGAATTGTCCTGACAGTGCTTGGCAATCTGACTGATTTACTGAAAATTTCGACTGGGTTATATTGGCTGCTGGACTTGCTTGCAGTACTTGGTGCAATAGCTGGTTTTGTAATGATGATGACGGATAAGCCAAAGCTGTCAGTGGTGTACCCTGTGAGTGCAGTGGTAGTGCGTGTATTGAATTGGTTGTATATAGAAGCCTTGATTGTAGGGGCATCTTCGTCTGGCTTAGCGGCGGTTGTCTTAGCGGCGGCAATTCTTTATCCGCAACCGGATAAGAAGAAGGAGTGGCTGTTCTATGCAGCAGCCGGACTTTTGATTATCAATATGCTGCGCTTGGTGAGTTCCTGGTGGCTTTATTCAGGACCGGTTTTGGCGCTGATTTGGACACTGCCTCGTATTGCAATTCTGCTATTCATCCTCGCCCACATCTTCCGCCTGCGCAGCGAGAAGCAAAAAACAGTGAAAACTGAATAAACAGCAATCCCCTCGATGCGGTTTGCATTGAGGGGATTCTTGACAAATAATATAAAGGAAACCTCTAAAAACAAGTTTTTAGAGGTGGGGGTGTGGGGCAAAGCCCCACAAAGTCCACCTTTTATTCTTTTCCGATTTTAAAAACAGGAGGTTTTTAGAGGTTACCATAAAAAGAGATATAATAGACACAAGAGCGTACCATGTCCCGAGCCGAGATAGGAGCCTGTCTGAGGCGAGAGGGTATGCCGCCCCAGGATTTGAGGCGGTATAACGGTGGCGGTCAATCTTTGCTCCCAGAGATGGGGGTGATATTATGGAATCCTGTGTGACTTGGGATCGGCTGATTCAACTTGGCATTCTTCTTGTCACTGCAGCTTCACTGCTGTATACGATTTTACATAATAAAAGGAAATAGCCACCTAACTTCCACATAAGGCGGCTATTTCTAATAGCAATTCCTTTGGGAGCGACCGTCATCGGTGCGCTCTCTTTTCTTTATAATACACTGGATTTGTAAAAAAGTCAAGTACTACACCAGCGAAGAAGTAATAAACACGTCGTATGTATGGCGGACTGCCACATCGTAAATGCAGCGGATTGCCTGTTCCAGATCGTGCTCGTTTACGCCGACAATGACATTCAGCTCGCTGGAGCCCTGGTCGATCATCTTGACATTGATTCTGGCATGTGCCAGTGCTGCGAAAATTCTTGCAGCAGTACCGTGGGTGCGTCTCATGCCGCGGCCAACCACTGCCAGCAGGGCGATGTCGTTCTCGATCTCCACATGGTCGGGATTGGCATGCTTGCGCAGGGCAGCCAGCAGCTGCTCCTCCTTGCCTTCCAGGCTGGCGCTGTCCACAATCACACTCATGGTATCAATGCCGGAGGGCATGTGCTCAAAGGAAATGCCAAGATCTGCAATGACGTTCAGAACATCACGGCAGAAGCCGATCTCGCTGTTCATCATGGATTTTTCAATGTTAATGGCAGAAAAGCCCTTCTTTCCGGCAATACCGGTAATGGTGCGCACGCTTACCTCATCCTTGACATCGTCATCCGGCACAATCATCGTACCCGGATCCTCCGGTGCATTGGTATTGCGGATGTTAATGGGAATCCCTGCGGTTCTGACCGGGAAAATAGCATCCTCATGGAGTACGGTTGCGCCCATGTAGGCAAGCTCACGCAGTTCCTTGTAGGTAATCTTGTTGATGACCAGAGGATCATCCACCACTCGCGGATCCGCTACCAGCATACCGGAAACGTCTGTCCAGTTTTCGTAAACAGAAGCTCTCATGGCTCTTGCTAGCAGGGAACCGGTGACATCGGAACCGCCTCTGGAGAAGGTGCGTACCACGCCGCTGACGGATCTGCCGTAGAAGCCCGGAATCACGGCATTCTCCACACCCTGGAGACGCTCACGGAGCTTGGCAACGCTCTCATGACGCATCATCATGCCGTTGTCACTGAAAAGAATCACATCCGCAGCATCCACAAAGGTATAGCCCAGGTAGGCAGCAATGACAATGCCGTTGAGGTATTCACCGCGGCTTGCGGCATACTCCCTGCCGGCGGTTGCCAATGCCTTCTGAATTTCATTGAACTGCTTTTCCAGGGAGATGTCCACGCCCAGGTCTGCAATGATCTCATTGTAGCGGTTCTTGATCTGCTGGAAATCCTCCGTGAAATCCTCGCCCTTGCTTGCCTTTTCATAGCAGGCATAGAGCATGTCGGTTACCTTGATGTCATCCGCATAGCGCTTGCCCGGTGCGGAGGGGACAACAAACCGTCTTTCTGCATCACTTTTTATAATTGCGGCTGCCTTTCTGATCTGTCCTGCATCGGCAAGACTGCTGCCGCCGAATTTTACGACCTTTACGCCCATTGTTCTGTTCCTCTCTTCCGTAATATGGACTGCCGCAGAAGCAGTCCGCAGTTTCTGCTGAAACTGTGTCATTCTGATAGCAAGGAACCTCTAAAAACTCGTTTTTAGAGGTTGTTACTATCTTATTATATTCTATTTCTGGATAAAAATCAATTGGGAATCAATACAAAAATTTCGTTTCAGAAAATGCGTTTTTGGTAAATACGACTGTACTTGGTGGAAGGACAGTTTTAGTTCCCCCCATACCGCTCCTCATACAGCAGCCGCCAGGCCTGTTCCTCATCCCCCTCGATAAATATGCGGAAAATATCGGATTTGTCAATATAGATCTTCCCCATATATTCGCCGTATTTGTCCACCCGGGTAAACACAATGTATTCCGGATGCAGCTCTGAGATGAAGCCTATTGCTGCGCCTTCATCGTTTTCTTTTTTGAGAATGTCGCAGAACAGGCGCTTTTCCTGACAGATCTGCAGGATCTGCTCAAAGAGACAGCCGCTGTCACTGAGGGGAAAAGTTTCTGGCACCATTCCCCGGAGCCGGTACAGATCCTCGTGCCGCCGGGTGTCAATGGAGTCCGTTTCCACATAGAGGATGTCAGTGAAAAATACAAAACCATTGGGGTAGCCGCCGTAATTCTGTTTTGACAGCAGCAGTCCGGTTTCATCCACCGCCTGGATGTAGCCCACATAATGGTAGTCGTAATCCCCCTCATCAGCGTAAATCATCGCCATTTTTTGCTGTTCCATGATATCCCGCAGGATGTTCAGCAGTTTCATATGCAACCCTCCCGTTGTTACTTCCGGTAATTGTCCAGAACGTAACACAGCCTGTTCAGATTTTCTGCCTGATCCGGGAAATCACAGCCAATGATCTTCGGCGCAGCCTGGAATTTGACAGTAAAATCCTTTTTCCCGTCAGGGAAGACAGCTTCTACCACCGTCTGCCCGAACAGATTTTTACTGACCTTCAGCTTCTTCACTGACGGCAGATACGCAAAGCCAGTTTCAGTTCTTCCCATAAAATGCTGCGCAATCAGGAGCCGTGCGCCGCTGGTCAGGGTAACAAAGCCCACAATCATGCTGCGGGAGCTTGCCAGAAAGCCCGTCTGTTTGAAAGCGCAGTAAATGGGGCAGAGACTTTTCTCCCCCGGAGCAAGCATGGGCTGGAATACACTTTCCATATATTGTTTGTTGAATTTCATACTATCCCTCCATTGATGATCGGTATATGACAGGATACGCAAAAGCCCCTCCTGCAAAAGCAGGAAGGGCGATGTGAAACAGGCTCTTAGATCTGAACAGAGTAATTCGGTGCTTCCTTGGTAATATAAATATCGTGAGGATGGCTTTCCTTCAGACCGGCACCGGTGATTTTCACAAACTGTGCCTTCTCCCAGAGCTCCGGAATGGTTGCGCAGCCGCAGTAACCCATACCGGAACGAATGCCGCCGATGAGCTGGAAGATTGTGTCAGCCACTGCACCCTTGTACGGTACACGGCCCTCTACGCCTTCGGGAACCAGCTTCTTTGCACCCTCCTGGAAATATCTGTCCTTGGAACCGCATGCCATTGCGCCCAGGCTTCCCATGCCGCGGTATACCTTGAACTGTCTGCCCTGGTAGATTTCCGTGTCGCCGGGAGCCTCTTCACAGCCTGCCAGCAGGCTGCCCAGCATAACTACGTCCGCACCGGCTGCCAGAGCCTTGACAATGTCGCCGGAGTACTTGATACCGCCGTCTGCAATAACGGGAATGCCGTGCTTTTTGGCAACGCATGCGACGTCATAGACTGCAGTGATCTGGGGAACGCCGATACCTGCAACCACACGGGTGGTACAGATGGAACCGGGGCCGATGCCGACCTTCAGACAGTCCGCACCTGCGGCAATCAGTTCCTCTGCCGCAGCGGCAGTGGCAATATTGCCGGCAATGACCGGAACATCCGGGAAGGCGGACTTGATCTGCCTGAGGGCATTGATGATATTGGCGCTGTGACCGTGTGCGGAGTCCAGAACCAGCACGTCAACCTGTGCCTTGATCAGCGCCTCTGCACGCTCCATCATGTTGGCGGTCATGCCGATGCCGGCGCCGCAGAGCAGTCTGCCCCTTGCATCCCTTGCGGAGTTGGGGAATTTCACTGCCTTTTCAATATCCTTAATGGTGATCAGACCCTTGAGATAGCCCTTGTCGTCCACCAGGGGGAGCTTTTCAATTTTGTGCTGACGGAGAATTTCCTGTGCCTGCTCCATGGTAGTGCCGACGGGTGCAGTGATGAGATTGTCCTTGGTCATAACTTCGCCGATCTTTGCGCTGAAATCGGACAGAAAACGCATATCACGGTTGGTGATAATGCCCACCAGCTTGCCTTCGCCGTCTACAATCGGTACACCGGAGATTTTGAATTTCCCCATAAGCTCATCAGCATCGGATACCAGCTTGTCCTCAGTCAGGGAGAAAGGATTGACAATAACGCCGTTTTCGGAGCGCTTTACCTTATCCACCTCTTCTGCCTGCTGCTCAATGGACATATTTTTGTGAATAATGCCGATGCCGCCTTCTCTGGCAATCGCGATTGCCATGCGGGAATCGGTAACAGTGTCCATTGCTGCGGTCATAATCGGCGTGTTCAGCTTCACATTGCCTGCCAGTCTTGTGCTCAGCGATACCATGTTCGGCGTTACCTCGGACTTTGCCGGGATCAGCAGAACATCGTCAAAGGTCAGGCCTTCTTTTAGAAATTTGGTGCTTGCATCCATCTGCATATGATCTCATCCTTTCCATATCAATTCAGTCCATGTTCCATTATGGTTTTAGTTTTATGATACCCTTTTTTGATCAAATTGTCAAGGCTTTGCTCGCCTATTGGGTATACAAAAATCACATGGGAATCCGCCAAAACATTTATGCATTTTTCACAATGTTTAGGGCAAAATTTCTTCAGAAGTCGTAAGAAATCAAGGGGAGTCCGAAATTTCGGGAAATTGGATTTTTTAAGACTTTCTGATTTTTTTGAAAAAAAGCTTGACAAGCATCGGAGTTTATGTTATAATAGATACTGTCGTCAGGTCGAGACGGCAGAACAAATGGAGTTGCTGGTGTAGCTCAGTTGGTAGAGCAGCTGATTTGTAATCAGCAGGTCGGGGG
>CAZXVI010000004.1:58873-90056 GCA_964644275.1 uncultured Ruminococcus sp. | reverse complement strand
ATGATATTGGTCTTATCCAGACGATACTCAATCTTACCAGCCTTTGCTTCAGTAACAGCCTTGGCAACATCGGGAGTTACAGTACCAGCCTTCGGGTTCGGCATCAGGCCTCTCGGACCGAGCACACGACCCAGACGGCCAACCAGACCCATCATGTCGGGGGATGCAACAACAACATCGAAATCCATCCAGTTTTCTTTCAGAATCTTGTCAACCAGATCCTGACCGCCGACATAATCAGCACCGGCAGCCTGGGCAGCTTCATACTTATCTTCCTTGCAGAATACGCAAACTCTTACGTTCTTACCAGTACCGTTGGGCAGAACAACAGCACCTCTGACCTGCTGGTCAGCATGTCTGGAGTCAACGCCGAGACGGATGTGTACTTCTACCGTCTCATCAAACTTAGCCTTGGCATTCTTGCAAACCATATCCAGAGCTTCTGCACTCTCATACAGCTTTGCAGAATCAATTGCCTTACGGCTGTCTACATATTTCTTGCCGTGTTTCATTATCTATTTCCTCCTAATTTAGTGGTAATACCGGCGTGCTGCTTCGCACATCCGATTAGCGGAAAGTTTCCTCCCACCGTATTGAGGGCAGGGACAACCTGCCGAATTAGTCCTCTACAACAACGCCCATAGAACGAGCAGTACCAGCAATCATGCTCATTGCTGCTTCCAGGGAACCAGCGTTCAGGTCGGGCATCTTTGTTTCAGCAATCTTCTGAATCTGCTCCTTGGAGATCTTTGCAACCTTGTTCTTGTTCGGAACACCGGAAGCTGTCTCGATACCGCAAGCCTTCTTGATCAGAACTGCTGCCGGCGGTGTCTTAGTAATGAAAGAGAAGGAACGATCAGCATAAACTGTAATTACAACCGGGATAATCATACCGATATCGTTCTTTGTTCTCTCGTTGAATTCCTTTGTGAATGCCATGATATTTACACCATGCTGACCCAGTGCAGGACCAACAGGCGGAGCAGGTGTTGCCTTACCTGCAGCGATTTGCAGCTTAATATAGCCAACTACTTTCTGTGCCATGATATTGCACCTCCATTATTGTGGTAAAGGCGAGTGCGGAACATCAGCCGCAGCTCTCCCACGGAAAGCGTAGTTCACGCTTTCATCGTAAACGTGTTTTTACACATTAGTCATCAAGCTTGACAGCCTGATTAAGTGCGATGGTTGTGGGTGTATCACGCCCGAACATATTAACAAGTACTTCTACCTGTCCTGCTTCCAGGTCGATACTCTGTACAACACCGGTGAAACCATCGAGCTTGGTTCCCGTGACACGGATCCGGTCACCGATTGTATAATCAACAACAATCGTAGAGGCGGATTCCACGCCCATTGCAGCCACTTCCTTTTCTGTCAGCGGTGTGGGGTCGGAGCCGGGACCTACGAAACCGGTTACGCCTCGGGTGTTGCGGACAACATACCAGGAATCATCCGTACAAACCATTTTCAGCAGCACATAGCCGGGAAATGTTTTGCGTTCAACTTCCTTGGTTTTTCCGTCAACAATTTCCGTAACACGTTCAGTTGGAACTCGGATTTCCTGAATAAGGTCGTGCAGCTTACGATTCTCCACAACTTTTTCAATATTCTGAGCTACCTTGTTCTCGTAGCCGGAATACGTGTGAATCACATACCATTTTGCCGCCTGCGACATTACAAATCCTCCTTTCAGCTGTTCGCTTTACGATTGGCTCAGCTCAAGCAGAAACTGAAACAGCTTATACATGCCGGCATCCAGTAAGCCGACAAATGCACTGGATACGACAATGGTTGCAAGAACAATGCCCGTATTTACAAGGACAGTATGTCTTGTTGGCCAGGTAACATTTCTGAACTCAATTTTCAGATCACGGAACCATCTTGCAACACGATTCTGCTTTTTGCCTTCATCCTTTTTTGACTTTTTGTCATGTTTCTGAGCTTTTTTTGTGTTTTTCTTGGCTGCCTTCTTTTCTTCCTTAGCGGAAGCACCGGCATCCTTCAAAGTGTCTTTTTCTTCTTTCGCCATGCTCAAGACCTCCGATCACTTTGTTTCCTTGTGCAGCGTATGCTTCCTGCAGAACTTGCAATGCTTTTTCATTTCAATCCGGTCAGGATCGTTTTTCTTGTTCTTCTTAGTAACATAGTTGCGCTGCTTACATTCTGTGCAAGCTAAAGTCACCTTAACTCTCATATATCGGCACCTCCTGATAAAATACTTCATCCGTTTTACGGACGCTTAGGTTGTTTGCCTCCCTCGACTGGCAGGTGGTATAAAAGCACATAAAAAATACCCCCGCAAAGAGGTATTTTCATTGTAGCATACTTTGTCCGTTTTGTCAAGAACTTTTTTGTGAAATTCACATTTTTTTCTTTTCTGTTCTTTTTAGTCTGTCAAATACTTGCTGGTAACCTCTGAGAATCCCCTGCTTTTAAAATCAGAAAAGAATAAAAGGCGGATTTTGCGGGGCTTTGCCCCGCACCCACCTCTAAAAATTTTTTTTAAGGTTCCCTGCTGCTAAACACCTGCATTTGCCAGGGAAGAGTAATAACTGCTCAAAAACTGCGCAATTTCAGAAATCAGATGGTTGGCCTGAGCCTGACGGGTTTCATTGGCATAAATGCCTGCCGCAGCTTCCTGTGCAGCACTTTTGGCGTGAAGCACCGCCTGCTGCATGTCTTCCGGATTTCCATTGTTCTTCAGTAAAGTTGCAATTTCCAGATGTGCAATGCTGCGCATGGCGTGAAGTTCATCCTCCAGCATGCCGCTCTCATCCTGTATGGCAAGAAGCTTTTCGTAATCACCGCTGTGCAGCAATGCTTTGGCATGCCGGAGCAGGTCGGATGCATCCGGACACGCTGTATCCTGGCGTTCTGCCAGCAGACGATCCATGGGAATCTCCAGTACTCCTGCCAGGTATTCCAGGGTTTTCATGGAGGGCGCTGCATTGCCGCTTTCAATCTGGCTGAGCATGTTCCGGGTAATGAAATTACCCACCACATCGCTCTGGGTCATTTTCTTGGCAAGGCGTGCTTCTTTCAGCCTTCTGCCTAATTCTGCATTGTTCACAGAGCATTCACCTCCCGTAATGTAAATGCAATTTACTGTACTCATGTATATCATAGCATATATTGAAACAAAATGCAAGTCTTTTTTTCAATTTTTTAGAAATCTATTGACAAATGCCAAAAAATGCGCTATAATGTAATTGTAAATTAAATTTACATGGCGGATCGGGATTATCCTCTGAGGGGATGCCAAGAGAAACTGGTAATCAATTTACATGATGAAAAATGAAGATAAGGGAAAGGAGGATAACTATGCAGGCTTGGTGGGAAAGTCTGAGCCAGGTGCAGCATGTGCTGTACTGCATTGCGGTTCCGTCCACTTTGATTCTGGTGCTCCAGATGCTGCTGACCATGTTCGGAGGTCAGGGAGACGGGGGTGTGGATGTTTCTGATACATCCGGATTGGATCTGACCGTGGATGCCGGAGCGGATGCAGATATTGCGGGCGATGTGCCGGACATTGTCCATGACGGCGGCAATCCGTCGGATTTTGGAAACCTTAAGCTTCTGACATTGCAGACGATTGTGACATTTCTGACAGTCTTCAGCTGGGTGTCCATTGTTTGTGTGGGTTCTGGAATGAAAACACTGCCCAGTGTACTTCTGGGGGCAGTGTGCGGTGCAGTTATGATGCTGATTGTAGCAAAGATGGTGCAGATGTCATCCAAACTCGTAGAGAACGGCATTATTAATTTAAAGAATGCCATCGGAGAAACAGCAACAGTTTATCTGCAGGTACCGCCAAAGGGGAACGGCGAGGGAAAGGTCACGATGCTGCTCCAGGGGAGATTTGGCGAATTTGACGCTGTCAATGCAGGCAGCCGTCCGCTTCCGACCGGTACGCAGGTACTCGTAACAGATGTGCTTGGGGATGCCCTTGTGGTAGAGGACAGCACAGAAACACCGGAATAGTCCGGTATACATTATAATATAAGGGAGAATACATAATGGATAATTTTTCTATTCTGATTGTCATTTGTGTGATTGTAGTAGTCTTGTTTGCGGCAGTGCTGGCAATTTTATCGCGCTATAGAAAATGCCCCTCTGATAAAATTCTGGTCGTTTACGGTAAGGTTGGTACGGATTCTAACGGACAGCCGAGAAGTGCCAAGTGCATCCACGGCGGTGCGGCCTTCATTGTGCCTGTAATTCAGTCCTATCAGTATCTTGATCTGACCCCCATTTCTATGAACGTTGATTTGAAAAATGCACTTTCCAAGCAAAATATCCGGATCAACGTGCCCTCCAGATTTACTGTTGGCATTTCTACGGAACCGGGCGTGATGCAGAATGCTGCTGAGCGTCTGCTGGGTCTGAAGCTGGTGGAAATTCAAGAGCTGGCAAAGGATATCGTATTTGGTCAGCTGCGTCTGATCATTGCCACTATGGACATTGAGGAGATTAACTCCGACCGTGAAAAGTTTACGCTTGCTGTTTCTAAGAATGTTGAAATTGAACTGAAGAAAATCGGTCTGCGTCTTATTAATGTGAACGTTACTGATATCACGGACGAATCCGGTTACCTGAATGCTCTGGGTAAGGAAGCTGCTGCAAAGGCTGTCAACGACGCAAAGAGGAGCGTTGCTGAGCAGAACCGTGACGGTGAAATTGGCCAGGCCAATGCACAGCAGGAACAGCGTGTACGGGTAGCTGCTGCAAATGCTGCTGCAATCGAGGGTGAAAATACAGCAAGAGTGGCTGTGGCACAGTCCGAAGCTGTACGCCGTGAGCGTGAGGCGGAATCTCTCCGTCAGGCAACTGCTGCGGAAGCAGTACAGGCAGCAAAGGCAAAGCAGGAAGCCTATACTGCACAGCAGGAAGCCGAGCTGACACGTGCCGAGCTTGAAAAGGCTACGCAAAAAGCGGATATTATTGTTAAGGCAGAAATTGCCAAGGAACAGGCTGAAATTGATGCAGAGGCAGAGGCAGAAGTAATCCGCCGGAAGGCACGTGGTGAAGCGGATGCAATCTTTGCAAAGATGGAAGCAGAAGCAAAGGGTCAGCAGGAAATCCTCATGCGTCAGGCAGAGGGTATGCGGAAAATTGTGGATGCTGCCGGCGGCGATGCAGATGCGGCTGTGAAGTTGCTTATTGCCGAGAAGCTGGAGGAACTTGTATCCATCCAGGTAGAGGCAATTAAGAATATCAAGATTGACAAGGTTACTGTCTGGGACAGCGGTCAGAATGAGAATGGCCAGAATTCTACAGCCGGTTTTATTTCCGGCATGATGAAAGCCGTTCCTCCGCTTAATGAGCTGTTCAAGCAGGCAGGCATGGAGCTGCCTGAACTGCTGGGCAAGGATGTGACGGCTGTTTCGGAGGAAGTGAATCCGGAACCGGAGGCAGAGGTTCTGCCGGAAGAACCGACAGCGGAATAATACCAAAACCGCCGGATGCAATGGGCATCCGGCGGTTTTGGGTTATGGAAAGGTATAACGGCAGGTATGTTTGGGCGGATTGCCGCATACGATAATAGTAAGGATTAGTGTATCATTTGTAGTTTTAGGATTAGTAGAAAGCACGATCTCTCAGGAAGGTTACAGAAATCTGACAAAATCATCCTGAAACAGCATATTTTTCAAAAAAAGCTTGCAGTTTCTCGAAAAATATGCTACAATATAATGAAAGTGTCATGCCGCAGCCCGGATTGCGGCGGCGGTTTGCGGAAGGCAGATCGGAATTGATGCAAAAAGGAGTTTATGATTATGTCAAAAATCAGAGTAGCAGTATTGTTTGGCGGAGCCTCCAGCGAGCACGAAATTTCGCTGAAATCGGCAACGCACATCATCAATTGCATTCCGTCTGATAAGTACGAGGTGGTTTGCGTAGGCATTACCAAGAAGGGGAGATGGCTGTATTATCCCGGCGATATTACGGCAATTGCTTCCGGTGAATGGGAACGTGACCCCGACTGTACCTCTGCAATCCTGTCACCGGACCCCATCCATAAGGGGTTGATTACCATTGAGAACGGTGAAGCGTCCTTTAAGAAAATTGATGTGGTTTTCCCCGTGCTCCATGGCAAGAACGGAGAGGACGGCACGATCCAGGGCTTGCTGGATCTGGCAGGAATCCCCTATGTGGGCTGCGGTCTGCTGGCATCTGCCTCCTGCATGGATAAGGCACATACCCATACAATGCTGGATTACAACGGCATCCGCACTGCCGGATGGCGCATGATTCTGCAGCGTGAAATCAATCACCTGGAAGAAAAATGTGCAGAAATTGCAGAAGCACTGGGATTTCCGCTTTTTGTCAAGCCTGCCAACTGCGGATCCTCCATCGGCGTTAACCGTGCCAATAATGCGGAAGAGCTGGTGGATGCTGTGAAAATTGCTTTCTCCCATGACAACAAGGTCATTGTGGAAGAGTGCATTTTTGGCAGGGAACTGGAGGTTGCCGTATTCGGCTATGATTCTCCGTTTGCTTCCTTTGTAGGCGAAATTGAGTCCTGCAAGACCTTCTATGATTATGATGCCAAGTATATTCTTAGCGGCTCCAATCTCATTATTCCTGCACAGCTCCCGGACGGAAAGGGAAGGGAAATTCAGGAGATTGCAGTGAAAGCATACCAGGTAATGGGCTGCAAAGGCTTGTCCCGTGTGGATTTCTTCCTGACAGAGGATGGTGAAGTAATTCTCAATGAGATCAATACCATGCCTGGTTTTACACATATCAGCATGTACCCGAAGCTGATGGAGCATCTGGGAATGACGCCGTCCTATCTGGTGGATAAGCTTATTGAACAGGCACTGGACAATGCTGACCGCACCTATCTGTAAAAGGGAGGCGGAGTATGGATCGCAACGCCATTGGTGTATTTGATTCCGGCCTTGGCGGTCTGACCGCAGTCAAGGAGCTGAATCGGATACTGCCAAATGAGAATATTATTTATTTCGGCGATACGGCACGGATTCCCTACGGCACAAGAAGCCGTGAAACCGTGCTTCGCTATGCCAGGGAGGATGTGGCGTTTTTGCGCAAGCATCCTGTGAAAATGATCATCGCTGCCTGCGGTACTGTCAGCTCTGTGCTGGGAACTAATTCTCCCGTGGAGGATCTGCCTTTTACCGGTGTACTCTACCCGGCAGCGGAAGCAGCCTGTGCAGCAACCCGGAATGGAAGGATCGGTGTCATCGGTACACCGGCAACCATCCGGAGCGGCAGCTATGAGCATGCGCTGCACACCATTAACAGTGAAGTGAATGTGACTGCAATGGCGTGCCCGTTATTTGTACATCTGGTTGAGTATGGCTATACCGACCGCAACAATCAGATTACCCGTCTGGCAGCAGAAGAATATCTGACGCCCATCCGCAATGCTAAGGTGGATACGCTTATTCTTGGATGTACGCATTATCCCATTATCCGTGATATCATTGCCGATGTCATGGGGGAGGATGTGACGCTGATCTCTCCCGGTGAGGAGGCGGCAAATTTTGCCAAGAAATGCCTGGCAGAACGG
Organism: uncultured Ruminococcus sp.; assembly: GCA_964644275.1. Taxonomy (GTDB): domain Bacteria; phylum Bacillota; class Clostridia; order Oscillospirales; family Ruminococcaceae; genus UBA3855. The sequence continues at coordinate 82,519 of CAZXVI010000004.1, read as the reverse complement.
GAGCTTCTGACGGACAGTACGGAAAAAGGACATAATGTCTATTATGTCAGTGACAGCGTGTCCATGTTCCGTGAAAATGCACGGCGTTTTCTGGAAGATGCAGCCGGCGGACAGGTGTTCAGCAGCCGTATATAAAGGAGTGGAAATTGAAAGATACCTGGATTATGAAATTGATCAGTATTCAGCGTGATGGAAAGGAAAAGACGGAAAGTGAGCTGATGACCGAAGCTGAATATTATACGGATACGAATGGGGACAGAGTAATTGCTTATGAGGAATCCGAAACTACCGGCATGGAAGGATCCCGCATGCAGCTGCGGATCAGTGAAGAAAATATGGTTTCCGTCATCCGCACCGGCAATTTCCAGACCCATCTGGTTGTGCAGCCCGGGAAAAAGCACTTCTGCCACTATGAAACCCCTTTCGGGGAATTTGCAGTGGGAGTTTCTGCAAAATGGCTGAAAAATCAATTAACGGACGAGGGTGGACATCTGGAGATGCGCTATACAGTGGATGCTAATTCCACGCTTCTGTCCGACAACGAAATAATTGCGGAGATCCGGAAGGACTCTGCACAGGAGGATTAATTTATGACAAATATGATGGCATCCGCTCAAAGCCAGCTGCGTGAAATGCTGATGCAGGCATTGGGTGTTCTGGTCGCAGAGGAAAAAATTGCAGCAGAGCCGATTCCGGCTTTTAAAATTGAAATTCCGGCGGACAAGTCCCATGGTGACTTTGCTTCCAATATTGCCATGGCTTCGGCCAAGGCCCTGCACATGGCACCGAGAAACATTGCGGAAATGCTGACGGAAGCCATGGCGTTTGAAGGTACCTATTTTGAAAAGGCAGAAATCGCCGGCCCCGGCTTTATCAATTTTTTCCTGAAGAAGAATTGGTTTGCGGATACGGTACAGGCGGTTCTCACAGAAAAGGATAGCTACGGCAGAACCGACAGCGGCAGCGGCAAGCGTGCTCTGGTGGAATTTGTTTCCGCAAACCCCACAGGCCCCATGCATGTGGGAAATGCAAGAGGAGCTGCCCTGGGTGACGGCATTGCAGCCCTGCTGGAATGGACGGGCTGGGAAGTAGAGCGTGAGTTTTATGTCAATGATGCCGGCAACCAGATTGAGAAATTTGCTACCTCACTGGAGGTGCGCTACCTACAGAAATACCGGGATGGTGTGGAAATGCCGGAGGATGCCTATCATGGCCCCGACATTATTGAACATGCGAAAGCCTTTGCAGCGGAGCACGGCGATGCTTATGTGAATGCGGACAGCAAGACGCGCCGGGATGCGCTGGTTGCCTTCGCCTTGCCGAAGAATGTGGCGGGCCTGGAGCGGGATCTGAAGAAATATCGTGTGGAATACGACAACTGGTTCCGTGAGAGTACGCTCCATGCGGACGGCAGTGTCCGGAAAATTGTGGATGCCCTCACAGAAAAAGGCTATACCTACGAGCAGGAGGGGGCCATCTGGTTTAGAGCATCCGAATTCGGTGCGGACAAGGATTTTGTTCTGGTGCGTGCCAATGGGATTCCCACCTATATTGTGCCGGACATCGCTTACCACTGCGATAAGCTCGTTACCCGCAAGTTTGACAAGGCAATCAACGTGCTGGGTGCCGATCATCATGGATATGTTCCGCGTCTGAAGGCTGCCCTGACCGCACTGGGAGTGGATGTGAGCCGCCTGGATGTGGTACTGATGCAGATGGTAATTCTTCTTCGGAACGGCGAGGTTGCCAAGCTTTCCAAGAGAAGCGGCAAGGCCATTACCCTTGTGACGCTGCTGGAGGATATTCCTTTGGATGCTGCTCGCTTCTTCTTTAATATGCGTGAAGCCAACTCCCACTTTGAATTTGATCTGGATCTGGCAGTGGAAAAATCCTCCCAGAATCCTGTTTATTATGTCCAGTATGCCCATGCAAGAATCTGCAGTCTGCTGCGGAATCTGGAGCAGGAAGGACTCTATCTTGAGGGTACGCCCATTTCCGATCTGCCCGTTGGAGAGACACCCCAGGAAATTGAGCTGATCCGCCACCTGGCTGCATTCCCGGCAGAGCTGGAGGCAGCTGCTAAGGCATATGATCCCTCCAGAGTCACCAAGTATGCCACTGAGCTGGCAACGCTGTTCCATAAGTTTTATGATGCATGCAGTGTGAAAAATGCCGAAACAGAGCCGCTCCGTGAAGCGAGAACTGCTGTATGCAGGGCTGTGGGACAGACACTGCGCAATGCAATGTCCATCCTCAAGATCGATTGTCCTGAGTCCATGTAAGGTTACCAAAAGGTTACAATTCGACAATTTGTTTTGTGATGATTTACCAAAACTGAGGAAAAAAATTTGCTGTTTTCACAATAAATCGCGGAAAATTAACCATTTGTTCATACAGTGTTCACAACTATATGTTACAATCTGTAATATGTAGAGAAATGCGTAAAAACGAGTGTATGGTAAAAATAAATATGGAAGGAAGTTAGACTATGTCCAACAGACTGTTTCAGGGACTGGTACATCAGATGCGTGACACCATGGATGTAACCATCGGTGTAGTGGATGAAAATGCAACCATCATTGCATGCAGTGACTTAACAAAAATCGGCACAACCAATGAATTTGTATCCCTGGATTTAAGCGACACCCATGATATTTTTATCCGTGACGGCTATACATATAAGCCGTTCGGTCCCCACTCCAAACCGGATTATGCCGTGTTTGTGGAAGGTACGGATGAGGTGGCGTCCAAGTATGCAAGTATTCTTGCAATTACGCTTTCCAATATTAAGCAGTATTATGATGAAAAGTATGACAGAAACAATTTCATTAAAAATGTTGTTCTGGATAATGTCCTTCCGGGCGATATCGTGATTAAGGCACGGGAGCTGCATTTCAATGCTGAGATCAGCCGTGTGGTACTTTTAATTCGTATTGTTTCTTCCAATGATATCTCTGCATATGATGTCATTCAGAACCTGTTCCCGGATAAAAACAAGGATTTTGTATTCAATATTACGGAGACGGATATTGTTCTGGTAAAGGAGATCAAGAGCTCTGTTGATTCCAAGGATCTGGAAAAACTGGCACGCTCCATTGTGGATACGCTCAGCAGTGAATTCTACACAAGGGTGAATGTGGGTATCGGTACCGCAGTGACTACCGTCAAGGAGCTGGCTCGTTCCTTCAAGGAAGCGCAGATGGCACTGGAAGTCGGTAAGGTATTTGATACGGACAAGGTCATTGTCAGCTATGACAACCTTGGCATTGCGCGTCTGATTTATCATTTGCCCACAACACTGTGTGAAACCTTCCTTCATGAAGTATTCAAGCGCGGCAGCATTGAATCCCTGGATCATGAAACACTGTTTACCATTCAGAAGTTTTTTGAGAATAATCTGAATGTATCCGAAACTTCCAGAAAGCTCTTTGTACACCGTAACACACTCGTTTATAGATTGGAAAAAATCAAGAAACTGACAGGTCTTGACTTGAGAGAATTCGATCACGCAATTATCTTTAAGATTGCACTTATGGTGAAAAAATATCTTCAGGCAAATCCTGTGAAATTCTGATTTTGGACAGGAAGCGGTACTGCCGTTTCATTCAAAATGAAGATTGCATTTCTTTGCCTGACACCATCCCCGGTGTTGGGCAACATCTTTATCCATCCGTGTTCGGGAAAAGAAAGGAAGGTGCATTTTTATGGTTGAATTGAAAAATGTGTCCGTAACCTATTCCAGCGGCGTTGATGCCCTGAATAATGTCAACCTGACCATCAACGACGGTGACTTTGCTTTCGTTGTCGGCTCCTCCGGTGCCGGCAAAAGTACCATGATCAAGCTGATTCTGAAAGAAATTGATGCAACAAGCGGTGTTGTCAAGGTCAATGGCTATAATCTGAACACCCTCAAACGCCGGAAAATCCCGGAGCTGCGCCGTACCATTGGCTTTGTGTTCCAGGATTTCCGCTTGATTCCGTCCATGACAGTGTATGAAAATGTTGCCTTTGTGCTGCGTGTGATTGATGCACCGAGAAAGTACATCCGCAAGCGGGTACCCTATGTGATCAGCCTTGTGGGACTGCAGGCGAAGGCGAATTCCTATCCGGATGAGCTTTCCGGCGGTGAGAAACAGCGTGTGGCAATTGCAAGAGCTCTTGTCAATGACCCGAAGCTGATTATTGCCGACGAGCCTACGGGAAATATCGATCCGGAGCTTTCCTATGAGATTGTGGAGCTTTTGAAGGGAATCAACGAATGCGGCACTACCATCCTGATGGTAACCCATGAGCATGATCTGGTGCGCCATTTCGGCGGGCGTATTATCAATATTACCCAGGGACAGATAGCGTTCGACGAGATTATAGGAGGTTCCAATGAAACTTAGCGGTGTGAAATATCTGATAGATCAGGGTGTGGATAACGTCTGGAAAAACCGGATGATGGCATTTGCATCTTTCTGTGTGCTGTTAGTTTCGCTTCTGCTGGTGGGACTTTCCACGCTTGCCTACTATAATGTCAATCGCATGATCGGCGGCATGGAAACCAAGAATGAAATCATTGTCTATTTTGATGAAGATACGGATGATGCGGCACTGGAGAAAATCGGCAGCCAGCTCAGGGCGATGGAGAATATCAGCGAGGTCGTTTTCTATTCCAAGGAAGAGGCTTATGAATCCTTGAAGCAAAGCATGGCGGAATATGAGGTGCTCTTTGAATCCCTGGGCGATGATAACCCCCTCCCGGATGCCTATCGGCTGAAGGTGAAGGACATTGACCTGACGGAGCAGACCATCGGGCAGATTAAGCAGCTGGAGCATATTTATTCCATCCGTGCTCCCTATGATTTTATCAATATTCTGACCCAGCTGCGGCAGGTGCTGACCTGGGTAATGGGTGCCATTATTGTGGCAATGGTTGTGGTGTCCATGGTAATTATTTCCAACACTACCAAGGCAAGCGTCTATGCCCGCCGTGAGGAAATCCAGATTATGAAGTATGTGGGGGCTACCAATGCGTTTATTCGTCTGCCGTTTTGGTCGAGGGAATGATTACCGGTTTTTTTGCCGGATGCGGAGCTCTCGTTATTACATGGCTGGTATATGACGCAGTGGTGCAAAGCTTCGTAGAACAAGTGTATCTGCTGAATATCATTGGTATAGGAAGTATTATTCAATTTGGCGAAATCTACCTGCCGGTTTCTCTGGCATATCTTCTTGGGGGCGCACTGATTGGTGCCATCGGCAGCGTAGTTTGTACAAGAAAGCATATCAATGTATAGGTAACTTCAAAAACCCTCTGTTTTTAAAATTGAAAAAGCATAAAAGGTGGATTTTGTGGGGCTTTGCCCCACACCCCCACCTCTAAAACAAGTTTTAGAGGTTCCCTATAAAAAAAGGCGGTGATTTCCGCAGAAGCGGACAAAGTATGAGCAGAATCAAAATGAAGGCAGCGGCAGCATGTATTGCAATTGCCTGCTGTACAGGAATTATTGTGAATTTCTATGATACCCCCTCCTATGAGGCGGATACGACAATTGCGGAGCTTGAGGCACAGCGGGAAGAGAACAACAAGCTGATTGCACAGTATGAAGCTGAACTCGCAGGTTATGCGGAGGATCAGAAGGAGCAGGAGGAATATCAGGCAGCTTTGCAGCTGAAAATTGATGCGCTTCAGGAGAACATGGAAATCATGGATGAACAGCTGGAGACCATCAAGGAGGAGATCTATAATCTGGATACAGCCATTGCAGAGCTGGAGGTGACCATTGCTCAGCAGGAAGTGGATATTCAGGAGGGGATGGAGCAGTTCAAGCTTCGTCTGCGTGCCATGTACGTCAGCGGTAATGACAGTCTTGCCTCCGCTTTGGTAGGGGCAACGGATTTCTATGATATGCTGTCTAAGTATGAGCTGATTTCCTGCGTGGCACGGCATGACGACGAGCTGGTCAACAATCTCAAGGCACAGCTGGAGGCATACAACACCAATCTTACAACCCTGGAAACGGAGAAGTCAGAGCTGGAGACTGCCAAGGCAGAAGCTGATGAAAAGCGTGCAGAGATGCAGACTTCCATGGAAGAACTGCAGGAAACCTATACGGAATCTGTTGCAGAGCAGGAACGTCTGGAACAGGAAGCTGCTGCAAGAGAAAAGTCCATCGAAGAACTGAATGCAGAAAATGCAGACTTTGAGGCGCAGGAGGAGGAAATTCAGGCAGCCATTGAGCGTGCGCAGGAGGAAGCCCGTAAGAAGGCGGAGGAGGAAGCCAAGCGGCAGCAGGAACAAGCTGCCCAGAACAACAGCTCTGCTGGTTCTGATACTGGCAGCTCCGGCAGTACCACAGTGGAAACTCCCTCTTATAGCGACGGATCCTTTGGATGGCCGTGTCCTGGGCATTACTATATCTCCAGTTACTTTGGTTACCGCTGGGGCAGAATGCATAATGGGTATGACATTGCCCAGAATGCCGGTGCAACGGTTGTTGCCTCCAAAGCCGGCACTGTAATTGCAGTAAACAGCAGCTGTACCCACAATTATCCTAAGAGCAGCAATTGCTGCGGCAACGGCTATGGCAACTATGTGTTGATTTCCCACGGTGACGGTACATATACTACGATGTATGCACATATGGAGTCCGTTTATGTTTCTGTGGGAGAATATGTGGAAAAGGGGCAATCCTTGGGTATTGTAGGATGCACAGGTTATTCTACCGGCTACCATCTGCACTTTGAAATCCGTAAAAACGGTACAGCTGTCAACCCTGGAGATTACCTGAACTATTAACCGGAATGGCCGGAACCGGGGTTATCCCGGATGTACAAGGAAGAGAAGCAGGGGCGCTGTCCATGAAGATCAGGTCCCTGCTTTCTGTATCAAGATATGGAATCTGCGTGTTCCGTTGCTGGAGGTATGAGATGGATAAAAAAGTCAGTCTTGGTTTGACAATCAGTATTGCAGCACTGGTGGCAGCAATCACATTTATTATGACATCCTTTTTCTCCTTGCAGAACTTTAATGACAAGGTGCAGGCGGTTAAGGAAAAGGCAGAAAAATACGAGCGTCTGGAAGCACTGGATACTTATGTGCGTGAGCATTATTATACGGAGCTTGACGAAGAAAACATCATGAACGGCATTCTAAAGGGCTATGTAGAGGGTCTGGAGGATCCCTATTCCAGCTATCTGACGGCGGAGGAATACCAGTCCCTTATGGAAAAGGAAGCCGGACAAACTGTTGGAATCGGTGTCACAGCACAGCTGAGCGAGGAGGGTTATATTCTTCTGATAGAAGTACAGGACAATTCTCCTGCGCAGGAGGCCGGATTGCAGCCGGAGGATCTTATCGTTGCAGTGAACGGAGAGGATGTTCTGGAGCTTGGATTTGAAACGGCCATCAACAACATAAAGGGCGAGGAGGGAACGGATGTCGTCATTACCATCCGCCGCAACGGGAGTAATCAGGATTACACCATTACTCGTCGCACCTTTGATCTGATTACTGTGACCGGAGAACTGCTGGACGGAGCTATCGGCTATATCCGTATTACCAATTTCCGTGAGAATACGGTGGAGCAATTCCAGGAGAAGCTGGATGAACTGCTGGCAAACGGTGCAGAGTCCCTGATTTTTGATGTCCGGGACAACGGCGGCGGACTGCTCAGCTCTCTGGAACAGATTCTGGATCCTTTGCTGCCGGAGGGTGTCATTGCCACTGCAACCTATCAGGACGGCAGTACGGAGACGGTGCTGTACTCCGATGCTTCCGAACTGGATCTGCCCATGGTGGTGCTTGTCAATGAGAACTCAGCCAGCGCCGCAGAGCTGTTCTCTGCGTCCCTTCGTGATTTTGAGAAAGCACAGCTGGTGGGAAACACCACCTTCGGCAAGGGTGTGATGCAGACTACAGTCAAAATGGAGGACGGCGGCGGCTTGACGCTGACCGTGGCAACTTACCAGACAGTAAAATCCGAATGCTATCAGGGCATCGGACTGACTCCCGATGTGGAAGTAGAAGCAGGGGAGGAGACTATCATCAGCAATTTGGATTCTGCTACGGATCCCCAGCTGGCAGCGGCTATTGATATTTTAGACTGATTTGATGATTTGAGCAAGCAGCATGTATAGATATACTGCTTGCTTTTTTCATTTTTTATTAATCTTTGTCACGCTGGAAGATGAAAATTCAACAAATATTTTTAATGTTGCGTAAAACACTTTCCAGCAAAATGTAGTTTTAAAAGGCGCCAGCATTTGGCAGAAACAGTGCGCTGTGCCGACCTTAAAAGCTTCTTCCTTCGGGGAAGGGATGGCGTGTGGAAACTGAAGTAAATCATAATTTGAAAAAATGATTTCTATGTTTCGATGCAGTCAGTGATTGACAATTTTCTTATTATTTGATATAATAATGCTGTATATTTGATTCATAGAAGAAGGTATTTGAATGAAGTGTAAAGTATGCGGTTCTGAAAGCGGAAAATATCCATTGTGTCGTGCATGTAATATCAAAAAAGAAAAAGGAGATATTCTGAAATGCCCTAAGTGTAATTGCTGGCATTATACTGATCAATCCTGTGCAATTTTGAATTCAACAACGGATAAAAAAGAGATAGATGATTGCAAGTTTCTTTATGAAGCACAAAAAACATTGATTACAAATTCTGAAAAAGCTTTTTATTTAGCAATTCAAACAGTTTTACCCCACGGGTATCTTGTTTTTCCTCAAATGAATTTAGCTGCTTTTATTCAGCGAACTGACAATGCCATATTTCGCAATGAGCTTTTTCGTAATGTTGATTTTTTAATTACTGACGATGAATATCAGCCAAAATTGGTTATTGAAATTAATGATCAGACACATTTGACACCGGACCGTAGAAATCGCGATGAAAAGGTAAGGAATATTTGTGAAGAAGCGGGCATTCCAACCGTCACATTGTGGACTTCGTATGGTGTGAATGAAGCTTATATACAGAGCAGAATTAGTGAGACATTGAATGCATTGCCTGCTACACGGGTGCATCATTTTGTAAATGACGGAGAACAGCAGTTGTCTGTACAAAACAAATCTGATCAAAATAATAAAAAAAGAAATCAGAAAAAGGGATGTTATATTGCAACCTGTGTTTACGGATCGTATGATTGTCCGAAGGTATGGATACTGCGAAGATATCGGGATCAAGTTCTGTCAAGGAGCTGGTACGGCAGAGTTTTTATATGTACTTATTATTTGATAAGTCCGTTATTAATAAAAATATTTGGCCGAACAAGATGTTTCCAGCAGATATTCAGGCCAATTCTTGATCGAATAGTTCTGAAATTACAGGTACATGGTTTTGAAGACACTCCATATTATGACAACTAAAATGACCATTTGCAGCGGTACTGCAAGGGGATTTATTATGGATATCATCAGGAGCTGGATACAATGTTCCGCAAGGACATTAATAGAACAGTTTCCATGAGTGAAGAATATGATAAGTAATACAGCATATAATAAAAACGGAGCCGCAGCAATTAGTCTGCGGCTTCATTTTTATCCGCCAGCCTACAGCACCCGAGAACCTGACAGCAAATTGGAAGTGAAAGGCTCTATAAATTATCACACCGATTTAACTCGGATTTAACAAAACTCACTGATATTTTACATTTTTCCGCTTTTAGATTTTACCTTATTTTTTTATAATAAGTGTAAGCTTAAAGAAAGTGCATTAATTTTAACATGATGTGTTACATCTATTCAATGAAAGGATAACAGTTATGACGATTCTGGACATCATTACGATTGCCGGCGGATTAGCATTTTTTCTCTATGGTATGCATGTCATGTCCTCTGGGCTGGAAAAAATGGCGGGCGGCAAGCTGGAGCAGATGATCAGGAAGCTGACCTCCAATCCCTTCAAATCCCTGGCACTGGGTGCTGGTATCACTGTTGCCATCCAGTCCTCATCTGCACTGACTGTAATGCTGGTTGGTCTTGTCAACAGCGGCATTATGAAAATTGAACAGACCATAGGCATTATTATGGGTTCCAATATTGGTACTACATTTACTGCCTGGCTGCTGAGTCTTATGGGTGTTGAAGGAAACATCTGGGTTTCTCTGCTGAATCCACAGTATTTTTCCTTGGTTCTGGCACTGATTGGTGCATTTCTGATTATGAGTGCCAAAAGTGTACGCAAAAAGGATATCGGCAGTATTATGGTCGGATTTGCAGTTCTGATGTACGGTATGAAAATGATGGGAGATGCCGTGGAGCCGCTGGCGGATATGCCTCAGTTTGCAAACCTTCTGGTTGCCTTCAATAATCCTTTATTCGGTGTCCTGATTGGAGCAGTAGTAACCGGTGTCATCCAGAGTTCGGCAGCTTCTGTTGGTATTCTTCAGACGCTGGCAATTAAGACAGGTGCTATTACCTATGGTATGGCAATTCCAATTATCATGGGTCAGAATATCGGCACCTGCGTGACCGCACTGATCTCCAGTATCGGCGTGAGCCGCAATGCCAAAAAGGTTGCAGTTGTGCATATATCCTTCAATCTGATTGGTACAATAATTTGTTTATCTCTTTATATGCTTGCAGATGCATTATTCCAGTTTACGATCACGGATATGTCCATCAATGCAGCCGGAATTGCTTTGGTGCATTCTATTTTCAATATTGCTACAACGCTGATACTGCTTCCGTTTACAAAGCTTCTGGTAAAGATTGCCAACTGGGTACTGCCTGACAAAGCGGAAAAGCCTGCGGCAGAATCTACCGATGCATTTATCGACAAGCGCCTGTTTGCAACTCCTTCCGTTGCAATTGAGGAATGCCACCAGGCATCCATGCGGATGGCAGAGCTTGCAAAGGATACGGCATTGCTGAGCATTTCCTTGCTGCGTCACTATGATGAATCCGTTGCCGAGCAGATTACTACCAACGAGAACCGCCTGGATGAGTTTGAGGATCGGATCGGGACAAGCGTCGTTCAGTTGAGTCTTCAGGCACATTCCGAACATGATAGTCAGATTGCCTCCCGTGTGCTGCGTGCCATTGGTGACTTTGAACGTCTTGGCGACCATGCAATGAATCTGATCAGCATTGCAAAAGAAATTCACGATAAGCATATTCATTTCACAGCGGAAGCACAGGCAGAACTGAAGGTTCTTAATGATGCCATCAATGAAGTGCTTGATCGGATGTATGAGGTATATAAGAACTCTGATGAAGCTGCGGCGATTGAAATTGAACCGCTGGAGCAGGTTATTGACGAACTGACCCGTGACATCAAGGCAAACCATATTCAGCGAGTAAAAAAGCGTATCTGCACTATCGAAGTGGGGTTTGTGCTGAATGATCTGCTGACGAACTATGAGCGTATTTCTGATCATTGCTCTAATATTGCGGTTTCTGTCATTGAAACTTCCCATAGTGCTTTTGATACGCACAAGTATCTGAATAAAATCAAATTCGGCAACAGTGCTTTTAATACCAGCTATGAATATTTCCTTGAAAAGTATCAGCTGCCGGAAGTAATGCCATAATGCGCAAAATATGAAAATGGTCATTCTCTCCCCGTATTGTGTAATACGGGGATTTTTATCAAAAAGGTATCTCTGCATGGAGCAGAGATACCTCAGACTATCGAAAAAGTCCTGTCCAGCTACTGCGCCTGCCCGGCACATGGCTGGACTATTTTTATTTTCGTTGCGCCTTCGGCGCATGCAGGGGGCTGTGTCCCATACAGACCCCGAAACATAGACGCAAAGTTCTCTGTAAAAAGCGGGTGGGGGTGCGCAGTACCCTCCGCAAACTTTTCCCCTCTCTTCAGGGAGGGGTTAGGGGGAGGGCAAGTTTTACGAAACTGCAACTTTATCGACAAGCTGAAAAAGGTATCTCTGCATGGAGCAGAGATACCCTTGGTTGATTATTTTGCTTCGATTTTTGCTGCAATGGCAGTAATGACCTCCTGATCACTCTCGGATTTAATCCTGTACTCCGTTCTGGAATACATATTGTCATTGATATCCCAGATTACCGGCACCAGTTCATAGTCCACTGCCAGGTTCAGAATATAATCCAGACAATCTGAGGACTCAGTATAGATTGCGGTCGCAGCCATATGTTCGCTGTCATAAATAGCATTGCATTCACCCACAAAAACAGGGATGTCCTTGTCAATAAAAGCAGTTTTCAGCAGCTCACACTGCTGAACGCTGTAATTCATCCAGTCCTGAGCACCGATACGGTTTGTCCAGTACTTCGCATTGTCGATATAATGTACGGAAACCATCAGCTTATCCTCAGCGGAATCCTCCGGCATCAGGAATTTGTCACTGGTAGTATTGTCAATATTGGTCCAGTAGCCGGATATAATGAGAAGGCGCTCCTTATTATTCCCCCCGGTAGCTCTGACAGTCTCCACAAAGGTCTGATTCATGGCGTTTACATAATCATAGATTTCATCCTCGGTGAGGTTATCCCCCTCTCTCTGGGAGCCAAGTGCTTCATTGAAGCCCTCAAAGATCAGATAATCGGAATAGCCCTTGAATCGCTGTGCAATCTGTTTCCAGACAATTTCCACTGCTTTCAGTGTTTCTTCTTTTGTGTGATTCTTAATCAAAAACTCGTCATAGTGATGCATGTTAATGACAACATACACCCCTGCTTTGCGGCAGTAGTCCACCACCTCCTGCACACGATCCATGTATGCAGTATTGATGGTGTAGTTTCCGTCATCCTTCATCATATTTCCCCAGTATACGGGAATGCGGATGGTATGGAAGCCGGCGGCCTTCATCCCGTCGATGGCTTCCTGGGTGGTTTCCACTGCGCCCCAGCAGCGCTCATAATCCAGGGGCATATTGTCGCCTATGGTAGATGCACCGGCGGTCAGATCATTGGTATCCGCCCAATAGGCTTCCAGGGTATTGCCGAGGTTGATACCAATTCCCATATCCTGTGCGTATTCCATAGCAGTAAGATATTCCCGCATTGTTCCGTCATCATATTTCGAACCAGAGCTGCTGCCGCAGGCAGTGAATGCCATTGTGAACAGCAGTACGGGAATCATCGCCAGTGATGCTAATTTATTTCTCATGTTCCATCCTCCAAGAAGTGATTTCTGTTGGTAACCCCTAAACAATGCTAACAATTTAAGAAGAACACACGATAAGTGAGCAGGTTGAAAGAGCGCAGCCCTTCCCGGGGTTGAAGGGTGACTCCCCACCCCGTAGGGAGTCACCCTCAACCCTATCTTTAACAACAAGTTTTTAGAGGTTCCTGTTTATAATAGGTGGGGAATTTCCATTGTTCCCTCCGCGGGTTCAAAGCTGATGCTGTGCAGATACAGTCCGCTCTGTGCAAAGTACAGACGGATTGACGTAAACCTTGAGAACATGGGAATTACCATGCTGAAGGATACCGGTTTTCCACCGGTGCCATTCCAGGTAAAGGTGGCGTTGGCGGTTCCCATGGCGAACAGTGTCACCGGAATCTGTGCAAGCTCGCTCTGTTCGGAAGAACCTGTCAGGGTTACTTTGTAATTTCCGGGATATTTGAGATCAAGGGCAAAGCTGTAGCTCTTTCCCTTTGTAGTATCCACCTCTTCCAGGGGAAGCGTAAAGCTGCCGTCCACCGGATAGAAAACAATGGGAGTATTGCTCTCCTCCTCAGAATCCGGCCGGTTGAGAATGGTAACGGAAACCTCCTCGCCTTCCAGCCGCTTCATGGCATTAGTACGGAGCAGAAAACGGCATACATTCCCTGCGCTGCGCTGAAGCTCGCTGCGCCGCAGACTGCCGTCTGCCAGGGATTCCAGCAGATTATCCTCATGATCTCCGCCGTCGGCGCAGACCATGTACAGATCGTTCTGAGCGCGTACCATGGCAGCCAGGTTGCCCTTATCAGCACCTTCGCCCCGGTTATTGATGTTCGCCCACCAATCGGTCATGGTTATGCCGGTAAATCCCCATTCGTTGCGGAGAATCTGGGTATTCAGATCAAAGCTGCCCGCTGTCCAAAGCCCATTGACCCGTCCATAGGTCGTCATAATTGAGTCCGCATTGCCTTCCCGTACAGCAATCTCAAATCCCTTGAGATAGATTTCACGCAGTGCTCGCTCGGAGACAACGGAATTCATGTAATGCCGCCTTGTCTCACGGTTATTGCCGCAGAAATGCTTAATGGTGCCCGTAACTCCGACAGCCTGCATGCCCTTGAGCTCGGCGCATGCCATGGTGCCGGTCAGGTAAGGATCCTCGGAAAAATATTCAAAGTTGCGTCCGTTCAGAGGATGACGGTGGATATTCATGCCAGGACCTAACAGGCATTCTACATGGTTGGCAGTCATTTCCAGACCCATCAGCTCATACAGCTCTGTCACAAGGCTTCTGTTGAATGTTGAAGCAATCATGGTGCCGTTGGGCAGACTGAACGCCTTGGTGCCGCAATCCAGCCGCATACCGGAGGGACCATCGGAGCAGCATCCGCAGGGAATACCATACTTTGTCAGAGAATCTGCCACAGCACCAAAAGCACTGGCGGTTCCGGGTGTTACACGGGGACTTCCCATGCCTTCCCCCCGGCACAGGCAGGCAAGCTCCTCATCGGACAGCTGAGCCAGCAGTTCCTCCATAGTATTGCGGCCTGCGCGGACGTCTGCAAGGCGAATGCCGTTGTTCCCCGTATAGGGAATCTCCTCCGGAAGATTGTCCAGACGGCGCTGCGCTTCGTCAAATTCCAGAAGGGGAACTGTCTCCGTGCCGGCAATGTAACCGGATGCATCTGGAACAGGACGCAGCCTCTGGAAGGACTGTACCGGTGCCATAGCCTGGGACAGCTGTCGGACAACGCTGCATTCCTCCAGATTGACTGTCAGCACAGGAGCAGCACTGCATACATCGGTGCCAGCATAGAAATGATATGCACCTGCTTCCAATACCTCACAGAAACGGTGGCCTGTTGCGCCGCTGTCATCATAGGAAGCAAGATCCGAAAGTCGTGCGGTCAGCGTCAGCTGCTGGGTTGCACCGGGTTCCAGTATATCAGTTTTGGCATAGGCACACAGCACTCTTGCCGCCTTACCCAGAACTCCCTGGGGAGCCTCGCAGTACAGCTGTACCACTTCTTTCCCGGCATAGCTGCCGGTATTGGTGACAGCAATGACCAGCTGTACCCGTCCATTCTCCTCAGCAGCGGACAGAGTTTCCATGGAAAATGCAGTATAGGATAAACCGAATCCGAAGGGATAGCGCACCTTCTCTTTTGCAAAGGTCTCAAAATAACGATAGCCGACATAAATATCCTCTTCATAAACATCCAGATCACCGCTGCCAAAGTTGCGGTTGGAGGGATAATCCTCCACATGGCAGGCAATGGTATCCGGCAGTTTGCCGGAGGGGCTGACCTTGCCGGTGAGTACGGCAGCTGTACCGGTGCCGCCGGTCATGCCGCCCTGCCATACATAGAGGATTGCGTCCGGAGCAACGGCTTCAATGGCTTCCATATCAATGAGGTTGCCAACATTCAAAAGTACTGCCATTCTGGAAAAACCGGCTCTGACTTTCCGGAGCATGTTCACTTCCTCGTCACTGAGCAGATAGGAGCCTTTTTCCAGGCGATTATCCTGTTCTTCTCCGGCAGTTCTGCCAATGATAACAAGGGCAGTGGAGCTTGTGCGGGATGCCATTGCCACGGTTTCCTCGTCCAGAGGCATTTCCTCCTGTGACCAGGGCTCGGCACCCCAGCCCGTTCCCAGATCATAGGGATGGGCTTCATCCCATTTCCGGTAAATCTCAAGCAGTGACTGATTCATTCTCACTCCGCTTTCCAGCAGCCCGTCCAGAATTCCGGTTACCTTGGGGGCATTGACCAGGCCGCCGGAACCGGTTCCGCTCTTATAGTAATGAAACTGAATTCTTCCAAATACGGCTACTTCCTCTTCAGAGGAAAGGGGCAGTACTCCATGCTCATTCTTCAGCATCACGATGCCCTCGGATACCACCTCGGCAGCCTTCGCAAGATATTGGTTCCAATCAAGAGTTCTGTTCATATTTTCCGCCTTTCTGTGTGTGTTGCATGCACTGAATAGTTTTGTGGGAATCTCTAAAAACCCTCTGTTTTTAAAATTAGAAAGGAATAAAAGGTGGATTTTGTGGGGCTTCACCTGACAGGTGCCCGTCCCCTCTGTCCCTCCGGGGCATTTTCCCACACCACCACCTCTAAAAACTTGTTTTTAGAGGCTCCCTTGTAATATACAACCGGGACACAGCATCCTTGGATTCCTGCGGCTTTGCACAGAAATTTTGGATGCGTGTCGGTTTCTATTTCTGCTGGCTGCCTTCCGCTGCCGGTGTAATGATGTTAGAGTAGACAGTTTTGGCTGTGATTCCCTCCAGCCTGCCTATTTTACCGGAAAGTGTGCTGATCACACTCTGCGGTGCATCAATGGCAACACTGATAATATTGACCCCTCTTGCATGATAGGGAATCCCCATGCGTCCGATGATATAACTTCCGTATGCATGGAGGATTTCATTAAGCTGGGATACCCGCTCCCCATTTTCCACAATAATGCCGATGATGGCAACTCTTGTTTCCATACTATCTACCTCCTGGCAATGGTTCTTTACCAGTATAGCATGTTTCGGAAGGCTTGTCAAATGAATAATAGAAAATATATGGCTCCAAGCTCCGGAAAAATATGGATGGAGAGGTTATTGTTTCCGGTACTGACTGGGGGTCATGGAAGTTTCTGCATGGAACTGACGCATAAAGTGGGACAAATTATGATAACCGCACTGCTCTGCAATAACGGTCAGCGTTGCATCAGTTTCTGTGAGCAGCCGTTTGGCATACTGAATTCTGGCATGAATCAGGTCACGAGTAAAGGTAATGCGGAACATCTGCTTATACAAACGGTGAAAATGGGAATGGCTGATATACAGCTGCGCTGCGAGACTTTCCACACTCCACTCCTTCCCCGGATTCTGATAAATGGATTCCCGTATTGTTTTGAGCTTTCCGGAATAGCGGCTGGCATTGCCGTTCTCTGATTCTCTGGACTGCTCTTCAAGTCCCTTCCAGAGCTGCCGCAGAATTTCTTTGAGATCCTCCTGTGTCCCGCTGTCCAGATGCGTGACACTGCAGCGTAGACTGCCATGGAAATTGCCGCCGTTGGTACGCTCAGCCACTTCCGCTGTTTCCTTCAGGCGGCTGGCAAAGCTGTCGGGGGTTTCCGTCCGATCCACCGTGCCGAAAATCAGATATGCATCCTTCCGTATTTTGAGAAAGCGCAGGTGAGTGCCGCACACATCATGTAACATTGCTTCCGCATCCTGCCGGGACAGCGCATCTACACTGCCGACAGAGACAAAAGCAAGCAGGATCTGCTCCGAATCAGAATCCGTGTGCTGAAGGATCCACTCCAGATACTGCAGAAGCCCCCGATGATTCACCTCTCCGGAAAGTGGATCACGGATGGCGGACAGGTACATATGATAGGTGCTTTCCCGCAGACGCTCCCGAAGCCGCAGTTGTTCAAAGGAGAGATTCACTTCCTGTGAAAACCGGCGGTAGACGGAATTGAAAGACACTGCTCCCGGCAGGCACTGGACAATGGCATAGCCAAAGCAGTGATCCTGGAAGTGAACTGGGGTGAAATAGTAAACATGATTCTCTGGAACTTGTTCCAGAAAGGGCGGCAGCATTTCCTCTGCCATGAATTCCCTGTGCTGTCCATCCTCCAGCATATGATACATGATCTCATTGTCCCAGCTGCTGTTCCGTTCTTTTCTGGTACGCCAGTTTTCCCGGATACACAGTGTATATTTCTGTACATAGGGAATCATTCCGTAGATATAGATCTTGTGAACCAGCGCATTGAGGGTATCCGCATCTGCAATTCTGGCAGCGAATCCATGATCATCATAGTGGTTAATATACAGTGTTTCATTATAGCGCTGTTCATTCCGGCGCATAATTGCACCGGAGGTATCCACATTGCATCCGCAGGTATAACCCGGCTGCAGCTGCCCTGTATGTGCTTTGGCAGGTCGGAAGGAGCGCTGCTGAATTCTGGCCATCAGCAGTTCTGCACTATCCTCACCGGTTTTCTCACAGGCTCTGGAAAAGCTGGTAATCAGTGGAATGTTGTCAAAGGCATATTCGGTGCCGTCATAGCCGGCTATGGCAAGATCACCGGGAATCTTCCAGCCCTGCTTGATTAATGTATTGCATAGTGTGATTGCCATAATATCATTGGCGCAGACAACAGCCTCCGGGCAGTGTGCCCGATGGCTGACCAGAGCCTCCGCATAGGCCTTTGCAGTATTTCTCCAGTAATCACCGTAGAGAATGCGTTCTTCTCCAGCAGGCAGTCCATGCCGCTTCATGCTATTCAGGAAACCCTGCTTCCGTTCTTCAGCTGTTCTGTTTCCCTTCGGACCGGTCATACAGATGATATCCCGGTACTGATGTACTTCAATCAGATGATCTGTCAGTGCTGCAAAGCTCAGCGTATCATTCACTTTTACTGTATCATAATTTCCTCCGGAATCTCCCAGAGCCACCACAGGAATCCGGCAGCGCTGTTGTACAATCTCTGTGACCCTTTCCCGGAAAGCATCCACAGAGAAGGTTTCCGGTACAAACAGCAGACCATCCAGTCCGTCAAAATGAATCATGTCAAACAGCATGATTTCTCCTTCCAGGTGGAGATCACTTTGATTATTGGCATCAAAGCTTGTAAAAATCAGCACTTCCGCATTGTACTGTCTGAGCTTCCATATCATGCCGCTCAGGTACTGCTGCACATGCAAGCTGTAGACAGATCCCAGCATAATTCCAATTCGCATTTGTTGCTTCATATGTCGTTATTCTCCTAATAGTAAAGGAACTGATTCCATCACAAGTCAGGTGTAGGAAACTGCCCTCTAAACTGTAATAGATATGACAGTTTGGAAGATTAGTATTATTATACCATATTCACGATAAAAACGCTATACCTTTGCCGCTTTTTGTGTACATTGAATAACAGCACCATAGAAAAAAAGGATAAGATGCACAAAAAACTGCCCTCTCCATGGAAAGGGCAGCAGGAAAATTTATTCCTGGTTTTGGTCAGAAAGTGTACCGTATTCTTCAATAAACTTCTGCAGCGCCGGGAAGGCAATATCATAATTTTTCTGCATCTCTTCTTCAAAGGAGAACGTGGGCTTTACTTGGCGAATTCCGATGTAGATATCCTTATCCAGTTCATAGGGCCAGTCGACTGCCTCAGCAAAATCCGTATCTGACAGCAGGAAGCGGTAATCCTCAATTTGCTCATACTCTCCGAAATACTGCTCCAGATCCTCCAGATTTTCTTCCGCAACAATGTATTCATCCGCTGCGTCATCCGAAATCACAAGCAGGGAATCACCCATCTGGAATTCTGCAAACAGCTTGGTACTTTCACCGCTGTAGGCATTGCGGGATGCTGAATCCTCGGAGGCAGGAATATAATACACCTCCACAACCGTATTGCCGTCACCGTTTTCATCCTCAATGTACTGTTCAAAAAGAGCACTGATTTCTCTGGAACACATGGCATCAAAATCCGCATCATCCACAATCAGCAAAACCACCATGTCCGGGCGTACGGTTGCGATCTGCTGATACACCAGAAAACCGCCTAAAGCGACAAAGAATACTGCAAACCAGAGCCACCATGTATTGTGATAAAAGAAATTTTTAATCTTCTGCCAGAGCGTATATTTTTTTTTCTCTTCCTTCTCCTCTTTGATCAGTTCACTTTCTTCAATGACACCCTGTTTAAGGCGCATCAGTTCAATGCGCTCCTGACGGATTTTCTTTTCATATTCTGCACGGCGCTGTGCTTCCTGCTGTCGGGCAAGCTCCCGGGCTTTGGCTTCTGCCTCAGCTTCTTCGCGCTGCTGTGCTTCTTCCATTTCCTTTGCAATCTGAAAGACGCTCTTGGGTTTTTCTTGTTTTTCTTTCATATTCGGCTCCTGTTAGAAAGGGACGGACTGATGCTGTCAAGTCCGTCCCCAGTTGTATTAATTTTCATGGCGGTTTCTAAAATGAAGCCGCAAAAGATTCCCTTATGCCTCTTCTCCCGTATTTTCCTCATCGGCAGCGTCGTCTCTTCGATTCTGCACAATGGGCTTCATGGTGGGGAACAGCAGTACATCACGGATGGAAGGACTGTCAGTAAGCAGCATGACAAGACGGTCCACACCGAAGCCCAGACCTCCCGTCGGCGGCAGACCATATTCCAGTGCAGTAACATAGTCATCATCCACCTGAGCATTGGTGTTTCCGGCAGCATGCTTGGCTTCTACCTGTTTGACGAAGCGTTCCTTCTGATCCACCGGATCATTCAGCTCGGAGAATGCATTGCCCATTTCCCTTGCATAGATAAAGTATTCGAAGCGCTCTGTAAATGCCGGATTGGAGGGCTTGCGTTTTGCCAGCGGAGAATTCTCCACAGGATAATCATAAATAATGGTGGGCTGAATCAGCTTCTCTTCTACAAACGCATCAAAGAATGCAATCAGAACGTGCCCCTTGGTTGCGGCGTCACCTTCTTCCACCTCCACATGATGTGCTTTTGCACAAGCTCTTGCGTCCTCGTCAGTTGCCCATGTGTCATAATCCACACCGGCATATTCTCTGACAGCCTCAACCATGGTCATGCGCTTCCAGGGCTTGCCGATTTCAATCTCCGTTCCCTGGTAAGTGATGGTGTCCGTGCCGCAGACATGCATTGCAATCGTACGGTACATAGTTTCAATCAGATCCATCATACCGATGTAATCGGTATAGGCCTGGTACATTTCCACAGTGGTAAACTCCGGATTATGGGAGGTATCCATGCCCTCATTACGGAAAATTCTGCCAACCTCATATACACGGTCAAAACCGCCCACAATCAGGCGCTTCAGACAAAGCTCCGTTTCAATGCGCAGATACATATCCATATCCAGTGTATTGTGATGGGTAACAAAAGGTCTTGCGGCAGCGCCGATTTCAATAGGCAGCAGAATGGGGGTATCCACCTCAATATAGCCCAGATTGTCCAGGAAACTGCGGATTTCACGTATAATCTGGCTGCGCTTGACAAAAGTATCCTTTACTTGGGGATTGCAGATCAGATCCAGGTAGCGCTGGCGGTAGCGCATGTCCTGATCCTTCAGTCCATGCCACTTCTCCGGAAGGGGCAGCAGTGACTTGGACAGAAGAGTGACCTTTCTGGCATGAACAGAAATCTCTCCCTTGCGGGTGCGGAATACAAAGCCCTCCACACCAATGATATCTCCAAGATCCCATTTCTTGAACGCCTCAAAGGCTTCCTTGCCAATGTCATTCATGCGGACATAGACCTGCATCCTGTCCGAATGGTCACGGACGTCAATGAAGTTTGCTTTTCCCATATCGCGCCAGCTCATAATTCTGCCGGCAATGCGGATGGTTTCTGCGGAGATCTCTGCAAGACCAGCTGCAATTTGTTCCTCGTCACCGTTTGCTGCATCCAAAACGGCCTTTTCCCGTTTTTCATAGCTGGCACGCAGCTCTGCATTTGAAATGGTAACCGGATAGCTTGTCAGGGCAAAAGGATCCTGTCCCTGCGCCTTGAGTTGATTCAGCTTCTCCAGACGAATCTGTCTGTATGAATTGGAGTCCTGCACTTCCTCCAAAATCTTCTGTTCTTCCTGCATACGTTTCACCCTTATTGTAATTTTTGCTTCGCTTACTTGGAGATTTCAAGAACCTCGTACTTCATTTCACCAGCCGGTGCATCAACGATAAAAATATCCCCCACTTTTTTCTTCATAGCGGCCTTGCCGATGGGGGACTCATCGGAGATTTTATGTTCCTTGAAATTTGCTTCGTTGGTGCCCACGATTTTCAGCTGCTCAGCTTTATCGGATCCAACCTTGCGGATGGTAATGACAGAACCAATACCGATTTCATCCAGAGAAATGCTGTCATCTTCCACAACCTCGGCATTGTCCACCATTGCCTGCAGTTCAGCAATTTTTCCTTCCAGAATTGCCTGTTCATTTTTCGCTTCATCATATTCGGCGTTCTCGGAAAGGTCGCCGTAGGAACGGGCTTCCTTCAGTTTCTGGGCAACCTCCTGACGCTTTTCCGTAATCAGATATGTCAGCTCTTGCTGGAGCTTGTCAAAACCCTCCCGGGACATCTGCATCTTCGCCATAATCAATCTGCTCCTTTCATCAGTTGGCACAAGCATAGTGCGTTTTCTGTATCCTTATTATTATAGTATATTTCCGGAAAATTGTCAAGTGCCTGCGTAAAATTCGACGAAGAAGCATTTCTCTATTTTCTGCCTTTATGATTTTCACACCAGCGGATGAAATCAAAAATCTGGTTTCTCTTCCAAAGGTCAATTCTTATGAAATGATGCCGCTCGTGAATTCTGTCCAAATTATTGCTTTTGTGACTTAGTTTTTGTGCAAATTGCTGATTTTTCTGAAGTTTGCAATTTGCTATTGCACAAAAAAAAGGAATATCGTATAATAAATAAGAAGACTGTTAAACCGTGTCAGAAAAACATGGTTTACGTTTATTTTTGGCTGAAAAAGGTACAAAAGAATACATAAATGCCAAATATTAACAAAAAGACGAAAAGAACAAAAGAGATTAAAAAGGAAATAGGGGCATCAAAATGATTTTTTCCAGCTTGATTTTTTTGTATTTGTTTTTACCGCTCTGTCTGATTTGCTATGCATCGGTAAAACAGGTGAAGCATCGGAACATTGTATTAGTAATTTTCTCACTATTGTTTTATGCATGGGGGGAGCCAACCAGAATTGTATATCTGCTCCTCAGCGCATTGGTGAATTACCTCTGCGGTCTGAGCATCGGAAAATTCCGGAACACCCTGGGCGCAAAAATTACCTTGTGGATTTCCCTGGCATTCAATATCGGTATGATCGGTGTATTCAAATACAGCGGTTTTATTATGGAAAATATCAATGCACTGTTCGGGTCGGAGCTGCCTGTACCGCAGATCACCCAGTTAGTCGGCATCAGCTTTTATACATTCCAGGTAATGTCCTATGTAATTGACTGCTATTGGGAAAAGGTAGAGCCTCAGAGAAGTCCCTTGAAATTCCTGCTTTATGTTTCTCTGTTCCCCCAGTTGATTGCCGGTCCAATTGTCCGTTACAGTACCATTGCAGAGGAAATTGACAATCGCCGGACCACCCTGGAGGATCTTAGCGGCGGTCTGACACGTTTCATCATCGGACTTTCCAAAAAAGTCATTCTTGCCGATCAGCTCTACCGTATTGTGGGGAACTTTCTGGGCGACAACATTACGCAGCAGACGGTTCTTGCAACATGGTACGGAGCCATAATCTATTCACTGTACATTTATTTTGATTTTTCCGGCTATTCTGATATGGCAATCGGTCTTGGCAGAATTTTCGGCTTTCATTTTAATGAGAACTTTGATCATCCCTATCTGTGCAAGGATGTTACGGAATTCTGGCAGAGATGGCACATTTCTCTGGGGTCCTTTTTCCGTGATTATCTGCTGCCCCTTTCCTTCTTTGGCATACGCAACAAGTATCTGAGCCTTGCCATTGTCTGGCTCTGCACCGGCATCTGGCATGGCGCCAGCTGGAATTACA
>CAZXVI010000004.1:50126-58863 GCA_964644275.1 uncultured Ruminococcus sp. | reverse complement strand
TTTGGGGATTGTATTACGGCGCCTTCATTCTTCTGGAAACCTGGATCGGCAAGAAGAAAATGCGCAAGATCCCCCTTGTTCTGCGCCATATTTATAACAAGATTGTCATTATTATCGGCTTTGGCATCTTCTACTTTGAAGATACAAGCCAGCTTCTGTTGTTCCTGAAAAATCTGACTTTCCTTAACCCGAACGGATTCACAAGCTCAGTGGTAACCATTTCCCTGTATAATAATCTGTATCTGATTCTGGCTGCAATTCTCTGTACCTTTCCTTTGCTGCAGCTCTCGAAAAAGCTATCAGAACGTTCGCTCAATTCAAAGATCTGTGTATCCTTGAGCGGTACTGTGGCATGTGCCGTACTGCTGGTTCTGAGCAGTGTGCTTCTGGTAGATGCCACAACGAATGCATTTCTATATTATCGTTTTTAATACTATTCTCATTTGAAAATCATGAGAAAACATCATGATTTTCATTGCCGCCGCAGGCGGCGTATGAGAATGGACGGATTTTATGCCGTTTTACGGCATAAAATGGCGAGTGCGTCAGCACACGCTCTCTATCGAACTATTGGGATAGTTTGATAGAGAATTAGTATAAATGGGAGGGTATATCAATGGACGAGAAACAAAATTATGATATTGATGTCACTGTCCTGAAAAAACGGAACGTGAAGCAGATAACCGAACATAAGCTCATGTCTTTCAATGTACTTGTGATCATTACCCTGTTTGCTGCCATTTCCCTTTTTCTGATCTTTGGCAAGCGTCCTACAAAATCGGAACAGGAAAACCGTGATTTGGCAAAATGTCCGAAGTTCAGTATTTCCAGTTACCTTGACGGAACATTTACAGCGGGATTTTCAGAATTCTTTAATGATGCAGTACCTTGCCGCAGTACCTTCAAAACGCTGATCTCTGATTTCCGTGCCTGCCTTGGCATTGACTATGATGACGGCGTGGTATTAATCGGCACGCCGCCGGTCATTGACAATGAGAAGCCTACGGAGAATACCGCTTTGCTGGAGGCAGATACAACGGAAGCCGGCAATGCAAACGATGACAATAGCGAACCTGTGCCGGAAACTTCTGCCGCCACGGAATCTGAGGAAGAGGAGACAACGGAGCCGCCGGAAGAGGATGTGGAAGGCGAGATTGCCAATAATATTCTGATTATCAAGGATCGGGGACTCATGCTCTATGGCGGCAGCTTTTCTACCGGTCAGACCTATGCAGAAACCTTGAATGAATACAAGGCACAGCTCGGTGACAGTGTCAATGTCTATTCTCTGGTAGCTCCCACTGCAGTGACTTTTTATATGCCGGAGAAGTACAGCAGCTACTCCGCAAGTGAGCTGGACAATATTGAGAATATCAACAGCTATCTGAACGGTGTCATTCCTGTAGATGCCTACAGCAACCTGTATCCTCATAAGGACGAGGCAATTTATTCCCGTACGGATCATCACTGGCAGCCTCTGGGTGCCTATTATGCGGCGGAAGCCTTCGCACAAACGGCAGGGGTGGACTTTGCTCCTTTGTCCGAATATGAGACAGTCACCATGGAGGGGTATGTGGGAACGCTTTACGGCTATACCAATGAAGCAGTGCTGAAGGATAACCCGGAGCCATTTGTTTACTATAAGCCTCAGAATCAGTATACCACGACCTATTACAATACGGATATGACCAATGAACGGGAGGGCAGCCTGCTGCTGAACCTGGATAATATTGCCAGCTCCAGCTGGTATCTGGTATTTATGGGCGGTGATGAGAGAATCACCCATGTGACAACGGACTGTCAGAACGGCAGAAAGCTGATCATCATCAAGGACAGCTACGGCAATGCCCTGGTGCCCTGCCTGACCCAGTCCTTTGAAGAAATCTGGGTTGTGGACATGCGTTACTTTGAACCCGGTGCCATTGATTTTATCAAGGAACATGGGATTACGGATGTACTGTTTGCCATGAACACCTTCAGTGCTACCGGCGGCAACTCTGCAAAATTGCAGGATATTATGTACTAAAAGGGAAGGGAGAGCATCATGCTGCAGGAACTTTGCTATCCATTTGACAGTGCGGCAATTCTTCAGAAACGACGCCGCCTGCTCCGACGTCTCAAGGAGGAGGAAAGCGGAGCTGTAAAGCTGAGAATTGCCGTGCTGGGCGGTTCAACAACCAATGATATTGTATATATGCTTGAGCTTTTTCTTCGGAATCGAGGAATTGTTCCGGAATTCTGGGAGTCAGAATATGCGCAGTACTGGAACGATGCCATGTTTGACAATCCTGAACTGGAGGCATTCAGGCCGGAGCTGATTTTCATTCATACTACATCCAGAAATATTCAGGAATACCCGGAGGTTCGTGACAGTGACGAGCTTGTGGAGCATAAGCTGACACAGGCCTATACACATTTTGAGCAGATGTGGGAACGCCTGTCCGTTGTGTATCAGTGCCCTATTATTCAGAATAATTTTGAGATGCCCCTGACCCGTCTTCTGGGCAATCGGGAAGTCGGCTGCATCCATGGCAGGATTGATTTTCTCACCCAGCTCAATTGCCGGTTTTATGACTATGCCAAGACGCATAAGAATTTTTATATTCACGATATCAACTATCTGTCCGCTTGTTACGGCCTTGAAAAGTGGCTGGAGCCTTCCTACTGGCATCTCTACAAATATGCCCTCTGTGTGCCCGCAATTCCGGAATTTTCCTACAACCTTTCCAACATTATCTGTTCGCTCATGGGCAGAAATAAAAAGGTACTTGCACTGGATCTGGATAATACGCTTTGGGGCGGTGTAATCGGAGATGACGGACAGGCAGGGATTGAGATTGGCCAGGAAACCTCTGTGGGGCAGGCGTATGCCCAGCTCCAGGCATATTTGAAGGCCCACAAGGATCTGGGGGTACTTCTGACCGTATGCTCCAAGAATGACTATGAAAATGCGATTTCCGGTCTGGAACACCCGGACGGCATTCTGAAACCGGAGGATTTTGTCAGTATCAAAGCAAACTGGGAGCCAAAATCTCAGAATATTCTGGACATGGCACAGGAGCTGAGCCTTTTGCCCGAGAGCTTTGTCTTTGTAGACGACAATCCGGCAGAACGTGCCATCGTACAGGCACAGCTTCCGGATACGGCGGTTGTTTCCTTTGACAGTGTGGAGGGATGTATGCTGGCGCTGGATCGCTGCGGCTATTTTGAAGTCACATCCTTCTCGGAGGATGATGCCAAGCGCAATGAGATGTACCGTGCCAACGCACAAAGGCAGGCGGCTCAGCAAAAGTTCGCAAGCTACAAGGAGTTTCTGCTCAGCCTGCATATGCATGCAGAAATTAGTGACTTTGATCCGGTGCATCTGCCGAGAATTACCCAGCTGACCAATAAAAGCAATCAATTTAACGTAACCACCAAACGTTACACCCTTGCAGAGATGGAAGCGGTTGCGGAAAGTCCGGATTATATTCGCCTGTACGGCAGGCTGGAGGATCAGTTCGGAGACAATGGAATTGTTTCTGTTGTCATCGGGCGGAAGGAAGCGTCGGCGCTTCATCTGGAGCTGTGGCTCATGAGCTGCCGTGTTCTCAAGCGTGATATGGAATTTGCCATGCTGGATGTTCTTGTCCAGAAATGCCGGGCGCAGGGGATTGCAGAAATTTACGGCTATTATTATCCCACAAAGAAAAATGCCATGGTGGCGCAGCTGTTCGGAACCTTTGGCTTTGAGCAATGCTCCGCAGATGCAGACGGCAGCACTGTCTGGAAGCTGAACACGGCTGATTATCAGCCGAAAAATGAAGTAATTACAATACAGGAGGAGTGTCAGATATGAACAGGGAACAGATAAAAGCAAGACTCACAGAGGTATTCCGTGATGTGTTTGATGATGATGCCATTGTGCTGACCGATGCCACCTCGGCAAATGATATTGAGGATTGGGACAGTCTGGAGCACATCAATCTGATTGCTGCTGTGGAAAAGGAATTCCGCATGCGGTTCACCATGCGTGAGGTCAGCGGCATGAAGAATGTGGGCGAGATGCTGGACATTGTGACGGAGAGAGCAAAAAAGTAAACCAAAAGGCTTCATTGCACATTATGCATGCGCAGTGAAGCCTTTTTCTTAGCTGTGAATAATGCCCTTATGGCAATTCAATTTCCAGTCCTACGGGGCAGTGGTCACTTCCCATAATCTCCGGGAAGATCTCTGCCCTTTTGATGTACTCCCGGATTCTGTTGGAAACCAGGAAATAGTCAATCCGCCAGCCAACGTTCCGTTCACGGGATTTAAACATGTAGGACCACCAGGAATAGGCATCCCTGGTATCCGGGTGTAGGAACCGGAACGTATCCGTAAAACCGCTTGCCAGCAGTTCAGTGAATTTTCCTCGTTCCTCATCGGAAAAGCCGGCATTGCCCACATTGCTCTTCGGATTTTTAAGGTCAATTTCCTGATGGGCAACATTCAGATCACCGCAGACAATGACGGGCTTTTTGCTGTCCAGTTCTGCAAGGAACTGCCGCAGATCATCCTCCCACTGCATCCGGTAATCAATTCTTGCAAGCTCACGCTGCGCATTAGGCACATAGAGGTTGACAAGATAGAATTTGTCATATTCACAGACGATAGCTCTTCCCTCGTCCATGTGTCCCTCGAAATTAAAGCTTACAGAAACCGGTGTTGTCTTTGTAAATACTGCCGTGCCGGAATATCCCTTTTTGACAGCGCTATTGAAATACTGCGTGTAGCCCTCAAAGCTGGTCGTTACCTGCTCCGGCTGCATTTTGGTTTCCTGTATGCAGAAAATATCGGCATCAAAGCTGCGGAAGCTCTCTGCAAAGCCCTTGCCCAGGCATGCACGGAAGCCGTTCACGTTCCAAGAAATTAGTTTCATTCTGCCTCCCATTCCTGTACGGTGTTCACCTGTCAGGATTCCATAAATACAGCAAATGCCTTGTATGCGCTGTAAACATCGGTTTTTGCCACCAGCTCATAGGGTGCATGCATGGAAAGCACAGGGACGCCCACATCAATTGTATCAATATTCAGGTTTGCAATATAAGCCGCTACGGTACCGCCGCCGCCCATATCTACCTTGCCAAGCTCACCAGTCTGCCAGATGACATCCTTGCTGTCCAGCAGTCTGCGGATTTCTCCCACAAATTCAGCAGAGGCATCGGAAGTGCCGGATTTTCCCCGTGCACCGGTGAATTTTGTCACGCAGACGCCGTGATTGAAATATGCACAGTTATTGCGCTCCAGCACATCAGAAAAAGTAGGATCGAATGCCGCATTGACATCGGCGGACAGGCACTTGGAAGCGGACATGACGGCTCTGCCGCTGCAGCCGAAGCATTCTGCCAGGTCGCAGAGGAAGTATTTGAGATAGGCGGAGCAGAGACCAGTATTGCCGTCGCTGCCGGTTTCTTCCTTATCTGTCAGAATGGTAACAGTCGTATGCACCGGCGTTTTACAGTTCAGTGCTGCGGCGAATGCAGGATAAGCACAGACACGGTCATCATGACCATAGGCGCCGATCATGCTGCGGTCAAAGCCCACATCCTTTGCCGGATAAGCCGGAACTGCTTCCAGCTCAGCAGAAATAAAATCGTCCTCAATGATGCCGTATTTCTCATGAAGAATATCCAGAATGGAAAGCTTTACCAGCTCGCTTTCCTTATCATCCCGGAAGGGACGGGAGCCGATGATAATATTCAATTCCTCACCCTTGATTCCCTCTGCCAGGGTACGCTTCATCTGATTGGCTGCCAGGTGGGGCAGGAGATCCGTAATGCAGAAGACCGGATCATTGGCATCCTCACCGATATTGACTTCCACCGTGGTACCGTCCCTGCGGATGATCACGCCATGGAGGGACAGGGGCATGGTGGGCCATTGGTATTTTTTGATACCGCCGTAGTAGTGGGTTTTGAAGTAGGCGATTTCCTGATCCTCATACAGGGGATGCTGCTTCAGATCCAGACGGGGAGAATCAATGTGGGCAGCGCAAAGCCGGACACCTTCCCCGATAGGAGCTGTGCCGATGGTTGCCAGTATCAGTGCCTTTCCGCGGTTATTCAGGTAAACCTTGTCCCCGGCCTTCAGCGCCATCCCCGGTGTGAACGGGCGATAGCCCTCCTCGGACAGGCGGCTTACAAAATAGTTCACCGCTTCACGCTCAGTTTTTGCCTTATTCAGGAAATCTTTATAGTTCTCACAGAATTCGTCGCAAGCTTTCAGCTGTGTTTCATCCATGCGGATACCGGCATGCTTGCTGGAGGAAAAGAGTGCCTCTTTTTTCTGCTTTGCAATTGATGTAGTAGTTTCCATAAATATTCTCCTTTACTCAAATTGGATTCGTGATGAAAAAGTATTTCTGATACCTGTGATCAGCATGAAAGCAAAATAAAGCATCAGCAATACTGCGATTGCAGTGCCGGGGCTGAACGCTCCGGAGGATGAAATGAAGATAAACCCATAAATAAACGGTAGAATTCCTGCAAACAAATAGGCAATCATCATGATGATTCTGTAAAGAACTGGTCTTGCTTTCCGTGGGGTGTGAACCACTTTCGCCACAACGGCAAGCATCCCAATGACTATTCCATGAAGAATGGGGATGTATACCCCGAATACCATTGCGATTTCGCTGACAAAAGAGCCGGCAATAAAAGCAACGGAATTGACAAGCATCCCATATCCCTCCACATCGTCAATTTCTTTATTCTGCATCTGCGTGTCGGTGATCTCTGAGTAGAGCTGGCTGAGCGCTTCCCTTGTATCGGACAGGGAGAGAAACACAAAGCTTCCAAACAGGAGAAAAACAACGGCTGCAATCATCAGGGTTACAAAATTAAACCGAATATGAGAGTTCATACACACTCCCTTCAGTGACTGGATGCATGATATTTATTATGATAATAAACCTTGATTTTATCCGCCACTTCCTCAGAAAGTGCCTGGAGCTGGGGCAGATCTTCGTTGTTCCGGATGACATAGTCGGAATGGCGGATGAAGAAATCCTCCTCCAGCTGTGCGTTCATGCGTTCATTTGCTTCCTGTTCCGTTATCTTGTCCCGGGCAATGATGCGTTCACGCCGCAGCTCCGAAGCTGCAACAACGGAAATAATCAGATCGCAGAAATCCGCTGCACGGCTTTCAAATAAGGTGGGAGCATCCAACAGTATCATTCTATGCCCGTGAGCTGAATAATCACTGATTCTGCTGAAAATTTCTTCCGTGATAAAAGGATGGCAGATACTGTTAAGACTTTCCAGTTTGCCTTTTTCATTAAATACAATCTTCGCCAGAGCCTTCCGGTTGAGAGAACCGTCCTCATTGCGGATATCATTGCCAAAGTAATCGAACAGCTCTTCCACACAGGGGGTTCCGGGGGACATGACCTCCCTGGAAATACAGTCTGCATCAATTAACGTAAACCCATTCTGGACAAAAATCTGCGAAACAGTGCTTTTGCCGGCACCGGTCTGACCGGTTAGTCCGACAACGATGGTTTGTTTGTTATGGCTCATAGCTTGATCACCTCAAATCCTGCAGCTCTCATCAGACGATTGTATACGGACAGATCCGCACCTTTCATCTCCGGCATACGTACAAATACAGTTGCTGCTCCCATGGCATCCAGTTCGCGGAAGCGCAGGAACAGATAGTGTGCCTGCTGCACACCGTTATCCCCGTAATGCAGGCATGGGACTCCTGTCACTTCGGGGTCGGAATCAAATAACAGGCAATAGGTGCCGCTGTCAGCGTGCGCCTGTACATATTCAGAAAATGCGGAATAATCCGGTGCATCCACGGGAAGAATGGTTGCCCTGGGCGCATAATGCTTGTACTTCATTCCGGGAGATGCCACCTTAGCATCCGCCGTCACCTGTGTATAAACCGCCCTGTCCACATAAACCTTTGCTGCAAACGGAGCCAGATCCTCCGCCGCTATCAGACCGGGCCGCAGAATATGAATGGTTTCGTCATCATCGAAACAAATGACTGTGGATTCGACACCCACTTCACAGAGTCCGCCGTCTATGACTGCGGCAATCCTGCCGTTCATATCCTCCATAACATGCTGGGCCGTTGTGGGACTGGGCAGTCCGGAACGGTTTGCGGAGGGAGCAGCAATGGGACAGCCGGATAGCCGGATCAGTTCCCTTGCAACAGGATGGGACGGCATACGAATGCCCACTGTATCCAACCCGCCGGAGGTTACGGCAGGAATACATTCCTGCTTTGGCAGAACCATGGTCAGGGGTCCCGGCCAGAAATGCTCAGCCAGTGTTCTGGCAATGTCCGGGATTTCTGCTGCAACAGAATAGATCATGTCCCAGTCACTGATGTGTACAATCAGCGGATTATCCGCCGGTCGGCCCTTGGCTGCAAAAATATTCCGCACGGAGGCTTCCAGCCGGGCATCGGCTCCCAGCCCATATACGGTTTCCGTAGGGAATGCAACCAGTTCACCATTGCGGATCAGTTCTGCCGCCAGTTGAAGTTCTTCCGTTGTGTCATGTAAAAATTCAGTCTTCATTGTTCTGTCCTGCCAATTTTGCCGCCTGGTCTGCAGTGGCAAGTGCGTCAAAAACTTCATCCAGATCGCCGTTAAGAATTGCTTCCAGACGGTATAGCGTCAGACCAATTCTGTGATCCGTCATACGGCCCTGGGGATAATTATAGGTGCGGATACGCTCGGAACGGTCGCCGGTGCCGATCTGGC
>CAZXVI010000004.1:0-50116 GCA_964644275.1 uncultured Ruminococcus sp. | reverse complement strand
GTGCCAACCTGCATTTTTCGTTCGGAAGCGATTTTGTCCGTCTGCTCCTGCTGCTTGGCTTCAAAAAGCCTTGCGCGGAGTACCTTCATTGCCTTGTCTTTATTTTTGTGCTGGCTTCGCTCATCCTGGCATTCCACGACCACCCCTGTTGGAAGATGGGTGATGCGGACAGCGGATTCAGTTTTATTGATATGCTGACCGCCGGCACCGCTGGAGCGGAACACATCAATTTTCAGGTCAGCAGGATTAATCTCCAGTTCTACTTCGTCTGCTTCCGGCAGAACGGCAACTGTAACTGTGGAGGTGTGAATGCGCCCCTGGGATTCCGTTTCCGGCACACTCTGTACACGATGCACGCCGCTTTCGTATTTCAGACGGGAGTAAGCCCCTTCACCTTCAATGGAGAAACTGATTTCCTTGTAGCCGCCCAGCTCTGTAGGATTCGCATTGAGAATCTCCAGCTTCCAGCGCTTGGTTTCTGCATACATACTGTACATACGGTAGAGGGAGTTGGCAAAGAGGGAAGCTTCCTCGCCTCCGGCTCCGCCCCGGATTTCGATGATGACATTTTTGTCATCATTGGGATCCTTTGGCAGCAGCAGCACCTTCAGCGCCTGATTCTGCTCTTCCAGCAATGTCTTGGCTTCCTCCAGCTGCAGCTGTGCCATTTCCTTCAGCTCCGGGTCCAGGGTACCATCTTGTAAAAGCTCCTGGGCTTCATCCATCTCTGCCTTGGTTGCTTTGTAAGCACGAAAGGCCTCAATAATGGGTGTCAGATTCTTGTATTCCTTCATCAGGGCAGTATAGCGCTCTCTGTCACTGATGATATCCGGGTCAGAGAGCTGTCCGTTGATATCCTCGTACTTTTGTTCCATTTGCAGGAGCTTTTCAAACATCATAAATCACCATCCAGTTTTTCAGCAGTTATTTCTGTGTGTAACCTGCTTGATGTATTTTTCTATCTTATGCCGTGGAATCATGAATTCTCTGCCGCAGCCAACGCAGCGCAGACGAAAATCCATACCGGAACGAAGGACTTCCATTTCCTTGGATCCGCAGGGATGTTGTTTTTTCATGAGCAGCAGATCGTTCACTCTGATATCCATCTGTAATCGTCCTTTCCCGAAAACATGACAAGCGAGCAGTCATAGCAAATTATATTATACCCCATTTTGAAGGAAAAGGCAATATTTAGTTTTCATATTTTTTCGTTTTTGTTCAATAATAATAAAAACTTGCCCCATATCCTATGCAGTGTGATGAAAAGCAATGCACAAAAATGGGCAGAAGGGAGTATGAAATGATGAAGCTGCAGAAAATCCAAGGGGAATTTGAAACCGTGGAGCTGGCAGAACTGGCAGCAGGCAGAATACGCCGCAGCGTCAGGGGTGTTCAGCGCACAGCTGTACATCGGATCGGCAGAAGTGTGGATCCGATGATGGGAAGGGAGCGTTATACGATTCTGCCGGCAAATATGCGAATGAATAATTATGCGACAGCTACGATGATATCGGATATCAGCGATGATGTTCTGCCGGAACCGATGTATCGCCGCAGTGCTGAGCTGTTGATTCTCTGTGATGCAGCCACAGCCGGCAAGGCGGCGGCAATCATGCAGGCTCTTGGTGCCGTAAAAATCAAAAATAAATGATAAATCGACAGATTCCTTTATTGACAAGCCGCCGGAAATATGGTAGCATATAGAAAACGACCGTGCTGCGGATGTTCGGAACGCTGCCCGCTGCGTGCATAATCGCAGCTAAGACTGCATAGTATGCAGTGGGGCAGATACGTTCCTCAAATAATATATGGGAGGTCAAAAACATGACTAATTTGTTTTACCCGGAAGGGATGCTGCTGGAAACAGCAGAAAACAGGACAGCAACTGCAAGTATCCAGGGACTGCTGCAGGCC
The DNA here is from genome assembly GCA_964644275.1 of uncultured Ruminococcus sp. Lineage (GTDB taxonomy): Bacteria > Bacillota > Clostridia > Oscillospirales > Ruminococcaceae > UBA3855. Next base: position 48,202 of record CAZXVI010000004.1, on the reverse strand, counting down.
CAGGCGTCTGGCAGAATTCTTGAAGCAAGAGTCAGCATGTGCGACAGCAATCACAATCTCTGGATGCAGCTGCCCGGAATAAAGGCAATGATTCCTCGTGAAGAGGGCGCAGTGGGAATTGCAGAAGGGGAACTGCGTGATATTGCACTGATTGCAAGGGTCGGCAAGCCTGTCTGCTTCCGTGTGCTGCGGATAGAAAAAGATGAAATGGGAGAACCGCTGGCGATTCTTTCCCGCAGGATTGTGCAGGAACAGTGCACGGAGCAGTATCTTTCCAATCTGCACCCCGGGGATGTGATTGATGCAAGAGTGACGCACCTGGAGCCCTTTGGCGCCTTTGTGGACATTGGCTGCGGAATTGTTTCCATGATACCCATTGATGCGATTTCCGTTTCAAGGATTTCCCACCCTTCCGACCGTTTTACAGTAGGTCAGCAGGTTCGTGTTATCATTAAGGCTGTCCAGGAAAAACGCATCTGCCTGTCCCATAAGGAGCTGCTGGGAACCTGGGAGGAAAATGCTTCTTTGTTCCATGTGGGGGAAACCACCTGCGGAATTGTCCGGTCCGTAGAAAAGTACGGCGTGTTCATTGAACTGATGCCGAATCTTGCAGGTCTTGCAGAGCTGCGCCAGCCGGTTCAGGTAGGGCAGCGCACCAGTGTCTATATTAAAGCACTGATACCGGAAAAACTTAAAGTAAAGCTGATTCTTGTGGATGTCTGCGAACAGGCAGGAGCACCGGATCCCATCCGTTATTTTTATGAGGGCAGCCATATTGACCGCTGGGTTTATACACCCACAGGATCCAGTAAATACATAGCAACAGTATTTGATGGAAAGGTGACGGTATAGCAAACAAATCGCTTTGTACACATGATGTGTACAAAGCGATTTTGGTGTCTGTGATCCTATCAGCAGTGAGCTTCCATCCATTCTTTGAGCGCTTCTTCCGAAATAGCATGGTCAAATGTCTGAATCACCTGTCCGTTCCGGAGAAACAGTACAGTGGGAAGAACGGAAACCCCAAAGCGTTCCAGCAGTTCCGGATCCGTGTCGGCATTGATGGAATATGCGGTCATCGTCAGTTCATGATGATCTGCCAGTCTGTCAAGAATTGGCTCCAGCGTGCGGCAGGGCGCACACCATGGAGCGTAAAAATCAAGGAGAATTGTCTTTCTCCGGCTTTCCTCCAGAATCTCCCGGATATGATTACCCGTTGTATGAAACAGCATCATCGTTCCTCTTTTCCAATGAAATGGACAGCAGCCTGCTGCCGGGATTATTATAGCACAATGGGAAGTATCTGTCAAGAAAAAATGTTCATTCCGGATAAAGTTGTGAAAATAAGATTGACATTTTTTGAATAAATGTGTATAATATACTCAGCAGCATTCAGTTCCTGATCTATAGTAAATGACAAATTATGTTTGACGTTTACTATCATACCAGAACACGGTCTTGATGCTGTTGAATTTATAATGCGAAGTGAGGTTGTGTATGAAACGATGGAACAAAATGCTGGCAGGCGTTCTGGGCACTGCCATGCTGCTTTCCTCCATGCCAATGACAGCATTTGTGACCAATGCTGAGGTAACAGAGCTGGTCAACGATACATTTGAGGATGGCTATGGTACCTGGAAAGCAAGAACGTCCGGCAGTACAGTATTGTCTTTGTCCGACGCTGCTGCTCACGGCGGAAACAAGTCCCTGTATGTAACAGGCAGAACCCAGACCTGGAATGGTGCCGGTGCTTCCATGATCGGCACGCTGTATGCAGGCTATACCTATGATTTCAGCTGCTATGTCATGTATGACGATACGGAGGTGGGCGGAAGCAGCCAGCAGTTTAATCTGCAGTGTCTGTATACCGATGCGAGCGGAACAGAACGCTACAGCTATATTGGCCAGTGCAATCCCTCTGCCGGCAGCTGGACGGAGATCAAGGCAACCTATACGGTGCCCTCCGATGCGTCAAATATTGTCATTTATGTGGAAGCAAGTACGCTCAGTGATTTCTATCTGGACGATGTTGTGATTACCGGTGAAAAGGTGGAAAAGGAAGAGGGAAGCGATGGCTTCTATGATAATTTTGATGACGGTACTGTCCAGGGATGGCAGACGAGAGGATCCAATACCACCCTGGAGGTGACAACTGCAGCTTCCTACAGCGGAGATTACTCCATTTATACCGATGGCAGACAGCAGCTCTGGAACGGTGCTACCTGTAACAAAACCCTTGTGCTGGAGGCAGGCGGCTACTATAATTTCGGATGCTATGTCATGTATGACGGGGAGCAGTGGACGGATACCCAGAATTTTTCCATCAACCTCCAGTATGACCTGGATGGCAAGGAATGCTATTACACCATTGCAACAGAAACCGCCGCCAAGGGGGAATGGACCTACGTGGGAACGGAATGCACAATCCCGAAGGGCGCCTCCAATTTCTATGTTTATGTGCAGACTGCCTATAAACCCGATGCCAGCGTAACAGAGCAGGATCTCATGGGTTTCTATGTGGATGATGTCAGCGGCACCAGACTGCCCGACCCAGCCATCCAGGAGGAGATTGCTTCATTAAAGGATGTGTATGCCGAGTATTTCAGGATGGGCTGTGCTGTGTCTGCAAGTGAATTCGGTCAGGGAGCCACACAGGATCTGATTCTCAAGCACTACAACAGCGTCACCATCGGCAATGAACTGAAGCCTGATTCCGTGCTGGATCAGAGTGCAACCATTGCTTACATGAATGCCAACGGCGGTGATCAGACCAATCCTCAGGTTTCCCTCGCCAAAGCTGCGGATATGCTTTCGTTCTGCGAGGAGAACGGGCTTCCGCTGCGAGGCCATGTGCTGGTTTGGCACAGCCAGACTCCGGACTGGTTCTTCAAGGAAAACTATGATGCGGATGGTGACTGGGTTTCCGCAGAAATCATGACCCAGCGTCTGGAGAACTACATCAAGAATGTGATGAATGCCATCGCCTCCCAGTACCCCGATCTGGAGGTATATGCATGGGATGTGGTAAATGAAGCGGCTTCGGATTCCGGCACCATTCGTCCGGCAGGCTCTAACAGCGAATCCAGCGGCAGCTCTGCCTGGGTGCAGGTGTACGGGGATCAGTCCTACATTAAGCTTGCCTTTGAATTTGCAAGAAAGTATGCTCCGGAAGGCTGTAAACTGTTCTACAATGACTACAATGAATACAGTGAGTCAAAGATGAATTACATTTGTACTGATATTCTGCAGGAACTTGTGGAGGAAGGCCTTATTGACGGCATGGGCATGCAGTCCCATATCGGCATGAGCAATCCGAGTATTGCACAATATGAAGCTGCAATCCGCACCTATGCCGACATGGGGCTGGAAATCCAGATTACAGAGCTGGATGTTTCTCTGAAGTCCAATTCTGATGAGGATTTGCTGGCACTGGCGGAGCGTTATCGCCAGGTGTTCGAGATGTATAAGAGGGTCAGGGATGACGGCGTGAATCTCTCCGCAGTTGTGCTCTGGGGCATTACCGATTCCACAAGCTGGATTGGCGGTTATCCGCTGCTCTTTGATAAGAACTATCAGGCAAAGGATGCGTTCTATGCAGTGGTGGATACGGATGCCCAGGTGCAGACCATCCAGACTGCCAAGGCTTATCGATACGACGGCACGGCTGCCGGGCTGGAATTTGCCATGGAAGTACAGGCAGCACAGGAAATCGGTGATGCAGGTTCTTTCAAGCTTGCATGGAATGAAAACGGGGAACTGGTAATTCGTATAACGCAGAACGGTACAGAATCGCTTACCATTGCAGGCGATGAATTTGAAACTCTGATGGTATCGGCTTTCTCCGGAACAAAGGATTTTACCATTTCACTGAATGAAGCTGCTGCAGCCGGCGGCAGTATCCGTCTGGAGATTGCTATTGGCAATACGGTCTGGAACAGTCTGGAATTTGATGCAGCTGATTCCTCCACCTTCGGCAAGGTGATCTTTGCGGAGGTTCCTGCCTACGCAGAAGCGACACAGGGTACCCCTGTCATTGATGGTGAAATTGACGATATCTGGGCAAATGCCAATGTTCTTGAAATCAACAGCTACTCCCTTGGTTCCGGTGCTTCCGGTACGGCAAAGGTGCTCTGGGACAGCGAGTACATCTATGTTCTGGCAGAAGTAACGGATCCTGTTCTGAGCAAAGCAAGCACCAATACCTATGAACAGGACAGCGTGGAAATTTTCCTGGACGAGAACAATCATAAATCCACTGCATACGAATCCGATGACATTCAGGTTCGTACCAATTATGAGGGGGAGAAGTCCGTTACCGATGGCCTGAGTACGGATGCCTTCCTTTCCGCAGCGACGAAAACAGCGGATGGGTATCTGGTGGAATTCGCAATTCCCAGTACTCTGGGCGGTTTCAGACTGAATCAGGTAGTCGGCTTTGATGCGCAGATCAATGACGGTGACAGCGAAGGCAAGCGTATTTCCATCGCCAACTGGTATGACCTGACCGGTATGGGCTATACGGATGTTTCCGGTCTCGGTGTTCTGAAGCTGGTGGGAGAGAGCGATCTGCTCTACGGCGATGTGGACTGTAATGGTACAGTGGAGATCATTGATGTCATCGCACTGAGCCAGGCACTGATGGGCGCAGGCCAATTGACCGAAGCCGGTGCAGCCAATGCCGATGTTGACCAGAATCACCAGGTAAACTCCACGGATACACTGAACATCATGAAATATCTGGTGAAGCTGATTGAGAAGCTGCCCGTTTGATTCTACTGGCTATGAAACCTTGACTTGACAAGGGCACATAGAAATACAATAACTCCGCTTTTGATGTTGCATTCAAAAGCGGAGTTATGCCGTTTTACGGCATAAAATGGCGAGTACGTTAAGGGAATTTGTACAGCAGCACAGAACAAGATATCCGAAACCATTTGACAATTGCTGCAGTATGTGGTATAATAAAAGCGCAGAACAGACAGTTCCCGGCAATACCTGTCTTTAAACGAAAACCGGGGTACTGTATTCTGCATGCCGGAATACAGTTTTTTATTTGATGGAGGAAATGTATGTATACACTCAGAACTTCCGCTTCCTTCGACAGTGCCCATTTTCTGAAGGGCTATGAAGGAAAATGTTCCAATATTCACGGTCACCGCTGGACAGTGACCGTTTCCGTGCAGTCACCGGTGCTCCACAAAGGGGGACAGCTTGGCGGTATGGTCATTGATTTCGGGGATTTGAAGAAAGCAGTGCGGGCGCTTGCTGATGCCTGGGATCATGCACTGATTTTTGAAGACGGCTCCTTGCAGCCGGAAACCGTTGCTGCACTGCAGGCAGAGCAGTTCCGGATGCTTCCGGTACCCTTCCGTCCCACAGCGGAGCATATGGCATGTTATTTTTATCAGACACTGAAGGCGCAGGGACTTCCGGTGAAGGAAGTCCGGGTGTATGAAACCCCGGAGAACTGTGCCTGCTATGAGGAGTGAGAGCAATGGCTGAATTTCATGTAGCGGAACGCTTTGTCAGCATTAACGGTGAGGCAGCCTGTGCCGGGGAACTGGCGGTGTTTATCCGCTTTGCAGGCTGTAATTTATCCTGCGGCTACTGCGACACAGCCTGGGCAAATGCAGCAGCGGTACCTTATACAGTATATACGGAGCAGGAGCTCTATGAATATGTAAAAGCATCCGGTGTGAAGAATGTGACGCTGACCGGCGGAGAACCCCTTTTACAGCTGGGACTGCCCGTGCTGCTCCTGGCGCTGTATCCGCTCCATGTCCGTGTGGAAATTGAAACCAACGGCAGTCAGCCCATTGCAGAATATGCAAGAATGGCAGAGCGTCCGGTATTTACCCTTGACTACAAATTGCCCTCCAGCGGCATGGAAGAGACAATGCTGACTGCCAATTACCTCTATCTCCAGCCGCAGGATACTGTGAAATTTGTGGTTGGCTCCGCGGAGGATCTGGAACGGGCACAGGAAATCATTGAAACCTATCACCTGACCGAGCATTGCCATGTCTATTTCAGTCCGGTATTCGGCGCGATTGATCCGAAGGAAATTGTGACATTTATGCAGGAGCAACAGCTCAACGGCGTGCGGCTGCAGCTCCAGCTGCACAAATACATCTGGGATCCCATGGAAAGGGGTGTGTGAGAATGGCAATTGATCAGGAAAAGCTGGCATACCATGTCCGGGGACTTCTGGAAGCCCTGGGAGAGCATCCGGAACGGGAAGGACTGCGGGAGACGCCGGAGCGTGCAGCACGGATGTATGCGGAAATGCTGGAGGGCTGTCAGTATACCAATCATGAAATTGCACAGATGTTTGGCAAGACCTTTACCCAGGAGCAGGAAAACGGTCAGGATCTGGTTGTGATGCGTGATATTGAGGTGTTCAGCTTCTGTGAGCACCATCTGGCGCTGATGTATGATATGAAGGTGACCATTGCCTATCTGCCAAAGGGCAGGGTTGTGGGACTGAGCAAAATGGCTCGTATTGCAGAAATGGCTGCCAAGCGTCTGCAGCTGCAGGAACGGATTGGTGCGGATATTGCCGAAATTATGCAGGAAGTCACGGGCAGTGAGGATGTGGCAGTCCTCATCCGGGGAAAGCACAGCTGCATGACTGCAAGGGGCATCAAAAACACCCCGGCTGTGACAGATACCCAGACGCTCCGGGGAAAATTTGCATCGGATGCAGCACTGCTGCAGCGTATTTTATAAATGTGCAATTGCAATGAAAGGATGAAAGCATATGAATAAGGCATTGGTTCTGGCAAGCGGCGGTGTGGACAGCACTACCTGTCTTGCTCTTGCGGTCAAAGAATTCGGCGCAGAACATGTGGTGGCACTTTCCATGTACTACGGTCAGAAGCATGACAGGGAACTGAAAGCGGCAAGAGCCGTTGCAGCTTATTATGGTGTAGTTTACAAGGAGCTGGATCTGTCCCTGATTTTTGCGGACTCCCAGTGTTCTCTGCTGTCCCACTCCGGAGAAGCAATTCCCGAGGAAAGCTATGCCCGGCAGCTGGAAAAGACTGACGGAAAACCGGTTTCTACCTATGTACCATTCCGGAACGGACTGTTCCTTTCATGTGCAGCAAGTATTGCACTTTCCAATGGGTGTACTGAAATTTATTACGGTGCCCACAGCGATGATGCAGCCGGCAATGCCTATCCCGACTGCAGCGAAACCTTCAATTCTGCCATGGCTGCCGCTATTTTTGAGGGCAGCGGACAATGCCTGCGGGTTCATGCCCCCTTTGTCAGCATGACAAAGGCGGAGGTTGTGAAAACCGGGCTGCAGCTGGGCGCCCCCTACCATCTGACCTGGAGCTGCTATGAGGGAAAGGACAAACCCTGCGGCAAATGCGGTACCTGTATTGACCGTGCAAAGGCATTCGCTGAGAATCATGTAAAGGATCCGGCTTTGGAAGCCTGATTGATCGGAAAGGAGAACATCATGAGCCGAAACAGAGAAGAGACACAGGGGATCACCCTGCTTGGCAATCAGAATACAAGCTATGCACAGGATTATGCACCCCAGGTGCTGGAGACCTTTGATAATAAGCATCCGGACAGGGATTATTTTGTCAAGTTCAACTGCCCTGAATTTACAAGTCTCTGTCCCATTACAGGACAGCCCGATTTTGCAACGATCTATATTTCCTATGTCCCCGATATCAAAATGGTGGAGAGCAAGTCCCTGAAGCTCTACCTGTTCAGCTTCCGCAATCATGGGGATTTCCATGAGGACTGTGTGAACATTATCATGAATGACCTGATTGCGCTGATGGATCCCAAATATATTGAGGTATGGGGGAAATTCCTTCCCAGAGGCGGTATTTCCATTGATCCCTACTGCAATTACGGCAGAAAGGGAACTCCCTGGGAGCAGGTGGCATTTGAGCGCCTGACAAAGCATGATCTGTATCCTGAAGCTGTCGATAACCGTTGAACAATATGTGCGCTAAGCCGTCCTGTTTTTCCCTTTCACTCTGGGAGACGATTCTCTGCCGGAGTGAAAGGGATTCGTATTATCTATGATTTGGTTTTCGCTTCCTTCTTCGGGAGGTAATAGTTATTATACCAGAACATTGCCACTGCTGCGAAAATGATAATGGCGTATCCAAGGAAGCTCCAGCCGTCCGGTACCTCCCGGAACAGCAGGAATCCCAGAACTGTTGCAAAAATAATCTGTGAGTAGTCGTAGACGGAGATTTCTTTTGCCGGTGCATAGCAGTATGCAGCCGTGATGGCAAACTGCCCTCCGGCAGCGGCCACACCGGCACCGATGAGGATCAGCAGTTGTGTTCCTGTCATGGGATGAAAGTCCAGAATCAGGAAGGGCAGTGTCACAAGGCAGGAAAATCCGGAAAAGAAGAGCACAATAAAGGTTTTGGGCATGCCCTTCTGTCCAAGAATCCGCACCATTGCATAGGCAAAGCCTGCACAGATGCCTCCCAGCAATCCGGCAGCAGAACCCTTGAAATCGCTGAAATCCAGACTGGGTTTGATAATGAGCAGGCTTCCCAGAAATGCGGTCAGCACTGCGGCGCCCTGGGGCGGAAGGAGCTTTTCTTTCAAGAGCAGCCAGGAAAAGAGAATGGTGAAAAACGGTGACATTTTATTCAGCATGGAGGCATCCGAAAGCACCAGATGATCAATGGCGTAAAAATTGCAAAGGATGCCGATTGTTCCGAAAATAGAACGCAGCAGCAGATAGCCCATGCCCTCCTTCTGAAAGTGAAAATGCTTCCTGTCCCGGTACAGCATCAGAAGCGCAATGAAGAAGGCAACCAGGTTCCGGAAGAAGCTTTTCTGCACTGAAGGCAGATCTCCTGACAGCTTAACGAATGCATTCATAAATGCAAAGCAGAATGCTGAAAGAATAATCAGCAGTATGCCTTTGTATTTGGGTTTGATCATTGTAATTCCTTCTTTCTGTGCGTTAGAACCTGTTTCGTATCTGGAGATAGCCGGATTTTCGAGAAGATTTTTCAAATCAATGTTATAGTGAACGTCAAATTGTGTTTGACGTTCACTATAAATATTCTTGACAAAATCATGGATTCCTGTTACAATAAAAATAGAAAGGGGGGAAACCGCATGCATGATCCTATCAGTTACCGGGTTGCCCTGGGCGGCATTGTGTCATCCTTCTGCCTCCTTGCGATGTTCCTGACAGGTGTGTTTCCGATCCTGTATCTGGTGTTCCCCATGCTTGCCGGTGTGCTCCTGCTCATTGTGGTCATGGAGGTTAATACCCAGTGGGCGTGTCTGACCTATGCAGCCGTAGGCTTTTTGTCGCTTTTTATCACCTACGACAAGGAAGCTGCCATGATCTTTATCCTGTTTTTCGGGCATTATCCGATTCTGCACAAATATCTGAATCTGCTGCCGACAAAATTTTTGCGGTTGCTGGTGAAGCTGCTGATTTTTAATGGCTGCATGGTGGCATATTTTTATCTGAATGTCTATCTTTTCGGGCTGAAAGATCTGCTGGAGGCTCTGGAGGATTTTGGCAGATACGGCGGTCTCGTTCTGCTGGTGCTGCTCAATCCTTTCTTTCTGATGTATGACAAATCCCTGGACGGACTGTGTGATCTGTACAAACAGAATCTCAAGCCCCGCATTCTTGGAAAACACTGAATCACCGGCGTTCCGTTGCCGGTGATTCTTTTATTTTGCAGGATAGGTCAGCTGGGCAGGGGTCCATCCCTTCAGGACATCACACATATCCGCTGCTATTTCTCTGGCACCTGCAAGATCATGCATCCGGTAGTTGCCGCACTCAATGCGCTGGCTGCCGGGGATGGATCCTGTAAAATCCCGGATAAAGGCAAAGGCTTCCTGCACCAGGCGGATGGCTGTTTCCGGTGACAGGGTATCCCTGACAAGAAAGTAAAAGCCAGTCAGACAACCCATGGGACCTACATAAACAATTTCCTCGCTGTATTCAGTATTGCGTACATAAGTGGCGAAAAGATGCTCAAAGGTATGGGCAGCACCGTTTGTCAGATAGTCGTTTTCTTCGTTATTCGGCTTTTTCATGCGAATATCATAGGTTACAACATCTCCGTCAATGCGGGAGGTGTACATCCCCTTGCCCAGAATGTCATGGTTAATCGTAAAGCTTGCGATGGTTTTCATGATCCGTCTCCTTTTCATACTAATTTTCTATCAAACTACCCCAATAGTTTGATAGAAGGCGCGTGCTAACGCACTCGCCATTTGATGCCGTAAAACGGCATCAAATCCGTCTCATGTATTCTCATGCGCCGCCTATGGCGGCTATGAAAATAGTATCATGGATTATAATTGGGTATCTTAAAAGCACCCCTGCCTCTTTTTCCCGGAAAGGAATGCGGGGCAAAGCCTCACAAAATCCGCCTTTATTCTTTCCCTATTTTAAAAGCAGAAGGTTTTTAGAGGTTCCCATTAATTGTACAACAGTTTGTCCGGAATGTCAAGCTTACAGAAAAAACATACAAAAATTTTGAAAGTGCTATTGACCATTCCGGTGATTTGTGGTATAATAAATCCATTCCAATGTAGCTTACCACGCAAGGGGGGAAATACCCTGTATTGCGTGGCTTTTATTTTAGTGAGGTGTTGATTATGTATCCCTTTCAAAATCCCCGCCTGACAGAGGATGAGCGTGTCAACGATCTTCTGAAACGGCTGACCGTTGATGAAAAAATCGGATTGCTTTCCACACACCAGATGCCTGTGGAACGGCTCGGCATAGAGGAATGGTATGTGGGACATGAAATTGCCCGCGGTCTTGTCAACCGTGAGCCGGAGAACCCTTCCACTGTTTTCCCCCAGCCCATTGGCATGGCGGCAAGCTTTGATCCGGAGATGATGCTGGAAATCGGCAGGACAGCCGCCAGAGAAGCCCGTGCCTACTATAATGAGCGGAAGAAAGGCGGCCTGATGGTCTGGGGGCCCACTGTGGATCTGTCCCGTGACCCCCGCTGGGGCAGAACGGAGGAATGCTACGGTGAGGATCCTTTCCTTACAGGTGAAATGGCTGTTGCCTATACCAAAGGACTCCGGGGAGAAGGCAGCATTGCGGCAACCATCCCCACTCTCAAGCATTTCTGCGCCAATAATCATGAACAGGAAAGAGGGGTGGATTCCGCAAACCTGAACCCCCGTCTCAAGCACGAGCATTATTACGCTGCTTTCCGTGCGCCCATTACAAGGGGCGGTGCCGGCAGCGTTATGACAGCTTATAATGCTGTATGCCATGCCCCTGCCGTCATGAATCATGATCTGAAACAAGTGCTGAAAAACGAATGGGGTCTTGGCTTTATTGTGACGGATGGCGCTGACTTTTCCCAGAATGTGACTGCCCATGGAGTGTTTGATTCCCATGCTAAGGCATTGCAGGCATGCCTGTATGCCGGTGCGGACTGTATGACGGATGACAATGACAATGTCCATGCAGCGGCGAGAAGAGCATTGTCGGAGGGACTGATCAGTGAAACCGACCTGGATCTTGCCATTGGCAATATCCTGAAAGCCCGGGTGATGCTGGGACATTTCGATCCGGAAACGCCCTATGACAATCTGACACGGCAGGATGTGAATACGCCTGCCGACCGTGCGCTGAATCTCCGTGCGGCAAAGGAGGGAATGGTTCTCCTTGAAAACAACGGCATTCTGCCCCTTAATAGGGAAAAGGCCGGAACAATTGCATTGCTTGGTGCCTATGCCGACTGTAATCTCCTTGACTGGTATACGGGAACCTCCTCCTATCAGGTTTCCATCAAAAAGGGGCTGGAGGAAGCTGCCTGTCAGGTCATTACGGACGAAGGATGGGATATTGTGACAATTGAGGCGCCGAACGGGAAATTTCTGCGGCTCGGTGAAGACGGCGCATTCTATGCAGATGCGGACAGGATGCAGGCGGAGAGATTCTATTTCTGCGTGCATGACAATGGAAAGGACCATCCTTTCAGCTATCACTGGGTGAATCTGAAAAGTGTAACAACCGGCAGAATTCTCCGGATTCCTGACAGCGGCATTCCGGAATACGGCAACACGTCTGTTTACGGCTGGTTCACAGCGGAAACACTCCGGGTTGATCGGCACAGCCTGACGGGTAAGGATATTCTTTCCGACTATCTTCACGGCAGACAGTTCACACTGGATGAGAAGAACCGCCTGACACTGCGGAAAAAGGCACGTCCCGATGCAAGCGTGATGTTCCTTCTGTATACGGAAAGCGATGGCACCGAGCGCCTTTGCCGCCTGGCAAAGGAAGCGGATACGGTGATTTACTGCGCCGGCAATGATCCGGAGCAGATGGCGAAGGAATGTTATGACCGCCGCAGCATTACATTGCCCATTGTGCAGGAGAATGCAATGCTCCATCTTGTTCATGAGCGGGAGGACGTGATTCTGCTGATGACCTCCAGTTATCCCTTCGCTCTGGATTTCCCGGAGAACCGCCCGGCCGCCGTTCTCTGGAGCTCCCATGCAGGCCCTGAACTCGGACATGCAGTGGAAGCCGTACTCTTCGGCGAGTATAACCCTGCCGGAAGAACCCCTGTGACCTGGTATGCCTGCGACGAGGATCTGGCGGATATCAAGGACTATGACATTATGAAAACCGGAATGACCTACCGCTGGTTTGACGGCAAACCGCTGTATCCTTTCGGGCATGGGCTGAGCTACAGCAGCTTTGTGTACCGGAATCTTCGCTGCCAGCTTGCGGAGGAAGGAATCCTTGTCACTGCGGAGATTACCAATACTTCCGGCTGTGACGGTGAGGAAGTGGTGCAGATCTACATTCATGCGGAATCGGGGCGCATTGCTCGTCCCCTGCGGCAGCTGTGCAGTTTTGCCCGTATGGCGATTAAAGCTGGAGAAACAGCAGTATTCCGCGGGATTGTTCCGTACAGGGAGCTGGAAATCTATGATGTATCCCGTCAGCGTTTCTGTCTGGAGGAGGGGGAGTATACCATAATGGCAGGCGCATCCTCGGAGGATATCCGTCTGTCCATGACAATGCATGTTCCTGGTGAAACAGTTCCGCCCCGTGATCTGACCAAGGAAACCCCGGCAGAATTCTACGATGACCATGAGAATACAGAAATCTACACGGATGCGCTCACCGGTGTGACTCATGTCCGCGGCACGCGCTGGTCGAATCTGCTCCGGTTCCAGAACGTGGATCTGGAAGGAAGCTGGCGTATCCGGATTCAGGCAGCTGCACAGGTGGAGCCGGTCACCATTGCCGTGTACCTGGATGAGGAAACAGAGCCGGCAGCAGAGCTGTGCATTGCCGCTTCTGACGGTTTTACAGATTTCCATTCCTATACTGCGCCGCTTCCGGCAGAGGGCTGTCATGATATCCGCCTTTGCTTCGGTGAGCACTGCTGCATCAAAAGCCTTCGGATTGAGAAGAAATCGTTTTACGAAAAACAGTGAAAGAAATTAGTATGAAAGCTCCATTCTGCGCCGGCTGCACAGCCGGAACAGACTGCGCTGGAGGAACAGATAGCCCACAGCACCCAGAAGGATGAACAGAATCATCTGCCAAAGGCCGTGATGGGGAGAACAGCCCAGCAGTGTAAAAATGAGCTGTAGTACCTGATAAGTAAAGAGAACAGAAAAGATCGGAATTCCCAGCAGCTGCTCCCATTTCGGGCGCAGCTGTGTTTTATGGATGATCATGAACAGGCGGCTGAGGTTGCCGCAGATATTGCTGGCATAATAGGACAGCACGATGCCGTAGAAACCAAACAGAGGAACAAAGATCAGTACCACAGAAATCCGGATGATGTATTCCGCCAGATAATTGAGGGAGGAGAAGCCCTGGGCGCCGATGCCTTTGATAATGCTTTCCAGCACAATTTCCATGTAAATAAAGGGAACCACTGGCGCCAGCAGTACAATCATGGTTCCGGCAATCTCACCGCCGCCCAGCATTCCGCCGATTTCATGTCCGAATGCCAGAAGAACAGCTGTCACAAAAACGGCAAATACCAGAGTCTGCCGGAGCACCTTTTCCGAAAGGGAGGTAATGCGGCTTTGGTTGCATGCTGCTGTTTCCCTCGCAGTCTCCGTCACCAGAATGCCGGAAAGGGAGCAGAGAATTGTGGAGGGGAAGAAAAGTGCCGGAATGACAATGGCTTCAAAAATGCCGAACTGGCTGAGTGCCTCCGAGGTAGAGTTGCCTGCCTGCTGAAGTGTCAGGGGCACCAGTGCATCGTTGGCCGAGCTGAGAATGGAGGTCAATGCACTGCCTGCCATGACCGGAACTGCCAGCTTGACATAGGTACGCAGGGAAATGGAGACCTTTCCGGTTCGGGGAATGTGGAACCGGCGGAATCGGAACAGCAGATAGAGCAATGTGACAAATGAACCGGCAATGGTACACAATGCAGTCATGGTGCAGATGGCACTGCTGCTGACAGGCGTAATCCAGTACACGATACCTGCCATGAGTATACAGCGGACCAGAAAGCCGATGGTATCGGAAGCTGCACAGACCCGGGCGTTGCAGCAGGCATTGAAATAGCCCCGCATGCATGCGGACATGGTCAGCAGCGGCAGGGAAGCAGCCATGAGGCGAATGGGGGCTGCAAGCGTATTGCTATCAAAGAAACGCTGACTGCAGACAGGGGCAAACAGAATGATCAGTCCGGCAACCAGACCGCTCAGAATCAGGCTTACGCACATGCAATACTTCAGAACCCTGCCGGGATTACTGTCCGGTTTGCCCAGCTCTTCGGAAATAAACCGGCTGGCGCAGAGGAAGACATTGCCGCTTGCCATAATAGAAGCAAGATTGAAAAATGAGCCTGTCAGGGATAGAATTCCGATTGCCTCCGTGCCCAGTGCCCCCGTCATATAGACATTGAGCAGCAACGAAATTCCGTCAAGCGTCATCTGGATTACCGTCAGAAGCAGGGTATCCTTGGCAATATTTCTCTGCATAAGCAGCACCTCCGAAAAATGGCAGTACAAGTTGTACTGCCATTTTATGCGGTATGCAGCGGGTTTATGAACGGGACAGCTCAGAGGATGCCCTCCGAACTGCCCATCAGGTAAAATAACCCGAAGATCTCAATGAACGCCAGAAGGAGGATGAGCAGGAACATCAGCATCCGTCGCAGGAGGGGACTGGACTTTCCTGGTTCCCTGTGGGCTTGTGGGTCGGCAAAGCGAGCCTGTTCGACATAGAGCGCCGGGCAGATGAGCAGATTCAATGGATTCCAGCGGCGATCCGTAAGATCAAACTCCTCCGCCATCCGGTTGGTACGATTGACCAGCGAGCGATGTTTCTCATCCATACGAAGCCATGTCCGCTCATCCGGCTGCAATGACTGGTAGCCCCTTCCTCTGCGCAGATGGGCGCGGGGAATGATAGAAAGTTCGATCGTTTCCGCCGATGCAGCCGCACGATTGCAGGTGAGAAGCTGTACTGTTTCTGCCTCATCGTTCGAGTCCGTGTACGCAATGGTCAGGCGAGAGCGGATAAACTCCGCCGTTGTACCGATCTCCTCGGCTTTGAGGATGCGCCCTGTGACGATTTCGCAGTGTTTGCGCCGCCAGAGTACATTGCGGATTTTCCAGAGTGCGAAAAGGCACAGCAGAATGACAGTGATGATTGCTGAGAGCTTATTGCCCCTGTGATGAATGCGAAGAAACATGGGGCGTCCTCCTTATCTTCTTTTGGAGTGCTTTCTGTTTTTGAAGAACTGCCGCACAGCGTCATGCTCCGGAAAATGGGGACTGAATTTTGCATTGTGTGAAAACTGCAGCAGCAGATCAACAGAATTGTTCCAGTTCGTGAAACCATCCACATTTTCGTTCCATCTGAAATCTATGTAATGTGTATGGAAGCTTTTCAGCACGTAACGCTTTCCGTCCTTTGTGTAGATGTGGATATAGAAATATTTCCGATGTGATTTCGGATTGCTGCCGCTGTAGGCGTTGATCCTGACAATGTCCTTATAGCAGATTTTTGCGGGTTTTTCAAAAGTGAGCAGGAACAGCGGATAGAAAAAATGCCGCCCTGCAATGACTTTTCCGCAGGAGGTGAGCACCTCGTTCATCGGAGCATCGAAGGAAGCCTTGATTTGATGCAGGTCGTAGTGATACCGGATGGTGTAGCCGAGACAGATCAGCGCAGGAATGGTGAGACTGAC
This sequence comes from uncultured Ruminococcus sp., assembly GCA_964644275.1. Classification (GTDB taxonomy): domain Bacteria; phylum Bacillota; class Clostridia; order Oscillospirales; family Ruminococcaceae; genus UBA3855. The sequence continues at coordinate 32,027 of CAZXVI010000004.1, read as the reverse complement.
CAAGAACCAGAAGGGGGTGTAGATCAGGTTGGTGCTGCTGTTTACACGCCGGAGGGCGTACATATCACACAGCAGCAGAACAATGATGAAGCACCATCGGTACCAGGTGTGCCGAAAAACAATTCCTCTGTACATATCGCTGCTCCTTTCTGCTTGTGTAATACTAAACAGTATCTATCATTATTATAACATCCGGTCAGAAAAAAGTCAACAAAATGAAACATCCCTTCCGGAAAACATCGGAAGGGATGTTGAATTGCCAATGACAAAGCCCGCCGCTTACTTGTACAGCGGTCCATACGCCTCGCAGGCACGGTAATCCGCACCTTCCGCATCCTTTGTGCCGAATGCAGACCATGCGTGGGGACGATAGATGTCCTCATCCGGTACATTGTGCATGGCAACGGGAATACGCAGCATGCTTGCCAGAGTGATCAGATCCTTGCCAATATGTCCATAGGTCAGCGAACCGTGGTTCGCCCCCCAGTTTGCCATGACGCTGTACACATCCTTGAACGCATCCTTGCCCGTCAGACGGGGAACAAACCAAGTCGTCGGCCAGGTCGGGTCGGTGCGCTTGTCGAGCACTTCATGTACGCCGTCGGGCAGAACCGTTGTCCAGCCCTCTGCAATCTGCAGTACTGGCTGACTGCCGTTGATGATGTTGACACGCATCATGGTAACGGGCATCTCTGCCTGGGTACGGAAGTGTGAGGAGAAGCCGCCGCCTCTGAAATACCCGAGGTTTGCCGGGCACCAGTCCACCTTGTCGGTGATGGCATCCATATCCTCCTGGGTCATATCCCACCATTTCTTCATGACTGCATTTCCGTTTTCATCTTTTGCCATGCCGGTCGCATCCAGTGCAGCAGAGCCGGAGTTGATCAGGTGGATGAAACCGTTTGCAGCAAGTCCCTGGGGCTTTACACCGCTCACACGCTCCACTGCCTCAGGACTCCAGTAGGTGCGCACGTCTGCAAAGATGCTTGCCCGGTTTGTCAGCAGGTGTCCGAAGAGCATGGCAGTACCGTTAAGCCCGTCATTTTCCGTTGCCAGAAGGGTGGGCTGTTTTTTGCCGTTCCAGTCAAAGGTGGAGTTGAGAATGGCTTCGGAGAAGTCCGCATTGGGCAGCCAGTCCGTCCACTGTCTCTGCCCCTGGAAACCGCCCAGTATTGCATTCCTGCCGCGGCTTTCTTCCAGCCAGTTCATATCTGCCAGCACAGGATTTCCTAGAAGGATATCCCTGATCACCAGGGTCATTTTGACGCAGAATTCCCAGTTTTCCTCCTGATGCTCGGCAGAGAGGGGATGTTCGTTTACATCGAATCCCATGGGGCAGTTGTCCATGGTCCACTTGTATGCCTTTTCAAATTCATCGTGGTCGTAAATTTCCAGATTGATACGGCGCAGCACCTCGGACATGTCCACCCATTCCGCACGCATGCCAAGATAATTCTGGAAGAAATCGCTGTTGCAGTAGGAGCCTGCAATGCCCATAGCAACACCGCCGATGTTCACATATGCCTTGTTTCTCATAAGACCTGCAGCCAGGGCACATCTTGCAAAACGCAGGATTTTTTCACGCACATCTTCCGGAATGGTGGTATCGTCCTTGTCCTGCACATCGTGACCGTAAATTGCAAATGCCGGCAGCCCTCTCTGCGCATGGGCAGCCATGGCAGCTGCCAGGTAGACTGCACCGGGACGCTCTGTGCCGTTAAAGCCCCATACTGCCTTGATGGTCAGGGGATTGAGATCCATTGTTTCGCTGCCGTAGCACCAGCAGGGCGTTACGGAAAGAGTTGCGCAGACATTTTGTGTGGAGAAATATTCCTCGCACTGATACGCTTCCGCACCGCCGCCGATCGTGGAGGGGGCAATGACACATTCTGCATGCGTGCCGTCCGGATAGAACAGTTCGGATTCAATCAGCGCTTTCGCAGCTTTTGCCATATTCATGGTCTGGACTTCCAGGCTTTCCCGGATGCCCAGCTGTCTGCCGTCAATAATGGGGCGGATGCCAATTTTAGGATACATAATCGTCACTCTCTTTTCAATTAAAAATTCGTTTGTAATTATCATAAATATACGCATTTTTAGGATCCGGCGTATATTCCTTGACCGTAATGGAATCTGCGATAACCTGCCGTGCAGCTGCAAGATCTTCAAATTCGCCTGCTGCAATCAGCTGAATGGCGGCGTTGCCGTAAGCCGTTGCCTCCACAGGACCTGTCAGCACCGGAATACCGCACAAATCCGCTGTCAGCTGGCACAGCAGCATATCCTTGACGCCGCCGCCCAGCATGTAGATGTACTGGTATCTTTCACCCGTGCAGGACTGGATTTCTTCCAGGGCATCACGGTATTTGCAGGCAAGGCTTTCATAAATACAGCGCAGGACATCGGCAGTATCCTCCGGTTCCGGCTGTCCGCTTTCCAGACACCATGCCCGGATTCTGCCGGGCATATCTCCGGGTGCCGCAAAGGCAGGGGCATCCGTATCAATGAACCGCAGTCCCGGTTCTGCCTGTGCTGCCATTTTTTCCAGCTCCGAATAGGAGTAGGTGTTTCCCTGACTGATAAGGGTACGTCTTGTTTCCTGAATCAGCCAGAGACCTGTAATGTTTTTCAGAAAGGTCACCGTATCCCCATAGCCAACCTCATTGGTCAGGTTGCAGGCAGCGGACTGCTCATTGATGACCGGTGCATGCAGCTCCGTGCCGAAGAGGGACCAGGTGCCGCAGCTGATGAAGGTGCAGGGGAGTCCGTCCGTGGAAGGAACTGCTGCTGCTGCGCACTGGGTATCGTGACCGCAGACTGCAATGACCGGAACAGAAGGAATATTCAGCTCCCGGCAAATTGCTTCTGAGAGCATGCCCTTCCGGGCGCCGGTTTCTGTCATGGGGGGGAAGATATGCTCCGGCAGCCGGAGTGCCTTCACTGCCTCGGATGACCAGCCCCCTGTTGAGCAGTCGAAAAGCTGTGTGGTACCGGCAATGGTGCGTTCTGCGGAAATATCCCCCGTCAGGAGATAGGCAAACAGATCCGGCATCAGCAGGAAAGCCTGTGCCGCTTCCAGAAGCTCCGGTGCGCTGAGCTGATGCTCCAGGAGCTGGAATGCGGTGTTGATCTGCATGATCTGATTGCCCGTAAGCCCATAGAGCTCCTTCAGTGGGAGGAACTCTTCCGCTTTCCGGAGCATTCCATCCGTCCGGCTGTCACGGTAGTGCAGGGGGTTGGCAAGGAGATTGCCGCGCCTGTCAATGAGCCCATAGTCCACGCCCCAGGTATCAATACCAATACTGTCAAAGCCGCCTGTTGCATGAGCTTTGCGCAGTCCGTTTTTGATTTCATGGAACAGCCGGAGAACATCCCAGTATAAATGTCCGTTGCAGGATACTGGTTCATTGGGAAAACGATGAATTTCCTGCAGTTTGAGCTTTTTCTCATCATATACCGCAAGAACAGCACGTCCGCCCGAAGCGCCGAAATCAAATGCAAGTACTCGTTTTTTCATGCGTTCCTCCAATGCCGGTTACTTGTTGTATTTCTTATATCCAGGGTGTTTCCCTGTTACCTTGTACTGGGAACGCATGCTGCACAGCCGGTCAATATTGTCTCTGGAAATTTCCTGTGCGCCGCCCAGCAGATGGGCAGTCAGGCTGATTTTTGCGAACAGCTCCAGGGTTTCCATACGATAATAAGCTGTAATCAGATCCGCTCCCACAGTCAGTGCGCCGTGATTCTGCAGCAGCATCACATCATGTTCCTGCAGATAGGGCTTGATGGCCTCCGGTACTTCATTAGTGGACGGTGTTCCGTAGGGCGTCACCGGAACGGAACCAATGGCGATGACGGATTCAATCATGGAATATTCATCCAATGCTTTATTGGCAACTGCATAGCCCGTTGCTGTCGGGGGATGGGCATGTACAACTGCCCCGACATCGGGACGCTCCCGGTAGCAGCACAGGTGCATCTTAATTTCAGAGGAAGGCTTTGCCCCCTCTGCCCCTTCCAGCACATTGCCGTCCCCATCAATACGCACCAGTTTTTCCGGCGTAATGAAACTCTTGCTGATTCCCGTGGGGGTGGCAAGGTAAGTGCCGTCCTCCAGTCTGACGGATACATTGCCGTCGTTGGCGGCTACCCAGCCCAGCTGCCACATCTTGTGGCAGACATCGCAGATCTGATCCTTGATTGCTGTTACATCCATAGAATGACCTCCAGTGATAAGTATGACAGCATGGAGCGGAAAAGCAAATAGAAAGAACTGTACTCCATACTGATTCTGTAGAATAGACCATCTATATTATACATGATTTTGTGGAAAATGTCCAGTGCTTTTTTCAGGATTTGCCAGTAAAATATTTAAATTGTGTGAAAAGACACCGAATTGCACCATCCTGGAAGAAACGGTTCTTTTGGGCAGTCAGACATCGGATGGGCAGTCCGGTTAAGTTTTTTTCTGAAAAAACCGAAGCCAGCTATTGACGAGGAGCGCATAATTCGGTATAATAGAATAGGAGAATTAGAAAGTATTGCGGAGGTACAATGTGAAGAATTTAATTTCTGCATCCATACTCAATGCCGATCTGCTCCGCCTCGGAGAGGTAGTCCGGAACCTGGAGAATGCCGGAGCCGATATGCTGCATTTTGACGTGATGGATGGTGTGTTTGTCAATAATATTTCCTTTGGAATCCCTGTGCTGCGTGCGTTATCGGAAAGCAGCAGTCTGTTCATGGATGTACATCTTATGATCACGGATCCCATCCGATATGTGGATGCCTTTGCAGAGGCAGGTGCGGACCTGATTACCTTTCATTATGAAAGCGTCAGTGATCCCGATGCCACAATTGCAGCCATTCACCGTGCCGGCTGCAAAGCCGGGATATCTGTTAAGCCCGCCACGCCGGCACAGGCAGTCGCTCCCTATCTCGACAGGTTGGATGCCGTGCTCGCGATGACGGTGGAGCCAGGCTTCGGCGGGCAGGGCTTTATGGAGGAAATGACTGCTAAAATTGCAGAGCTCCGTAGGATGATTACTGCCTCCGGACGTGAAATTATGCTGGAGGTGGACGGCGGCATCAACGACCGCACAGCCCCTGTAGCACGCAATGCCGGCGCAGATGTCATGGTAGCCGGAAGCTATTTGTTCCGCCAGGAACATCTTGCAGAAGCACTGGCCGGACTCAGGGCAATGCCGGAAGAGGGAGAGATCTCTTGAAGCAGCAAATGACCACCCGGACTCCCCAGTACTGGCTGGTACTGCTTGCTATTGCATTTGTCAGCATATTCTATTATGGACTCCGTGCGGCAGCAGTGCTGGGTCTTGCAGCGGTGACAGCGGTTCTGACGGATTTTGTCTGCCTGTTTCTTCGCAATAAGCCATATAAAGCAGCGGATTTATCCAATATCGGAACAGCACTGCTGCTTGCCATGATGCTGCCGGCATCCGTACCCTATTCAATTGTGATTCTCAGTACGGTTTTTGCAGTGGCTGTGGGAAGCCATGTATTCGGCAGCCGGGGTACTTCTGTGTTCCCGCCGGCTGCGGTGGGCTATCTCTTTGCAGTGATCAACTGGAAGGATGAGGTGCTGCGTTTCCCTGCTGCCGGAGAACACCTTGGGCTGTTCGGCAATGAGAATATCGCATTGGAAAGCTCGCTGAGTGCAGCAGTGAATACGGGGCATGCTCTGAATACGGAGACATTGGATCTGCTCCTTGGTGCAGTGTCCGGCCCCATGGGAACCGGCTGTCTGCTGCTCCTGCTGTTAGATGCAGTGGTACTGCTGTTCAGCCGGGATCTGTCGTTCGCTGCATCGCTGGGGTATCTTGGCGGCATTTCCGTCGGAGCCATGTATATGGGCGTGACACCGGTGCAGCTGCTGTCCGTTAATATGCTGTTGTTTGCCATGCTTTTCCTGGCGTGCGATATCCATTTGCTTCCGGAAAGTCCCGTTTCCCGCATGCTCAACGGTATGCTCATCGGACTGACAGCAAGCTGCCTGATTGTGTATTATCAGCTGGAGTACGCAGTGGTTATTGCGGTGATTCTCTGCAGTCCCGTACTCCATGGACTGACAGCGCTTGATGAAAAGGAAGCGGCAGAACGTTTTACGTTACAAAGGAAACCGGAAATTCCCGAGGTACAGCGTGCGGTTTCGGAACCGAAGGAGGAGCCGGCTGCAGAAGCAGAAAGTGATGTGCCGGAGGAACCGGATACCGCCCCGCTGGCAGAAATGGAGGCAGTATCGTGAAGAAAACGAATTTTTCTGTGTTTGACGGATTGCTGCGCCGGAATGCAGTGCTTGCGGAGGGCATGGTCATTGCACCCATTGTCGTATGCTGCAATACTCTGGAAAATGCGCTGATTCTGTCCCTGGCATTTGCTTGTATTACTTTTCCCACAGTCTGCATGGGGGCTTTCTATCCGAAACGGCTTCCCTATGCGCTGCAAGTGATTCTCTATGCTCTGACAGCATGCCTTTGGCTGATTCCTGCTGCCTTTTTGTGCCAAATCATCTCCCCGGAAGCCTTTGCTGCGATTGGAATGTACTTACCGCTTCTGACGGTGAATTCTTTTATTGTACTTCATTCCCAGCTGCATTTTTATCAGCTGCGCCGGCGGGTGATGCTGCCAGTTCTGGTGTTCCATATTGCCGGTTTTGCAGCAGCAGCAGCGGCAGTGGGACTGATCAGGGAACTGCTTGCATACGGCACATTGTTTGGCAAAGTTGTGGATATGCCGCTGCTGATGGAAGGCCTTGCTGCTCCATGGGCTGGCTTTGTATTGCTGGGAATTCTTTGTGCGCTGCACAGAGTGCTGTTCCCGAAGAAATAAGGTGAAATTATGTGGCTGATTGCCAATGTCATATCGCTGCTGACAACGAATCTGGTGCTGACCAAGGCACTTGGTACCAGTACCCTTATGGCAGCAGCAAAAAGCAAATCCAATCTTCTGATCCTTGCACTGGTCATGACGGGCTTTTCCATGCTTTGCTGTCTGCTGACCAGTCTTGCGGGGATGGTGATTCCTTTCGGGCAGATGACGCTGCCTGCAGCGCTCCTGATGCCGATGGTTTTTGCTTTGATTGTCTGCGCAGTATACCTGATTGTGCTGCTGGGACTGTACAGCCTGGCAGGCAGTAAATTTTCGGTTTACAAAAAATACATTCATCTGTCCGCACTGAACTGTGCTGTCATGGGAACATTATATCTTGGCTTTACCCGGAATGGTTCCGGATTTCAGCCCCTTCCGATTGCAGAAGCAGTGGCATTCGGTCTGCAGTCCGGCCTTGGTTTTGTGCTGGCAGCATTGCTGCTGACGGCAGTGCGCAGCCGTCTCTATGCGGAAACCGTACCGGCATCATTCCGGGGATTTCCTGCTGTAATGGTGTATATCGGTTTGCTTTCTATGGCGGTATACGCAATTACTGTTTGACCATTCAGCAGCAGGACAGATGGCATTTTTCTGAAAAAGAAGTATAGAATAAAAAGAGAAGCAACAGAGGAAGAAATGCAAAATCCACCTTTTATTCGTTTTCGCATTAAAAGCAGGGATTTTTAGAGATTACTTACAGAGAAAAGAAAGCATCTTCCTTGAGAGGAGAACACAAAACAGAATGAAACTCAAATCAAAAGGCCGCAAAATTTATCGGTATAGAACCCGAGGCGAGCGTTTGAAACGATTTTTTCGTAATACCGGAGCAGTTGTGACCACTGTGATACTGGGTTTAGCGGTGGGATTTGTCGGCTGCAGCGTCAGCTCGCCCATTCTGCGGTTTCTGAAAGAAAAAAAGGTCCTGCCCGGCACTGAAAGCAGTGTGTCTGAACCCACACAGCCCGTACAGGAAATGACGGAGACGCAGCCCGGGATCGCAGAATCAGCCACAGAACCCCTTGATCTTCCGTCCATAGCCGATATGCACGGCTTCTATTTGCCGGAGGATGCTCTGGCAACGGAAGCCAGCCTGCGGGCAGCGTTGGAGCAGGTTCCCGTCGGTACTACCCATGTGGCGGCGCAGCTGAAAACAAAAGGCGGTTTTCTGCATTATGCCTCCGGAGTGGAGGATGCCGGAATCTGCGGAGCAGTTGTTTCCGCCTTGCCTCTGGAAACCATATGCAGTATCATTCATGAAGCGGGCTTTGTTCCTGCTGCCTGCATCAATGCGCTGGAGGATTCTGTTTATCCGAGAACCTATGCTTCAGCAGGATATCAGAATACACTGACCGGTGAAAAGTGGCTTTACAGCAATGGAGGGACCGGTGCGTCTCCGATGCTGTCCCCCTTCAGCGGACTGACAGAGTACTATCTGTGCAGCATCACAGCGGAGGTAAGTGCGGCCGGATTCGATGTTATTATCTGTCAGGGGCTAATCTTCCCGGAATTTTCAGAAGAGGATCTGGCTGTTCTGGGAGCAGATGTTGCATCCGATGACCGGTATACAGCTCTGGCGGATATTGCTGCTTCCATGCAGGAGGCAGCAGGGGATGCCGTGTTCCTGATTGAAGCTGACGGCAGGTATCTCCTTGACAACAGCACGGAAACAGAATCCGTTGCGGAGACTGTCCGCCCCGACGGCGTTCTGATCCTGATCGATGAGGAAACTTCGGCAAAACGAATGACACTCCGATCCGCTTTCAGCGGGATGCAGTGTGCATTTGTACTGGATACCGATACGCCTCTGACTGAAGATACGCTGGAGCAGCTTACCATTGACGGAAGCTATTGGATTCCTCCTGATACGGCATTGGGCATTCTTTCGCCGGAGGATTCTGCGGAATCAACCGAGGAACCGCCTTCGTCCGAAGCAGCAGAAAATTCTGTCCAGGATGGAATGGAATAAATCATCAACAAAGGAGTGGAAATGATGTCCGAAAAATTTACAATTGCACTGCAAAAAATCATTAACGAATTCAAGCTGGAGGTGATCTATACCCCTGTGGATCCCAATGAGATTCTCATTGAGGAGAATGATGTCACCCGTCCCGGTCTGCAGCTCATGGGCTTCTATGAATACTTTAATCCGGAGCGTATTCAAATCATCGGCAAGATGGAATTCGCCTATCTCTCCACCATTGACGAGAAAACCAGAAGGGAGCGTCTGGAGATGCTTTTCTCTCAGAAGCTTCCGGCTCTGATTATTACCAGAGAGCTGCCCTATTTTGCAGAGATGCTGGAGCTTGCAAAGAAGTACGAAATGCCTCTACTGCGAAGCAAGGAGAGTACATCGAATTTTATTGCCGGATTGATTGCCTTTCTGAATCTGAATCTTGCGCCCCGTATTACCAGGCACGGTGTACTGATTGAAATTTACGGCGAGGGCGTGTTCATTACCGGTGAAAGCGGTGTCGGCAAGAGTGAAACTGCCATTGAGCTTGTGAAGAGAGGCCACCGGCTTGTCGCAGATGACGCTGTTGAAATCCGTAAGGTATCCAACATCAGTCTTGTCGGCAGTTCTCCGGATAATATCCGTCACTTCCTGGAACTGCGCGGTATCGGCATTATCAATGCCCGCCGCCTGTTCGGTATGGGCGCTGTAAAAATGACGGAAAAGATTGATCTGGTAGTGGAAATGGAGCTATGGAACCCGGAAAAGATTTATGATCGTATGGGCGTGGATACCCAGTATGCGTCCATCCTTGGCGTTAAGGTTCCCGCTTTGACCATCCCGGTCAAGCCGGGCAGAAATCTTGCCGTTATTCTTGAGGTTGCCGCTATGAACAACCGTCAGAAGAAAATGGGCTATAATGCAGCAACGGAGCTGCTTGACCGTCTGGGCATGGGAATGGATGCCACAGAAACGGTAAAGGATTATGATGCCTTCTGATGCTTCACAAGACAGCCTCTGATGCTATTCTCATTTGAAAATCAGGCAAAAAATCATGATTTTCATAGCCGCCACAGGCGGCGTATGAGATAAGTTGTCAGAGGCTCCCGCAAATGATCATGTATGACGATCCCGGATGGTATGGAGGAATGTTATGAGAGAACAACTACAGCGGATTTGTGAATCCTGGGGCTGCAACCTGTACACAGGTATAGCCCTTTCCCATTTTACAACTTTTCACATCGGCGGAAAAGCTGACTACTGTGCAGATATTTCCTGTGTGGAGGGGCTGCAGGCATTGCTGTGCTTCTGTAAGGAGAATGACATGCCGTTTTTTGTCCTTGGCAGGGGCAGCAATGTTCTTGCGTCGGATAGGGGATACCGGGGGCTGATTCTCCATCTGGGCGATCACTTTTCAAAGATTACTGTGAAGGGCAATCAGCTGGTCTGTCAGGCGGGAGCCGGACTTGCCGCTGCGGCAAGAACTGCTGCGCAGCATTCCCTGACCGGAATGGAAGCCCTGTGCGGTATTCCGGGAACCATCGGAGGTGCTCTGTATATGAATGCAGGAGCCTACGGAAGTGAAATGAAAGATATAGTCCGCAGCTGTGAGTATCTTGACCAGGAGGGCGGCCTGCATACTCTTTTCCCTGAGGAAATGCATCTCTCCTACCGCCGCAGCCTTTTTTCAGAAACGGGAGGAATCATTGTCAGTGTCACACTGGAACTGCAGCCGGGGGATCAGGCAGCCATACGGAAAAAAATGGAGGAGCTGCTCCATCAGCGCAGAACCAAGCAGCCTCTCGAATATCCGAGTGCCGGCAGCACCTTCAAACGTCCAGAGGGAAGCTATGCTTCCCTTCTCATCGACCAGTGCGGTCTGAAGGGAAGGACTGTGGGCGGCGCACAGGTCAGCACCAAGCACTGCGGTTTTGTAATCAATACCGGAAATGCGACCTGTGCCGATGTACTGGAGCTGTGCAGTCAGGTGCGTGAAATTGTACAGAAGGAGAAGGGCATTACTCTGGAGCTGGAGCCGGTTATATTACAATAGGGAATCTCTAAAAACCCTCTGTTTTTAAAATTGGAAAGGAATAAAAGGTGGATTTTGTGGGGCTTCACCTGACAGGTGCCCGTCCCCTCTGCCCCTCCGGGGCATCTTCCCACCCCGTGGGGAGTCAACCCACACCCCACCTCTAAAAACAAGTTTTTAGAGGCTGCTATTAAGAAGGATGGAGGTATGTGTATATGCAGCTTGTGATGATTACCGGCATGTCCGGTGCCGGAAAAACAATGGTGATGCAGGTAATGGAGGATATCGGTTTTTATTGTATTGATAACCTGCCGCCCCAGTTGATTCCAAAGTTTGTAGACATCTGTGAGCATTCCGAAGGCGGTCTGAATAAAGTAGCGATTGCTGTGGATATCCGCTCCGGTGATATGTTTGCTGACATTTACCGCAGCTGGCGGACGCTGAAAAATGAAACCAGTGTGGATGTCAAGGTTATCTTTACCGAGGCATCCGATGAAGTGCTGCTCAAACGATACAAGGAAACGCGCCGCAAGCATCCTTTGGCAGAAAAGTGCGGTTCTCTCCAGGAGGCAATCCAGTATGAACGTGAGCAGCTGCAGCAGCTGCGCTCCATTGCCGATTACTTTATTGAAACATCCCATCTCAGCGTTTCCCAGCTGAAGGAAGAAATCAAGAGTATGTTTCTAGAGAAAAAGACGGATTCCATGCTGGTGAAGGTGCTTTCCTTTGGCTACAAGTACGGCGTGTCCACGGAATCCGATCTGGTAATGGATGTCAGGTGCCTGCCCAATCCCTTCTATATTCCGGAACTGAAAACGCATACCGGCTGTGAGAGCTGTGTGCGTGACTATGTGATGCAGTTCCCGCAGTCCCAGGAACTGTTCCGGAAGATTATGGATCTGTTGGAATTTCTCCTGCCCCTTTATGTCACCGAGGGAAAGAGTCAGCTGGTGGTAGCCTTCGGTTGTACCGGAGGTAAGCATCGTTCCATTACCTTTGCAGAGCTGGTGGGAGATGCTCTGCGTGAAAAAGGCTATCGTGTACACAAACTGCACCGGGATATTGCTAAGGACAGGGGATGACGGAGGTGGAGCAGCATGTCATTTTCCGATAATGTGCGTGAGAGTATCCGTATGACCATCAATGATCAGGACCGGCGGTTTGCCTGCCTGTACGGCATGCTGCTGTACTGCCGGACAGTTACCCGTGAAGAAATCTGTCTCAAGAGCGAGAGCGAGGTATTTGATTCTGTATTTCCCGTTCTGATGAAAACAGTTTTCGGTGCGGCTGTTCCCCTGGAGATTACACGGAAGCCCCGGAAGGACGGGACACAGCTTTGCATTTACCGCATTGCGGGAACGGAGGCAGTGACCCGGATCCGCAGTACATTTCATATTCATGAGCTGCGCCGCATTGATATGCGCAATCTGCCTATGAACAGCATCGGGATGTTTCTGGGCGGCGTATTTCTGACCTGCGGCTCCATGACCGATCCTAACAAGGAGTATCATCTGGAATTTACAGCACCCACCGGGGAATTGTGCCAGGATCTTTGTGACGTTCTGCTCAGCGTGGGGGTGCATCCCGGTATCACCAGACGCCGGTATGCGTATTCCGCCTATCTGAAGGACAGCGAAGAGATCGGCGATCTGCTGACTTTTATGGGTGCGCAGAAATGCACGCTTGATCTGATTGATATCAAAATTGACAAGGAAGTCAAAAATCATGTCAATCGTATGAATAACTGTGATCTTGCCAATATTGATAAAGTCATTTCTGCTTCGGAAAGGCAATGCCGGGATATCCGGACCATCATCCATCACGGCGGCATGCAGAAGCTGTCCCCGGAGTTGAGGGAACTGGCGGAACTGCGGCTGGACAACCCCCATCTGAGTCTTCAGGATCTGAGTGAACTGCTGGAAAAGCCCATAGGCCGTTCCGGTGTAAATCATCGTTTCCGCCGTCTTGCGGCCATTGCCGCCAAATACCGGGAGGAGAATGCAAATGGCAGCAGCTGAGGATTTCGTACATCTCCATGTGCACAGTGAATACAGTCTTCTTGATGGCGCCTGCCGTCTGGAGCAGCTGACAGCACAGGTCAAAGCCCTGGGACAGACTGCAGTGGCAGTGACGGATCACGGCAACCTGTATGCTGCAATTGCCTTCTATGATGCAGCCCAGGCTCAGGGGATCCGTCCCATTATCGGCTGCGAGGTATATGTTGCACAGAGAACCCGGTTTGACCGGGAACCGCACCTGGATGGGAAAAGCTATCATCTGGTACTGCTCTGTGAAAATAACCGGGGCTATCAGAACCTGATGAAATTGGTTTCCTTGTCCAATCTGGAAGGCTTCTACAAAAAACCCCGTGTGGATTGGGAGCTGCTGGAACAATATCATGAGGGGTTGATTTGCCTTTCAGCGTGCATTGCGGGAGAAATTCCCCGAAAGCTGCTGGAGGGCAATTATTCCGGTGCCAGGGAAACGGCACTGCGCTATCAGCAGCTTTTCGGCAGGGATAATTTTTTTCTGGAAATTCAGAATCACGGAATTGCAGAGGAACGTGAGGTATTGCCCCAGCTGATACGGCTGTCCGCAGAAACAGGAATTCCGTTAGCCGCCACCAATGATGCGCATTATCTTGCGCGCAGTGATGCAGCAATGCAGAAAGTTCTGATCTGCGTCCAGACCGGCACCACCATTGATGAACCGGGGGCACTGAGTTTTCCCACCAATGAATTCTACCTCAAAAGCACGGAGGAGATGGAACAGCTGTTTCCGAATCTTCCGGAAGCCATTGCCAATACCCGGAGGATCGCTGACCGCTGTCAGGTAACCTTCACCTTCGGGGAACGGAAACTGCCTCATTTTGTGCAGGAGGGGGTAACGGATAATACTGCCTATTTCCGGGCACTCTGTACTAAGGGAATGTATATGCGCTACGGCAATGCACCTGCTGACGAAGTAAAACAGCGTCTCCTCTATGAGCTGGATGTCATTGAGCAGATGGGATTTGTGGATTATTTTCTCATCGTATGGGACTTTATTCGTTATGCAAGAAGCCAGCAGATCCCCGTTGGCCCCGGCAGAGGCTCCGGAGCCGGCAGCCTTTGCGCCTATTGTATCGGCATTACCGGCATTGATCCCATTGCCGGGAACCTGCTCTTTGAGCGCTTCCTCAATCCGGAGCGTGTCAGCATGCCGGATTTTGACATTGATTTCTGCATGGAAGGCCGTCAGGCAGTGAAGGAGTATGTTGTCCGCAGGTACGGAAGCGACCATGTAGCGGAAATTATTGCATTCGATACCATGAAGGCCCGTGCTGCGGTCCGGGATGTGGGCAGGGTAATGCAAATTCCCTATGCGCTGTGCGATAAAACCGCCAAGCTCATTGACGGCAGAATGACCGTTGCCCAGGCACTGGAGCAAGTCGGCGAGCTGAAAGCACTGTACCAGAACGATGAACGTGTCCGGAAGCTCCTGGATATGGCAAAGCAGGTGGAGGGGATGCCCCGCCATGCCAGCACCCATGCCGCAGGCGTTGTCATTGCGGCATCGCCGGTCAGCGATTATGTGCCCCTGCAGAAAAATGATGAAACTATCGTGACCCAGTATACCATGACTGTGCTGGAACGGCTGGGACTTCTGAAAATGGACTTTCTGGGGCTGCGCAATCTTACTGTGATCCGGGACGCCGTCAATGCGATCCGCCGGTACGAGCCGGACTTTTCCATTGACAGCATTCCCCTTGATGACAAGGGGGTCTATCGCATGATTGCCGCCGGTAATACGTCCGGCGTTTTTCAGCTGGAAAGTAACGGTATCAGAGCTGTGCTGATGCGGCTGCGTCCGGAAAACATGGAGGATATTATTGCAGTGCTGGCTCTGTACCGTCCCGGTCCCATGGATGCCATTCCCACTTATATCCGCAACCGCCACCACCGCAGTGAGGTCAGGTATCTTCACCCCATGCTGGAGGATATTCTGGATGTCACCTACGGCTGTATTGTGTATCAGGAACAGGTCATGCAGATCTGCCGGAAGCTTGCCGGTTATTCCTATGGACGTGCCGATCTGGTGCGCCGTGCCATGGCGAAGAAAAAGCACGACGTTATGGAGCAGGAACGTAAAATATTTCTCTATGGCTCCGGAAAGGATGACGGCTGTATCGGTGCTGTTGCCAACGGTGTTCCGGAGGATATCGCCAATCAGATTTTTGATCAGATGGAGAGCTTCGCTTCCTATGCCTTCAATAAATCCCATGCTGCTGCTTATGCGCTGCTGGCATATCAGACTGCCTATCTGAAGTGCCTGTATTTTGCTGATTATATGGCTGCTCTTATGACAAGTGTGATCTCTGATTCCCAGAAGCTCCTGAGCTATCTGGAGGAATGCCGCAATGCCGGTCTGGAGATCTGTCCGCCGGATGTGAATACCGGCGAGTGGGGCTTTGTCTACCGGGAAAACCGTATGATTTTCGGTCTGCTGGCCATCCGCGGACTCGGCAAAGGTCTTATCGATAAACTGACAGCCGAGCGCAGTGCCAACGGGAAATTTACAGGCTTTGTGGATTTTTGCCGCCGCATGTCTTCCCACGGAATGAATAAGCGTGCCCTTGAGGCACTGATTCAGGCAGGTGCCCTGGATTGTCTGGACTGTAACCGGCACCGCATGATGCGTTCTTTTGAACATGTCCTGGATGCTGTCAGCAGCAGTTCCGATCATGTCATGGAGGGGCAGATGAGCCTGTTCGGGGATGCGGAGATCAGGGAACCGGCGGATCTGACCATTCCGGAGGCGAAGGAGTATGATATTCTTCATAAGCTCCAGATGGAGAAAGCCGCCACGGGTATGTACATTTCCGGCCATCCCATGGAGAGCGTGCGCTATCTTCAGGCACTGCTTCATACAGTGACAATCGGGAAACTGGTTGAGGATGAAGGGAAAAATGTTAGGGATCAGCAGCTGGTTCGTCTCCTGTGCATGGTGCAGGGCGTGAAAAAACACCGCACCAAAGGAGGAGAAGAGATGTGCTTCCTTACCATTGAGGATGAAAGCGGTACCATGGATGCGGTGATTTTCCCAAGGCTTTACGCAGTTTCAGTACAGCGTCTCAGAACAGATAAAATACTGTATCTTACCGGCAGAATTTCTAAAAAGGAGGATGCTGTTTCCGTTCTCTGTGAAAGCGTTCGTGAACAGGAGGAATTTGCGTTAATGCTCCGGCAGATGCAGCTGTGTATTAAGCTTGACAAGCAGCAGGTTCCGGTGCTGCCGCAGCTGGAGTCCCTGTGTGCCCGTTACCCCGGCGAAACCGAGGTTATCCTGTTCTTGACTGAGGAAAAGAAATATGTTCAGCCCCGGCATCGGATGCAGGCAGAAATCACGGATGCGTTTTATCAGGAATTGTGTACGCTGTTTGCTCCCCATCAGATCGGCTGTATTCCCAGGGTGCATCGGAACCGTCAGAATTCCATATAGCAATTTTAAAAATTTGCTGTTGAGTTGGGAGAAGCTCCGCAAATTCCACCTTTTTCACTTCCCATATTTTAAAAGAAGTTTTTTAGCGGCTGCCATAAGAAAAGTGGCGGAAAAACGAAAAAGGACTTGACATCAGCATGCAAATGTTGTAAAATAAAGAGGTAAGAAGAATTTTTTGCAAATGCAGAATGGAGAATGGATATTATGAAAAAAATCGGTGTTTTGACAAGCGGCGGCGACGCTCCGGGTATGAACGCTGCTGTAAGAGCAGTGACTCGTGCAGCACTTTCCAAGAATATGGAAGTCGTAGGTATCCAGAGAGGCTATGTGGGACTCCTGAACCGTGAATTTGTTGAAATGAGCGCAAGAAGCGTTTCCGGTATTATCCAGAGAGGCGGCACCTGGCTGTATACCGCTCGCTGCCCCGAATTCCGAAATATGGAAGGCGTTCTCAAAGGCAAGGCAGTTTGTGAAGAGGTTGGTCTGGAAGGACTTGTGGTCATCGGCGGTGACGGTTCCTTCAGAGGCGCCGGCGATTTGTCCTCAGTAGGAATCCCCTGCATCGGCATTCCCGGTACTATTGATAATGATATTCAGTGTACGGAGTACACGATTGGTTATGATACTGCAATGAACACCGCAATGGAAATGATTGACAAGCTGCGTGATACCACACAGTCCCATGCTCGTTGTTCCGTAGTAGAGGTAATGGGCAGAAAGGCAGGCTTCATCGCTGTGAATGTTGCAATTGCAGTAGGTGCTGAGGCTGCGCTTACGCTGGAGCGCCCCTATGATCTGGATGCCATTGCTTCAAAAATGGTCAAGACCAAGGAGGACAAGAATGGCAAGCATCATTTCATTATTGTTGTTGCAGAGGGTGTTGGCCAGACAGAAAATATTGCAAGAACCATCCAGGAAATGACCGGTATCGAATCAAGAGCAACCATTCTCGGTCATGTTCAGCGCGGCGGCTCTCCGACACTTCGTGACCGTGTAGTGGCAACGGAAATGGGCTATCATGCCGTAGATCTGCTGGAGCAGGGCATCGGCAACAGAATTGTGGGTCTCAAGGACGGTAAGGTCTATGACATTGATCTGCAGGAAGGTCTGGCAATGAAGAAGCCCTTCATTGACAGAAGATATGATATCCTGAATGAAGTTGCTTATTAATTTCTGAAATTGTGACGCTTTCGCAGAGTTTGTGGGACATTGTTCCACAAACTCTTTGCAGGAAAAACGGGTGTTCACGTTTTCAGGGGTTCCCCTTATCAGAGGATATAATAACCGGTGTAATGAACTGCCGGTTATGTATCATACAGAGTAGAAGTTTGTGCGTTAAGTGCCAGCCGAACGGGGAGTTGTCGGCCGGACGAAAAGAGCAGCAGTTCTTGCGGTGCAGACTTCGCATCCCGCTGAATGTGTAATTTAAAGCTCTTGCAGGCAAGCCTTGAATTATGCACGAAGCTGTATTCGTAACATATAGGAGGCTTATCATGAAGGGTTTTATTTCTATGTTTCCGGATTCGGCAGCAGAGCTGAAACGAACGGAAACGCTTGCGGTTTCAGGAATGCTGATGGCACTGTCCATTGTGCTGCGTAACCTGACCATCAATATTACTGAGGATTTACGGATTTCCTTTGCTTTTATCGGCGTAATGGCGATTGCAATGCTCTACGGTCCGGTGGTCAGCGTGATTGCCAATATCGGTGTAGATGTGGTCGGCTATATTCTGGATGGCTATAAGGCAAGGGATTATAATTTTGCGCTGCTGGCAGTAAAAATCATTGCTGCTTTGATCTACGGTGTTTTCCTGTATCACCGGGTAATGGGCAAAAACTTGCCGCTGATGGTGATTCTCAGAGCTGTCATAGCACGGGTCATTGTTGTTCTTATCTGCAATCTGGTGCTGAATTCTGCGGTGCTGTATTACTGCTATGTCAACCCTCATTTCCCGTTTTTATCAGGATCGGAATGGCATGCGTTCTGGATCTGGCTGTCACCTCGCATAATTAAAAATGCCCTCATGCTCCCGGTGGAGTGCCTGTTGATTACCATATTGCTCCCGGCGGTCAGTGAGGCATATAAGCGGGTGTTTAAAACCTCGCTTTCGTAAAACCGCAGCAGCCGGAAAAGCCTGCAATTCTCCGGAAAATGTCCAATGAAAGTTCTTAAAAAATACTTGCATTTTTGTACAATCTGTTGTATAATTAAAAGCAAGTATTTTTTGTTTATAGAAAGGATCTGATCCCATGATCAATGTAGGATTTATCGGTGCCGGCAATATGGGTTTCGCCATTATGAAGGGTGCAGCGGAAAGCGAACTGCATAAGCTTTATCAGTTATCCGCTTTTGATACGGATGAGGAGAAGCTCCGGCGCCTTGCAGAATATTCTGTTTCTGTCTGCGATTCCGGCGCTGCAGTGGTGCAGAAGTGCAAATATGTAGTCCTTGCAGTCAAGCCCCAGATGTTTGATGTGGTACTGGAGCAGATTGCGGATGCAGTGACGGAGGATACTGTCCTTGTTTCTATTGCAGCCGGCATTACTGCTGAGTACATCCGCAGCAGAACCATCCCCAATGCTAAGGTGATTCTGGTCATGCCCAATACGCCTCTGCTTCTTGGAGAAGGTGCAACGGCTCTTGCAAAATGCGCTCCTACAAGTGATGATGAATTTGCTGCGGTGCGTGCCATTTTTGATGCCTGCGGAAAAACCGCTGAGGTACCGGAGGACAGAATGAAGGAGATTATCGCTATTAACGGCAGCAGCCCGGCATTCATCTACCTGTTTGCCAAGGCATTTGTGGACTATGCCGTGAAGGAGGGGATTGGGCAGGAGACAGCACTTTCCCTTTTTGCCCAGAGCCTGATTGGTTCGGCAAAAATGCTGACGGAATCCGGTTATTCCATTGAGGAACTGATCCGTATGGTATCCTCTCCCGGCGGAACAACCCTGGCAGGACTTGACCGGCTGTATGACGGAAAGCTGGAAGCAACGGTTGAGGATGCTTGTACTGCTTGCACACGTCGTGCCTATGAATTGTCAAAATAACGGTTCTATTTTTGCGGACATGCACATAGCTTGTACGGAGGAGTTGATGTGCAATGAAGCAGAATCGGACAAAAGTACAGGAGAAGCAAACAAGCACCAGTGTTTTTCTGCTGCTTGTGCCGGTGCTCCTGGGGACAATTGGCGGCAGCATTCTGTCGGTATTGCATTCCGCGTGGACAATATGGGATCATTGCCTGTTTCAGCAGGGAATGGGACTTGCAGCCGTTTCCCTGCCAATAGGCAGTATGCTGCTTCGCTGTGTACTGATTCCGCTGCTGTGGCTGTTGTTTTTTGCGGCACTGGGGCTTTCGGCTGCCGGAGCACCTGCTGCAATGGTGCTTCTGGTACTGCGGGGTGCTGCATTGGGCAGTGAACTGTGTAAGACTTATGTGTCACAGGGAATGGCAGGTATCCTGACCGCAATGGTATTTGTGATGCCCTATGCATTTCTGAGTACGCTGCTGTTTGTGGTGGCAGCCAGGGAGGTGCTCCGGAATTCCTGGCAAATTGCCGGGTGTGTATTCCGATGTTCAGAGAATTGTCAGCTGTCACTGAAGCTCTGTGGGATCCGTTACCTTGTTCTTGCTGCCGCATTGCTTGTTCTGGGGCTTCTGCAGTGCTGCCTGCTGCGCTATGGATACCCTGTCTTGGAATCCGTCATGTTGGGAGAATAGAAGTGAAATTGGAAAGGAAGATGTGAAAATGGGTCTGTTTGGAGGGGAATATGAATCCGCCGGTGCTGGAGTGGCAAAAAATGCACCAAAGAAAAAGCCGTTTTTCCGGTACTGGGAACTGACATTCCGGAAATTCTGGAAACTGATTGATGTGAACCTGCTTTTAATGGCGAGTCTGCTGCCCCTGGTGCTGACGATTCCGGTTATTTTTTATCTGACGAGTGTCAGCAGGGGATTGACTCTATTCATTCTGGCAGTATTGATTCTGTGGTTTTTCCTGGCTTTTGGTCCAACGATTGCAGGCTGCACGAAAATTCTGAGAAATTATTCACTGGAAAAACCAACCTTTATTCTTAATACCTTTTTCAAGACATTCAAAAGCTGCTTTAAACAAGCATGTGTGATGGGAATTATTGACCTTTTGGTGATGGCTTCTGCAGCCTGTGCTATCTATGTGTACCCGAAACTCATAGCAGAAAATTCTTCCATGATGTATTATGTCCTGCTGGTTGCCAGCTTCAGTGTTGCCATAGCTGTGCTGCTCATGAGCTTCTATGCTTACCCGATGATCGTTTCAACGGATCTGAGTATGACCAATATTCTGAAAAATTCCCTTGCACTCAGCTGCATTGCTCTGAAAAAGAATCTGATCACATTGGGCATCACGGTACTGGTGACAGCTCTGTTTGTGTTTCTGACCATTCTGTTTCCCTATGTGATGGTGCTGGTGCTTCCCTTCATCCCGGTAGCGTTTATAGGGTTCATGATTGTGTTTAACTGCTATCCCGTGATTCAGAAATATGTCATCAACCCCTACTATGCACAGCGGGGGGAGGTTAATCCGGAGATGGCATACACCCAGAGTAACGGCGAAAACCTCTTCGAGGATCAGGGAGGAAAGGAAGCCCCCGTCAAACCCAAGAAAGAGAAGAAAAAAGGAAAGGTCATTTCCTGATACAGAAAGGCAGTGGAACGGATGACGCCATTTTCTTCAGAATATACTGAACAATTTGTGCATGAGCTTTTAGAAGATCCCTGTCCGTTGAAAAGCATTCATAAATATGATTTTAGAATTGCGGCAGATTGGCATGAACCCATTCATACCAAAGAAGCATGGCACTGTTTGAAACGTTTCTCCTGGCTTTCCAGGGAAGAAGCCGCAGAGTTTGTCCGTTCAATGAACAATGAGGAGGGCGGCCTCGGAGAAGATATGGGATATGAAATCTGGGCAGGAGCCTGCCTTTTCGATCATATTCTGAATGGTACGGATTATGGGTTTGAACAGTATCATTATGCAGAGGAACTGAAGAAGCTGGCAGCCCGGCTGGAACAAGAGGTTTCCAGAACACACTTTCTGAGCCGCAGACCGGTTTATCCGCTTCAGCGGATTCTTGGTGATGCAGTTGCTGCTCTGTCCCTGATCATGGACGCAGGTGATTCAGAGCTGGCGGATATCATGTACCAAAGCGGTGATGGAATACAGTGGCGCGAGGAAATTACAGAATTACAGGAACGCCTGCAAAAGCATATTGCTTCAGAATAGCTGGTCAAAATAGCCTTTTCTGTATCATAATTATTTTCAAAAGAACACAGATTTTTTTGAAAAAAGACTTTACAAACCATTCAAAGTGTGGTATAATAATATAGATCCGTGTACTTGGACTGGGGGTTACGCCCGCAATCGGGATTTTTGCCTGCCCCACTCTATGTTGCGGATAATTTAAAGCAAAGAGGTGAAACTAATGCTGCGTAAGGAAGAAAAGACAGCTGTGATCGAAAGCAATCGTACACATGAGAATGATACAGGTTCTCCGGAGGTTCAGATTGCAATCCTGACACGTCGTATCAATGATCTAACAGAACACCTGAAGGTGCACAAGAAGGATCACCATTCCAGAAGAGGTATGCTTAAGATGATCGGCCGCAGAAGAAATCTGCTGGCATATCTGAAGAAGAAGGATATCAACAGATACCGTGCAATCATCGCAAAGCTGGGCATCCGTAAGTAATTCCGGATTTGGAAGGCAGTGGGGAAGCCCTCTGCCTTTCCTCATATCAAAACAAATTTATGAAATTGCGTCAGCAGCGGAATATTAGCATCTGACCGTACCTCTGTGCATACAGGGGCAGGGTTTTTTGCTAAAACGCTGCCTGGCACAAGGAGGAAAAAGTATGTTTGAAAATTACAGAAAGTTTGAAACTACCTATGCAGGCCGTCCCCTGGTTGTAGAAACCGGTAAGACCTGTGAATTGTCCAACGGTTCCTGCTGGGTTCGTTACGGCGAAACCGTTGTAATGGCGAATGTTACTGCAAGTGCAAAGCCCCGTGACGGCATTGATTTCTTTCCGCTGTCCGTGGACTATGAGGAGAGACTGTATTCCGTCGGCAGAATTCCCGGTTCCTTCACCAAGCGTGAGGGCAAGCCTTCCGAGAAGGCAATTCTGACTTCCCGTATGGTTGACCGTCCCATTCGTCCGCTGTTTCCGAAGGATATGCGCAACGATGTATCCGTTGTGATGACTGTTCTGGCTGTGGATCCGGACTGCTCACCGGAAATCACCGGTATGATTGCAACGTCCATTGCGATTTCTATCTCCGATATTCCGTGGAACGGCCCCATTGCCGGTATCAGCGTAGGTCTGGTGGACGGTGAAATCGTGCTGAATCCCACGCAGGAGCAGAGAGCTCATAATGATCTGAATCTGACTGTTGCAGGCAGTGCAGGGAAGATTGTCATGATCGAAGCAGGCGCCAACGAGGTGGACGAGGATACCATGCTCAAGGCAATCCTTACCGGTCATGACGAAATCAAGAAAATGGTAGCGTTTATCAGCGATATCCAGTCCCAGATCGGCAAGAAGAAATTTGAATTTGAGTCCCAGGAGGTTCCTCATGAAATGTTTGATGAGGTGGAGGCTCTTTGCGGCGAAAAGGTGAAGTTTGCGCTGGATACCAATGATAAGAATATCCGTGAGGAGCGTCTGAAGCCCATTGTGGATGAAATGCATGCAGTACTGGATGAGAAGTATCCGGAAGAAGCAGCAAAGCTGGATGAGTGCATGTACAAGCTTCAGAAGAAGATTGTCCGTGCATGGCTCTATGAGGGCAAGCGTGTTGACGGCCGTGCTATTGATGAAATCCGTCCTCTGGCTGCTGAGGTTGGGGTATTGCCCAGAGTACACGGCAGCGGCTTGTTCACCAGAGGTCAGACCCAGGTGCTGACAATTGCAACCCTCGGGCCGGTCAGTGATTCTCAGAAGATCGACGGTCTGGACGAAGAGGTTTCCAAGCGTTATATGCACCAGTATAACTTCCCGTCCTATTCCGTAGGTGAAACCAAGCCCAGCAGAGGCCCCGGCAGACGAGAAATCGGTCACGGTGCATTGGCAGAAAAGGCACTTGTTCCGGTACTGCCCTCTGTTGAGGAATTCCCCTATGCAATGCGTCTTGTTTCCGAGGTGCTGTCCTCCAACGGATCCACTTCCCAGGGTTCCATCTGCGGTTCCACCCTGGCTCTGATGGATGCTGGTGTTCCGATTAAAGCGCCTGTTGCAGGTATCTCCTGCGGCCTGATTACACTGCCCGACAGTGATGACTTCATGACCATGGTGGATATCCAGGGTCTGGAGGATTTCTTCGGCGACATGGACTTCAAGGTCGGCGGTACCCACAAGGGTATTACAGCCATTCAGGTGGATATCAAGGTTGACGGTCTGACGCCTGCCATTATTGCGGAAGCCTTTGAAAAGACCAGAAAGGCTCGCCTGTATATTCTTGACGAAATTATGCTCAAGGCCATTCCGGCTCCCAGAGAGACTGTCAATGCCTATGCGCCTAAAATGCTCCAGACCAAGGTTCCGGTAGACAAAATCCGTGAAGTAATTGGTCAGGGCGGCAAGGTAATACAGAAGATCTGTACGGAGTGCGATGTGAAGATTGATATCAATGAAGAGGGTAATGTATTCGTCAGCGGTATCAATATGGACAATGCCAAGAAGGCAATCCAGATTGTGGAAACCATTGCCAATGATCCCGAGGTCGGTGCTATCTATAAGGGCAAGGTAGTTCGTCTGATGAACTTCGGCGCATTTGTTGAAATTGCTCCCGGCAAGGATGGTCTGGTACACATTTCTCAGCTGGATAATCACCGTGTAGAACGTGTGGAGGATGTGGTTGCCATTGGGGATGAGATTGTTGTCAAGGTTGTTGAAATTGACAAGCAGGGCAGAATCAACCTCTCCCGCAAGGAAGCACTGGCAGATATTGCAGCTAAGAAGAATCATAACTGAGTAAATGCAAACAGTGCTGCCCGGTAATTCGGACAGCACTGTTCATGGTGAAAATATGGGTAAAAAAGTACGAAATCTAATCGGCGAGCTGGTTTTTCTGTTCATTGTCTTTTTCCTGGGACAGCTGATTGCCGATCATTTTGGCTGGAGCGGCAGCTGGAAGGAATTCCTCTGTATTGCAATTGTGTATACCGTTCTGTATCTCTGCATTGTAGTGCCCTATGAAGCCATTACTATGCGCCTTGCCCGTAAGAAAGCCAGGGCGGATCTGAAGCAGAAGGAAAATGAATAAAACATAAACCGCTGTCCGTCCGGGCAGCGGCTTGTTGTCTCTTTTAACAGAGGTGGAACTAAATGAAAATTGCAATTATGGGATACAGCGGTTCTGGAAAGTCCACGCTGGCAAGAAAACTGGGAGAAATTTATGGGGCAGATGTACTCCATTTTGATACGGTCCACTTTCTGCCGGATTGGAAGATCCGCAGCAAGGAGGAAAAAGAACGCATCACAGAAGAATTTATGAATACCCATGATGCGTGGGTCATTGATGGAAATTATTCGAAACTATTTTACGAACGCCGGCTGGAAGAAGCGGATGTGATTATTCTGCTTTTGTTTAACCGGTTTTCCTGCTTGTATCGCGCGGTAAAACGCTATCGGAAATATAAAAACACCACACGTCCGGATATGGCAAATGGCTGCAATGAAAAGCTGGACTGGAAGTTCATCAAATGGATTCTGCATGACGGAAGAACCGGAAAAACAAAAGAACGATACCGTAATGTGACTGCAAAGTATCCACAGAAAGTGAGTGCTGTCAAAAATCAACGTCAACTGGATGTGTGCCTTGAGAGATATGTCGCAAACGGAAGATGAATGAATAGCAATGCCCCCTTTGCGCAGCATTGGGGGCATTGTGTCGTATTAATCATCGCCGCGAGTAGTAAGCGAATCCATCAAACAAATGCGTAACGCAGGCGCAGGCTCTGCGCCGCTTATACGTTGATTTCTGCCCGATCGTCAGAAACGCCGTTCTTCTCCAGTACCGGCTTTACGCAGTTTTCAATAAACTCGTCCACCTGCTGAGGACATCTGCCGATGAAGTTTTCCGGCTTCATGATGGCATCCATCTCTTCCTTGGTAATCATGAACATGGGGTCTGCCAGAATCAGCTCGCAGAGGTTATTGTCAAGTCCCTCACGCTTTACTCTTGCACCGGCTTCCATGGAGTACTGACGGATTCTCTCATGCAGCTCCTGCCGGTTGCCGCCCTTTTTTACAGCATTCATCATAATATTTTCTGTTGCCATAAAGGGAAGCTCCGCCATGACTCTTCTGGTAATGATCTTGTCATACACGACAAAACCATTCTCCGGGTCAGTGACATTCAGCATAATATTCAGGATGGCATCCACGCCAAGGAATGCCTCTGCAACGGAAATTCTCTTGTTTGCCGAATCATCCAGTGTTCTCTCAAACCATTGGGTGCCGGCAGTAAAAGCGGGATTCAGCACATCCACCATGACATATCGTGCCAGGGAGGTAATTCTCTCATCACGCATGGGATTGCGCTTGTAAGCCATGGCGGAGGAACCGATCTGACTCTTCTCAAAAGGTTCTTCCATTTCCTTGAAGCTCTGCATCAGACGAATATCATTGGAGAACTTGCTTGCGGACTGGGCAATGCCGGCCAGTACGGAACAAACCTGATAATCCACCTTTCTGGAGTAGGTCTGACCGGAAACAGGAACCACTGCGTCAAAGCCCATTTCTTCTGCAATCATCTGCTCCAGCTGCTTGATTTTGTCCGTATCACCTTCAAACAGCTCCATGAAGGAGGCCTGTGTGCCGGTAGTTCCCTTGGAACCAAGGAGTTTGAGACTGTTCAGGCGGAAGTCCAGATCCTCCAGATCCATCAGAAGCTCGTTACACCATAATGTGGCACGCTTGCCGATGGTAGTCAGCTGTGCGGGCTGCAGATGAGTGTAGGCCAGGCAGGGGAGGGACTTATAGGTATCTGCAAATTTTGCCAGCTGAGAAATAACCTTAATCAGCTTTCTCTTGACAACCAGCAGAGCATCCCGCATGATGATGATATCAGTGTTGTCACCTACATAGCAGGAGGTGGCTCCCAGATGAATGATTCCAGCAGCCTTGGGGCAGGCATAGCCGTAGGTATGTACATGTGCCATAACATCATGCCGCACTGCCTTTTCTTCCTCTGCCGCCATGGCATAGTCGATGTTCTCGATATTAGCCTCCAGCTCATCCACCTGCTCCTGTGTTACAGGCAGACCCAGCTTCATTTCCGCACGGGCCAGCGCAACCCAGAGCTTTCTCCAGGTGGTAAACTTTTTGTCAGCAGAAAAGAGATACTGCATTTCCTTGCTGGCATATCTTGTACAAAACGGGCTTTCATAACTCTGATTGGACATACTTCACTTCTCCTTATTATTGATTTTTCAGAGGTTTCCATAATAAGATGGGATACATGTAATCATAGGGTTTTACCACATCCGGATGCAGCTCGGCATAGTCAAAAATGGTATCAGCTAACCCCTCCCTGAGAAAGGAGAGCAGCTTATCCAAGGGCTGTGCCATCATGGCATCACAGATGGGTGCGATGGTGATAGCCTGCCGGCCGTCAAGCTCCATAATACGGTATGGCCAGATCTGGCAGTCAAAGGGCTTCTCCGTTCCCAGCATACAGCCCTTGTCCGGATCAAGCAGCGGACAGCGGAACAAATCATCACCGTCCAGTTCACGGATCCGGAATAAATAGGAGTTTTCTCCCTTTGTGACAAATTCGGATTCCGGCAGGAGTGTCCGTGCCTTTTCCATGACTTCCTGGCTGAGTACGGGCGTTTCCCATACATCATACCGGTCAAATACGCAGCAGAGCTTGCAGTCTGCACAGGTACTGCGGCTGAGCAGCTTTGTCAGCATCGTTATCACCTCCATCCGTTTGTTATTATACCATACTTTTTTTCTAAATGCAATAGTGCTGTGATGAAATTCCCCTCGCAGAGCTATGCCAGCAAAAAAGCGGCATACTTGCCGTACACCGCTTTAGGAAGGCTATCTTCCTCTGCTGTCCGTTGCCTTGGTAGTGGTCACTGTTTCTGTGCCTGTGTGATTGTCCGTTATTGCAGTATGCGCTGTTCCGGAACCTCCGTTGCCGTCCACCACATCGCTGGCAATGTGCTCGCCGCCTCCGACTACATCACTGACGATATCCTCGCCGCCCTGTACGACATCACTGACCAGATTTTCAGCATCACCTACGACGCCGTTATGGGTATCAGTGGCAGCAGCAGTCTCTTTCTGATTTGTTGTTGTTTCCTTTGCTGCATCGTTCTTGGACTTGTTGCCGCATCCGGTCATCACCACTGCACAGCTCATGGCTGCCAGGAGGGACAAAACGAATTTACTTTTCATTGCAGATTCTCCTTTTACTTGCTTTGAAATTGCCGATCCTGCGGCACTCTGCCGGACACGGACCGGTTCTTGGTTAGTGTAACCGATTGTTGGGGGCTTATACAGAAGATACCTCATAAAATTACTTCCTTTGCTTTGTTAAAATGCAACAAATTTCAACATATACAACTGTAGAATGAAATGATTTTTTACAAAAACTCTTGCGGGTTTGAAAAAAACATGGTATAATTAACGAGTTGCCAAAGAGAGGAGGATTGCTATGGGTGCAAAGGAAACATTTATAGAGATTTACCAGTCAAAAATTCAGCGCCCCGGAGCCCAACGTTTACTGGAGTATCTGAACTCGGAAGACAGTGATTTTTTTACTGCGCCATCCAGCACCAGATTTCACGGCTCCCATGAGGGCGGACTGGTGGAGCACAGCCTTAACGTCTATGAATGTCTGAAGGATTATCTGACAAGACCCAGAACCAAGGAGCTGTACCGTATGGATTACAGTGAGGAAACTGTTGCACTGGTGTCACTGCTCCATGATATCTGCAAGCTTAATTTATATCGAACGGAATATCGCAATGCCAAGAATGCACAGGGTGTCTGGGAAAAGGTACCTTACTATACAATTGAGGATACACTGCCCTACGGACATGGAGAAAAATCCGTGTATATCATTTCCAGCTATATGCGTCTGACCAGGGAAGAGGCATTTGCCATCCGGTACCATATGGGCTTTTCCGGAATTGAGGATAAAAACTCCATCGGCAGGGCTTTTGAAATGTTCCCTTTGGCATTTGCACTGAGCGTTGCAGATATGGAAGCAAGCTATTATCTGGAAACGAAGGGATAACATCCTGCCTGGCTGCATAAGACAACCTCTAATAACTTGTTTTTATCCTAAGGAAACGCTGATTTAACAGAGTTTGTTAGAGACAGTCATAATATCATTTAAAGGAGTAGTATACATGAGCTGGTACGAAAATGCAATTATATATCATATTTATCCGCTGGGATTCTGCGGTGCGCCGAAATTCAATGAAGGCGGCGAACCAGTCAGAAGGCTGGAAAAGGTGCTGGACTGGATTCCCCACCTGAAGGAATTGAATGTGGACGCAGTCTACTTTGGCCCGGTATTTGAATCCGTGGAGCACGGCTATGATACCATTGATTATAAGATGATTGATCGCCGCCTGGGCGATAATGCCATGTTCAAGCATATCTGTGAACAGCTGCACGAGAATGGTATCCGGGTAATTCTGGATGGCGTATTCAACCATGTGGGCAGAAAGTTCTGGGCGTTTACGGATATCCAGGAGAAGGGACAGAATTCTCCCTACTGCGGCTGGTTCCAGAATCTGAATTTCGGCGGACAGAGTCCCTGCGGAGATCCCTTCTGGTATGAGGGCTGGAACGGTCATTACAATCTGGTCAAGCTCAACCTCCAGAACCCCGATGTCTGCAATTATCTGCTGGATGCAGTGGGCTACTGGATGGAAGAATTCAGCATTGACGGTATCCGTTTTGATGCCGCAGACTGTATCGATTTCAATTTCTTCAAGAATATCAGGCACTTCTGTAAAAGCAGAAATCCGGAGTTCTGGCTCATGGGTGAGATTATCCATGGTGACTATAACCGCTGGGCAAATCCGGAAATGCTGGATTCCGTCACGAATTATGAGTGCTACAAGGGCATTTATTCCTCCCACAATGACAAGAATTATTTTGAAATTGATTATTCCATCAATCGTCAGTCCGGCTCAAACGGCGGCATCTACCGCAATATTCAGCTGTATACCTTCGTGGATAACCATGATGTGAATCGTCTTGCCAGCACGGTAACAGATCAGCGGTATCTGGGAACAGCGTATACTCTTATGTATACCATGCCCGGCATCCCGTCCATTTATTACGGAAGCGAGTACGGGATACAGGGAAGAAAGGAAAATAATTCCGACGACAATCTGCGTCCCTGCCTGGAGCTTGCACAGCTGCAGCACGAGAATACGGCGCTCTATGAGCACATTGTGAAGCTTGGCAGAATTTACAAGGCGTACCCGGCACTGCGAACCGGCTCCTATCATACGCTGCAGATCCGTAACCGTCAGCTTCTGTTTTCCAAGGAACTGGATGGTCAGACGGTTTATGTGGCTCTGAACCTGGATGATCAGCCGTTTGATATGCAGTTCGGCACTCACTATGGTATGTTGGTCGATGTCCTGAACGGGGGACAGGTGCGTGTGGAAAACGGCAATGCATTCCTTCATGTGGAGCCCTTTTCTTCCATGATTATTGTCCATGATGATATCGTGAATAACCAGCCGGAATCCAGGGATGTACCTGTCCAGAAGCCCCGTGAGGTGCAGGAGGGACAGCGCTACCGCCATTTCAAGGGCGGCTTGTATACGGTGCTTGCTGTGGCAACCCATACAGAAACTCAGGAAGAAATGGTCGTATACCGCAGCGATGAAAACGGCAGCGTCTGGGTAAGACCGAAGTCCATCTTCTTGGACAAAAAGGGAGATACTGATCGATTCACCCTGCTGGACAATGAAACAATATAGGTAACCTCAAAAATCCTCTGCCTCTAAAAACAAGTTTTTAGAGGTTCCCTATAGAGAAATGCCCCGCTTTTGACAGCGGGGCATTTCCCGGATACGGGAACAATTAGTCATTGCAAGAATTGTTATTCTTGTTCTGAGAATTCTGGTTGTTTCTGTTCTGAGAATTCTGGTTGTTTCTGTTCTGGGAATTCTGGTTGTTTCTGTTCTGAGAATTCTGATTGTTCTGAGAATTCTGGTTGCTCATGCGTATCGCTCCAATCTCCGCACATTCCGGTATATCCCAGCGGAATGTGCGGAATTCCGAGCATGATATACCGTCGGAGCTGCTCATGGCTCCGTCACTGATAGTATCGGCAGTGCAGCCGAAAATATTCAGCGGGATATTGGAAAATTTTTCAAAGGATTTCTCTTGTTATTCTGCCGGATCCTGCGGTGTCTCCCGGGTTTTCTCTTCCTGAGCCTGCAGACTGGCATCCTCTTCCTGCTGCATTGTTGCGTCCGTATCGGATGGTTCTTCCTCCGTTGTCGGCTCCACCACCACCGGGCCACCGGGACAAAAATCATTCTGATTGTTTTTCAGACTCCAAAGAGAGAAACCGCATACCAGGCAAATAGCTGCACAAGCTGCTCCGTACAGAAGAAACCGCTTGTAGGAACGACGCGTTACCTGGGAAACGCCGCTGACTGCCTCTTCATCGTCCTCGTGAAAATCCTTCTGGTACAAATCCTGTTTCATGCTCTCAACGAGATCCTCGGGAGCGTGAATTGTATCAAATGCTGTTTTTATTTCTCTGCGTATGCTCATTTCTGATACCCTCCCAATTTCTTTTCCAGTGCCTTTCTGCCCCTGGACAGCCGCTGTGCAACAGCGGCTTCGCTTTTCTGAAGCATCTGTGCAATCTGTCGTATGGAATATTCCTCATAGTAGTACAGATAAATTACCACACGGTATTTTTCCGGCAGGGAAAGTACCGCATCCAGCACATCGGAATGCTCCGGTGTACCGTTCTCGTCTGCAATCCTGCTGAAATCCGCTGCTGCACGCTTGCGGTGCCAGGTACTGCGCAGAAGATTTTTGCCCTCATTGATCGTTACGCGAAGGAACCATGCCTTTTCGTGTTCTGTGCTTTCAAAGGATGGGTGCGCCTTGAAATATTTCAGAAACACATCCTGCATGATATCCTCAGCATCTGCAAAATTTCCTACCGTTGTCAGGGCTGCACGGTATACCATATCCTTGTATCGGTCAATGACTGCATAGGAAACGCCGGTCATCATAATCTGCTTCTGCCGTTCCATTTCCACATCTGTGTTACTGTTCGTTTCATTCAATGTCAGCATATTCTGCTCCCACCTTTCTTCCGGTTATTTACTGCAAATACAAATCAGAAGCAAATTTTCTGACAGAATTTTTTAAAATCGGCAAACCGCACAAAAACAAAGCATAAAAATCAGTTGTTCTGTTAATTTTTTCAGTTAATTCTATTATAGCACATAAAACGAGAAAGTCCAGCAGAAATTTGCATTTGCCGCATCTCTTTCAATTTGCTGAAAACGTTGATGGAAAACAATTTGTGGAAATATAGAAAAAAACCTTGATTTCATCGGGCAAATATGGTATAACATTTCAAAGAAAGCCGGAAACCATTGATTTTATTGGGTTTCCGGCT
>CAZXVI010000003.1:0-91157 GCA_964644275.1 uncultured Ruminococcus sp. | reverse complement strand
TCCTGAGATCGCTGCAATGCAGACCAGAGCTGTGATCAAGGCTGCAATCAATGTACAGAAGGCACATCCGGACTGGAACATTGTTCCTGAAATCATGATTCCGCTGGTAGGCGAGGTCAAGGAGCTGAAGTTCGTTAAGAAGGTAGTTGTTGAAACTGCTGATGCTGTTATTGCTGAAGCCGGCGCAGCACTGAAGTATGAAGTTGGCACCATGATTGAAATTCC
Source organism: uncultured Ruminococcus sp. (assembly GCA_964644275.1). Taxonomy (GTDB): domain Bacteria; phylum Bacillota; class Clostridia; order Oscillospirales; family Ruminococcaceae; genus UBA3855. The sequence goes on along the minus strand of CAZXVI010000003.1, from coordinate 90,932 downwards.
GAGAGCTGCTCTGACAGCTGATGACATTGCAAAGGAAGCTGAGTTCTTCTGCTTCGGTACAAACGACCTGACCCAGATGACCTACGGCTTCTCCAGAGACGATGCTGGTAAGTTCCTCAATGCTTACTATGATGCAAAGATCTTTGAGAACGATCCCTTTGCAAAGCTGGATCAGACCGGTGTGGGCAAGCTGATGGAAATGGCTGTTAAGATGGGCAAGTCCGTTCGTCCTGATATGCACATCGGCATCTGCGGCGAGCACGGCGGCGACCCGACTTCTGTTGAGTTCTGCCACAAGCTGGGCCTGACCTATGTATCCTGCTCTCCGTTCCGTGTTCCGATTGCAAGACTGGCTGCTGCACAGGCTGCTATTGCACAGAACTAAGCGAAATTTACAGTTGCCGTTATTCCGGTACACCTTCCCCTTTGAGGAGGCGAACGCCTTCCGAAAGGCACAGGGTCTGTACCTGGGACAAACCCAGTGGCAGGATCTGACCATGACGGTTTGGGCAAATGTATCAATAGCAATAAACCTCCCCTTTTCGGTTGGAATGGGGAGGTTTTGTATGTAGTTTATCATTTTCACTTTGGTTAAGTTTCTCTCAACAGATACGCTCTGGGCAAATCTATTAAAATGATGTATGATGATAACAGGAGCTTCCATTCAATAATAGGAGGAATCACTATGCTGAAACTTGGCGAAAACTTAAAAAGGCTCAGGCTCAAAAAAGAACAAACGCAGGAGCAGCTTGCAGATGTTCTTGGCGTTTCGGCGCAGGCTGTAAGCCGTTGGGAGAACGGTGCAACTTATCCTGATATCACCTTGCTGCCTACCATTGCGAGTTATTTTGAAATCACACTTGACGAGCTTATGGGAATGGAGGATTTCAAGAGCGAGGAACAGCTGAAAGAATTGTATGCACAGTTAGATGAGAACGGTTCAAATGGCTTGATTTATGAGAATATTCTGCTTTTGCGTGAGGCTGTCAAAACCCATCCCACAAATTATCAGCTTCAGTTCAGACTTGTTAACCAGCTTACATTCTGTCAGTACAGGGACGGCAGAGGTTTAGACGAAGATGAAATAAATGCTCTTAACCGTGAGGCTGTTGAAGTTGGAAACCGCATTTTATCACGTTGTACCGACGGTGAGATAATCAACCGAACAGCTCACGAGCTTGCTTACATTTATTCAAGACTCGGAGAAAAAGAAAAGGCTATTGAATATGCGAAAAAGCTTCCCGATTTAGGCACTTGCAGCACGGTAATTCTCGGCGATATATATGAGGGCGAACAGCAGAAAAAACACCTTCAATGGGCAGTAAAGGGTTATGTAAGTATGCTGTGGTGTGACCTGAGAAATATGGCTGACCTTGAATACAAGGATAAAAAAATGACAACAGCCGAGAGAATTGCTATATTACAAAAAGGTCTTGCTATTTTTGAAATCGTGTATGAAAACGGCGATTATCTTGGATATAGCGATACAGTTTCCAAAACTCACCGATATATTGCGGCTATGGCTATGCTTGAGGGCAACTATGAGCTTGCTTTATCAAGCCTTGAAAAAGCGGCAGAATTTGCGATCATGTCCGATACTCTTCCCGAAAGAGCAGAGCATACTTCTCTGCTTGTAAATAAGACTTATTATGACGTACATGAAATGATGAAGAATTATGATTTTACCAACTGCAAGGAGCTATATGACAAAATGCAGTGGGATCGATATGACGCAATTCGTGAAGATAAAAGGTTCATTGAGGTTCTTGATAGAATTGGCAAATATTGTTGATATTTGTACTGATCACCTAAAAAACATGGCTCCCCGTTCCAATGGAATGGGGGTGTGTATTTGAAAGGAGTATCCGTTTTGGACAGGCCTTGATAATGGAGAAACTTCGCTGCTGACAGCAAAAAGCCTTTACTTTTAGCCTGAGATGTGGTATAATGAACGCAAGATCGTTCATCTTCCCGATGAACCGGAATTAATAAGGAGAGCAAAAATGGTATTAAAGAATCGATCAGTACCGATATTAGATCCGGCAGTACCCCCTGAATTGATAAAGTTAAGTCTTAGCATTCAGGGAGTGATATATCATGAATAATCCTCTAAAAAACGTAACCAAAAATGAATGGAGACTTTGGTTAGGTTCCTTATTGATAATAGCAGTTTCAAATATACTGTCGGGGGGCATTGATTTTCTTACGCTGATAGCGGCATGGATAGGAATTACATCGCTGATTCTGGCAGCAAAAGGGAATGTGTGGTCGCAGATACTGATGATTATATTTAGTATCCTTTATGGGATCATTTCCTGGCAGTTCCGGTATTGGGGAGAAATGATTACCTATCTTGGAATGACCATGCCGATGGCGATATGGTCAACGATAACGTGGATAAAGAATCCGGCGAAAAATGGAAATGAAGTCGCAATTCAAAAACTGAAGAAAAAGCATATCATAGGAATAGTAATCCTTGGCACAATCACAACAGTCTTATTTTATCATATCTTATATGTGCTTGGTACACCCAATATTGTGTTGAGTACACTCTCAGTTACAACAAGTTTTATTGCGGCTTCGCTTACTATGCTGCGAACATCGTACTATGCTCTGGGGTATGCACTAAATGATATTGTGCTCATAATTCTATGGGTATTGGCATCAATAGAAAATCCGGGCTATATTTCTGTAGTGGCAAATTTTGTGATTTTCCTTTTCAATGATATTTATGGCTTTATAAGCTGGAAGAAAAGAGAGGTGATTCAGGGTTAAACCAAATCCAATTGATTGGTAATACAGCAAAAGGTTGCATAGCAGGCAAGTAAAAGACACTTGCCTGCTTTTTATATCCAATGGGTGTGCTGGTCATGTTGTTTCTGCGACAGTTGAAGACTCAGAAGCTTCACTGCTGGCAGCAAACGGTCTTTACTTTTAGCCGGAGATGTGGTATAATATGCACGATGAGCAGGTAGTCTGCTCAGCAAACCGAAATTTGTGAGGAATGAACATATGATAGATAAGGCTAATTATAATGATTTGCAGGAAATACTAAAACTGCAATATCTTTCATACCAAAGTGAAGCGGCGTTGTTTGGAAGTAAAGATATTCCACCACTGAAACAAACATTAAATGAGGTCATTGATGAATTCAACAATGGGATTATTCTAAAAATGGTCATTGATAATGAAATCATGGGTTCAGTCCGTGCAAAAGAGAAAAACGGTACTGTCTATATAGGCAAACTTATGGTACATCCCGATTATAGGTGCAAGGGATATGGTTCAAAACTTCTTGCTGAGATTGAAAGTTATTTCCCAAAGAAGCGATATGAGCTTTTTACAAGCACAAGAAGCAAAGATAACATTCGATTATATCAAAAAATGGGATATACAATATTTAATTGCAAAGCGGTTAATGATCAATTGCAATTTGTGTATATGGAAAAATGCAATTTCTGATTTATCTTACTGGCAAATTTCCATTTATTGAACAGTTACAACCGAATCCTTACATAGCAGTCAGGTTTTAAAAACACCTGGCTGCCTTTTATATCCAATGGATGTACCCAGGTCATGCAGTTTCTGTGACAGTTGAAGGCTCAGAAGCTTCACTGCTGGCAGCAAAAGATCTTTACTTTTAACCCGAGATATGGTATAATAGACCCGTTGAGCAGGTAATCTGCTCGATACATCGGAAGTTATAGAGATTAAGAAAATAGACCGGACAGATGTGTCCAATCCTACAATATACGGCATTTCTCACTTTGTGTTGTTCAAAAGGGTGGAAACAAATGATACTATGATGATGAAAGGAGGTTTCAATATGAACCAAATAAAAATGGGTTCTTTTCTAAAAGAATTACGACTCGAAAAAAGATTGACACAGGAACAGCTGGCGGAACAATTAAATGTATCTAATCGTTCCATTTCTCGTTGGGAAACGGGAAATACATTACCGGACATTAGTCTTTTAATTGAACTGGCAGAGTTTTATGATGTTGAAATCAAAGAAATCATCGATGGAGAAAGGAAAAGTGAGAATATGGATCAAAAAGAAAAAGACACATTACTAAAGGTGGCGGACTATGCCGAAAACGAGAAAGATATACTTATGAAAAGAGTTCGTATCATAAGTTTTGTTGGATTGGGTTCGCTTATACTGGCACTATTGTTTGTAAGTTTTGAAATAGAACAGATTAATCCCTTTTTTATGTGCATTGAGGAAATTGCATTTGGACTGTCTGTGGGGGCGTTGATAACGTGTATCTTTTTTACTACGGGAGTTTTGAGTAAAATAAGAAACAATAAAAAGTCTAAATGCGTTGCAACGGCATTAAGAGTCATTTGTCCTGCGATTGTGATTATCTGTATTATGGTTTGCTTGATTATGACAGTATTGAACAAATAGGTTTATGGAATGAGTGGACTGTAAAATTGATATTTTCTCTATATAAAGAACACGATAGATTCCCATTTATTGAACAGTTACAACCGAATCCCTACATAGCAGTCAGGTTTTAAAAACATCTGGCTGCTTTTTTATGCCCGGAGAAAAAACAGGAAACCCCATTATTTTTACAAACTCTGAATTTTTAAGCTGATTTTTGGGGGCAGAATCAACGATGATAGGATGGATTTGCAAGGGCTTTGTTAAATCTAATGCACGATACAATAGAAATGCTGTCTTAGTTTTTACGAAGATTTGATGTTTTCCCAAACATGATCTTAATCTGAAGGAGATATACTATGGGTGTACCGAAAGGAACACAAGAATGAAAAGGAGAATTGATTATGAAGAAAACTATGTTGAGTACAATTGCAGCAATTATGGCAATGTCAATGCTGACGGGCTGCGCTGACAAGAAAGAAACCATTACTGTTATTTCCCGTGAGGAGGGCTCCGGCACCAGGGATGCCTTTGTAGAAATTATGGGAATTCTGGAAAATGATACGGACAGAACCGTGGGTACGGCAGAAATTTCCAGCAGTACCTCCGTTGTCATTCAGTCCGTTGCCGGCAATGCCAACGGTATCGGCTATATTTCTCTTGGCTCTCTGAATGACGATGTAAAGGCAGTCAGTGTGGACGGCGTGGCAGCTACCGCTGAAAATGTCAGCAGCGGCAGCTACAAGGTATCCCGTCCCTTCAACATTGCGACCAAGGATGACCTTTCCCCTCTGGCAGCAGATTTTGTAACCTTCATTCTGAGCGCTGAGGGTCAGGCAATTATTGAGGAAGAGGGCTATATCAGCATTGCTGATGGTGATGCCTACACCTCTGCAGGGCTGGAAGGCACCATCGTCATTGCAGGCTCCACTTCCGTAGCACCGGTTATGGAGGTTCTTGCAGATGAATACAAGACCATCAACAGCGGCGTCACCATTGAAATCCAGCAGACAGGTTCCAGTGCCGGCATGACCAGTACCATTGAGGGTGCCTGCGATATCGGCATGGCATCCCGTGAAGTCAAGGAAAGTGAGCTGGCAGAGGGACTTACCTCCACCACCATTGCGATGGATGGCATTGCCGTGATTGTCAACAAGGACAACAGCGTGGATAATCTGACCAGCGATCAGATCCTGAATATCTATACCGGTACCGTTACGGAATGGTCCGAAGTCAAGTAAGACATTTGCTCGGAAAGGTGGATTCGTTTGTTCTCGAAATTTACTCACACCTACAAAGAGGGCTTCATGAAGGCGGTCTTCCTGCTCTCGGCATGTGTTTCCGTCATTGCGGTGGCGGCGATCTGCCTGTTCCTTCTGGCCAACGGCATTCCTGCCATTGCCGAAATCGGGCCGATCAAATTCCTCCTGGGACAGAAATGGAGCCCCCGTTCCAATGAGTTCGGCATCTTCCCCATGATTGTAGGCAGCTTCTATGTTACTGCCGGTGCCATTCTTATCGGTGTCCCCACGGGTATTTTCTGTGCAGTCTATATAGCAAGGTTCTGTCCGCCGAAGCTGTACCGGATTCTGAAGCCGGCCATTGAGCTGCTTGCCGGAATTCCGTCCATTGTATATGGATTCTTTGGTCTGATGGTCATTGTGCCGGTTATGCAGAATCTCTTTGGCGGCAGCGGCAAGAGTATCCTGACAGCGTCCGTTATGCTGGGCATTATGATTCTGCCGACTATTATTGGCGTTGCGGAATCCGCTGTCAGGGCTGTTCCGAACAGCTACTTTGAGGGCTCCCTTGCGCTGGGAGCAACCACGGAGCGCAGCGTTTTCTTTGCAGTGCTGCCGGCTGCCAAAACCGGTATTCTGGCAGGGGTAATTCTCGGTATCGGCCGCGCCATTGGTGAAACCATGGCAGTGGTTATGATCTGCGGGAACCAGACCGTTCTGCCGGGGAGCATTACCTCCGGTGTACGGACGCTGACTGCCAATATTGTACTGGAGATGGCATATGCAACGGATCTGCACCGGGAGGCACTGATTGCCACAGCGGTAGTGCTGTTCGTATTCGTACTGCTGATCAACACCCTCTTCTCCGTACTGAAGAGCAAGGGCAAGAATTAGGAGGCATGCAATGAACGCAACAGAAGCGGCGCTGCCGATGCAGGCAGCAAAATGCACCCATGCACACCGGAACCCATGGCAGCAGTATAAGGGCAGACCCGGCTCCCTGCTCCTGCGGATTCTGATGGTGCTTTCCACCGTACTGACAGCGGGGGTTCTCCTCCTGATGCTCGGCTATATTCTCATCAAGGGTATCCCCAGCCTGATTCATTTCTTTCCCAGCATTTTTGCATGGGAATATAACAGCAGCAATGTCTCCATGACACCTGCTATCTTCAATACACTGATTATGACAATACTGACGCTGCTCATGGCAGTTCCCATCGGCATTTTTGCAGCGATCTACCTTGTGGAATATGCCAAGCGGGGCAGCAAGCTTGTGAAGCTCATCCGCATTACATCGGAGACGCTGTCAGGCATTCCCTCCATTGTGTATGGCCTGTTCGGCTACCTGTTTTTCGTGATTTCCCTGGGGTTCGGCTACTCCCTCATTGCCGGTGCCGCAACCCTGGCAATTATGATTCTGCCGCTGATCGTCCGCACCACTGAGGAGGCGCTGCTTGCCGTACCGGATTCCTACCGTGAAGGCAGCTTCGGACTGGGTGCCGGACGGCTGCGCACAGTGTTCACTGTGGTGCTTCCAAGTGCAGTACCCGGCATTCTCGCCGGAGTAATTCTGGCAATCGGACGTATTGTGGGCGAAAGTGCTGCCCTGATCTTTACTGCCGGCACCTATGCTGCGGTACCGGACAGTCTAACCGATTCTGCCAGAACCCTCTCTGTCCACATGTATGCGCTCCTTTCCGAGGGACTGTATACGGAACAGGCACATGCGGCGGCAGTGGTTCTTCTGCTGATGGTGGTAGGAATCAATGCACTATCGTCCTTTGCAGCAAAGAAATTAGGAGCGGAGAAATCGAATGGATAAATTTACAATCAAGAACATGGATTTACATTATGGCAGCTTCCATGCACTGAAGGACATCAATCTGCAGATTCCGGCTCAGAAGATTACTGCTTTCATCGGGCCGTCCGGCTGTGGAAAATCCACCTTGCTCAAATCCCTTAACCGGATGAATGATCTGGTGGAGGGCTGTCGGATTACCGGCGACATCCGCCTGGATAATGAGGATATTTATGGGGATATGGATGTCTACCGTCTGCGCAAGCGGGTGGGTATGGTATTCCAGAAGCCCAATCCCTTCCCCATGAGCGTCTATGACAATATTGCCTACGGTCCCCGGACGCATGGCATTCATTCCAAGGCAAAGCTGGATACAATTGTGGAACAGTCCCTGCGCAGTGCTGCCATCTGGGATGAGCTGAAGGATCGGCTAAAAAAGAGTGCCCTGGGGCTTTCCGGCGGTCAGCAGCAGCGCCTGTGCATCGCAAGAGCACTGGCTGTTGAGCCGGAGGTACTGCTGATGGATGAGCCGACCTCCGCTCTGGATCCCATTTCCACCTCAAAAATTGAGGATCTCGCAATTACCCTCCGTGACAAATACACCATTGTCATGGTGACCCATAACATGCAGCAGGCGGCCAGAATTTCGGATAAAACTGTCTTCTTCCTTCTCGGGGAGGCCGTAGAATCCGGGGATACGGAGGAGTTGTTCTCCAATCCAAAGGATAAACGGACGGAAGACTACATCACGGGACGCTTCGGTTAAGCAGAAAGGAGTCCTTATGAGAATCATTTTTGAGGAAATGCTGGAACATCTGAACAAGGAAATGACTAATATGGGTGTTCTCTGTGAGGATGCAATTACCTGCGCCGTCAAATCACTTCTGGACGGGGATCATGAAATGGCAGAACAGGCCTATGCAGCGGAAAAGGCCATTGACGATAAGGAACGGGAAATTGAGGCGCTCTGTATGAAGCTCCTGCTTCGGCAGCAACCGGTTGCGAAGGATCTGCGTGTGGTTTCTTCTGCACTGAAAATGATCGGCGATATGGAACGCATTGGAGATCAGGCTTCCGATATTGCCGAAATTACACAAGAAATCAACCACGACAACACCTTCGGCCGCACCCATATCAAGGACATGGCGATTGCAGCAGTGAAGATGGTTACTGACAGCATTACCTCCTTTGTCTGCCAGGACGCTGTGCTCGCTGCAAAGGTAATCGCAGAGGACGATGCAGTGGACGAATTGTTTGTCCGCATCCGCAATGAGCTGATTGCGCTCATTGCGGAAGATCCCGCACGGGGCGGCTGCTGTATTGATATTCTGATGATTGCCAAGTATCTGGAACGTATCGGTGATCACGCCACCAATATTGCAGAGTGGGTGGAATACTTTGTTACCGGCGTTCATCATCCCGACTGATCCGTTTTGCTCCTCCTTTTTGGCATCCGTCCTCCAGCCTGTAATAGGGTATTACAGGTTGGAGGATTTGTATTATTCCCCGAATTTTGTTGTAATTTGTTAATCTATATATAAATTACCACTTGAAATTTTTATTAAAATATGGTATAATAATTTATCTTTACAGTTTGTCAATGATATGAGGAAACCTCTATAAACTTGTTTTTAGAGGCAGTTATGACAATCAATCTGGGAAAAGGGGGCAATACATTGCTGCTTGGTTATAAAGTTGCTGCAGTCTGTACAAGCAAAATTCATGAAGATACTACCCGAGCTTTCATTGAGTCACTGCGTCTGAAGCTGGAAAGCCATGGCTGGCGGGTTTTTGTGTACACCTCCAGTTCTGATCTTTATTGGAAAACCCAATTCAATGCGGGGGAGAAGGCCATCTTTGATCTGGTAAATTTTGATACCATGGATGCCCTGATTATATGCAAGGAAAAAATTCTGGATCCGGATGTAGTAGCACATCTTCTTGACAGTGCAAAGGCAAAGAATATCCCTGCTCTGGTCATTGATGGAGATGAAGAGGGATGCTGTAATATTAAGTTTGATTATGTCAAGGGCTTTGAACTGGTAGTGCGCCATCTGGCAGAGGAACATCAGGTGCGGAGTTTTCACTATTTAGCCGGATTGAAGGACAATCATTTTTCGGACAGCCGTCGTGTTGCGATGGAACGGGTTCTGACGGAGTATGGGATTCCCTTTGATGAAAGCATGGTGAGCTACGGTAATTTCTGGTCGGAACCATCCCAGCTTGCTACGGAGAAGCTCATCAGCGAAAATCGATTGCCGCGAGCCATTGTCTGCGCTAATGATACCATGGCACTGGCAGTCTGCTCCACACTGCTGCAGCATGGCTACCGGATTCCGGAGGATGTCATTGTTACGGGCTTTGACGGCATTGATGCAATCCGGTTCTCTGCACCGAGAATTACTTCCTGCCAGTGCGATTTCTATGAATTGGGTACCAAAACGGCAGAAATGCTGCTGCTGAGCGAAACCGGTCAGCCCCTGCCCCGGTATGTTCATGTGCTGCCGCGGCTGATTTTGATGGAGTCCTGCGGCTGTGTGTCCCATGAAACGGTGGACAGGGTCAATTTCCTCAATACACTGTCGGATGAGTTCACCCGTTTCCGGAATGAGGACGAAAATCTCAGCGAGATTTCTGTTTTCATACAGACCTGCCCCAACAACCAGGAGGTCACCAAGAAGCTGCATACCAGGCTGTTCTATAACATGAGCACCCTGCTGAAACCGGAATGTGTGGATTTTACACTGAACCCCCAGACCATGCATTCGGATACTACCTTCAGTGACCGGATGTATGTACTCAGCGATTCCGATATGGCGGATGGCTTTGAAAGCTATGAGATTTCCACTGCGGAGCTGACGCCCAGGCTGGAGTTCTATCTGAAACGCGGCGCACCTCTGGTGTTCATTGGTCTGCACACCTTTGATGTCCCGATAGGATATCTGTGCTTTCATTACAATGATACCGACAAGCAGAATTATCTGAAAATCAGCCAGATTGCTTCTGCGCTTGATTCTGCCATCGGCGGCTACCGCAATCTTCAGTACCAGCAGCATCTGCAGAATATGATTGAGGAGATGTACAAATACGATAGCCTGACCGGTCTCCATAACCGCAATGGTTTCCTGCGGAAATATCAGTACATGATCCAGCACCAGACTCTGGGGGATATTACAATTGTGCTTTGCGACCTGGATGGTCTGAAATATATCAATGACAATTTCAGCCACAGAGAAGGGGACAATGCCATTTCTGTTGTGGCAGACGCACTGCATTCTGCCTGCTATGACGGGCTTTGCTCCCGCTATGGAGGGGATGAGCTGATTGCGGTTCTCACGAAGCCCTGCAATCCGGATGCCATCCGGCAGAAGATTAAGGATTATCTGACCTCCTACAACCGGACTTCCAACAAGCCCTATGCAGTTTCTGCCAGTATCGGCATCTATACCACAAAGGATACGGATTTTGACCGCATGTTTACCAATGTGGATAAGCTCATGTACCAGGATAAAATGAATAAGCCCCATACAAGAAAATAGCAGAAATCCTGCCAGAATTGAATCTCCCCCTCCTGCGGAAGCAGAAGGGGGAGATTTTGGTCTGATATATTGATGGTAATGGAATCATACCATTCTAATTGTGATTTTGCAGCAGAAGTTTCTTCAAAAGGGCAATATCAAGGACATTCACGCAGCTGTCTCCGTTCAGATCTGCCGCAGTCAGCTGGGCGGGCTCAAAGCTGATCGTTGCCAGCAGATACCGCTGGAGTGCAATCAGATCGGTGAGGTTGACCGCATTGTCCATGACAATATCGCCAATGAGCGTACCGCCGCTGTCCGGCACAGCCAGTACCAGGTAGTTGACGCAGCCGCTGGATTGGCCGTTTCCGCCCAGGGTAACTGTTTCACCAGCCCGGCAGGAGCGCTCATACAGCTCAAATGTGACTGCATTGGAGCTGTAAATCGTCATATCCGTCTTGGTGTAACCGCTCAGCCACGCTGGAACCGTTGTCACACGGCTGTCCAGTGCGATATAGACCTTACAATCCGCACCGGCTGTAAAGGTTGCCATCTCTGCTGTTGCGCCCTTGGAATCACAGGGGGTCACAATGGCTTCGGCGCCCAGCAGGGAGTCCGGCACATCGGAATATGTGGCGTCCCGGTCACTGAAAATGGGGGAATCCGCAGTCACGCTGTCCAGCAGCCGCCATTCCGAGCAATTCTCCGGGTCGGTTACCAGGAGATTCCGGATCAGTGTCCCGTTGAGGGGAACCGCCTCCCGCCCGAAGGTGAACCAGTTCACATTGAGCAGATAGCCGTCGCCGCCGGTGAATTTAAGGTACAGGTTATGGGTTCCGGTGATGGTATTGAGATTGAAGGTGGCGTCCGTCCAGGTCTGCCATCCCCCGGAGCCTTCAAAATAGCAGGTGGCAGCAGGGGTATCCAGCGTATCCAGGTACAGTTCCAGAACAGCGGCATTGCCGGCTGCTCTGACGGTAAAGCTCCTTGCGCCGTCCTCGAAATCCACACGGCGGAACATGATATAGTCACCGTTTTCGATGTAGCCCACATTCTGTCCGCCCTCATCGCAGTCCTCCGCCCTGACGCCGGACTGTCCATCATAATCTTCAGCTTCAATTCTGGAAAAGGCAGAGATGCTCTCCAGCTGTGCCGTTTCCGGCGAAAGGGTGACAACGCCCTCCGGGAAGGAGTCGATGGTCAGGTCGTTGATATAATATTCAATATTGGTGTATCCCTGACCGCAGTAGTCGCCGTTGGTATCGCTGGGGTCATCGGGGTTCAGACCTCTTGCCTCCTCCCACTCATCGGGCATGCCGTCATTGTCAGTATCGGTAATGGTTTTTTCCAGTACTGCCTCCGGGTATTCATATTCCACGCCGCACTGGATCTGGTAGCTGTCAAGCTTCGTTTTTTCATCGTCCGTTGCATCGTCATAGGCTGCTGTACCGCTGAGGTAGCCGGTACCGGTTCTTGCCTCATAGGCGGACTGCTGATCAATCGCTGTGCGAAGCTCCGGCGCAATGCCGTTGCCTGCATAGCTGAGTACATGCTCATAGGAATCCTCGGCGCTTTCCGCAGTCAGTGCTGTGGAAACATTTACACCGTTGACAATGGTCTCAAATGCGCTCGTGCTGTGAACGGAATCCACGGTAATGCCAAGACCGTCCTTCACAGTAATCCCGTTCCAGTTGTCAGAGGTGACAGCGTCGTACACTGTATTGTCCTGATTCAGCATCCGGTTCCCTGTCAGGTAGATGGAGAAATTTTCCGGGCTTGTGCTGCTGTCCACACTGACATAGTGATAGCCACCGGTGGTACCGTTGCCCATTTTCAGCGTGTTGCCGACATAATTGAGGTGTCCGATGGTGCCGTATGCCGTCTGGTATGCCCAGTTGTAGATAACATTATTGGTAAAGTCCGCTGTGGAGGTTCCCACCACCTTGCCTCTGAAATTGCGGGATACATTGTGTACAATCAGATTGTGATCAAAGGTACTGTAGCCCTTGCCCATCATCAGACCGAAGCCGTGGATGCCCTTGCTGTGTCCGCCCCAGGAATCGGCAGGACCGATAACGCAGTACTGTACCGTATAGTATTCGTTATTGGAATACAGGCCCCACTGCTCATCCGTTGTCCAGCCCATGGAGCAGTGGTCAATGATGGAGTTGGATCCCTTGGCACCGCCCCAGGCATCGTTGCCGCTGCTGGTGGACGCATAGGGACCGGGACGGGAACTGATATAGCGGCAGATGATATTATCACCGCTCATGCCCAGCTTATAGTTTTTCAGGGTAATACCGGAACCGCCGGGTGCCGTCTGACCGGCAATGGTGACATTGCTGGATACAAGAATATTGCTTTTCAGCTCGATGGTACCGCTGACATCGAAGACAACGATGCGGTTTGACTGGCTGACAGCCTCACGGAATGATCCCTCGCCGCTGTCGTTGAGATTGGTCACATGAACGACCTCGCCGCCCCGTCCGCCGGTGGCGTATTGTCCGCCGCCCACGGCACCGGGAAAGGCAATGACGGTTTCTGCCGCTGCAGCAGGTGCTTGTTCCTCCATAGGGGGCAGCGCCGTCATGGACAATGCAGTCAGTGCCGCTGTCAGCATGGCAATGCTGCGTTTGAGTTTCTGTATCATGCAGATTCCTCCTCTACAATTTCTCCCGATTATTACGCATTTTTCTCTTTTTATCACGGTCAGCAGAATGCTTCTTCTGCTGGCTATTTAGAATATTATAACATATTATTCATAATTTGGCTATGACATTTTCTGCTCAAAAAGTTTACCTTTTCTGCTAAAATGCACTGAACCGGTTCCCTTGAAAGGAAACCGGTTCAGTGCAAAATATGGAGAGAAAAACGTAGATGTCTATGCAAGGGGCAGTTCCAGGAGATGCACCAGGTACTGCATGAGCAGCAGGGTGTCCGCACTGTCGGGCATACCGCTGCCGTTCAGGTCCGCTGCCAATGCGGCACTGCTGTCAAGGGCTGCTGCACCCATCAGAGCCTGGCTCAGAGCAATCACATCGACAATGCCCACACTGTCGTCCTGATTGACATCCCCGGCGCCCTCCCAGACAGAGTGGGCGGTATAGAAAGCTTCCTGTGCATCCGCTATGGGCAGGAGATACGGCTTGATCTCCTGAAAATAGCAGGAATACTGTTCCATAAGGCTGTCGGCAAATGCATTGGCATAGTCCAGCTGCTCCTGATCGGTAAGGCCGCTGAGCTGTGCCCACAGGGCATTGTAGGTCTCAGCATCGGGAACGAGCAGACTGCCCACGCCTTCTTCATATTCCAGGGTGTAGCCTGCAAGCTTCGGAATATCGGCAATGTCCGGGAGCTCGGATTCGCCGCCCTCTTCCACATCATAGACGGGTATTTCAACCACATAGCAGAATGACCAGCAGCCGTACGAGTACCATATATAATCCAGGTAGTACATCTGTGTCAGCTCCGGGTGGGCGAGCATATAGGCTCTGGCATCCGGGACAGAACCGACGCCCTGGAGTACATAAGCATTGTCCAGTTCATCCATATTGAGGGAATTCTCATTCGCTGTCCAGTCTGTCCAGGTGTACATTGTCGCATACATCCAGGGGTAGCAGTCGGGATAACTCTCCTCCATCACTGTACCATCGGTCACAGCAACATAGGAAAGTGTATCGCTGTAGCCATCCTCCTCCAGAAGCACGCCGCCTTCATAGGCAGCGGCAAAGAGCGGCTGGGCAGACAGTATGCCCCCAGCGGTCAGGATGGAGAACAGTGCTTTCATGGTTGCTCTCATAGGAAATTCCTCCATTTCGTGTAGTATCTGCTTATATAACAACGGAGAAGAAAAAAGATTGGAAATTTTTCAAAAAATTTTTAAAGCACCATCTCCGCATGCCTTGTCACATGACAGCCCACATTCACAGAAACGGGGAGTCCGGCAATGTGGGTGGGACCCTCCTCAATATTGACGTACAGGGCAGTCACCGTTCCGCCGAATCCCTGGGGGCCGATCCCCAGCTTGTTAATGGATTCCAGCATCTCCTGCTCCAGCTTGGCATAGAGGGGCTTGGGATTGCGGACAGCCGCATCACGGCAGAGCGCCTTCTTGGCAAGGAGCGCACATTCCTCAAAATTGCCGCCGATGCCCACACCCACTACCATGGGAGGACAGGGGTTGCTGCCGGCCTTTGCGATGCAGTCCGTGACATATTGGATCAGATCCGCCTGACTTGCTGCCGGGGTCATCATTTTCAGGGCGGACATATTTTCACTGCCGAAGCCCTTGGGGCAGACCGTAATCCTGATCTGTTCACCCTCCACAAGCTCCAGATGGAGCACTGCCGGGGTATTGTCGCCGGTATTCACACGCTCCAGCGGATCCCCCACCACGGAGCAGCGCAGATAGCCTTCGGTATAGCCCTTGGATACGCCCCTATTGACAGCGTCCCGCAGGGTGCCGCCTGTAATGTGGACATCCTGCCCCAGCTCGATAAATACCACGGCCATGCCGGTATCCTGGCAGATGGGGAAGTCCTCCTCCCTGGCAGCCTGAAGATTGGCAATGAGGTCATCAAAGACCGCCCTGCCCACGGTGGACTGCTCCCGGGCAGCGCATTTGTGGATTGTCTCCTCCAGATGGGAGGGCAGCAACTTATTGGCACGGATGCAAAGCTGTGCCACCGCATCCGTGATTTCCTGTGCAGTAATGGTTCTCATATGATTCAGCTCCTTATGGATATTAGACCTCCCCGGAAACTTACGAAGCACCATCTTCCTTGTCTCTTTCGCATCTGGATTTGCGCCTCTCCCTTGCAATACATCAAGTATTCCTGCGGTCGCGTCTCTTTGCCATATGCGAAATATCCTGCGGATTCCGGCACTTCTCCAGTTTCCGAGGAGGTCCATTGTATCAGCTTTCCAGAATGGTTCCGTTAATCATCACCCATACCGGGTCATTCATGACATTGAGGGGATCGTCTGCAAAGAGCACAAGATCCGCATCCAGTCCCTCTGCAATTCTGCCGATGCGATCCGAAACGCCCAGAATATCCGCCGCTTCCGAGGTAATGGCACGCAGAGCGGCTTCTCTGGGAAGTCCCCCCTTGACAGCAAGTGCAGCAGAAAGGGACAGGTACTGAATCGGTACCTCCGGATGATCCGTACAGATGGCAATCTTTACCCCCCGGTCATGGAGAATTGCAGCGTTGGACAGGGCAAGCTCCCGCATCTCCGGCTTGCAGCGGTCACTGATAATGGGACCTGCAATGACGGAGATGCCCTTTTCCCCGAAGAGATCCGCAGCCAGGTGTGCGCCGGTTCCGTGGACAATGACGCATTCCAGCCCGAATTCCTTGCAGATCCGCAGGGCAGTGCAGATGTCGTCCGCACGGTGGCAGTGGAAATGTGCCTTCTGGTCGCCGTTCAGCAGGGGCAGCAACGCCTCGCATTTTGCGTCATATTCCGGCAGTTCCTCCTCATCGGGATGCTCGTCGAACCGCTGAAGACGTTCGGAGTAAAGTTTCGCCTTCTGAAGTCCCTCACGGATGAGGGCGGCAGTTGCCATTCGGGTCACGGGGGCTTCTTCCCGGTCGCTGTAGACGGACTTAGGGTTCTCGCCCAGAGCAAATTTCATGCCGCAGGAGGCGATTGCCATTTCATCGGTGCATCTGCCGTAGGTTTTCATCAGCAGCATCTCGCCGCCGCAGGCATTGGCGCTGCCGGGGGACACCATAACAGAGGTTACCCCATGTGCCCTTGCCTCTGCAAAGCACCTGTCATAGGGGTTAATGCCGTCCATTGCACGAAGCTGCGGCGTGAAGGGGTCGGAGCATTCATTGCAGTCATCCCCCTCGAAGTCGATGCCGTCCTCAATAATTCCCAGATGGGTATGGGCATCAATGAAGCCGGGCAGGAGACGGCCGCCGTGAGCATCAATATCCTCCTCTGTGACAGCATCCGGTCTGCCATGGGCTACTGCGGCAATCTTGCCGTCACGGATTTCCACATAGCCATAAAAATGGACATCCTCAGTCATGGAATAGATTTCTGCGTTATAAATGATCATTGCTGTACTCCTAACAAATGTATAATAGCTTTTACTGTTGCGGAGGGGCTTTTGGTGGCTTCCAGCTCATGGGTGCTGTGCCTGCGGTAAATTTCCCGGCGCTGGTTGTAGAGCTGCTGCAGTTCCTCACGGGTGCTGCGTCTGACAATGGGGCGGTCCGTATCCGCAATCCGGCGGTAGCAGATGTGGAAGGGCACATCCAGGTACAGGACAATGCCGTTCTTTCCTGCAATGGCGGCATTCTCCTCCCGGAGCATGGCACCGCCGCCGCAGGCGATGACGCCGGCCCGGGAAGCCAGCTCCTTCACGGCCCGGGTTTCCAGATCACGGAAATGGGGTTCGCCGTATGTTGCAAAAATTTCCGGGATGGTCATTCCTGCCTGTTCTTCTATATAAGTATCCATGTCAACAAAGGGCGCTTTGAGCTGTGCTGCCAGCCGTTCCCCCACAGTGCTTTTGCCACAGCCCATGAAGCCGCAAAGAAAAATCGTCATGTCAGTCCTCCTGTACCGGAAAATCCCGGTCAATGGTTTCCTCCAGCTCCCGGATAATCCCCTGCACCTGCTCCGGGGTGTATCGGTCGCCGTCCCAGATTTCGTGGGCACGCACTGCCTGCCATACCAGCATGGCGGCGCCGCCCACAGCTGGCTTGCCAAGAGCCTTCGCCTTGCGGATGAGCTGGGTTTCCGTCGGGTTGTAAATCACATCGAAGACGCTGCCGGCTGCCGCAATCAGTGCATCGCTGACGGGGCAGGCATTGGTACGGGGAAACATGCCCACGGGGCAGGCGTTCATCAGCAGATCAAAGCTGCCGGTTACCTCAGTGCCAAGGGTAATTGTCACCCTTGCCTCCGGCACCAGGGCAAGAATTTCACTGCGGAGCGCCTCTGCAAGGGGTCGATCCTGTTCCAGAATGCCAAGCGTCAGGTCGGCGCCGTGGAGAGCTGCCTCAATTGCCATCATTCTGCCCACACCGCCGCAGCCAATGAGCAGCACTTTTCCGTCAAGAGCCATGCCCTCCACACTCCGGAGGAAGCCCACGCAGTCCGTGTTGTAGCCAATGGATCTTCCGTCCCTGTTGGCAACACAGTTGACGGAATGATAGCGCTGCGCCGTTGCATCCAGTTCGTCAAGGTAGGGAATGATCTCCACCTTATGGGGAATAGTAATATTGTAGCCGCAGAGCTGCTGCAGTGCCGGAATGCGTGCTGCCAGTTCTTCCGCAGGAATCGCAGAGAGGGTGTATTCCGCTTCTCTGCCGCTGAGGGCAAAGAGCCGCTCATGGATCATGGGGGACATGGAATGCCCCAGGGGATTGCCGATCAATGTATACTGACGCATAATGGTACCTCCATATTGTCACAGATATGCGATCTGTTCTGATTATCATCCTGAAACCTCTGAATACACCTGTAGTACAAGGACAGGGTTTTAGGGTTTCCGTCTTCTATCATAGCACACTTTGACCGAAAATACAATGGTTTTTTCTGTTTTTTCTGTGCAGTCCCGTGCAGCCTGTTCCCTGATTTTCTTCTTTTTTGGAAAAAGGAAGCAAATTGCACAAATTTTCCGATGAATTCAAAGGAAACATTGGCATCCCGGCTATTGACGAATCCACCCCTTTTCCTTTATACTAAGTTTTAGAAAATATGTTATGCCCATCCCTTTCATTCTGGCAGGCAAAGTCTATCAGAATTTAGCCGTTGCAGTCGGCGTAAGGGATTGCATGAGATGGGATTTGACCGCAAAGCAGTCAAATCAGCGGCTGCCGCAGGCAGCTGCCCTCCAAACGGTAATCTTTATTACAGTTTGGAGGATTAGTATTAAAAGACCATTGGAGGCGTTATGATGGAATTTGAGACAGTGGCTGCTATCATTGCAGAGCAATTCAACATCAACAAGGAAACAATCACGGAGGATACCGATATTTTAGAGGATCTGAGTGCAACATCCATGGATGCAGTGGAGCTGATCGTTGCCATTGAAAGTGCAACGGACATTGAAATTCCTGACGAAGCAGTGGATGATATCCATACTGTGGGTGATATTGTCAGCTATCTCAGAGAGCATTCCTCGGAGGAGGAGTAATCTGTGTCCTCTACCATTCCGGGATCCGGCTGTATCAGTTGTTGTGGCAGATTTTTACGCTTGCTTTTCCATGAAATCTTTGGTATAATAATAAGGTAATCTCTAAAAACCCTGTTAGTAATATCGAACAAGAAGCAAAGGCGGATTCCGTGGGGCTTCTCCTGACCGGCACCCGTCCCTTTGCGGCATCTCCCTACCTTGTGGGGAGTCACCCCATCTCTGAAACCCGGTTTCAGAGAAACCCCTTTCCAAGAATAAACCATCCCTCCCTCTGAAAAGGAGACGAACCAATGAAAATGAACAACTGGAAAAAAAGCATTCTGACGGCTGTGCTGACAGCCGGCTGCCTCTGCAGTTTCTACGGATTGTCCGCTGCTGCTGTTACGGTGGATGAGGTTGCCCAGAAAGCACGGGAATGCGGGTATTCTGAAGAAATGGTGCAGCTTGGCTACAACGAGTGGGCAACCGGCAATTATACCCAGGCGGATCTTGACGCCATTTATGCACAGCTCTGTTCCTATGATGAACAGGTAGATGATATGGTGGACAGTATCTTTGATTCGGGCGCATCGGATTCTGCCGGTGATTCTGCTTCCTCCGGGGCGGCGGACAGCAGCTCCGCTGCCCAGGAAACCACAGTTACTTCAGTGGATTTCATTAACATGACGCTTGACGAAAAGGTTGCCTATGTCAACTCCATGAGCGAAGCGGACAGAGAAGCATTTCTGGATAATCTCTCCGTGGAAGAGCGCAACAGCATCATCAAGCAGATGTCCCTTACCGACAAGGCAGATCTGATGCAGGGCTACATTGATACTGCCGGAACCATGGGGCTGAATGTGGTTGTGGACTCCATGTCCGATACCAATATTTCCGTCACCATCCGCAACCAGGACGGCGTCATTGTGGACAAAACCGCTGTGGGTGTCACCATTGACGAAACGGGAATCTCCCATACCAGAATGCTTGTCCTCGCAGCAGCCGGCATTGCCCTCTCCCTGCTGGGACTTGCAGCACTCTGCCGGTATCTGCGCCATTCTGACGCAGAGGAGCAGTAACGGACAGAAAGGAGCCGGCTTTGACAAAACACAAAACAAGAGCGGGAGCACACCCGCTCATCTATCTTTTGACGGGACTGTGTCTGCTGGTGCTTTGCACTGCCGTCAGTGCAGTGGCATTGATCAAGCCCTTTGAGACGATCAAAACCTATCTGAATCTTGCCTTTATGGATCATATGAAGATTACGCCTTCCTCCGGTCTGAACGGACTGGTGACCAAGGAAAATGACATCAGTACCGATGTCCCCCCTGAAGAACTGCTTTCCGATACGGGGGAAATCATCCGCCCTGTTTTCGGTGAACAGTATGCAGTATTGCAGTGCGAGGCTGTCAATCTGTCCGTTCCGGTGTACTGGGGTTCCAGCAGCGAGCTGCTGGAGCTGGGTGCCTGCCAGACAACTTCTTCCAAGGTGCTGGGGGATACGGGCAATGTGGTGATTGATGCCCATGTCAATACATTCTTTGCCAACCTGTCGGAAATCCAGCCCGGTGATACTATTGTACTGTACACAACCTATGGTATTTTTACCTATGAGGCTACGGCGCAGGTGACCTTTGAAAATACGGACAAGACCTATGTTCTGCCCACAGAGGAGGATCATCTGACCCTGTACACCTGCGAGGCCCAGGTGCTGGGCACCTCCACCACCCGTGTGGGTGTGGTGTGCGATCTGGTCAGCAAACAGTTCTATACCAATGTTGCTGCGGATACTTCTGCGGCGGAGGAGGGTGATGGGGAATGAGAAAGATCCGATGCTACCTCCCCAATGTGATTCTGACGTTTCTGCTGGTGTTTGCTCTGGTGGGCTGCCAGGCAGCACTGTTTGCAAAGACGCAGGTGCTGAACACGAAAAATTTTGAGACCATTGCCCGGGAGGAAGCTCTGGCGGACAAGGCGTATACCACTCTGGAGAGCTATTTCAGAACCCGTGCCAACAGCACCGGTATTCCGGAGAGCGTGTATATGGATGTGATGGACAAGGAAGCGCTTCACGAAGCCATTCTTTCCAGCGTCGCCCAGGCGTTTGATTACCTTAACGGAAAAACGGATGACTACCGGTTTACCATGGATTTTACAGCACTGGAAAGCTCCGTCCGTACCTTCTTTGAAACCTATGCTGATGAAAATGGTTACGAGAAGGATCAGGTTTTTGAGGAGAAAATCCTTTCTGTAACACAGGAAGCAGAATCCGAAATTCTCTTTGTGGCAGATGCATTTAAATTTTCCGCCATTGATGAGAACGGACTGATGGAGCCAGCCAGAAAACTGGTTGCTTACCTGAATCTGGGCACTACTGCACTGCTGATCGGAACGGCGGTACTGCTGCTGCTTATGCTGCTCTGCAATTGGAAGCAGCCCCGTCATCTGCTGTACTGGATTGGACTTGCAGGGTTGATTTCCGCAGTGCTGCTTATGGTACCGTGCCTCTATGTGACAACGACGGATTACTTCAGTGCCTTTGCCATTAAGGATCCGCTGATTTTCTCTGCGGTAGTAGGCTACCTGAAGCTGCTTACCGGCCGGCTTCTGATTGCCGGGACTGCTGTCCTTGTGGGTTCCGTCCTTTGTCTGGCAGCTTTTGGAGTGCTGGGACTGTTCCGGAAAACCGCCGCAGCCGGGAATCCGCCGGATGAAAAATAGGAGGGCTTTACAATGAAACTGGCAATTGATGTGGGCAATACCAATATCGTGCTGGGCTGCTTTGATGACAGCGGCATTCTGTTCCGTGAGAGAATCTCCACAAACCAGCATGCAACGGATCTGGAATATGCAAGTATGATCCAAATGGCGCTGAATATGCACAAAATCAGTCCGGCGGAAGTGACGGAAGCGATTATCTCATCCGTTGTCCCATCCGTGACCATCACGCTGAAACGAGCTGTTGAAAAGTACACCGGCGCAAAGGTCATGGTTGTGGGTCCCGGCATCAAGACCGGTCTGAGCATTCTCATTGACAATCCGGCACAGCTGGGCAGTGATCTGGTGGTGGATGCCGTTGCCGGAATTCATGAATATCCCGTTCCTCAGATTATCATTGATATGGGAACTGCTACCACCCTTTCTGTTGTTGACAGAAATAAAAATTATCTGGGCGGCACCATTCTGACCGGCATGGCTGTGGCTGCGGACGCACTGGTCAGCCGCACGGCACAGCTGCCGAAGATTGCTTTTGAAAAGCCCAAAAAGGTCATCGGCCGCAATACCATCGACTGCATGAAGAGCGGTATCATGTATTCCAATGCCTGTGCGCTGGATGGCATGATCTCCCTTATTGAAGAGGAGCTGGGGGAGTCCTGCACCGTGATTGCAACGGGCGGTCTTGCCTCCGTGGTTGTTCCCCTGTGTAAGCGCAGCATCATTCTGGATGATGACCTGCTGCTCAAAGGGCTGATGCTGATTTATCAGAAGAATAAGTAACTGTTGGGAACCTCTAAAAACTTGTTTTTAGAGGTGGGGCGTGGGGCGAAGCCCCACAAAATCCACCTTTTATTCTTCTCCGATTTTATAAACAGGAGGTTTTTAGAGGTTACCTGTTTACTGCAAGAAGAAACCGCCGTCTTCGTTGTAACAGAACGAAGAGGGCGGTTCAGTTTGTCCATAAAGTGGCAGTTCCGTAAAGCTTGCCCTCCGGCCGCTTCTTGCAGAGGACTGTTCGTCTATGTTTCAGTGGCTGTATGCACCGGCAGGCGCAGTAGCTGGACAGGATTTTTTGACAGCCTGAAATCCCAATAGACTTTGTCTGCCAGAACGAAAGGGATTAGTATGACTATTTCTGACGGCTGCATCCCTCACAGGCGCCGCAGTTGCCGCTGCATGGAGCCGGCTGTTCCTGTATGCCGCTGCAGTGTCCGCAGTGCTTGCAGTCGCCGCAGCAAAACCCATTGCCGTTTCTCCACTGACGCACCAGATAGCGCACTGCCAGTATCACCAGCAAAATAAGAATCCCTGCCACAAGAATGGTTCCTATGTATTCCATTTATACCGACCGCCTTTCTGTTAGCATACGCTAACCTAATACCTTAGAAAATGCCGTTTGCCTTTTGCCAAAGCGCACGGCAAGTATTCATGCATTCTCATACTAATCCTCCAGGACATAACGGTTTGGAGGGCAGCTGCCTGCAGCAGCCGCAGATTTGACCGCAAAGCGGTCAAATCCCGTCCAATCCCTTACGCCGACTGCATTGGCTGAATTCTGATAAACTTTGTCTATCAGAATGAAAGGGATTAGTATCATTATCAGTTTACCCCTGCTAATGAGTTTTGTCAAGGGCTTTTCCATGTTTTTGTACGGATGCACAGAAATAGGTCCGGAGCCGGGGACATTTTCAGGAATTTGCCTTTCCGCTGTCACTGCCGTCCGCTGCAGCATGCTTGCGCCGGGACACCTCAATACTGCGCTGCATGACCTCCGACAATTTCCGCACCGTTCCCTGGGGAAAGGTGGACAGGAAGAGAAAAGCGTGTTCCTTGGCTTCCTCGGGGGAAAGACGCAGCATCCGGCGAAAGAAAGCGTAGGTCATATCATAATTGCCATTGATTTTTTCTGCAATTTCGTTGCCCCTGGCAGTCAGCCGTACTGCTTCACAGTAATCCGGCTCCACCAGCTCCATACGCACCATGCACTTCATCATTTTGCTGACGCTGGGTCTTGTGACATTCAGGTCATTGGCAATATCCACGCAGCGGATTGTTCTTTTCTCCTGCTGCAGCCGATAGATGGAGAGGAGATAACGATATTGTCCTGCACATAATTCCACGTTCTGCACGTCCTTTCCGGTTTTGATACGAATTCCTTTCATTCTGGCAGACAAAGTCTGCCGGAATTCAGCCCACACAGTTGCCCTTCAAACTGTAATGTCCATTGCAGTTTGGGGGATTCGTATTATTTATACCATACCATAAATCGACGAAAATGTCAAGCTTGTTCATGCGGCGTCCCGCAATAAAAATATACCCATTTGTTTCCAAAATATGTATTGGTGAATTTTTTTCCTTGACAAGCTGTTCGTTTTTATATATAATAGAGGTAAGGGAATTTTTGCTGCCCGATGCAGAAACTGCCTGGGTTATTGAAAAGAGTTCCCAAAAAATATTGAAGGAGTGTTTTATTATGAAGATGAAAAAAGTGCTGGCTGTTCTGTCCGCTCTGTGCATGTCCATGACAGCTTTTTCTGCAATGACATTCTCTGCCAGTGCAGCTGATGAAGTGATTGGTCAGGCTTATTTTATTGGTCAGCTTGGCGGTGACTCCAACTGGAGTTTGGAGGATTTTGCTTCCCCTGCTGATATCACCGGTGACGGTACATACGAAGTGGAATGGGTTCTGCAAAACGGCGGTACGGATACTGTACAGTTCCTGGCAGTTGCCATTGCACCTTCCGGTACAGTGGATAACTTTACCACGGATTCCCTGCCGGATCTGGAGGTTTCTCTGGATGAAGTATGGGTGGACGGTGTGCAGCTGACTGATTATACTGTCAGCGATGCGGCAATTGACACATCATACTATGACAGCAGCACGGGCATGACCAGAATTTACCTGCGTGATGAGTGGGCTGGCACCGGCGTATCCGACCTTGCTGGTGATACTGCGGTTGCCTCCAGTGTTAAGGTAACCTTTACTGTATCCGGAACCGGCGTAACTGAAGAAGGCAGCGGCGAAGGCGGCGATGAAGGCGAAGAGGGCAGTGAAGACGGCGACTATGTCGGCGGCACTTACGGCGATGCCTACTTTATCGGACAGCTTGGCGGAGATTCCAACTGGGCGCTGGACACCTTTGCCTCTCCTACTGCTATTAATGGTGACGGTACCTATGAGCTGCAGTGGGATCTGACTGCCGGCGGTACGGATACCGTACAGTTCCTGGCAGTTGCCATTACACCTTCCAGTACAGTGGATAACTTTACCACGGACTCTCTGCCGGCACTGGAAATTTCTCTGGACGAAGTTTGGGTGGATGGTGTACAGCTGAGCGATTATGTTGTCAGCGATGCAGCAATTGACACAGCATACTATGACAGCAGCACAGGCATGACCAGAATCTACCTGCGCGATGAATGGGCAGGTACCGGTGTAGCTGACCTTGCCGGAGATACTGCCGTTGCTTCCAGCATTAAGGTTGTATTCACCATTACAGGTCTTGAAGCAACAGAGACTGACGGCGCACTGGGCGATGTCAATACTGACGGAGCTGTGGATGCCACCGATGCTGCAAATATCCTGAAGGCAGCAGCTGCACTTGGCTCCAATAAGCCCAGCGGTCTGACACCGGCACAGGAAGCAGCAGCTGATGTTAACGGCGACGGTGCATTTGATGCCACTGACGCTGCTATGGTTCTGAAGTATGCTGCAGCTGTTGGCTCCGGCTATACGGGCAGTCTTGAGGATTTCCTGGGCTAATCCGAGACAGATTTCATTTGTGATACGAACTGGATCTTATGTTCTGACATTTATTTTGTTTGGGGATTTCTCCGCCGCAGGCAGGGAAATCCCTTTCGTTCATTCCGGCGCAGAATTTTTGATACAGCAGTGCATAAAATATTTGCTTTTTTGGTGAAAGTGTGCTATAATAAAGTAGATACTGCCTTGAAGGGGGTTATGGATCATGAAACTTGTATTTGCAATTGTCAATGGCGATGACAGTCAGGCGGTTTCCAAGGCTCTGATGAAAGCTGGGTTCTTTGCGACAAAGCTGGCTTCCACCGGCAGCTTTCTCAGCGCAGGAAATACCACCTTTCTGACTTGCGTGGAAAATCATCGTGTGGATGATGTGATTGCAATCATCCGGCAGAAGAGCCATCGGCGCAGGCAGTTTGTTCCCACAGGGGCACCTCTGGATTCCGGCATTTCCTTTCCGGTAGAGGTGGAAGTGGGCGGCGCTACGGTATTCGTTACGGATGTGGAGCGTTTTGAAAAGCTATGATGCCCACGATTTATGGAAATGATGCCATTCTGGAGCTGATCCGGCGGATGGCAGCACAGGATCACCTGCCCCATGCCTGTCTGTTCCATGGAGAGAAGGGGATTGGAAAAAAGACCCTGGCACGCTATTTTGCCATGGCTGCCCTATGTACCGGCGAACATGCGCCCTGCGGCACCTGCCGCAGCTGCTGGAAGCTGCTCCACAATACCCACCCGGATTTGATAGAGGCGGAGCACAGCGGCAAGAAACGGGGATTCTCCGTAGAAACCATCCGCAGCATCTGCCGGGACGCCATTGTGGCGCCCAATGACGGCATGCGGAAGGCCTATCTGTTTACAGATTGTGACAATATGGACATCCGTGCCCAGAATACCCTGCTCAAGCTGACGGAGGAACCGCCGGAGCATGTCCTGCTGCTCTTTACGGCTGAACACCCCGGTGCATTTCTGGATACCATGGTATCCCGCATGGTGCCTTTTGCAGTGCGTCCCTGTTCCCAGGAGGAATGCCGGGCGGCACTGACTGCGCAGGGCTGTTCACCGGAGGATGCCGGGCGGGCAGCTGCCGTCTGCGGCGGCAATATCGGAAAAGCTCTGGACTGGCTGCATTCCGAAGCCATGCAGCAGATGACGGGGCACATCGCAGACCTCACCGGAGCACTGACCAGGCGCAGTTCCTATGAGATTCTGCGGATTCTCTCCCTTTATGAAAAGGACAGGCAGTCCGCTGCGGAATTTGTCCGGCTGCTGGAGCTGCAGCTGCGGGACGGACTCGTGCTGAAATATGCCCCCGGCAACCGGATTGGCTGTGATGAACAGAGTGCAGCAGCCCTTGCCGGTGTTCTGACCCTATCCCGTTCGGAGCAGCTTCACCGGGCACTCCAGGATACCTATGATGCGCTCCAGGCAAATGTCAGCCCTAAGCTGGCACTGGCTGCGCTGGGAGGCTGCCTTCTTTAATGCGTAACAATTTGAACCACTGCAGCCCCGTGCTGCCGGAAAGGATGAACTATGATTGAAATTGTTGGAGTACGTTTTCAGAACTCCGGAAAAGTATACTATTTTGCACCGGGCGGACTGACGCTGCCCGTTGGCACACAGGTGGTGGTCGAAACGGCAAGGGGACAGGAATGCGGCACAGTCACCATCGCCAACCGAGAAATTGATGATGAAAATGTCGTGGCTCCTCTCAAGCCCGTGATCCGGATGATGACCGAGGAGGATTTCCGTACCCTGGAACAGAATCGCCAGAAGGAAAAACGTGCTTTTGGTGTCTGCGAGCAGAAGATCGCCGCAAGAGGACTGAACATGAAGCTGGTGGATGTTACCTGTACCTTTGACAACAGCAAGCTGCTGTTCTATTTTACGGCGGAATCCCGTGTGGATTTCCGTGAGCTGGTCAAAGATCTGGCAGCTGTATTCCGTACCAGAATTGAACTGCGCCAGATCGGTGTCCGTGACGAAGCCAAGATGTTCGGCGGTCTGGGCGTCTGCGGACGGGAATTCTGCTGCAGGGGCTATCTGGGGGATTTCCAGCCTGTTTCTATTAAGATGGCAAAGGAGCAGGGGCTGTCCCTGAATCCTACCAAGATTTCCGGCACCTGCGGCAGGCTTATGTGCTGCCTGAAGCATGAACAGGCGGTTTATGAAGAACTGCAGAAGATCACTCCCCGTATCGGATCCATTGTTAAAACGCCCAATGGCAAGGGCCGGGTGGAGGATGCCAACCTGATCACGGGGATGCTGCGCATTAAGCCGGATAAGGAAGATGATGTTCCCTATTCCGTAAACCGTTCCGAGGTAGAGGTTCTGCGGGAAGGCAAGAACCGTGTGACCAAGGAAGAGCGGGAGCTTCGGAAACTGGAGGATAAATGACCGTGCATAATGCACAATTATTTTCTATGATTTTTGTAAAATATACAGAAATTGAATAAAATTCTTGACATTGCTGCAAACTAATGCTATAATAATACTATCATAAATCCTACATCCTTATTATTTTTTGGCGGGTCTAATAAGACTCGCCTTTTCTTTTCGGCACGCCGAAAGCGAGCGGGGATGGGCAAATTAAAAACTCCCTCTTTTTTGACAAACAAAGGGCTGTACTTAGCGTACAGCCCTTCACATTTTTTAATGTTGTCTCAGGAATTCAGAGAAAGCAGTGCTTCATCAATGGTTACCCAGTCGGAATCAGCAACACCATATTTGCCGTCATCATCAAAGGTGATTTCTACAATCTGGTTTACGGGATCCTTGTAGCCCATCTTGGAAACATAGCTGTTCAGAATGTCCAGAATACCCACAGCATATTCTTCCTCGATTTCCGTCCATTCTGCATCGGACAGCTCTTCTGCACCGGAATATGCATCCTCATGCTCCGTCATGAACTCATCATAGAATGCCAATACGTCATCCTCTGTAATTTCCCAGAAATCAATGGGTTCCATGACAACGGTCACATGGTACTTATCGCCGGCCTTTTCTGCATCATTTACAGTGTACTTGAGCTTGCTGTAAATATTCTTGGACAGCTGGAGATAACCGTCACGGGTAGTGTCAGAAATATAATCAGCTTCCACATAGTAATAGCCGTAGATCCACTCTGCCATGTACTCCAGACCCTCTTCATAGACAGCCTGTGCCTCTTCCTTCGTGGTATCCACCTGGTTGAGGTATTCTGTAAAATCCCCCTTATAGGTAGCATCCAGAACTGCCTCTACGTACTTGGTATATGTCTTTGCTGCCTGACTGCAACCGGTCATGCTTGCACCCAGCATCACAACTGCAGCAATTGCTGCCATTTTTTTCTTCATTGCAATACGCCTCCTGTAAAAATAACAATAACTACATTATAACATAGTTCCCAGCTTTTGTCAACGGACAAAAATGCAGGATTTATCCGGCAGAAGCTGCTGCTTCCTCCGTGCTTTCCCCGCCGTCGGACTCGGAAGCGGACGGATGCAGGGGAATGGAATTCCCTTCCTCATCGTAGAAGGTGATATTATCAATATATAAGTTGGAAAGATTGCTCATGCCCCAGCGCATAATCTGAACATACACTTCCTCCATGGAAGCATCCCATTTCTTACCGGAGGATGCCAGCAGGAACTTGAATTCTACGCGGCAGGCGTCGGAACGTTCCAGCACGTATTCGTTGACATTGGATGCGGAGAAATCTGCGAAACCGTACCATTTGCCGTCGGCAGTAGTGGTACCGCCGCCGCCGCCGATCCAGCCGGGTGCCATGGCGTTTTCGCCGTCCTCATTGACATAGAGATCGGAGACAGCTTCCGCATAGAGGTCAAACCCGATACTGTACACGCAGTCCACCTGATCCGGTGTCAGCAGCTGCAGCACGTCAATTTTCAGCTTCTGCACCATGTCGGACATAGTATCCGCTGTAGTGGAGGTATCCGTGAACTTGAGCATGTAATTATTGCCGACCTGTTCCACGGAAAGAGTTCCCTCCGCACTTGTATCATCATCTGTTACTACGGAAACAAAGCTGTAATTGCCGTCCGAAAAGGTGACTGCATTGGGGTCGGCATCCGGGAATGCGGCATTGGTGGGAAGAACCTCTTCTTCCGTTGCTGCAGCCGTCACCTCCGGAGCATTTGCTCCGCTGTCAGAAACGGAGGATTCCTGTGCTTTTCCACTGCTGCAGCCGGTCATAAACAGCAAAGCTGCCGCCAGGGGGAAAAGCCGTTTTTGAAACTTCATGATGTACCTCACAATCATAGGTTGTTCTGGATAAAAAATGCCCTCTCAAACAGAGGGCATTTTTGTAACTATTCTGTCGTTCAGAATTACTTTCTCTTCTTAGCAGTTACGACTGCAGCTGCACCTGCAACAGCCACTGCTGCAACAACTGCTGCTACGCCGGCATCACCGGTGTTGGTGTTGGTAGTGGTTGTAGTAGAAGAAGTGGAGCTTGTATCGCTGGTGGAGCTGTCATCGCTCTTGGAGCTGTCGTCAGCCTTGGACTCCTCATCTGCTGCGGAGCTGTCATCAGCCTTGGACTCTTCTTCTGCTGCGGAGCTATCGTCTGTCTTGGAATCATCCGGTGTGGAATCATCCGGTGTTACATCCTCTGTTACATTGGAGGTACCCTCAACGCCTGTACCGGAAACGGTGAACAGAACCTTGATATCGGATTCGATGGTGGTATCATCAGCAATGATCTTTGTGCTGTTGTTAGCCCAGTCACCGCGGATGTAAACTCGTGTTACACCAGCTTTGCCGCCTTCATAGTATGCTGTATCAACAGCTGCACTTGCGTCATAATCTGTGTACTCAACGCCGTCAACCCAAACCTCATCGAGTGTTACTGCAAGATCCGGATAGGTATCAGTTGTGAAATTATCAACACCTGTGGGCTCAATTACAACGGTAATAAAGAAGCTGTTTCCTGTTTCTGTTGCCTCAGCCAGCTCCCATGTGCACTCATACTGTGCGTCACCATCTACGGAAGCTACGCTGACACCGGCATTTTCGCCTGCGCTCCAGTTTGACTCTGTACCAAAGCTGCCTGCAAGATATGCCTGGGCAACCTCATCAGCAGCGCTTGCAGAAAATGTCATTGCGGACAGACCCATAGCGGATACAGTAAGAGCAGACAGAACTGCGATCATATTTCTCATCTTCATCATCATCTTCTCCTTTTTTGTTAAAAATCAAAGCTTGCCTTGGCAGAACTCCACCAACGCTTATACTCATTATACCATACCGGGCAGGAAATGTCTATTGAAAATATGAATAAAATTTCACCTGGTTTTTTAGCCATTTTTTATATTATGGTGCATCAATGCTGTAAAGAGCCAGGCTATTCCGGCTCCTCCGGCAGCACAGCAGCATGGGTCA
Source organism: uncultured Ruminococcus sp. (assembly GCA_964644275.1). Lineage (GTDB taxonomy): Bacteria > Bacillota > Clostridia > Oscillospirales > Ruminococcaceae > UBA3855. Next base: position 59,985 of record CAZXVI010000003.1, on the reverse strand, counting down.
GCCCGTAATAAGCCATCAGAGAGAGCCAGGGAGCGCACAGCCGTTCTCCGCTGACGGCAATGGGAACGGCCGGGGGACAGGGTACCTGAACCGGACCGCAGACCCTTCCCTCCGCTTCCCGCAGAGGGACGAGTTCCGCAGGTGCCAGGGCTGCCGTGCGCATGGCAAGGACCTGTTCCGGCGGCGCCGGAAGTGCCGGAACAGGAACGGGCGGTTCCGGTGTGCAGGCCTCCAGAGCAGCGGCAATGCCGGCATAATCCTCCTTCCGTAAGGCAGGGGACAGGAGCAGCACCAGATGACTGCTGTCCGCATATTCACACTCCACCCCCTGGCGGCGGAGGGCGCCGGCAAGGTGGTTCCCAGCGGCATGTATGGTCAGATGCAGGGGATCCTCCCCCACAAATGTGTATTTCCCGGCAAAGCGGCGGCGAAGCCGTTCCCCCTCCCATGCACTTTGCTGAATGGCAGCGGCGCCTTCCTCTTCGAGAAACACGGTACAGCGTTCCAGTGACTGCAAAATCAGGTAGGAGGGGCTGGTGGAGCCGAACAGCTGCATGTACCGCTTCATTTCCGTTTCCTGACCTGCTTCCCGGCAATGGAGCCAGGCGCCCCCTGTCAGTGCCGGCAGCATCTTATGGGTGGAATCACAGCAGTAATCCGCGCCAAGCGCCATGGGATGACGGTTGGCTGCAAGAAAGGCCAGATGCGCACCGTGGGCATTATCCACCAGCAGGGGCGCATGAAATTGATGGGCAGACGCTGCCAATGCTGCGATATCCTGGCACTTTCCCAGATAGTCGGGGGATGTTACATAGACACAGGCGGACTTTCCGGCTGTGGTTACCTCCGACAGAGCTGCAGCGAAATCCTCCGGAGCGTACGTGCCGGAAATAATGCCGCCCTTTCTGGGAAACACCCAGCGCACTTCCAGTCCCAGCAGAATGCAGGCATTGAGAAAGGCACGGTGGACGGTTCTTGCCGCTACAACGATTCTGCCCTCAGCACGCATCCGGGCAAGCATTGCCTGGATGCAGAGGGTGGAGCCGCCGGCACTCCAGCAGCAGCTGCCGCTTCCGTACACACGGGCAGTGCGCTGTTCCGCAGCTTTCAGAATGCCGTCCGCTTCAAAGAGGCTGTCGGCACCGGCAATTTCTGTAATATCCCAGGCATGGGCATCTGCCAGCGGCATGGGATGAGTTCCGCCAATTCCCTTATGCCCCGGCATGTGGGCACGGATTTTCCCTTCCCTGCAATAGTTTTCGAGAAAATCCGTCAGCGGCATTTCATTCATTGCAAATTCCCCCTTGACAAATTTGTTTTTTTGATGTAGAATATTATTTAAGAACATTTGTTTTATCTTGATGGATAGAGAAACAATGTTCTTATTTTCCACTCAAAGAAGGAACAAATGTTTATATTTTGAATGCTTTAGGGAGGCGATTTCATGCAAACCATGATCAAAGAGTACGAGAGGGGTAGAGTGCTGCTGTCAAAGCGGATCCGGGAACTGAATTCGCAGCTGACTGCGGATGAGCTCGGCAACAAGGAGCGTGACAAGCTGACGCTGCGGCGTGATCTGCTGGTTGCAGAGCGTATTGACATGCTCCACGCCATTGTCAGCATGCAGGCACACCGGCACATCGGGGAGGAATGTACATGCCAAGAACCGTAACAGAACGGGCGCTGGAATTCAATAAGGACTTTCTCCGCAGCATGGCAGGTATCGGAGATGACGGCAACACGGGGCATCTGCAGCTGGCAAAAAAGGCACTGCTGGATGCGGTGGAGCTGGATCTGACCCCAAGGCAGCGGCAGCTGGTGACCATGTATTATTTTGAGGAGCGAACGCTTCCGCAGATTGCACAGGAGCTTTCACTGGACACTTCCACCGTCTGCCGCACGCTGCAGCGGGCAAGGAAACGCCTGCAGAAAAGCATGCGGGTGTACTTTGACTATGTTCACTTTCAGCTTGGAGTATAGAAAAAACAACGATTCCCCACCGATCTCAAGTGTGGTGGGGAATCCGCCTTTGGTTGGGATAGATGGATTCGAACCATCGGAATGACGGAGTCAAAGTCCGTTGCCTTACCTCTTGGCTATATCCCAATCGGAAAACCACAACAAGTATAGCATATTTTCCGGCGTTTGTCAAGTGATACTGTCGGTACCACAGGCAACCGCTTATAAAAATTTTCCACCCAAACTGATGCTGTAAATTTAAGAAAACAGGGGCAGCAGGGGACGAAGTCCTCTGGGGGCTAATGGGGCGAAGCCCCACCAAACCCTAAAAAGCAGCAGCGGCGACATGGAGTGTCGCTCGCTGCGGTCCGCTGAATTGGCAGTTTGGTTTCAAAAGCGATTGCCCTGTCGGGCATAGTCACGGAGACCTGCTTCCTGTCATATGCTGAAAAAGGGGAGCAGCTGTCTGCGGATGTCCGGCTGGCGGGAAGCGAGGCAGGATTTTCAGATTCCGCAGCATAAAACCCGGAGAAAGGTGCCATACTAACAGCAGTAAACAGCAAAGAAGTCCAACAGCCGAAATATAAAGGAGTGTTTGTATGTCAGTGAAACGCGGTGAAATCTATTATGCGGATCTGAGTCCGGTGGTAGGCTCCGAACAGGGAGGCATCCGTCCGGTACTTATTGTTCAGAACGATGTGGGCAATCGTCACAGCCCGACAGTCATTGCAGCTGCTATTACCAGCCGTATGGATAAGGCAAAGCTGCCCACTCATATTTCTCTGGAAGCATCATCCTGCGGTTTGCAGAAGGACAGCATTGTTCTGCTCGAACAGATCCGTACCATTGATAAAAAGCGTCTGAAGGACCGTATGGGTGCCCTGGATCACACGGCAATGAACCGTGTGGACAACGCACTGTCCATCAGCTTTGGTCTGCAGTAGAAGAAAAGGGGCTCCGCAGCTGTCGGAGTCCCTTGCTTTGGTCATTCTGTTACCACTGTATACATCTGAGCGGCGTCCGCCTTGGTGGCATGTTCGGAAACCGCCAGCACACGCACCTTTACCGGACGGGGACCCATCTGGATTTCAATGATATCCTCCGGCTTCACATCATAGGAAGCTCTTGCTGTCCTGCCGTTCACCATAACCTTGCCGGCATCGCATGCTTCATTGGCAATGGTACGGCGCTTGATCAGCCGGGAGTTTTTCAGGTACTTATCCAGACGCATGGCATTACTCCTTGGGATTGACAGCGTCCTTCAGACCCCTGCCAGCCTTGAATGCGGGTGCCTTGCCGCAGGGCAGCTGCATGGGCTCGCCGGTACGGGGATTGAGGCAGACCTTCTCACTGCGGTTTCTGACCTCAAAGGTACCGAATCCGGTGAGAACCACCTTTTCGCCCTCTGCCAGTGTATCACGGATGGTGTCAAAAATGTAGTTTACAGCGTCCTCCGCCTCTTTCCTGGTGCGGCCGCTGTGCTTTGCGTATCTGGAAATGAGTTCAGACTTCGTCATTGCTGTGTTCCTCCTGTTTGTTCTCCTGCTCTGCCTGACGGAACTGCTCCTTGGCATTTTCCCAGTAAGCATCCAGCTCCTCCAGGGACAGATTGGGCATCTGTTTGCCGTCCTCCTGTACAAGCTGTTCCGTGGCAGCGAAACGTTTGATGAATTTATTGGTGGCCTTGGTCAGTGCCTGTTCTGCGTCAATGTCCAGATGGCGCGCAGTATTGACACAGGAAAAGAGCAGATCGCCCAGTTCTTCCTCCATCATTTCCTGATCGCCGTCGGTAATGGCAGCCTGAAGCTCCGCACGTTCTGCCCGGACGCAATCGAAAGCTGCAGCTGCATCGCCGAAATCCATTCCGGCTCTTGCGGCTCTCTTGCCCACTTTTTGCGCACGGGTCAGTGCCGGCAGGGATTTTGCCACGCTTTCCAGCGTATCGGCATAGGTTTCCTGTCCCTTGGTTTCCTTTTTAATGGCATCCCAGTTCCTGAGGACGGTCTCCGTATCCTCTGCCTGCACCTGTGCAAAGACATGGGGATGGCGGATAATCAGCTTTTTGCAGATTTCATCGCAGACATCATCAAAATCAAACTGCTGCTCTTCCTGTGCCAGGACGCAGTGGAATACCACCTGGAGCAGTACATCGCCCAGTTCCTCCCGGAGCAGCGCAGAATCTGCCAGATCAATAGCTTCCACAGCTTCATACGCTTCCTCCAGAAAATCATTGCGGATGGACCCATGGGTCTGTTCCTTATCCCACGGGCAGCCGCCGGGACTGCGGAGCAGCCGGACAATCTCCCGCAGATCGTCAATGGAATAACGGGATTTCTGTTCAAATTCAACCATAAGAGCCTCCAATAGCCTGTTCGTCGTATTGCTGAAAGCCGTTGTTATCTTGCGTCGAGGAAACCGACCTTGCGGTAAACCTTGCTGAGAATTCGCTGTGAATAACGCAGTGCTTCAGCATCACAGCGGGTATAGCATTCCTTCAGGTATGCCTTGTCTGCAATGAGCCTTGCATAGGTTTCACGCACCGGTGCCAGATGATCGGCAACTGCCTCGCCCACTGCCATCTTGAAGGTGCCGTAGCCCTGCCCTTCAAATTCCTTCACTGCCTCGTCAATTGTCTTGCCGGTCACAGCGGAATAGATGGTCAGCAGATTATTGATGCCGTCCTTGCCTTCACGGTAGCAGATTTCTGTTTCACTGTCCGTCACGGCGCGCTTGCACTTGCGGATGATGGTATCCTTGTCATCCAGGATCAGAATGCAGGCATTGGGGTTGTCGTCGGACTTAGACATCTTCTTGGTGGGGTCCTGCAGGGACATAACTCTTGCACCAATGGGAGAGATATACGGTTCCGGAACGGTGAAGGTATCCCCGTACCTGCTGTTGAAGCGGCGTGCAATGGTTCGTGCCAGCTCCAGATGCTGGGTCTGGTCTGCGCCGACGGGCACCAGATCCGCATTATAGGCGAGAATATCCGCCGCCATGAGCACGGGATAATCAAACAGGCCTGCATTGACATCATCCGCATGGCGCTGACTCTTTTCCTTGAACTGGGTCATTCTGGACAGCTCCCCGAACTGGGTGGAGCAGTTGAGTACCCAGGAAAGCTCCGCATGGGTTTTCACATGGCTCTGGATGAACAGCAGGGACTTGTCAAGGTCAATGCCGCATGCCAGCAGCAGGGCATAAGCCTGCAGCGTGTTCTGACGGAGCTTGGCAGGTTCGATTTTTACGGTAATTGCGTGCATATCCACCACGCAGTAAATGCAGCGGTAATCCTCCTGGAGGGGTTTCCAGTTCCGGATTGCTCCGATGTAATTGCCCAGGGTAAAGGTGCCGGTGGGCTGGATGCCGCTGAAAATCAGCTTTTTTTCCTGTGCGGCAGCCGGCTGCTGTACTGTTTCACTCATTCCTGCATTCCCTCCTGGTCACGCATCTGTGCCAGACGCAATGCAGTCATCACCTGTTGTGCCAGATAGTACACAATACGTTTTTCCTTGGTGTCTTCCTTGAGGGCGGCAGGATCAATTTCCGCACGGTAAATACCCTTCTTGGTCATGAGGTACACATACTGCCCCTTGATGGGAAGGGGGTACTGGGAGATTTTCTTTGCCTGGGGCTTGAGCTGGGTTGCATTGACAACCAGATTCCGTGCTGCCTGCACAACGGACTTATACCTTGTGGAAGCACCTGTATACTCTGCGCCGTTATTGAAGTAGAGATTTGCGGCACCATTAATAAAGCAGACCATGGTTACCATTGCCGTACGGCTCATAGGCATATCCACAATGACACCATACACTTCGTCAGTGGAAAATTTAATGTTTCTGAACTGCGCCGGCGGAATATGCAGGGCAGTATTTCTGGACTCCAGGTACTTTGCAGTTACCGGATAGGGATCCAGGAGGGAGCGTCTAACGATTGCCATAATTGATAATTCCTTTCTTATTGAAATTGAAAACAACCCCTAAAAATTCCTGTTATTACAATCAAATTAAAAGAAAAGGTGGATTCTGTGGGGCTTTCCCCACACCCCACCTCTAAAAACAAGTTTTTAGAGGTTTTCTGCATGCTGTTAATCAAACATTGCCTTTGTCAGTCCGCCGAGAATTTCCACGCCTTTGTCAATCTGATCATCAGTGGGAGTGGAGTAATTCATCCGGAAGGAGGTAGTATGGTCGGATTCACTAACCATAAAGGCACTGCCGGGCACGACAGCGATCTTGTACTCTGCAACTGCTCTCTTGCAGAAGCCCATCATATCACAGTCGTCGGGGAGACTGCACCAGAGGAACAGACCGCCTTCCGGACGGGTATACTGTACCTTTTCTGAGAAGGAGCGTGCAATGCCGGAGAGCATTCTCTCGCATTTCTGTTTGTAGATCTTCCGCAGCCCTGCAATGTGGCTGTCAAAGTCCACCTTGGTCATGAACTGATATGCCAGCATCTGACCGTAGTTATTGGTCTGCACATCGGATACCTGTTTGCAGACGACCATCTTGGAAATGACTTCCTTGGGTGCAATGCCATAGCCCACACGGATGCCCGGGGACAGCACCTTGGAGAAGCTGCCGGCATAGATCACTCTGCCGTCCGTATCCATGCTTTTAATGGTGGGAACCTCCTCGCCTGCAAAACGCAGATCGCCGTAGGGGTTATCCTCCAGAATCATGGTATTGTACTTCTGTGCCAGGGCATAAAGCTCCCTGCGGCGTGCCAGAGTTGTTGTCTTGCCCGTGGGATTCTGGAAATTGGGGATCACATAGATCAGCTTGGTATTGGGGTTTGCCTTCAGTGCCGCCTCCAGCTTCTCCGGATCCATGCCATCCTCATCCAGGGGAATGCCTACCAGATTCACATTGTAGGACTTGAAGGCGTTGAGGGAGCCGATAAAGCTGGGCGCCTCACAGATCAGGGTATCCCCGGGGTTGCACAGGGACTTGCAGCTCAGCTCCATCACCTGCTGGGCACCGGAGGTGATGATGAGATCCTCGCTCTCCTCCTTGAAGCAGCCCTGCTTTGCCATACGTTCCTTGAGCAGTGTCCGGAGGGGTGCATAGCCCTCTGTGATGCCATACTGAAGTACGGAAATAGGGTCATTTTGCAGCATATCTGCGGAAATCTCTTGGATGATATCAATGGGAAATGCCTCAGAAGCTGGATTTCCGGCTGCAAAGGAAATGACCTCGGGATCCGCTGTGAACTTCAGGATTTCACGAATGGCAGAAGCCTGGAGATGGGACACCTTTTCAGAAAATGAATAATTCATGCTGTTCATTCCTTTTACGTTTATTACTAATACAATCTCTGCTCTGCATGCGCAAAAAGCAAAATGAAAGAGATGCGCTGCAAAAACCGTCTGCATGTCTGGAATTGAGATTCGTATCGGTTCTCCGCACAGGAAGGGAAGCAGTACCATTGTATGAGTTTCTGCCCTGATACTATTCTCATTTGAAAATCATGATAAACAATCATGATTTTCATAGCCGCCATAGGCGGCATATGAGAATGCATGAGACGGATTTTATGCCGTTTTACGGCATAAAATGGCGAGTGCGTCAGCACACGCTCTCTATCAAACTATTTTAATAGTTTGATAGAGAATTAGTATGAAATAGCACATTTTCCTGCCCTGCGGCAGAGGTTTACCTTTATTATACCACATAATTTTGGATTCGGCAACATAAAATTAAAAAAAAGCACGAAAAAATGTGTCGAACCCTGTTCCGGATGCCGGCACATGATCGGACAGGAAGGGATGCTATGAAAAAACAGACATTTCTTAAAGGCTCACTGATTCTGGGCGGCTCCGCCCTCATCGCCAAGGTACTGGGAGCTTTGTTTAAAATTCCGCTGACCAATCTTCTGGGGGGCACGGGCATGGGATATTTCAGCTGTGCCTACGGTCTGTTCCTGCCCCTGTATGCAGTGCTGGTCACGGGGCTTTCCACGGCAGTCGCCAGACCCGTGGCATCCTGTGCTGCAAAAGGGGACTTTGACGGAGCCGTCCGGATCCGCAGCACAGCGAGGAAGCTGTTCTTTCTTACGGGTCTTGCCGGCACGCTTCTTGCTGTTCTTGCGGCAAAGGCTTTCACCCTTGCGGCAGCGGAAAGTCTGGAAGCGTATCCGGCAGTGCTGATGATTGCACCGGCGGTGCTGTTCAGCTGCCTGACGGCAGTGGAACGGGGTTACTATGAAGGACTGTGCAATATGTACCCCACAGCCATTTCTCAGGCGGCAGAGGCACTGGTAAAGCTGATCAGCGGTTTGTGGCTTTGCAGTGTCATGCTGCATGCGCCGGAGCTGCCGCCGCTTCTGTCCGGCTTCAGCCGGGAGGGCGCAGCGGCAGCAGGGGCAGTGCTGGGTGTAACCCTGTCCACCCTGGCCGGCTATCTGTGCATGCTGCCCTGGAACCGCAAGTCCCTGGAACAGACCGCCTCCGCCGTTCCCATGACCACACGGCAGATTCTGGGGATGCTTCTGCGCATTCTGATTCCCGTTGCCTTAGGATCCCTTGTCACCAATCTGACCTCCCTCATTGATCTTGTAACCGTTATGCGGATTCTGGGGAATCAGCTGGCAGCGGATCCGGCGGGCTTCTACGCCGGTGCCAATCTCTCAGCAGATGTGCCTGTGGCAGAAGCCGCCGCATTCATTTACGGCTCTTTTATGGGACTTTCCGTTACGGTATTCAACCTGGTGCCCTCTCTGACGAATATGTTCGCCAAGGGGGTGCTGCCCTGCACAGCCCAGGCATGGGCGGCCGGACGGCGCAGGGAAGCTGCCGGCTATGCAAGGCAGGTGCTGCTGCTTACAGCCCTTGCGGCAGTACCGGCAGGATGCGGTATTTTTGTTCTGGCAAGGGGCGTGCTGGAATTTCTCTACCCCTCCCGGACGGCAGAAATTGCGGCAGCCTGTGCTGCGTTGCAGTATCTGGCACCGGGAGTGATCTTCCTGTGTCTTGCTTTCCCTGTATTCAGTCTGCTCCAGGCTGCCGGCAGGGCGGATCTGCCGGTGAAGGTCATGCTGCCGGGCATTGCCGTCAAGCTTGTAGGCAATCTTCTGCTGATCTCCCGGCTGTACACGGCAGGAGCGGCACTGTCCACAAGCCTTTGCTACGGGGTGATTCTGGTGCTGTCCCTTTGGTGTCTGCATCGGGTCATGGGCAGCGGACTGCAGCTGGGGGGCGCTTTTGTACGTATTGGCTATGCAAGCGTCATGTGTGCGGCAGCGGCATGGCTGGTTTACGGCAGCACAAAGGATATCCTCTCCCAGCGCAAGGCATTCCTGCTGGCGGTGCTCTGTGCGGTGGGCGTATACCTGCTTTGCATCGCACTTACCATGGGCAGGGAACTGCGCCGGCTGCTGGCACATCACGAAGCCGACTCCGGACGGCTGGCCATGGGGGATGGGTGTTCGGGGCAATGAGAAAGTCCGGGAATTCCTCTGGTGCTTTCCGGACTCAGTTTGTCAATAAAGCGGCAGTTTCGTAAGATTTGCCCTCCCCCTTTCCCCTCCCTGAAGGGAGGGGGCAGTTTTAGCAGACAATCCCTTAAGTTGATGACATTGTGCAGGGGCGCAGCTCTCCGAAGCGTAGGTTGACGGCTGTTGTTTTTTCTGGTATCATGGAGACACAGCACCAAGAAAGGAAGGATTGCAAATGAATTATATTACAGGTACAACCATACGCCAGCTGCGGGAACGGAAGGCACTGACCCAGAAGCAGCTTGCTGAGCAGCTATGCGTCAGTGATAAAACCGTCTCCAAATGGGAAACGGGCAGGGGCTTGCCGGATATCAGCATTCTCATGGAGCTGGCGGCGGCACTGGGGGTTTCGGTGGCGGAGCTGCTCACAGGGGACTGCTCCGTCAATGCCAACCGTTCCTCCAATATGATGAAAACTGTGTTCTATGTCTGTCCCGTCTGCGGCAATGTCATCCAGTCCGTGGGAACGGGCGCTTACAGCTGCTGCGGCGTCATGCTGCCGCCGCTGGAGGCGGAGGAACCGGACGAATCCCATGGAATTTCGGTTGAAATCAGTGACGGGGATTACTATGTCACCATGGCACATCCCATGGAAAAGTCCCACTATATCTCCTTTTTCTGCATGGTCTATGCGGACAGGACGGAATTTGTCAAGCTTTATCCGGAGCAGAACTGTACAGCCAGACTTCAGAAGAAAGGCCGGGGCATTCTGTATGCGTACTGCAACCGGCATGGTCTGTTCCGGCTGTCCCTGCCCATGGTCAAGCCGGATCAGGGATAATTCTTTGCTCTGCCGGAAGGCAGGGCATTGTTGCTACGATAAATCAGAATTTGCGCGGAGCCCGCGCTGGTGTCATTCTCTCAATGCGGCTTCGCCGCAAAGGTCGAATAGGATTACTGCGATAAATAAGAATTTAGATTGCTGCTCATGTAGAAATTTCCCCAAAACTACGATGAAAGAATGATACAGCAGGCTATAAACCGAACAGGCAGATGCTTCAAGAGAGGTATCTGCCCGTTTTGACTTATTGACGGCTTGCAGGATGGATAGTATAATTATTTCAGGGGAATTTTTCAAAAAAATTGCCTAAGCCCTAACCAAACGGAATTTTCTGCACTATCTATACAGAAGCTTCTGAAATCAAAGAAAGGAGAGCCGAACATGAACCTTGACGAACGCCGTGAAAAAATTGCGCAGATGTCGAAGTCGATTTTTCAGTACTGTCTGTCACGGACAAGCTCCTATCAGGAGACCGAGGACTTGTCACAGGAGATCCTGCTGACGCTTTGTGAGAGCATCGAAAATCTGCGTGACGAAAAGGCATTCTACGCATTTATCTGGCGTACTGCCGACAACATTCTCAAAGGCTGGTATCGGAATAAAGACAAGCACAATTCTGCCGAGCTGGACGATAATCTGCCGGACGATTCATGGGAACGTCTTGCAGAACAGACGCAGGAGAACGAACAGCTCACACTCATTACAAGGGAACTGGCACTGCTGAATTCCAATTACCGCCGGGTCATGGTAGCGTACTATATCGACAGGCTTTCGGTGGGTGAGATCTCGGCTCGCTTTTCGCTGACGCAAAGTATGGTGAAATACCTGTTATTCCAATCAAGAAACAGAATCAGAAAGGGTATCGTTATGGAAAAAGCATTCGGAGAACTGAGCTATCGTCCTGTAGAATTCTGGGCAAGCTCGTGGGGAAAATTCAAACCTGAATATCGTCATATTTGTACGAGCAGGGTCAATCAGAATATTGTTATGGCGTGCTATTATGAAAAGCAGACGGAGGAACAGATCAGCCTGCAGACGGGCGTTCCCACGGCATATCTGGAAAATGGAATCAAAGAGCTTCTGGAGCATGAACTCCTTCTTGAGAGGAACGGTTATTACCGCAGCAATATTGTCATTGTAACGCAGAAAATGAAGGCTGAAATTTCCGAAAAGCACAGGGATTCGATTCGTGAAACGGCGGAGCTGATCAAGAATTTTGTGGATAGTTCGATGGATGATGTGCGTGCGGTCGGTTTTTACGGCAGCGATATGCCGCACAATTCCATGAAGTGGTTTATGGTTTCCCAGCTGCTTCATTTGGTATATATTGATTTTCTGCAGGAAAAGCTTCCATTTGGTGATTGGGAGAGCTATCCCGAAGATCAATTCGGACAGAAAGGGTATCGCTGGTTTTCGGAGAAAAGTGAACATGAGGATATCTATATGTTCCGCACCAGCAGACGTGATGACTCCGAAAAGGCGGAGATCCTGCTGTGGGATGTTGATGTGAACGGGGAACCCGTTTGTACGAGAATGAACAGGATGCACGAAACTATGCTCATCAATCTGCTGACAGCGCAGCCGGAATCTGAAAGCGACAAGCTGATCTGCACGGAACTTCTGGAGCATCATTTTGCAGTGAAAACAGATGCAGGAATTCAGCTTAATTTTCCATGTATCAACCGCGAACAGAGCCAAAAGCTCGATAAATTGATTGTTCCTGTGGCACAGGAAATCTGCAGTCAGGCACTTGCACGACTTGACGGCATCAAGCATATTATGGCAGAGCATACCCCGGAGCATCTGCGTGATTACGCTGAAAAGATCGCACCGGGAGAAATGGCACCGGAAATCTGCGACGTGATGAGAGAACTCTGCGAAAGCGGATGGCTGCTTCCTCTGACAAGGGGAATGCTTGCTACAACGGTTATGTTTCGAGCAGATTGATGCGAAATCAAGCCAAATTATCCGTGTTTTGCATCATAGGCTCGGAGATATGAGAGAATTGCATCAGCAAAGCGGCATTGGGAGAATGACGCCAGCGCGGGCTCCGCGCAAATTCCAATTTATGCAAGCAAACAAATCATAAAGCCCGAAAGCAGTTCATATCAACCGCTTTCGGGCTATACTTCTTGATTGGCGCTTTTCTAAAGACGGCATCCTTTGGGGGATGTCTGAGCAAACCATAATTGATCAGAATTGCTCACTGTTTTTATTTTCACTGATCTTGACACTGCTCCGCCCATATGGTATACTTTTAAATAGGAAAGAACTTGACCCGGAAGGAGAATTATCATGGAACAGAATCTGACGCCGGCAGCGGATACCTCCGCCATCCTTGTCTGTGCCGGGAATGCGTCCCGGATGGGCGGCATCAATAAAATCCTCATGCCCCTGGGGAATACCAATGTCATCGGCCATGCCATGCTTGCCTTTGAGCAGTGCCCCGATATTGCGGAAATCATCCTCGTCACAAAGCCGGACATTGAGCCTGCCATCCGGGAAACTGCGGCAGCTCTGGGGATTACCAAGCTTGCCCGGATTACTCCCGGCGGTGATACCCGGCAGAAAAGCGTGATGGAGGGACTGCGGTGCATCTCCAGGGAGACGCGGTACATTGCCGTTCATGACGGTGCCCGTCCCCTGGTAAAGCCGGAGCATATTGCCGGGGTCATCCGTGACGCAAGGGTGTTCGGCGGCGCCACCCTGGGTGTTCCGGTGAAGGACACCATCAAGATTGTGGACGATGGCCTGATTGTGGATACTCCTCACCGCCCGTCCCTGTACATTACCCAGACCCCCCAGGTATTCCGGAAGCAGCTGTATTTTGAGGCAGTGGACTTTGCCATGGAGCATAATCTGGACTTCACCGATGACTGTCAGCTGGTGGAGGCCATCGGCGGAAAGGTTTATATGACGGTGGGGGACTATACCAATATTAAAATTACAACGCCCGAAGACCGGGCCATTGCGGAGGTGCTCCTATGATCCGGATCGGACATGGCTATGATGTACACAAACTGACGGAGGGACGGGATCTGATCCTTGGCGGTGTGACAATTCCCCATAGTCTGGGGCTGCTGGGACATTCCGATGCGGATGTGCTGCTCCACGCTGTTGCCGATGCCCTGCTGGGCGCTCTGGCTCTGGGGGATATCGGACAGCATTTCCCGGATACGGATCCCGCCTACAAGGGGGCGGATAGTCTGAAGCTTCTGGGGCATGTTGCCGGACTCATTGCACAGCACGGCTACCGGGTGGGCAACCTGGATGCTGTCATTCTGGCACAGAAGCCGAAGCTTGCACCCCATATTCCGCAGATGAGAGAAAATATTGCACAGGTTCTGGGAATTCCCGTATCCGCCGTCAGCGTGAAGGCAACGACGGAGGAACGGCTGGGCTTTACCGGCCGGGAGGAGGGAATTTCGGCTCACTGTGTTGTGCTGTTGATGAAGCAGCAGCACACCGATTGACGGACAGCTGCATAGAATATAGTATACCAATAAGAAGGGGTGATACTATGATATGCAGAGCAGTCATGCCATCGGATACACTGGCTCGCAAGGCGCAGAGGATATTGACTGCAAAGGGTTATGCAAGCGAATTGGTGCGCAATAATATGCAGGACAGCGAAGGCTGCGGATTCGGGCTCAAGGTTGCCGCTGACTGTGCCGAGGTAAAGGCACTGCTGCAGCAGGAGGGCATTCCTGTACGGGGCGTGAGAAATGAGCGTGGGAGCGTATGATTATCAACTTTGATAATGCTGCAACCACTTATCCCAAGCCGCCGGAAGTACGTCTGGCAGTGGAAAAGGCAGTGGTTCGTTACGGCAGTGCCGGACGGGGCGGCCATCCCATTGCAGCCCGGACCTCCGATCTTGTGTACTCTGCAAGGGAAGCAGCAGCGGAGATGTTCGGTGCACAGCCGGAGCAGGTGGTGTTCACACTCAACTGCACCCATGCGCTGAATCTTGCCATCCAGGGAATCGCCAGGAACGGCGGCCACCTGGTCATCAGTAATCTGGAACACAATTCCGTCCTCCGGCCGGTCTATGCTCTGGCAAAAGAAGGACGGATTCAATACAGCATCGCACCCGTGGAGGAGCACGATGCCGATACGGTACGGAATTTTGCCGCCCGGATCCGCCCGGATACCAAGGCGGTCATCTGCACCCTGGCAAGCAATGTCACCGGGCAGATTCTTCCCTGGAAGGAAATCGGTGCGCTCTGTCAGGCACAGGGCATCTGCATGATCGGGGACGGTGCGCAGGTCTGCGGCATTCTGCCCGTGAGCCTTTCCGACGGCATCAATATACTTTGTACCGCCGGTCACAAGGGACTGTATGGCATCACAGGAACGGGACTGCTGATTTCTGACGGAAAGTTTCCGCTGCCGCCGCTGATGCGGGGCGGTTCCGGCAGTATGTCCAATCTGCCGGATCAGCCGGACTTCATGCCGGATGTGCTGGAGAGCGGCACGCTCAATGTCATTGGTGCGGCATCCGTAAAAGCCGGTATCGGCTTTGTCCGCCGGCAGGGAATGGAAACGCTGCTGAGGAAGGAAACTGCCCTGTGCGAGCTGTTCCTCCGCCGGCTCTCCATGATTCCCAATGTCACCGTTTACCGTAAACCGGGTGCTTCCTATGTTCCCATTGTTTCCTTCAACATTGAAGGGAAACCGTCGGAGGATACGGCAGCGGAGCTTGGCAAGCGCGGCTTCTGTCTGCGGGCCGGGCTGCACTGCGCTCCCCTGGCACATCACAACATGGGTACGGAAAACGGAGCCGTCCGTTTTGCGCCCTCGGTATTCAGCAAGCCGCAGGATGTTCTTGAACTGGCAAAAGCAGTATCGGAGATTGCTGCTTCCGCAGAATTGTAAAAAAATGTTACTGTCAATTGAACTTTTGCTATTGCCAAAAGGACGATTTTATGGTATAATAGAAAACAGACATCAAGAGGGCAGCTGCCCTCTTACATAGGGGCTATACCCCTGAATAAAATGAAAGGAAGTGTGCAAATGTCTTTCAGCGATATCTGGGAATCCATCTACAGTGTCATCCGTACGATGCGTCCGGTCGATTTTGTGGACATTGGGCTGCTTTCCTATCTGATCTATTTCCTGTTCAAACTGATCCGGGAAACCCGTGCCGGTCAGCTGTTCAAAGGCATTGTTTTTCTGATTGTTGCCTATGCCATCAGCGAGCTGCTGGGGCTGAAATCCATTACATACCTGCTGTCACAGACATTTGATATCGGGCTGCTGGCAATTCTCATTATGTTCCAGCCGGAGATCCGCAGAGTCTTTGAAAAACTGGGGCATTCCCATTTCGGACTGAAGGCACTGGGACTTGTGGGAACCAATGATGAAGTGACAGCAAAGTGGACCGTTGCCATTGATGCCATCTGTGATTCCTGCGTAGAGCTTAGCTCCACCTGCACCGGTGCGCTGATTGTCATTGAACGGCAGACCAAGCTGGGGGAGCAGATCGAAAACGGTACCATTCTCAATGCGCAGCCCAGCAAGGAGCTGTTCGGCAATATCTTCTATCCCAAAACTCCCCTGCATGATGGTGCAGTAATTATGCGTGACGGCATGATTCTGGCAGCTGCCTGTTTCCTGCCCAAGCCCCAGAAGGAAGAGCTGATTAACAAGAAGCTGGGTTCCCGGCACCGTGCCGCCATTGGTATGAGTGAAAACTCCGATGCGATGATCATTGTGGTCTCCGAGGAAACGGGACAGATTTCCGTTGCGGAAAATGGTGTTCTCACCCGGAATTATACCCGTGAAAAGCTGCATCATCTCCTGACAGAAGCACTGATCCCCAAGCAGACGGACTCCAAGATCAGGTTCACCTCCATGCGGCGGGGAAAAGGAAAGGAGCATCAAGATGAAACGGCTTCATGAAATGAAACAGCGGCTTAATACCATTTTTTCCAGCCGGCTCAGTATGATCATTCTTTCCATACTCACTGCTATACTCATCTGGTTTACCGTTTCTGTGACGATTTACCCTACCACACCCAGAACAATTTACAATGTTCCTTTGGTTGTTGAACTGGAGGGGAGTACGGCGGAAGCCAGCGGTCTGAGCGTGGTTTCCAGCGATGTGGAAACGGTTACCGTTCAGATTGTGGGCGATCGTTCCCAGGTGGGAATCCTCTCTGCTGAGGATCTGACTGCCTATGCAGAGGTGCGGAATATCAGCTCTGCCGGTCAGTACAGCCTGGATATTTCCGTTCGTGCCAACAGTAATGTGGCATTCGAGACCAATTCCATCAGCCCCGCCCATGTGAATGTGGAGTTTGACCGCATTGAAACCCGTACCTATGAGGTGACTGCGGAGCTGCCCAATATCGTTGTCACAGCAGGACATACCATGGATACAATTACCTGCGACCCTGCCACCATTGACATTACGGGGCCTTCCGTTCAGCTGGACGAAATCGGCTCAGTGGTAGTGACCTCTGACAAGGCGGCAGAACTGGACAGCTCCTACAGCCTCTACAGCAGTGAAATTCTGCTTTACACCAAGGAGGGGGCTATGATGGATACGGAAAGTCTGGAGATTCCTGCGGAAAACTTTCAGATCAATGTTCCCGTTCTTACCCAGCAGCAGTTACAGCTGACCTATGATGTGCTGAATGCCTCCAGTACTTTTGATATTGACTGGCTCCGGGAACGGCTGCATCTGTCCGATGAAACGATTACTTATGCCTCCACCAATCCGTCTCTGGCAGAAAAGGACAGCTGGAATATGGGCTATATCAAGCTGGAAGAGATTGATCTGGACTTCTCCAAGACCTTCACCATTGAAGAAAAGGAGGGCTACATTAATCAGAGCGGTATCCAGGAAGTGACATTGACACTGGACAGCGAGGGCTTGAGCAAGCGTGACTTTACGATCAGCAGTGATAATATTTTCGTAGTCAACGCACCCAGCACCTGTGAGTTTGAGATAATTACCAAGAGTCTGACAATTTCCGTTATCGGTCCGACAGAGGTTCTGGATGAGCTTAGCACCAAGGATATCATGGTCACCGTGGATCTGCTCAATTACAACATATCCCAGAGTGCGTCCTTCAGCTATGACTCCACCATTACCTTCAATGACAACAATCAGGTGTGGGCATTCGGCACCTATAAGATTGCCCTTAACCGTATAGACCCGGAGCCGGATAAGACCTCCGGCGGCGGAATCAACCTGACTGAATAATCACGCTGTATTTGCAGCAGAAACCGGCTCCTTTCCCTTAGGAAAAGAGCCGGTCAGTTTGTTGATAAGCGGCAGTTCTGGAAAATAAACCCCTGAGTTGATGACATTGTCGCCCTAAGAGATTGGACGAGATTTGACCGCAAAGCGTTCAAATTTGCAGCTGTCCTCCAAACTGCAATGTTGATTACGGTTTGGGGGATCAGTATCAGAGGTTCCCTACATTCTATTCTTGTCCACACAGAAAGCCGCTACCGTACCCGGGCCGCTGTGTCCTCCTAAAACGGGGTCTATATAGTGAATCATAATCTGTCTGATTCCATACTTCCGGCGCAGAATATCCCGGACAAAATGGGCGTCTTCCTCGCAATCGCCGTGGCTGACCGCAACCGGAGTATCCGGAACTGTATTTTCTCCGACATAATCCGCCAGCTGCTTCAGGGCTGCACGTCTGCCGCGTACCTTGCCGAAAGGCTCCAGATTTCCCTCGTCATTGACATGCAATAAGGGCTTGATCTGCAGCACAGTGCCGAAAACAGCTGTCCCCATACGGATTCTGCCGCTGTGTTTGAGGTACATCAGATCGTCCACAGTAAACCAGTGCCGGATCTTCGGTGCCATTTCTTCTGCGTAACCGCAGGTTTCCTCCAAGGCTGCACCCTGCTCACGTTTCTGCACTGCCAGCGTAACCAGCAGTCCCAGTCCCAGGGAAGCGCATTGGGTATTGACGCAAAGCACCCTCCGACCTGGAAATTCCTCCATCAGTTCCTCGGCTGCCAGGCGGCCTGCATTGTAGGAACCGCTGAGACTGGCAGAAAACCCCAGGTAGAGAAGATCCTTTCCCTCCATCAGGCAGGGCCTCATCATTGCCTTGTAGTCTTCAATACTGGGTGCTGCCGTTTTTACCGTGCCGCCGTCACGCAGGGCAGTATAAAACTGTCTGAAGTCAAAATTTCCCCTGGCAGGATACTGCTGGGATTTTCCATATCCCAGAGTAAAGTACAGCGGTACAACGGGAATTCCATGTTCTTCACAGTAGGCTCTGGGCAAATCACAGGGACCATCTGTAACAATGATATAACCGCTCATTTCTCCGTCCTCCTTTTCACGCTGACGCAGCCGCTCTCCAAACTGCAGGCAACCTCCAAAAATAAGTTTTTAGAGGCGCTCTGTAAGACAGTACAGTCCGGAGGATTGGTATTGCAATTCTGCGCACCGTCCGCTTTTGCAGCTTCGCATCTGGTTTCTAATACTATATTACATCATACGGCGTATTTTGTCAAGTGGTTTTTGATAAAATCTGATATATTTTTTTGAACCGGATTGTAGACAAAAGCAAAAAAATATGATATAATGAGGAAAGAGATTCTGAAATCCACGCACAGAGGTGAACCTACATGCAGTATAATAAAGAAAGTTTCAGTACCTATTACGGTGAAATGTCCCAGGCACTGCGCAGTTTCCGGCTGCCCCGGTGGGAGGCGTTTCCGGATATTGATGTGTACATGGATCAGCTGGTGGTGCTGATAAACCGATATCTCGCTCCGCTGAGCAGCAGCGAAGGCAAAAGCGTAACGGCGTCCATGATCAATAATTATGTCAAAATGCGGATCATGCCGCCCCCGGTGAAGAAGAAGTACAACCGGCCGCACCTGGCCTACCTGGTCATTATCTGTCTGCTCAAGGATGCCCTTGGCACTGCGGCGATCCAGAAGGTATTTCCTCCTGGTATGGAGACGCCCCTGCTCCAGGAACGCTACAATGCCTTCATTGCAAACCAGGAGAAGGCATGTCATTTTGTGGCGGACAATGTGGACAGAATTGCCATTCCTCTGCTTCAGGAGCAGGAACGGATTTCTGAGAGAATTTATGATCTGGTCATGCAGACCTGCGTTTCTGCCAGTGTCACAAAGCTCCTGGCAGAACGCTTCATTGCCCAGCAAACAACGGAAGCTGCCGCCGCTGAAGCTCCCAGGGAACCGGCGTATGCAGAATAGTATGACAAACAGTAAGCCCTTTCCCCGGTTTAGGGAAAGGGCTTGCTTCTTATTCTGATAACCTCTAAAAACAAGGGACTTTTAGAGGTTACCTTCTGTTTCTTCCTCCTGGAATTCCATCTGCTCACGGGCTTCCAGAGCTGCCTGCTTTCTCTGCTCAATGAGCAGATCCGCATATTCCCGATCCTCCATGCCGGGCTGGTGCTCAAACAGATCCATACCGATCAGCTTCAGGGATAGGAAACGATTGTCATCGGCATTGACCATGAGCTTCTTTCTGCGATAAACATGGCTGACACGAATGCCGATTTCGATATAATCATCCTTGGCAAAGTATTTGTTGGGGATGGAAAGAAGAATGCTTCTGTTGCGGTGGGTACAGAATTTTGCCTTCTCCATAAAATGACCGTTTACATAGAATCTGGCATGTACCCGGTACTGCTTGTATTTCAGATAGGGGCAGCAGATCAGGTTGATGACAAGATCCTTATCCGTATGAGGAATATGAAAGCCCACTGCCGCCTTCTTGCGGACAAGCCAGCGCCCTCTGGTATCTGGCAGCGCAATGCCCTTGGTAAAGAGGTCGGGGTACTCTGCAAAGCGCAGGTAGGTATTCAGATTCACATTGTACAGATCCTTCTCGCTGTTTTTCATGCCGAGCAAATAATTGTAGAAGCGCTCGCAGAAGCCGGAATTATAATAGAAGAACCGGTCACGCTTTTCCTTCTCCGTTTCGGAGAAGCGGAAGTTGTTCCGGAAATAGCCGTCCAGCATGGAAATGCAGTCATCGATGGTATCGGCAACATTGAAGATATAGTCCTCCTTGCCGCTGTAGGGAGCGGGAAGATCGGTCTTGTGCCTGTATTTCATGCAGTCCTCACTGTCGGGCACATTGAGGAAAATAACGGGCTTGTGCTGGAACCACATTTCAAAGCACATGGAGGAGTAGTCTGTAATGAGAAGCGCAGAATTCTTCTTTGCATCGGCGATTTCGGCATCCTCCAGAATCTGGATTCCGTCCAGGATATCCGTGCCGCAGACGGAAAGGACGGTATGGTGGATGGCCACCTTCACTGTATAACCATAGTCGTTGATGAGCTGGGTGAAACGGGGATGCCGCAGCAGACCGGTTATGGTCTTGACATAGACCGTGTCCTTGATATCCTCCATATTCCGCAGGTATCTGCGGTGGGTGAAGTAGATGAAAATGCTCTTTTCGGAGGACGCATGCTCTGCACTGAGAAGGTCCCAGCGGAACAGACCGTTTTTCACCAGGTCCTCTTCCTTGTAGCAGGCTTTGGTCATGAACAGGTTCTTTTCAAAGTCATTGCTGATCATAATCTTATCAAAGAGGAATGCACTGTAGGACGCCTGGGAAATAAAGTTGTCCTTAAAGAAATTCACGCCGTGCTGGGTGAAGAAGGAGTAGACATAGGGACTCTGCTTGACTGCCTCGGTAATGCCCAGATTCAGGGCGTGCATTACCTGGAAGCCGCCGCAGAGAAATTTGGTGGTCTTGAGCATATCCTTGAGACCGAAGGCAAACTTCACATGATTCTCAGCAGAATAGGGAATAATATGATCACCGTACTTCGCCTTGATTTCCGGGTAGGCAGCGGAGTGCTCATTGATGACATAGTAAGCCTCAAAGGGGCTGTCCTTGCGGGAGTAAATATATTTGAACAGCTCGAATTCATCCTGGGGCGAGGTGTCCTCTTCCAGAATAAAATCGCAGCAGATCACTTTATTGCGCTCATTCGTTTCAAATACAGCGGAACGGATCAGACGGGCAATCACACGCCTGTACACCCGGCTTTTGGTAGAAGCCAGCAGGTATTTGATTTTGCTCACTATCATCGTTGTGACATCCTTTCAGTTTCAGAAACCCATTTCACGAAACATACTCTTTTCTATTTTGCGCACCGACACAGCAAACATACCGGAAAACAGCCGCAAGATTCTGGAATCCGGCTGATTTCCGACCGCTGGAAGCATTTGTCAGTTATGCACAGATCCTATTTATTATACCACACGGTTCAGGCTGTGTCAAGTGAAAAAAGAACCAAAAATCGTACAAATTCCCCTTCATATGAGGATTGCGGAATCCTTCGCTCCCTGACATGGGCCGGAAGCGCAGCGAAACCATAAAAACTTAGTCCAGCCACTGCGCCTGGCGGTGCAGTGGCTGGACGGGACTTTTTTCAGCAGTCCGAGTGTCCGCTGTATCAGTCAGGGAGATACTGTACGATAGCAAGGGACAACAGGAGAAGACTTGTTTACTTTCCAAGAAGCCATTCGTACATGCCTTCATACTGGCACGCAGAGCTTTTCCAGGAAAAATCCTGTGCCATGCCGCAGCGCACCATATCGTCCCAATTGTAACGGTAATTAAAATAGACGGATTTTGCATAATTCACCGTATTCAGGAAATCCTCTGAATAGAACGGCCCGAAAGTAAAGCCGGTACCGGTCAGCTCGAACTCATTGTAGGGCTGTACTGTATCCTTCAGACCGCCGGTTTCTCTGACAAGGGGAACGGAACCATAGCGCAGTGCAATCAGCTGTGTCAGACCGCATGGCTCAAACCTGGAGGGAACCAGCATCATATCGGAGCCGGCATAGAGCTTATGCGCCAGTGTGTCATTGTAACAGATGTTGGCAGAAACCCTGTCCGGGAACCGCCCGGCAAAATATCGGAACATATTCTCATAACCGGGATCACCGGTGCCGATGACAACAAACTGGGTATGGGCGTCAATAAATCGCTCGAAAACATCGCCCAGCAGGTTCAGCCCTTTCTGATCCGTCAGGCGGGAAATAATGCCGATCAGCATTTTGCTCGGATCCTGGGGCAGTCCCAGCTCCTCCTGAAGGCGGCGCTTATTCTCCGCCTTGCCGGTAAGAAAATCCTCACCGGAATAGTTACAAAAGATTTTTTTGTCAGTCTGGGGATTATAGACGTCATAGTCAATGCCGTTGACAATGCCGCGCAGGGAAGCGGAGCGTGCAGAAAGCAGACCATTGAGCCGCTCGCCGTATTCCGGTGTTTTAATTTCCTCTGCATAGGTTTTGCTGACTGTAGTGATGTAATCCGCATACACCAGACCGCCCTTGAGCATATTGGCGTCACGGTGGAACTCCAGCTTGTCCGGCGTGAACATGTAATCCGGCAGGCTGGTGTTGCGCTGGAATTCCTCAATGTCCCAGATTCCCTGGAACCGAAGGTTATGAATGGTCATAATGGACTTGGTGCCCTGATAGAAGGGATGCGTTGCAAAGGTGCTGTGCATGAGCACGGGAATCAGACCGGTCTGCCAGTCGTGGCAGTGAATGATGTCCGGGTGGAACCCGATAACCGGCATAACAGCCAGCACAGCCTTGCAGAAGAAGGTGAAACGCTCAATATCCCACCGCAGATCACTGCCGTAGGGCGTTGCACCGTTAAAATAATATTCGTTATCCACAAAATAAAATTGAATCCCGTCGTATTGATACTCCATAATGCCTACATGCTCCTGATGACCGGCATAATCCATGTAGAAATGATGACGATAGTGGAAGAAATTGCGGTATTTTGCAGGAATACAGGTATAGTAGGGAATGATGACACGGGCATCGAAACGTTCCTTATTCAGGCTCTTTGGCAGGGCACCCACAACATCGGCAAGTCCGCCGGTTTTGACAAATGGTACACATTCGGATGCGGCAAATAAAATATTAGTCAAGAAGAACCCCTCCTTAAGGTTTGTAGTATAGCTTTATTATACTCCTTTTTTGAATGGCCGTCAAGAGATTTTTGCACATTTTTTTGCTCTCTTTGTGAAAAATCTACAAAAAATCTGCTTACTGCTCTTTTTTCTGCCCCTTCTGTCAGGAAATACCAAAGGCATAATACCATAAAGAAGTACAGCCCGAGAGTGGTTTGGAATAACCGCTTTCGGACTTATTTTTATCTTATTCTTGTAAACCCGGAATTTAAGCGGGTTCAAAAGCAGGAATGTATCAATTCATTTTCTACCCACAAAATACCGCATCACTGCATCCTCTATGAGTGAATAGATTGGTTCAAGACTTTCAGGAATGAAAATATCTGCCTTAGTATCAAAATCAAATGTAAAAACAATTGGCTTGTTCTTGTAGAAAAGCGGTGTTCCATCTTCTTTGCCGAGATTACCAGTAACAAGATTTCCTCTCTGATTAAGAGAATTAGGAATTACAAGAAGTTGCATGGGAGTTCTCCTTATTTACAAATTTTTATTTATCATAGCAGCCTATTTGACCTTTGCCGCCGCAGGCGGCATTGGGAGAATGATACCAGCGCGGGTTCCGCGCAAATTCCGATTTATCTTAGTAAACATTATACATCAAAGCCGCCATTTTGTCAATAACAACGCCATAGATGGCTTGAACTTCTTTATGAGTGCAGACCTAAAAAGGGGCCGTTTTCAGCCCAGCCCTGCCCCGGCAGGCACAGCGGCTGGACGGGACTTTTCCGATGGTCCGAAAGTGCGGAATCTCCGGCAGTGCTCCGGGGATTTTACCCCATTTCATAATTTGCACAAATTTATGCACTCTTTGGCTAAAAAATGCCTTTTGTGCGAGGATATTCTTGTATTAAATGCAGAATTTTCAGAATTTTCATTGACGAATCCGGCGTAATCCTGTATAATGAATCCATAATCCAAAATAACGGCGCAACGCCGTAGCTTCTGCTGCCTGATGCGGGTTCTGCCCGGAAGATGCAGCAGTACACAAATCAGAAGAAAGGTGAGATAGGCATGACATATCACGAATTGGTGAACAAAGTTAAAAAGGCACTGACCGCTGTTGACGCCTCTTCCGTAAGCGAGCATGTAGCAGTACAGGTAAATGTGACCGGTGAGGCAGAGGGTATCTTCTACATTGAAGCGGCTGACGGCAAGTTGGCTGTAGAGCCATATGATTATGTGGACAGAGATGTGCTGCTGACTGTTTCTGAAGAAACACTTCTGGCTGTTGCTGCAGGAAAGCAGACTCTGGAGGCTGCAGTTGCAGAGGGTGCTGTTGCATTTGAAGGTGACTACGGCAAGGCAATGCTGCTGAACAATGTACTGGCACAGCTCCAGGTAAAGAAAACAAGAAAAACACCTGCCAAAAAGGCCGCAGCAAAAGAAGAAACCGCAGCGGAAGCAGCACCTGCAAAGCGTAAGTGCGGCAGACAGAAGAAGGCTGCTGAGGTTGTTCCTGCTGCACCGGCTGCAGAGGCAAAGCCGGCTGTCAAGAAGACAACCAAAACCAAGAAAGCGACTAAGGCTGAATAAGCAGCTGCTCGGTAACAAGCAAGCAGCCGTCCCCTTACCGGAGGACGGCTGCTGTTATTTCCCAATGCAGCAGGAATTCTATGAATTCCTGATATTCTAAAAACATGGCCTGTTGTGCATAGCTGGTACGGGCAGCAGCAGGAGCTGCACAAAAAGTGTACAGAAAAAGGCACGGCGCTTGCACCATGCCCTTTTCAGCAAAAATAAGAGAAAGAGGTTAGAAATATATTTTCCTGTTTTATTATAACAGATTTCGCGCCGCATTACAAGTAGTTTTAAAAAAATAATTATTTTTGTATGTTTGCACAATTCTTAAGAGTGTTTTTATGACAATGTGTATAAAAATGAAGCCCCGTTTCGGAAAATCTCCCGGAAAGCTTGCAATTTTGCCGGAGCTGTGTTATAATAATAAATACCTAAGCGCCGGTGTAAATTCTGTGCGCATTCGGAATATAGGTGTGCAGGCCCTTGGCAATGAAGCACCGTGAACCATGTCAGGCGGGGAACCGAGCAGCATTAAGCGGATCGTTTCATGTGCCGAGCAAGCCTGCACACCTATATTCCGAAATTTTTTTGAACCAGCTATTGTACATGCAAGGAGGCACTATGTATCAGGCTTTGTACCGTAAATGGCGGCCAATGACCTTTGCGGATGTGCTTTCACAGCCCCAGGTCACCACCACCCTGCAGAATCAGGTCAAAAACAGAACCACAGCGCATGCCTACCTGTTCACCGGCTCACGGGGAACGGGAAAAACGACCTGTGCAAGAATTCTGGCTAAGGCAGTCAACTGTGAGCATCCCCGTCCTGACGGCAATCCCTGTCTGGAATGCAGCATCTGCCGGGATGCAGAGCAGGCAGTGCTGTCCGACCTGATCGAAATCGATGCAGCATCCAACAACAGTGTGGAGGATATCCGTGATCTTCGTGAGGCTACGGTGTATACCCCGGAACGGTGTCAGTTCAAGGTTTATATCATCGACGAGGTACACATGCTTTCACCGAGTGCGTTCAATGCACTTCTTAAAATTATGGAAGAACCGCCGGATTATGTGAAATTCATTCTGGCTACCACGGAGATTCATAAGGTGCCGGCAACCATCATCTCCCGCTGCCAGCGGTATGATTTCCGCAGAATCCGCCAGGAGGATCTGGTGTCAAGACTGCTGTATATCGCACAGCAGGAAGGGATTTCTCTGGAGCCCGAGGCTGCCGAACTCATGGCAAGGCTCTCCGACGGCGGAATGAGGGATGCCATTTCTCTTCTTGACCGCTGCTGCGCTTACGGGGAAACCATTACTGCCCGGCTGACTGCTGAGGCAGCTGGCGTTGCCGGAAGGGATTACCTTCTCAAGCTGCTGGATGCCATCCATGAAAAGCGGACGGCGGATGCGCTGGAGCTTGTGGCTTCGCTTCATGATGCCTCCAAGGATCTTCAGCGGCTGTGCGAGGAACTGATCCTCATGCTCCGGGATGTCATGATGCTGAAGGCAACCGGAGATACCGGACTGCTTCACTGCATGGCGGATGAAATTCCGGCACTGCAGAAGCTGGCGGATGCGCTCCCCTTGGAGCATATCATGACGCAGCTGGGTGCTTTGCAGACCTGCAGGGAACGGATGGGCAGGGCTGTGAACCGCCGGGTGGAGCTGGAAATGACCCTGATCCGTCTTTGCAGCAATGCTGCATCGGCTCCGGCTGCAGAGCATGTACGGACAGCTGGGACGGATTCCGAGGAGCTGCATGCACTGTATGAACGCATTGCCCGGCTGGAAAACCGTACCGGAGCACCGTCTGCGGCTGCAGGATCACAGCCGGATGTGACAGTACCCCAATCCTCACCGGCACCGGAACCTGTTCCGGAAGTGGATCTGCGCAAGGTGAAAATGGAAGATTTCCAGCCCGTAGTGCAATGGCCGGAGATTCTGGAGGAATGCGGCAAGCGCAATCCTGCCGTTCTGGGCACCCTGGCAGGTTCCCAGGCAGTGGTCAATGCCAATGTCATGCTCATTGTGGCGGACAACCCTTTCTTCCTGACGATGTTCAAGGATAAACAGAATGCCCAGTCCCTGGGAGATGCCATTGAGGCCATAATGGGCAAGCGCTATGTTATCCGGGCAAAATGCAGCGCAGCGGCGGCTAAGCCCCGTCCGGTGCAGGAGATGCTGGAAAAAGCAAGGAGCAGCGGTATCAAAACCACCGCTGTCACATAAAGAAACAAAAAAATTCAAAACAACAAAGGAGAAAATGTTATGAGAGCAAGAGTACCAAAGAATATGGGCGGCAATCCCCAGAATATGAATTCTATGATCCGCCAGGCACAGAAGATGCAGGATCAGATTACGGAGCTGCAGGATGATATTGAAGCCCGTGATTTCACAGCTTCTGCCGGCGGCGGTGCTGTGGAGGTCGTTCTGACCGGTAAGAAAACCGTCAAGTCCCTGACCATCAAGCCCGAAGTGGTAGATCCTGAGGATGTGGAAATGCTGCAGGATCTGGTCATCAGCGCCGTTAACGAGGCTGTTGCACAGGTGGAGCAGACCACTGAGGATGAGATGAGCAAGATTACTGGCGGCGTTTCCCTGCCGGGTCTGTTCTAATTATGGCGAATCATGATGCACTGCCCCTTGTCGTACTGACAGAACAGTTTGCAAAATTGCCGGGTATCGGAATGAAGTCCGCTGCCCGGCTTGCCTATCATGTCATGTCCATGGACAGGGCAGAGGTGGAGGAATTTGCACAGGCACTGCTGGATGCCAGGCAGACTGTGCATTACTGCCGGTGCTGTGAGAATCTGACAGACCAGGAGCTGTGCCCCATCTGCAGCGACAGCCAACGGGATCATTCCACCATCTGTGTGGTGGAAAGTCCCAAGGATATTGCCGCCTTTGAACGTACCGGAGAGTATACAGGCGTGTACCATGTGCTGCATGGTCTGATTTCTCCTCTGCGGGGCGTCATGCCCGATGATCTGAAAATCCGTTCCCTGCTCCAGCGTGTTCAGGAGCATGGTGCCGCCGAGGTCATTATGGCGACCAACCCCACTGTGGAGGGCGACGCCACCGCAGCTTATGTGTCCCAGCTGCTGAAACCCCTGGGCGTCAGCGTTACCAGACTTGCCTTCGGGCTTCCCGTGGGCGGCATGCTGGAATATGCGGATGAGGTCACACTCAATAAAGCACTGGAAAACCGCAGCGAAATGTAATCCCACGCCGCAGGCCTTACTGGTCTGCGGCGTCCGCTTGTCGATAAGTGGCCGTTTCATAACATTTGCCCTCCCTTCTCCCTGAAGGGAGGGGGAAAGTTTGTGGAAAGTACTGCGTACCATCCACCAGTCTTTTGCAGAGTGCTTTTCGTCGATGTTTCGAGGGTTATAAGTGGCGCTGCCCCCTGCATGCGCCGAAGGCGCAACGAAACCATAACAATTTTGTCCAGCCCTGCGGCGTTATGATGGTTTCACTGTTTTGCCATTTTCTGTTCATAAATCAGCGATTCAACCCGCAGCAATTTCTTGCATTATTATGACATTTGGTAATCTTGCATAAATATCAACATAAAATTTCTACATGCAAACCCTGTCGATTTTAACACGTTAACAAAAAGTTCACAAATTAAAAAGTAAATTATGGTATAATGATAATTGCAGAGGTATACAGTTCCGAGAGGGACTGTCCCGCAATTGTACACAAAATAGAGAAAGGAAGAAGATTGATATGTTTATAAAAACTATGACCAATCGTATGAAGGCTGCTGCAGTTGCAGCGGTATTGTGCCTGTCCGCAGCGGCAACAAGTATTTACGCAATGACAGCATCCTTGGATGTTGATGCCATTACTGTAAATGAGTCCATCGCTGTTGATGAAAAATACGTTGGCAATGTAGCAGATCTGGGCGTAAGCGATCTGGAAAGCATTACCTTTACCTGTACTGCTGAAAAAACCGGCACCTTCAGCTATGGCGGCGGCATCAGCACCTCCGTTGCACCGGAATACTGGGAGGAACTGCCGGAGGGCAGCGTATCCATTACAGCCGGAGGGACATTCACTGTGACCTTTGATGTTTCTGACATTACAGTTTCTCCTACAGGTACTTATCAGTTCCGCAACTACTGGAGCGAGGGCGGTACCATTACCATTGTCTCTGTTGAAGCAAACGGCTCCAGCAGCACAACGGATCCCACTGATCCTACGGATGACAGCGGTTCCTCCTCCGGCAGTGCAATCACAGACGGCTCTACTTCTCAGAATGCCAAGAGCGGCACATGGAGCTTTGTTGACAATGGCGACGGCACTGGTACCATGACAGCAACACAGGCAAGACAGACGGACTGCGACTGGGTTCTGACGGCTGGTTATGATGAGGATACCTATGCAGAAGAAGGCGTCGTTCCGGTAGAAGGCGTGGATCCCATTAACAGCCATAAGTTCTATTACGGTACTGAATTCGGTCTGACCAATGTCGGCAAGGTCAAGAATGCGACAGGCGTTATGATTGAGTCCCTGGAGGTTACTCTGACAAGCGATGTTCCTGTCAAGAGATTTATGTACGGCGGCGGCATGAATGTTCAGAACGGTTCCCATGCCGATACGGAATCCGCAAAGGCAGCAGCTGGTGTGAAGGACGAAACTGCCGGCTACTGGTATAATGATATGGGTACCGATACCTATGATGACTGCATCGCAGCAGGCGTAGAATTTGGTATTGACCCCGGCTTTGGCTACGACATCACAGCTTCTGAAACAACACCTCTCGGTGAATATTTCAATGTAATCTGGGATGTTCCGGAAGCAGTATATCCCTACCAGGACAGCGGCAGCCTTTCCTTCCAGTTCTGGTATGGTGAAGAGGATGTTGAAGAGGACTACCAGGCACTGGAAACCGTAAACCTCATCGGCGGTATCCTGACCTACACAGAAGAAAAGACCTTCGATTATACAGATCACATTGAGGCAACTGTTGGCACAGAGCTGAATGCAGGCGATATGGGCGGTATCAAGATTTCCGACCTGGGTCTGGGTGCAAATGATACTGTACAGGCTGTTGTATTCACAGTAAATACAACAATGGATCTGGATAAGCTGGTATATGCAGTTGGTGCTTCCGTTGGCGAAGGCTGGCAGCAGTGGTCCGACACCGAGGGCGGCGACAGCTGGAACTATGTCATCACTGACACAGAATCCGGTGCTGTAGAGATTGCATGGATTGTTCCGGACGGCGTGGATATTAATGAAGAGTACGGCGAAATCAAGCTTGGTTACTGGTACGGCGGCATGGGCGAAACAGAGCTGGCATCTGTAACACTGGAATCCGTTGATGTATACTACTATGAAGAAGAAGTAGAAACCACGGAGCCTACAACAGAGGCACCTACCGAGACAGAAACGGAAACCGAAGCACTTGAGGCAACTCTTTACGGTGACGTTGACGTGAACGGTAAGGTTGAAATTATTGACGTTATTACACTTTCTCAGTGCCTGATGGGTGCAGAGAGTCTGACTCCCCAGGGCGCAAAGAATGCTGACGTTGATGTCAACGATGTGATTAACTCCACCGATACGCTGAATATCATGAAGTATCTGGTTAAGCTGATCGACTCTCTGCCGGTATAATTCTGACTTTGCATACAAACAACAGAGTGCTCCTCCGTTTTTGACGGAGGAGCATTTTAGGTATTTATTCATTGTTCAGCTGTACAATCAGTCCGGAAAGATTTCTCACACTCAGCCGGGCAAGCTGCCGGATCTGGTTCCATTCCTCCTCAGGAACGGAGCTATCATAGACGCCGGCTGTCACAAAGCCTGCCTGTGATGCTGTCCGGATACAGTGCAGAGCATCCTCAACTACCAAGGTTCTGCCGGGGGCAGTTCCCAGCCTTGCGGCAGCCTCCAGATAGATGTCGGGTCTGGTTTTCCCTCCGGGAACATCCTCGCCGCTAAGTATAAACTGCATCCGGGCTGCAATGCCCAGGCGTTCCAGTGCTGCTGTTGCAGAGGTCCGATAGGTGGCCGTGGCAACCCCGTAGGGCAGCCCCCTGGCATCCAGCGTATCCAGAAGCTCCTTCCCATACGGTTTTAATGGAATGGTGTCCCGGTATGCCTCCCATGCCAGTGCCTCGATACGGCGGATGACATAATCAGGGGTATGGGGCATGGAAAATTCCCGGATAAAGTATTCCGCCGATTCTGTAATGCTCATTTTGCCCACAATATCCGAAATGTTCTCCGGCGGCACAATACCATTCTCCCGGAGAAAGCGCAGGTCAATGTCGTGCCACAGAGGCATGGAATCCAGCAGTGTGCCGTCCAGATCCAGAATTACGCCGTCCAGGCGTTCCGCAAGTCCGCTCATCGGGGTGTCTCCATGACAATCTTTGCCCGGAAATCCTGCTCTGCGGAAGAAATTTCTCCCAGTGCCAAACCATAGATGTTGGAAGCGTTTTCCTCCAGACGAACAAAATTCGCTGCACTCCGGCTGGTTTCGGAAAGCTTTGACAGGGAAGTGCCGATCTCAATGCGGCTTTTTGTCTTGGCAAGGGCAAGAATTTCCCTGCCCCGTTCGTTGAACGCCAGCACTCTGGCGTAGGGGGGATAGTGACGCTGATCCTCCTTGCGGATGCCGATGAGTGCGGAGAGCAGAATGCGGCGGATTCTTGCCATGGTGTAGCATTTGGTTTTGATGCTTGCCAGCAGCTCGTCCCAGCTGTTGGCTTTTTTTGCCGCATAGATCCGGTTCTGCAGATGCTTTCCCACATCGGGCAGTGCCAGCAGCTCCTCCTCCGAAATGGTGCGGAGCCGATAGAGGGCGACACGCTCCAGATGGCGGATGTCCGCCGTTCTTCCCTCCGTCAGGCGCTGGCTCAGGAGCTTTGCCGTGTAGGCGGGGACAAAATCCAGATAGGAGGGATCCCCTTCTGCAACGCATTTGCGGATAAAGCTGGCACTGGCATACATACCGGATGCCGTCATGCTGTCGTGGGTGACGCACTGGCGCTGGATGCTGTAAGGCTGGAAGGAAACCTTCTGCTTCTGCATGGCTTTCAGATACTCGATGGCGAGCAGATTATTGGGGTCGTGCATCATACCTGCCACCCTGGTTCCGTAGCGCTGGCGGACGATTTCCCAGACAGCCGCAGGATAGGAATCCCCCTGCCGCATCCGGTCAAGGATCCGGTCCTGGTACATCTGTGTGGTGGAAACGGAAGCCTCCGTCAGCAGTTCCAGACATTCCAGATCGCCGTTGGAGCTGCCAAAGGACAGCTCATCAATCACACCGATGCTGTCCAGCAGAGAAACAGCACCTGCAGCATATAGCTCCGCAGAGGACAGGGAAAATACCACGGGCAGCTCCAGTACCAGATCTGCTCCGGCACGCAGAGCAAGCCCGGCGCGGTCAAATTTATCCAGAAGCGCTGCATCGCCCCGCTGAACAAAATTGCTGCTGAGCACGGCAACAATATGCGTTGCGCCGTTTTCACGGGTTTTTCGGATATGGTGCACATGGCCGTTGTGCAGGGGATTGTATTCGCAGATGATTGCACTGATCTTCATAGGGATAACTCCTTCTCTATTGATTTCCGTCAGTTTTCCGGTTTTTAGGCATAAAATTTGTGGGAAACTGAAAAAAACGGAATGATTGTAAAAATATTCAGAAAAAGACTTGCTTTTTTTCAAAAAAAGTATATAATTATAATGGTAACGCTCCGCAGAAGACTTTATTTCGGAGCATTAATCAATATTTTTTTACTGAAAGGAACGAGATACAATGCTGATTCTTGTTGTAAACGCAGGCAGCTCTTCCCTGAAGTACCAGCTTCTGGACATGAAGGACGAGAGCGTGCTGGCAAAGGGCAACTGCGACCGTATCGGAATTGACGGTCATATTGCACACAAAACTGCCGACGGAAGAACCTACAATGCCGACTGTGCATTCCCTACACACACCGAGGCGTTCATGGAGCTTGTCAGGGTTCTGACCACTGGTGACGCTGCTGTCATCAAGAGCATGGATGAGATTTCTGCTGTGGGACATCGTATTGTGCAGGGTGCTGAAATTTTCTCCGAAACCACACTGGTAACGGACGAGGTAATTGACCAGATTGATGCACTGCGTGAGCTGGCACCGGTACATAACCACGCTCATGCACTGGCACTGCGTGCCTGCAAGGCTGTTATGCCGGAAAATGTTCCCCAGGCTGTTGTATTTGATACTGCATTCCATCAGACGATGCCGGAGAAGGCTTTCATGTATGGTTTCCCCTATGATGACTATGAGAAGTACCATGTCAGAAAGTACGGTTTCCACGGTACCTCCCACCGTTTTGTATCCGCAGCACTGGCAGAAGCAATGGGCAAGCCCCTGAAGGACCTGAAGATTGTTTCCTGCCATCTGGGCAACGGTTCTTCCATTACAGCTGTGGACGGCGGCAAGTCCGTTGATACAACCATGGGCTTTACACCTCTGGACGGTGTACTTATGGGTACCAGAACCGGTGCGGTTGACCCCTCTGCGGTGACCTTCCTCATGGAAAAGCACGGCTTCACACCGGCAGAAATGTCCGATTACATGAATAAGAAGTCCGGTTTCCTGGGCGTTTCCGGTATTGGCTCCGACAACCGTGACGTTACCGAGGCAGCAGAGCACGGCAATAAGAGAGCCCAGCTGGCAAAGGACATTCTGGTCTATGAGATCAAGAAGGACATCGGTTCCTTTGCGGCTATTATGAACGGTCTGGATGCTGTCCTGTTCACCGGCGGTATCGGGGAGAATGCACCAGATGTTCGTGAGGCAGTCTGCTCCGATATGGACGTTCTGGGTATCAAGATTGACACCGTTGCCAATGCAGGCATCAAGGGCAAGCTGGCAAAGGTTTCCCAGTCCGACTCCAGGGTTGAGGTTTGGGTTGTTCCCACCAATGAAGAGCTGTTGATTGCTCGTGATACACTGGCGCTGATCTCCAAGTAAATCTGACTGTAGGTAACCTCTAAAAACAAGTTTTTAGAGATTTCCTGTAATTCTATTATAGCATTCTTACTTTGGAAATGCAAGTAGTTTTGACAAAATACAGCGGGGCAGAATCTAGTTTCTGTCCCGCTGTCTGTTAGGAGGAAGCGAAGATGAAATGGGAAACGCTGATGGAAACTGCCATTGTCGCAAGGGAACATGCGTACTGTTCCTATTCCGGTTTTGCCGTCGGAGCAGCACTGCTGACAGAGGACGGCAGGGTCTTTACCGGGTGCAATGTGGAAAATGCCTCCTATTCCCTGGGCTGCTGTGCAGAGCGCACTGCTATTTTCAAGGCAGTCTCAGAGGGGCAGCGGACGTTCCGGGCAATCGCCATATGCGGCGCCCCCAAGGGAACAGCGCCAACGGCTCCCTGCATTCCCTGCGGTGCCTGTCTGCAGGTCATGGCGGAGTTCTGCGGGGATGATTTTGTGATTCTCCTCAGCGACGGGGAACACAGACTGTCGGAATTTATGCCGAAACGGTTTATATTATAGAATAAAAGGACGATGTAACCCACATCGTCCTTTTATGATTGCTATGGAGAACGGTTCTGCGCTTAATGACAGTCCTCACACTCCGGAACCTTGCCCACAATCGGCTCCGGATCAACACCCTGACGCTTGTAATAATCCGTCAGTGCTGCCTTGATTGCCTGCTCCGCCAGCACGGAGCAATGCACCTTGACAGGCGGCAGACCATCCAGTGCTTCCATAACTGCCTTGTTGGTCAGCTGAAGCGCCTCATCAATGGTTTTACCCTTAATCAGCTCCGTTGCCATGGAAGACGTTGCGACTGCTGCGCCGCAGCCGAAAGTCTTGAACTTCACATCGGTGATGACATTGCCGTCAATTTTCAGATACATTTTCATGATATCGCCGCACTTGGCATTGCCAACCTCGCCGATACCGTCCGCATTTTCAATTTCTCCCACATTGCGGGGATTGGTAAAATGGTCCATGACCTTTTCGCTGTAAATCATGTGCTGTTCCTCCTGTATACGTTATCATTGCTGCAACCGCCGGTGTTCCGGAATTATACCAGCGTAATGCCTTCCTTGCATAATTTTTCCCACATGGGGGACATCTCACGGAGTCTGTCCACTACCTTGGGCAGCACTTCCAGAATATAATCTGCGTCTTCTTCAGTAAAATCCCGGTCAAAGCTCAGACGCAGGGAGCCATGTGCCACTTCATGCTTCAGTCCCAGGGACAGGAGCACATGGGAGGGATCCAGAGAGCCGGAGGTGCATGCGGAACCGGAGGATGCGCAGATGCCGTTGTAATCCAGCATCAGCAGCAGGCTTTCGCCTTCAACCCCGACAATGGAAACATTCACATTGCCGCACAGACGGTGTTCCCGGCTGCCGTTGAGGCGGGTCTGGGGAATCCGGAGAATGCCGTCAATGAGCTTGTCTCGCATGGGAGTGAGCCGGGCAATCTTTCCTGGAATGTCCGCAGTGGCAAGCTCCAGAGCCTTGGCAAGGCCCATGATTCCGGCAACATTTTCCGTTCCGGCACGTCTGCCGTATTCCTGACCGCCGCCGTGTACCAGGTTCGGCAGGAGAATTCCCTTGCGGACATAGAGCGCACCCACACCCTTGGGAGCATGGAACTTGTGTCCGGAGAGGGAGAGCATATCAATATTCTGCGCCTTGACGTCAATTTCCACATTGCCCACTGCCTGGACAGCGTCGGTGTGGAAGAGGACGCCGTGCTTTTTGCAGATTTCGCCGATTTCCGGAATCGGCTGGATGGTGCCGATTTCATTATTGGCATACATGATTGTCACAAGGGCGGTATCCTCACGGATTGCTTGTTCTACATCCGCCGGATCCACAAGTCCTTCGGCACTGACCGGGAGGTAGGTTACCTCAAAACCGTGCTTTTCCAGATACTCACAGGTATGGAGCACCGCATGGTGTTCAAAAACACTGGTGATGATGTGCTTCTTACCCTTGGCAGCAAGGCGGTCACAGGTGCCCTTGATTGCCCAGTTGTCGGATTCGGAGCCGCCGCCGGTGAAGAAAATTTCACCCGGCTGGGCGCCAAGACAGGCTGCCACTCTGGCACGGGCATCGTTGAGGGCGGCATGGCATTCTCTGCCAAGTCTGTAGATACTGGAAGCGTTGCCGTAATGCTCCGTGAAATAGGGAATCATTTCCGCCAGAACTTCCGGAGAAACGGCGGTAGTCGCCGCATGATCCGCATAAATATTACGTTTTTCCATTGCTGTTCCTTTCCTTCTGAGAAAATGGTGCAGATCCATGGACATACAGGCCTGCATTTTCTATATTATACCACATTAAAGGGAAAAATACAAGTGTATTAGACAGGTTAACAAGCTGGCGTATTAGCAGCTTTTCATAAATAGCTTTTTAGAAATTATTATTTTACATAAATACTTTGAATTAATTGCTAAAGCTCTTACATAAGTGCGTAAATTATAATAAGAATAAGAAACTAATAAATTTCATTTTTACCAAAATAATATTTTTCGGTATCGAAAGACCCGATACCGTGGTCTGCAAAATAGATTGCCAAATTGAATATCCTGTTCATATTGGCGAATCTGTATCTGGCTAACAGAAAATCTCTGATGGCTTGATTTCGTACACCCTTGCGATGGATGATGTTTTGTACAATTACAGGACTGCCCAGGAGGATTTTGATTTGTTCAGGTGATGGGATTCTGCATAAGTAGAATCATCTACAACCAATGCGTTATTGCATTTTCTTCAGCTTATGATATAATGTAATTAAAGCAAATCAGCGAGGAGGAGCATTATGTTATATCTTTCAGAAAATCTGAAAAAGCAACGCATGATGAAAAATCTGACCCAAGAGGATATCGCAGAATATCTTGGAATTACCCCCCAGAGTGTTTCGAAATGGGAGCGTGGAGAAAGCTATCCTGATATCACTTTTCTGCCGGCATTAGCTAACATTTTTGAAACAAGCATAGACCTTCTTATTGGTATGGATACGATTCGTGCAGAAGAAACGCTCTGGAGCATTCACAAAAAAGCTACTGAATTCCAGCACAGTGGTGATTACGATACAGCAGAGTTAATTTATCGTGACGCATTGAAAATCTATCCCAATAAACCAGAAATGTTACTTGGGCTTGCGGGAGTTTTAGCGTTGCAGGACAAATCTACAGAGGCCATTGAGCTTATGGCAAGAGGTCTGCCGTTGTCAAATAACAAAAAGCAAAACGCAACAATATGTGCAACCCTGTGCTTTCTGTACCTAAAATGCGGACAAAAAGATAAAGCTAAATCGCTTGCTTCAGAACTTCCCCATATGAGAGAAAGTCGTGAAATCATTCAGCCATTGATCCAAAGAGAACTCAATAAGAATGAAATTGATATGAATATCAAGAATATACTTCTTGGCACCTGTGAATAAGAGCTTGCCATCGCAAACAAAATATGAGCAACACCTCACAATTGCCAAAAGAGAAAAAGTGTGCTATAATAGAGATAGTGAAAGACAAATGACGCTGGCAAAAATGAATGACGAAGCAGCGCTTGCAACCCGCAGTGACGGTGTGCAATAGCATCTGACTCTTGGGTATCAGATTGGTGTTTTAAAGACGAATACCTCAGAAGGAAATCAGATGTATGCAGTCTATCTCGTTGCTGTGACCGCATGTATCTTTGCGGAAAACTAACTGATCGATCTTTTAAATGCCGATGACGGGAACTGGGTTCAGAAAAATATGAATAAGGCAATTAACTGGTTAGTTGGTCTGTTCTCTGGCGATGAATATGTTACAAAGGCTTTCGATATCATCGACCAGTGCGAAATGACCATCAGTGCGATGAATGGCATTTTCAAAAGCCAAGGGTTTTTGAAAAGTATCTTGTCGATTTGGAGAATAACTTTTCAATTATTTATAATTTTGCGGCAGAATTTAGGTTCTGCCGTTTTTTGTTTTCTGCCTGAAAAAGTGCCTATTAAATAAGGGAAGATATAAATTTGATATATAAAAATAGCCGTCAAAAATAAAGCGGTTACCATTCAAATTAAACAGATTTTTGGAAAATTGTGTTGCCGGAACATAGTACGAGTATGTATCATATTTACTTCTCTTTGCCCTGAGAGCAGATTTAAGGATTATTTAATAATTTTCATGCTACAATGGAATCACTACGATGAAAGGAGCACATAAATGTATCTGCGAATACTCAAAAAGGATCTTAAACGAAAAAAGACAATGAATGTCATTCTGCTGATTTTTATTATTATGGCGGCAATGTTCATTGCAAGCAGTGCAAACAATCTGTTTACAATATCAACTGCACTGGACAGCTATTTTGAAAAAGCAAACGTACCCGACTATTGGTTTGCAACGTCAAACGAAAAAGAAACAGAAAAATTTGAAATTTTTGCTGAAAATAACGGCTATGTCTACAGCAGTACAGGACTTCTTCAAGTTGATCCTGTCAATGTTACAATCAGCGGCGATCAGTTTGAATATGGAAACAGCCTGTGCTTATCGACCATAAACGGTACAAAGGTATTTGACAGGAATGCCAATGAGCTGACCCGGGTGAATGATGGTGAAATTTATGTTACAGCCGAAATTTTCAACTCTGATGAAAATAATTTTTATGAGGGATGTAAAATTGTAATAGAAACAAACGGCATCAAAAAGGAATTCACTTTAAAGGGCTATACAAAGGACGCTCTTTTCGGTTCGTCAATGATTGGGATGACACGTTTTCTGGTAAGTGAAAATGACTTTAAGCTGTTTCACAGTGAACAGGCAAGCATCATGGATTCCATTGCGGTTTATACCGACGATTCGAAATTTATGGATAAGTTTTATGATCTTGATTTGCAGACGATCATGAATGTCAGCTATTCGGGAATCAAGCTGATGTACATTATGGATATGCTGATTGCAGCTGTTGTTCTGATTGTCAGCATATGCCTGATTCTGATTTCTATGGTGATTCTTCATTTTACGATTAACTTCACTATGAGCGAGGAATTCTGTGAAATCGGTGTTATGAAAGCTATCGGAATTACAAATAACAGAATCAGAGTGCTTTATATTGCAAAATATCTTGCAATATCTGTCGTTGGTGCAGCCATCGGACTTGCACTCAGCTTCCCGTTCAGCAAACTCCTGATAGAAAATGCTTCCCGGAACATCATTATTGCAAGTGACAGTAAATGGCTTCTGAATGTTATCTGCGCTTTGGGTACTGCGGTTATCGTTGTTTTGTTCTGCTATTTCTGCACAAGAAAAATCAGGAGATTCTCGCCTATCGATGCAATTCGGAGCGGTAAAACAGGCGAACGCTACAAGAGCAAGGGATTTATTCATCTGAGCAAATCAAAGTTTTCCCCCGTGCCTTTTATGGCAGTAAATGATATTCTCAGCGGTCCAAAAAGATTTCTTTCAATGATCCTGATTTTTACCCTGGGACTGCTTCTGATTATTATTCCGGTAAACACCATCAATACACTCAAATCGGACAAATTGATTACAATGTTCAATATGGCAGAATGTGATCATGTCGTTTCTCAGGAAATGCTGTTTTCCCCCAATGGAAACAACGAAAAAATGATCAGCGACAGACTTGATGATGTCAGAGAAAAGCTTCGTGAAAATAATATAGAAGCAGATGTATTTCAGGAGGTCATGTTCCGATTCAGTATCACTCATGAAGGGAAGAAGATGTCCTCTCTTGCTTTTCAGGGGGCAGGTGAGGTCACGGCGGATATGTATTCGTACCTTGAGGGAACACCTCCGCAGAATAACGGTGAAGTCGCTATTTCCTACATTGTGGCAGACAATATCGGCGCAGAGATCGGCGATGACGTTGACATTAAAATAGGTGACCAAGTAAAAACTTACACTGTAACCGCTATCAACCAGTCCATGAACAATTTAGGCGAGGGCATTCGCTTTTATCAGGACGAGCAGCTTGATTACATCTATGCGGGAGGCAGTTTTGGTATTCAGGTAAAATATACTGATAACCCCGACAGCAAAACGCTGAACGAAAGAAAAACATTGCTGAAAGAACTATATCAGGACGCAAAGATCTATAGCGCCGGGGAGTACATCAGCTATATGATCGGCGATGTTGCCGGACAGATGGAGGGCGTGAAGAAGCTGATCCTCGGTATCATTCTGTGCATCAATATACTGGTTGCCATTCTTATGGTAAAAAGCTTTATTACAAAAGAAAAAGGAGAAATTGCAGTACTGAAAGCAATCGGTTTTAAAAATTCTTCTCTTGTTGCATGGCAGACCATGAGAATTGGAATTATTCTGCTGATATCAATTATTTTAGGCACGCTTCTTTCTACTCCGCTTTCAAAGCTGATCACGGAGCCTGTATTCCAAATGATGGGAGCATATAGCATTCAGTTTGACATCATGCCTCTGGAGGTTTATGTGATTTATCCATTGATAGTGCTTTTCGTAACGGAGCTTGCCGCATTTATTTCAGCACAGAATTTAAGGAAGATTTCTTCATCAGCAGCTTTTAGTATTGAATAAATATAAGGAGAATCGTCATGAATACAGTTTTGAACGTAAAGGATCTTTGCAAAACCTACATTGTCAACAAGCGCCAGAACAACGTTTTGAAAAACGTGAACTTCACGGTTTCCGAGGGAGAAATGGTTGCAGTTATGGGACCTTCAGGTTCGGGCAAATCCACTCTGCTTTATACTGTTTCGGGAATGGACTATGTCACAGCCGGACAGGTGAATTTTTGCGGACAGAATATCGCAGAGATGAGCGAAAAGGAGCTTGCCGGCTTACGGCTTGACGAAATGGGCTTTATTTTTCAGCAGATGTATATGCTGAAAAATCTGACGGTGCTTGACAACATTATTCTTCCTGCCTGCCAGTCGAAAAAGAACACGGAGAGCCGCAAAGAAACAGTACAGCGTGGTCAGGAGCTTATGCGTAAGTTAGGCATTATCGACATTGCCGACAATGACATCAACGAGGTCTCCGGCGGACAACTCCAGCGTGCCTGCATCTGCCGCAGTATGATAAACAAACCAAAGATGATTTTTGCCGATGAGCCCACGGGCGCATTGAACCGCACCTCCTCTGACGAGGTAATGGAGGAGCTTGCAAAGCTCAACAGCGAGGGGACAACAATCATGCTTGTTACCCACGACGTAAAGGTTGCATCGAAATGTACAAGAGTGCTTTACATAGTTGACGGAAACATAAAAGGAGAGTATAATTTAGATAGATATGAAAATAGCTCTCAGATAAGAGAACGTGAACGGGTACTGAACAACTGGCTGCTGGAACTTGGGTGGTAAGTATTATCGGCGGTCGCATCTTGGAAAGGATACATTATGGTCGACATTCTGATTGTGGAAGACAACAAGGAACTGGGCGGTTTGCTGTGTGATTTTCTCCGTGCGGAAAATTACACGGTATCGGTAGCGGAAAGCGGTGAAACAGCCTTGTCGCTGTATGAAAAGTACGGCGCAAAGCTGGTTGTGCTGGATATTATGCTTCCGGGTATGGACGGCTTTGCGGTGTGCAGAAAGATCCGTGAGGAAAGCAACACGCCCATTC
Source organism: uncultured Ruminococcus sp. (assembly GCA_964644275.1). Lineage (GTDB taxonomy): Bacteria > Bacillota > Clostridia > Oscillospirales > Ruminococcaceae > UBA3855. Next base: position 18,665 of record CAZXVI010000003.1, on the reverse strand, counting down.
TTATTGTCAGTGCAAAAACCGAAAAGGAGGACAAGCTGAATGGGCTTGTTCTCGGTGCGGACGATTACATTGAAAAGCCATATGACATTGACATCATGCTTGCAAAGATCAGCGGCATTTTCAAGCGAAGGTATGCTGTTGAATATCTGGATGACGGAAATCTGCGCATCAACAAAGTCAGCCGCACGGTGTATAAAAATGATGTGCTCCTTGACATGACCTCAAAAGAATTTGATCTGCTTGTGCTTCTTATGGAAAACAAGGGCAAGACGCTGAGCAAGGAATATATATTCAATCAGATCTGGGGCAGCGACAGTTTTTCGGAACAACAGACCCTTACGGTACATATCAAATGGCTTCGTAAGAAAATTGAAGATGATCCGAAAAATCCCCGGAAAATTCTGACCGTGTGGGGAGTAGGATACAAGTATGAAAGCGTTTAACAGGATATTCGCCGCTGTAATTGCAATGATAATCCTGATTTTTGCGGGAGCCAATCTGTTACTTGCTTTTTCGGATCATGCAGACAGCGGCAGACCCTACCGTGTGGAGATAAACAGGCTTGCACTTGAAATTGAACAGAACGGCTTTGACAGTTTGGACATGTCGGACTGCGAATATGTCACACATATTGAAAAATACAGCGACATATTTTATGATACTGACAACGATTATGGGATACGTGAAATAGATGGTGAGCTTTACCGTTTTGACTACAGGGCGGATATGAAGTCGGACAAAAGCGGCATAATACTTATGGTAAATATGATTATGGGTATTCTGTCTGCGGTGATTATAGGAGTTCTGATATTTATACGAATAAAGATTCTGTCGCCTTTTGAAAAGCTGACAAATGTTCCCTACGAACTGTCAAAGGGTAATCTTACGTCTCCAATAAAAGAAAATAAAAGCCGCTTTTTTGGAAAATTTATCTGGGGCGTTGATCTGCTTCGTGAAAATATGGAGCAGCAGAAACAGCGTGAGCTTGATTTGCAGCGGGAGAAGAAAATGCTGCTTTTATCCCTGTCACATGACATCAAAACGCCGCTGTCTGCTATAAAGCTTTATGCAAAGGCACTTTCAAAGGGACTGTATGACGGCAGAGAGAAACAGCTTGAAATTGCCGAAAGCATCAATACCAAAGCCGATGAGATAGAAGACTACGTTTCGCAGATCATTACTGCATCACGGGAGGATTTTCTCTGTCTTGATGTCAATAACGATGAGTTTTATCTATCAGAACTTATCCGTAAAATCAGCGCATATTACAGCGAAAAGCTTGCGCTGATAAAGACATATTTTAATATAGAAAAATACTCTGACTGTATATTGTCCGGCGACCTTGAGCGGAGTGTTGAGGTCTTGCAGAATGTGTTTGAAAATGCGATCAAATATGGCGACGGAAAAAGCATAGGGCTGCAGTTTTCTGAAGAGGACGGCAGTTTGCTTATTACAGTCAGAAACAGCGGCTGTACCCTTTCCACAAACGAACTGCCCCACATTTTTGAAAGTTTCTGGAGAGGCAAAAATGCTGAAAATGAAAAGGGCAGCGGTCTGGGACTTTACATCTGCCGTCAGCTTATGCATAAGATGAACGGAGAAATTTTTGCTGAGATAAAAGACAGCTCTATGCTGGTCACTATGGTGTTTTCAAAGGCATAAAATTATTGGGTTGCACCCATTCTGTTTGCGTACTTGGAAACAAATGAGCGTAGCCATATGTAATATCAAGGCTTTCATGTCCTGCACATTCGGCAATAGCCACAGCTGAAAATCCCATTTCAATCAGCAGAGAAATCTGTGAATGTCTGAGATCATGAATGCGGATTCGCTTTACTCCCGATTCCTTATATTGCCTGCCTTTGCAGCCGGATTGCTTGAAAGTCCGTAGAATCTGACTGCATAGTTGAAAATTGCGCTCAGCTGATTGTGAAGCGTTTTCAGGCAGACAGGAGAATAAGGCTTGCCTGTCTTAGCCGAGCCTGTAAGCATTTTATACGGCTTGCTATACCGGACAACGACTGGATTGTTGGAACCTTGGGAGGAACTTGCACATAAATACCGTAACGGCGAGATTTCACGTGAGGAATATAACCAGTGGAGATATAATGATCCGAAGTCTGAGGCGGAACGGAATGAGGAAGCATTACGAAATACTAAGGAGGAAATATAATGGGAAAACTTAAAGTAGTCGGAAAGGCAAGAAAAGAATTCACTTGCGACATCATGTATATCAAGCTTAGTTTCAAAGCTTGGGGAGAAGATACGTCTCAGGCAATAGAAACGTCTATGTCGCAGTGCGATATGTTTCTTGGTATTCTCGAAGAACAGGGTGTTGACATAACGATGATTCATATGTCAAATACTGATGTATCACAAAATCTGTATGATGAAAAGTTAGAGATTAGCGCCGAAAGAGAAATTGAATTGAGAATGCCTTTTGATATGAATACGCTTAATAGACTAACAGAAATAATCAAAGAAAATAGTTTAAAGGTTGATATGGATATTTCGTTTAAACTATCAAATATGTTAGAATTACATGAGCAACTCCTTAAAGAAGCCGTTCTCGACTCAAAGAAAAAAGCTGAAATGATCGCATCGGCAATGGGACAAAAAGTTATTGGAATAGAAACATTGAATGCAGGAGAAAGATATAACAGCTATGATTCAGAAGAAAAAGCATACTATGACCAGTTTTCGCATAAAATAGGCGAAACACATTCTCGCTCCAAATCCAACAGGCTTCAAGCACCGCTCATTACAGAATATGAACACGTTGATGTGGAATGGATAATTGAATAAAACATAAAGAGCTATCTAATTCCACAAAGAATCAGATAGCTCTTTATTCTACAATAATAAACAATTCAAAAATGTTGTCAAACCGTTGCCAATCGGCAATGTTATAAGCAGAAAAGCACGGTATTACGCTGTTTCAGCAGGCTTGTACATTATTCCCACTCAATCGTAGCCGGCGGCTTTGTAGTCACATCATACACAACCCGGTTAACATTTTTCACTTCATTGACGATACGAGAGGAGACAAGTCCCAGAAGTTCATAGGGGAGCTTCGCAAAATCTGCTGTCATAAAATCGGAGGTTGTGACAGCACGCAGAGCAACAGTATAATCATAGGTTCGGCTGTCACCCATAACACCCACGGAACGGCAGTTGGTCAGTACGGCAAAGTACTGGCTGATCTGTTTGTCCAGACCTGCCTTTGCAATTTCCTCCCGATAAATGAAGTCTGCATCCCGGAGCGTGTCCGCCTTTTCCTTGGTGACTGCGCCGATAATCCGGATCGCAAGCCCCGGTCCCGGAAAGGGCTGACGCATTACCAGATATTCCGGCAGCCCCAGTTCTTTGCCCAGCCGGCGCACCTCATCCTTGAACAGCAGGCTCAGCGGCTCCAGTACATCCTGGAACCTTGCAACTACCTCAGGAGGCAGCAGCTTGTTGTGATGACTCTTGATGACATCCGCATCTCCCTGGCCGGACTCGATTACGTCGGGATAAATGGTGCCCTGTGCCAGAAAATCCTTCTTGGTGATGCCGAAGCGCTCCGCTTCATCCCGGAACACATAACCAAACTCGGCGCCGATAATGTGCCGCTTTTCCTGGGGATCCTCTACCCCGGCCAGTTTTGTGAGGAACCGTTCCTCTGCATTGACCCGGACAAAGTTGATGTTCCACTTTGCAAATGCCGCTTCTACCTCATCTCCCTCGTTTTTGCGCATCAGGCCATGATCCACAAAAACACAGGTCAGCCGCTCTCCGATGGCTTCCGCCAGGAGAGCTGCCAGAACGGAGGAATCCACACCGCCGGACAGCGCCAGCAGAACACGGCCCTCCGGACCGATCTGCTCCTTCAGCGCCTGAACCGTTGTCTTGCAGAAGTTGCCCATGGTCCAGTCACCGCTGCAGCCGCAGACATTTTTCAGGAAGCTGTCGATCATGCCCAGACCTGCAAAGGTGTGGTTGACCTCCGGATGGAACTGGACAGCATAGAGCTTCTTTTCCGGACATTCCATGGCTGCGCAGGGGCAGTCCGCCGTGTGTGCCGTGATACGGAAACCTTCCGGAACGGCAGAGATATAATCAGTGTGGCTCATCCATGCAGTTGCCGTTTCCGGGAGCTGGATGCCGCCGAAGAGTACACTGGATTTGTCATAGGTGGTGGGAGTTTTCCCATATTCAGAGGTGACGCAGGTGCTTACCTTGCCGCCCAGGGTATATGCCATCAGCTGACAGCCGTAGCAGATACCGAGAATCGGAATCCCCAGCTCAAAGATTTCTCTGGAGATGTGGGGAGAATCCTCGTGATAGACGCTGTTGGGACCGCCGGTAAAAATAATGCCGACAGGCTGCAGTGCCTTGATTTCTTCAATGGGGGTTTTGTAGCTCTTTACTTCGCAGTATACACCGCATTCACGCACACGGCGTGCAATGAGCTGATTATACTGTCCGCCAAAGTCCAGGACGATACAAAGCTGATGTGCCATAAATTTCTCCTTTGTGTTCATGAGTTATTGATCGTTCAAACGGTGTTGGATTCGCTGTATTTTGTCATTCCACAACTCACCGCTGCATTGTGGAAACCCGAGCTGTGTCAGTGCTCCAGCAGCAGACGCTCATCGCAGTATTCGCAGGTGAGGGTTGTGCCGCTGCCGGTAAAGCTTTTCGGCAGGTAGGGTTCTGCATGGGTGATGCACTTGGGATTTTTGCATACCACACCGGGATGCTCACTGCCGCAGAGCAGTTCTGTTCTTGCCGTGCTCTGGAGCATGGTGAGAATCAGTGCCATACGGACATACATGCCGTATTTTGCTTGCTGAAAATACATTGCCCTGGGATCATCATCCACAGAAACTGTGATTTCGTCCACCCTCGGCAGGGGGTGCAGGACAATCATATCCGGCCTTGCCAGCTTCATTTTCTGAGGGGTGAGGATGTAGGTATCCTTCTGGGCCAGGTACTCCTCCGGGGAGGCAAAACGCTCACGCTGGATTCTTGTCATGTACAGCACGTCCAGCTTCGGGATTGCCTCCTCCAGACTTTCCGTTTCCTCGTAAGTGCCGCCGTTGGCACGGACAATGTCTTTGATATAGGAAGGCATCCGCAGCTCCCTGGTGGAGATCATGATAAAATGGTTGTCCGGATAACAGCTCATCGCCTTGCACAGGGAATGCACCGTTCTGCCGTTGTACAGATCACCGCACAGACCAATGGTCAGACCGGAAAGCGTCTTCTTCTCAGCCTTCAGCGTCAGAAGATCGGTCAGTGTCTGGGTGGGATGCAGGTGGCCGCCGTCCCCGGCATTGATCACGGGACAGTCCGCCGTCAGCGCTGCTGCCTTGGCAGAGCCTACAGTGGGATGGCGGATGACCAGCACATCCGCATAGCTGCTGACAATTTTCGTTGTGTCCTTAAGATTCTCACCCTTGGCAACGGATGAGGTTGCAGGGTTATCGAAGCCGATAATCGTACCGCCCAGACGCAGCATCGCAGTCTGGAAGGACATCTGGGTTCGTGTGGATGGTTCATAGAACAGAGTGCCCATGATCCTGCCCTTGCAGCTGCCGGCATAGAGTGCAGGGTTCTGCAGGATTTTTTCTCCCAGCTCCAGCACGCCGTTCCACCAGCTGACCGGATGATCATTCAGATCAATGAGGTGCGGAAAATTGGAAAACATTGTATTCCTCCTTGTGCGCTGCCTGAAAGCGCGCAGATTTTACTCCATTGCAATGCAGGGCCATGGCATGGGCTGCTGCATGCGGCGGATGTCCTCATGTTATAATACATTTGTTTTATTAATTACCATTTCAAAGCGCAGCTTCAGGAAGGAGGCAGCCTTCTTGCACAGCAGCATACGCTGCAGGAAGATCTCAAAATACTCCAGCACAGAAGAAATCTGCGTGTCAATGGTCAGATCCAGCGTAATGGTGCGTTTATCCTCGCTGAGTATCAGCTCGGCGCGTTCCACAGCGTAGTTGACACGGTCATGGATATCGAAGGACAGCAGATCCGTATTCCGGACACGGCTGCGGCGCACATCGGTTTTGTCGGCGATGATCATGGCTGCCGAAATGGGGTTCAGGGGCTGACCGGTACCCTCGTCATGATTGCCGATGGCGGAAATGATGGAGCAGATTTCCGATGCCGGCATATTCATGTTATCCAGCAGTCGGAAAGCCATAACAGCACCGCTCTGGGCATGGTCGGCACGGTTGATGACATTGCCGATGTCATGCATCATGCCGGCAATCCGTGCAAGCTCCGCCGTCCGTTCATCATAGCCAAGCTCTGTCAGAAGCCAGCCGGCGGTGTGAGCCACCTTTTCCACATGGGCAAAGGAATGCTCCGTAAAGCCCAATGCACCAAGCTCCTCATCCGCCCGGCGGATATATTCCATAATGTCTGCATTTTCCCGGATGTATTTGTACGTGATGTTGCTTGACATAGACATTCCTTTCTGCGTGTATCAGATTGCTTCATTTTCAAAGAAGACCCCATACCAGATCAGGAACATGAAGACTGTCCAGATTTTACGGCTGTTGTCCGCTTTGCCGCTGCGATGCTCCTCCAGCAGCCGGATCAGCTGTTCAGTATGGAAGAACTGATGGGCTGTTTTACTTTCAAAACGGTCCCTGACAATATTGCTGTAGCGATCCTCACGGAGCCATACACGAATGGGAACGGGGAAGCCCAGCTTTTTCTTAGCGGCAGTTCTGGCAGTTTCCTGCGGTGTATCCTGCTTGGCGGCAAGGCGCATAGCATATTTGGTGATATAGGGGGTGTGCTCGTCAGTGACTTCCTTGCGGGTGACGCGGTAGCGTGTGGGAATCCGTTCTGCCAGTGCCATGACCTTCTTGTCCAGGAAGGGTACACGCAGCTCCAGAGAATGGGCCATGCTCATTTTGTCCGCCTTCAGAAGAATATCCCCTGCCATCCACATGTGCAGATCCAGGTACTGCATCTTGGTTATATCATCCTGTTCCGCCACACGCTTGTAGTAATGCGCAGTCAGCTCTCTGGGATCGGGTGCATCCGTTTGGATTTTCAGCAGTGCCTTGCGTTCCTCCGGTGTGAACATATAGGCATTGCCGATAAAACGCTCCTCCAGATCCTTGCCCTTGCGGACGAAGAAATTCCCGCCCCGTTTTGCCGGCAGCTTGCCGGCAATGCTGCCGATGCCCCGGCGCAGACCTCTGGGAAGCTTGTCATAGGCGGTGGAGTTCGGTTCGCTGTATACATTATAGCCCCCGAAAATTTCATCCGCCCCTTCTCCGGAGAGTACCACCTTCAGCTGCTCCGACGCCAGTCCGCAGACGAAATACAGTGCAATTGCCGCCGGATCTGCCAGCGGTTCATCCATCTGGTACTGGATGTGCTTCAACTCGCCCCAGTATTCCTCCGGTGTGATGACCTTGCTGAAATTCTGCTTGCCGATGGCCTTGGAGAATTGCTTTGCCCAGCCGATTTCATTGTAGCGTTCATCGCTGCCGAAGCCTACGGTGAAGGTTTTATCCACATCGGCAATGGCTGCCACATAGCTGGAATCCACACCGCTGGACAGGAAGGAGCCAACCTCCACATCGGCAATTTTGTGTGCCTCCACGGAGTCGTGGAACACCTCGGAGATGGCCTTGACCCATTCCTCCAGAGTGGGCTTGTCGTCCGCCTGAAAATGCACATCCCAGTAGCGCTGAATATTCAGCTTGCCGTCCTTGTAAATAAAGTAATGTGCCGGCTGGAGCTTATATACGCCCTTGAAGAAGGTTTCGTCCATGGCAGAGTACTGGAAGGTCAGATATTCCTCCAGAGCCGCAGTGTTCAGCTCCTTCTGAAAATGGGGATGCTTGAGAAATGCCTTGATCTCAGAGCCGAAGAGCAGGGTACCGTTCATTTGTGCATAATACAGGGGCTTGATACCGAAGAAGTCCCTGGCGCCGAAGAGCGTCTTCTCTTTTTTATCCCAGATTACAAAGGCGAACATGCCGCGGAGCCGTTCCAGAAGCCCGGTGCCGTAGACAGCATAGCCGTGAAGGAGTACCTCGGAATCGGTTTCCGTATGGAACCGGCAGCCCTGCTTCTGCAGCTCGGAGCGGATTTCCCGGTAGTTGTAGATTTCGCCGTTGAAGACCAGCACCAGATTGCCGTCCTCGCTGTATAGGGGCTGGTTGCCCTGTTCGGAAACATCAATGATGCTCAGCCTCCTGTGTCCCAATGCAATGTCTCCGTCCACATATTTACCGGATGCGTCCGGTCCTCTGTGACGGATGGTGTCCATCATTGCTTTAATGACCTGATTTGAGTTGTCAATACGGTTTGTAAATCCTACAAATCCACACATAAGCTTGCCTCCAGTTGCTGCATCACGATGTGATTCGGTTCAGTGACGCATGCCGATTGTACAGAGCATAAAGTTCTCCTATTATTATACTACAGTTCTTCGGGATTTGCAACAAAAAATCATGAATTTATGAAAAACATCGGGAAAAGCCCTTGCAAAATATGCTGCTTTCGGTTATAATAATACTATTCCCTGGAAAAAGGTCTTGACAGAACGCAGGCAATTGCAGGATACAATACATGGAGGCTTGGATATGGCAAAGAACACAAAACGCAGACACGGCAAGGTGGAGGCCAGGAAAATCAAACCGGTGATTCGCTTTAAGCTTGGGATACTGCTTCTGCTGATTGCCCTGGCATTCGGCGGATGTTTCGCACTCTATATGATGTCGGCACTTTCACAGGAGGATTACTGGGAAAAGGAAATCGTGGGCAGCTCACAGTCCCAGCAGGAAACCGGTGGGGCAGAGGATATGCCTGTCAGTGAAACGGTTCCTTCTGCGGCTGTGAATCCGGTTCCGGAATCGGCGGCTGCGGAGGAAAGCCGCATGACCGCATGCGCCTTTCTGGGAGATGTGACAGAATTTACGGCATACTGCGAAACGGCATCCGGAATGGTATTCACGGATGCCGTTTCTGTATTGACGGAGGATTCCATGAACAGGACAGCGGAACAGCTGGCGGCGAAATCCCCCCAGGCAGTTTATCTCTGGTACCAGTGCCCCGAGGATCCGGAGGCCGGCATCGGAACCATCCGGCAGTTTGCCCGGATCCTGCAAACCAGGCTGGAGGGGACACCTGTTTACCTGCTGTCGGCATTGCCGGCTGCGGAGGATGCAGAACAGAACCGTGCCGTTAACAGCTGGAATTCCCAGCTGTTTGCACTGGCGGACGAACTGGAGCTGCATTATGTGGATCTCAGTACGGCGCTGAAAGGCAATGACGGAAGTTTGTCCTCTGCCTATACAGAACCGGCGGCAAAGTACGGGAAAGTGCGTGAGCTGATTCTGACCCATGTGGCAGAGTAGGGCAGGGAGATGTATTACGGAAATCAGGTTTTAATACGAATTCTCTATCAAGCTGACCCAATAGTTTGATAGAGAGCGAGTGCATTCTCATACGCCTCCTGTGGCGGCTATGAAAATAGTATAAAAAAAGTGATTCAAAAGGCGGCAGCCCCACAGAATCCATTTGTTATTCTTTTTCAATTTCATAACAGGGTTGTAAGAGGCTGCTATTGCTGATAAAACTGATTTCTATGAAGATGAATCTGGCATCGTTGACATTTTCACCGGAATATGGTATAATAAATCTGCTGGTAGTTTATGGGAAAACACCCCTTTGGGGGAGAAGCGGCTTGCTGCCCGGCAGTCCGGATCGTTCAACATGAGGACCTTCCTCCCTGCAGGGAGGAAAGACTGCGGTGCCACTCCGCTGCCGGACATAGGAAAGAAACGGCGGAATACCGCCTGCAATAAATTCTGCTGCACATCATCAAAGGGGGAGCGGTCATGAAGATTGCACGGGCAGGAGAAAAGGATATTCCGGGACTGAACCGTCTGCTCCGTCAGGTGCTGATGGTGCATCATGGGGGAAGACCGGATCTGTTCAGGGCGGACAGCAAAAAGTACACTGATGAGGAGCTGAGAGCGCTCCTGTCGGACGAAATGCGTCCGGTATTTGCAGCCTGGGACGAAGCCGGCAATGTGCAGGGCTATGCCTTCTGTGTGCTCCAGGAGTACAGAAAGCACAATGTGTTTCAGGATTGCAAAACATTGTACATTGACGACCTGTGCGTAGAGCAGAGCGCAAGAGGAAAGCATATCGGCACCCAGCTGTACCAGTACGTTCTGGCATATGCCAGGGAAATGGGCTGCTATAATGTGACGCTTAATGTCTGGTCCTGCAATCCCGATGCGATGAAGTTCTATGAAGCCATGGGGCTGCAGCCCATGAAGGTGGGGATGGAACAAATTCTATAGGAAACCTCTAAGAGTCTGTGCGGCAGTTTTGTACATTTGTCCTCCGCCTGCTTCTTGCAGAGGACTTTTTTGACAGTCAGCGCACTGACCGGGTATTCCCGGTCAGTGCTTTTTCTGTGCAAGCTATATAGGTAACCTCTAAAAACCTCCTTTTTATAAAATCGTGAAAGAATAAAAGGTGGATTTTGTGGGGCTTCGCCCACGCCCCCACCTCTAAAAACAAGTTTTTAGAGGTTCCCTATAGATCATACTATTTCAATAGTTTGATAGAGAATCAGTATCAGAGATTTTTTGCAGGAGGACCCTGTACCTGTTGATTCCTCCGGAAAAATATGCTATAATGTAGAAAAAAGCCAAGGAGGGGAGGCCGCCATGGAAATTCTATTGCTGGTATTGGGGGGAACCGCAGCAGCCGGTGCTGCAATCGGGGTACTGCTTCGCAGGAGAGCCATACGCATGGAGAAGCAGCGTAAGAAACAGCAGCTGTCCAGTATTGATACACCCATTTATCAGACCATGCCGGAGCAGTACCGGCCGGGTCAGCCCAGAGCGGCAGCACCGCCCGTTTCTTCCCCGGCTGTGCCGAAGACGCTCTGGGAGGATGCGGCAGTGCCCACGGAAATCTACCGCCCGAACATCGTCATGACGGTTCCGTTCCCGAAGACGGAGCATGTCTCCCTTTTGTCGGATGAAGCGGTTGCCCAGGGTTTTTCCTTCCGGCGCAAGTCCGGTGCCATACGCATTACCAATTACCACGGACATGCCGGTTCCCTTGTGATTCCTGATAAAATTGACGGCTTCCCGGTCAATGAAATTGCAGCGGAAGCCTTTGCCGGAAACCAGAGCGTACAGCATTTGTGGATTCCGGAAACAGTGCATAAAATCGGAGCGGCTGCCTTCCGGGAAAGCGCTCTGATTTCCTGCTGTATTGCAGCCCGGATAACGGAGCTTCCCCCTGCCGCATTTGAACGCTGTGAGCAGCTGTCCGAGGTGGAGCTTCCCGGAACTCTTGTCCGGATCGGGAGCTATGCCTTCGGGGAATGCAAAGCCCTGCACAGCATCGCTTTTCCGCAGCGCTGCCGGAGTTTCGGAGATTATGCCTTCCGGCTCAGCGGCCTTTCGGAATTTTCCGTCATGCCTGCACATCGGGTGAATAACGGCTGTGCGTTCTGCCATACCCCCCTCCATCGGAACTATGATCTGGTGCTGGGCGCCAGCGATTCTGCTGTCATGGAGGTGCTGCTCTGCGGCAGCAATGTTCGCCATCCTTTGAAATTCCCCCATAAATCTATGCATTTTCACCGCGGCTCCATGGAATACTGCGGCACGATGAAATTTGACTGCTCCGACTGCATCTCTGTGAAGATTGAGCCGGATGCATTTCTGCCCAATCTGACAGAACAGGGCATTCCCGAACATGAGCGACCCGGTACTCAGGTGGTGCTGCCCCTGAGGTGCGAGCCCACAGCTTTTCCGGCTTATGTGAAAGCCGGTTATGGGGACGGTGCAGTTTTCCGCCAGAATGTGCTGCGCACAGAAACACAGCAGGAAGAAGCACGGATTGTTACCGATGCGGACAGCATTGCGCCCTCCGGTATCCGGAGCAGGGATACGCGGAAGCTGACATTGCTCCGCAAGGGCGGGAAGCCCATCCTTGCGCAGACAAATGCCATTGCCTGCAGCGCACTGGAGCACTTTGCATGTTCCGGGCTGTCCCCGGAATCCGGGGAAATGCTCCGCCGCTGCAATGCACTTCGTTCCATGCAGTTTTCCGAGAAAGGGCGGAGTATTGTAAAATATCTTCCCGGTGCAGTCCTGATCGGTGCGCTCCAGAGTGAATTACTCCCGGCATTCCGGGGAACGGGCAGCCATTTCTTTGACCGTTCGGTCATTGACGAAGTGTTCCGCCGGGGCAGCTATCTGGATGAGGGCGGCAGGGTCCGGGAGCTGTCCCAGAAACAGCGGCTGCTTCTTTGCATGGATGTGCTGCGCAGTACAAGAAGCTCCCATGAGCCGGATACTGCCATGTATGACCGGTATCTGTACACCCACCAGCGCTATGCCGGACTGCTTTGCGAGAAACTGAAAACTCAGTATCCCGAATATGCCGCCTGGTTTTCTGAATGGCACACCCATGCGGAAAAGCCCATGGAGAATGAGGACAGCCAAGCGAAATACAAGCTCCTGGTATTTGCTGCAACGGATGTGGGGAACATCCGCAGTCACAATGAGGATAATTTTTCTCTGCCGGGCGGAAGAATGCGGGAGCAGGAAAATGAGGTGCTGCAAATGGAATGCAGCGGCAGCCCCAGCTATCAGTTTGCTGTCTGTGACGGCATGGGGGGTGAGGAATTCGGCGAGGAGGCTTCTGCCATTGCAGCACAGGCAGCGGCAGAATTTCAGCCCCGGATGGCGGCTTGTCAACGACCGGAGCTGCTTGCCGGGATCGTCAATGCCTGCATGAGCACCGCCAACAACCGGATCTGTGATCTGGTGGAGCAGCGGCAATCCGGCCGCAGCGGCAGCACGATGGTGCTGGTGCATGTGGAGAAGGGAACGGTGTATCCCTTCAGCATCGGGGACAGCCGGATTTATCATTTTGACGGCAGGCAGCTTCGGCAGATCACGGAGGATCATACCCTGGCAGTGCGCAAGCTCAAGGCACATCTTTATACGGAGGAGGAAGCACGCCGGAGTCCGGACGCCCACAAGCTGACGTATTTTCTGGGCGTGGATCTGGAGCGGCAGGGACTTCAGGCGGCAAGCTATCCCGGCTTTTCTCTGGATGAGCAGGGAACAGTGCTCCTTTGCAGTGACGGGATTACGGACATGTGTCCGGATGAGGAGATCCGTGCAATTCTGGCGGAAGCCCATGAAAATCCGGCACAGGCACTGGTGGAGAGGGCACTTGCCAACGGCGGTGTGGATAATGCTACCTGCGTGGTACTCCGTTTGTGCGGATGCGGAGGATAAACGACCGAAATCCATTTTTATGTAATACTAATCCCTTGCAAGAGGCGGGTGGAGGGTACGCAGTACCCTCCATAAACTTTCCCCCTCCCTAAAGGGAGGGGGAGGATTAGAATCAGAACATGTCCGGAATGACCACAGGCAACAGAATAGAAAATGGCTTTCCCCATGTCGAATGGAGAAAGCCACAGGAACCGGATCCGGGGTCAGGTTATTCCTGCACCGGATCCGGCAGTGCGTTGACAGCACTGATTATCATGGACGCACAGCCCTCCACGCCCAGTTTTTCGGTGTTCAGGCATATCGCATAATTGTCCTTATCCAGCCAGTTGCCGCCGGTGTTGATATTGTAGAATTTCTCCCGTCGTTTGTCCACACGGGGAAGCAGACTTTCAATCTCACGCTCCGGTACATGGTAGTTCTCCTGTGCATACCGGATGCGGAAAGCCCTGGGAGCATAAATAAAGGTGCTGAACCGGAACGGATTGTCTCTCAGAATCCAGTTGGCACATCTGCCTACAATGACGCAGCTGCCCTGAACGGCCAGTTCCCGGATGATCTGTGTTTCGGTAATGTATACCTTGTCGGATACCGGAATATTGTCCTCCATTGCCCGGTTGGGGTTGGAATTGAGCAGAAGGGAATACAGAAAGCTTTTGGGAGAGGATTCCTCCGCACCCTCCAGCTTGGTAACAGGTACGCCCAGACGTTCTGCGGCCATTTCCAGAATCTCGTGGTTGTAAAAAGGGATCCCCAGCTGATCTGCTACCAGCTTGCCGACAATGCTGCCGCCGCTGCCATATTCCCGTTCGATTGTTATGATTGGATACTTCATGTGGCACACTCCTTTTCTAAGAATGGCATCCATCATCCCCATCATGGATCGGATTGCCTTGAATGATGATGTAGTAAATTTGGTTACCTTATTATCATATCACAAATTCCATAAAAAAGCACCACTTTTTTTGAAAAAAGCGATGCTTTTTTGAATTTCTGCATTTTGTCTAAAATTAGCAGCACTGTTTTATAGGTTTTCACAAGAACATCAGCTGGCAGCAGCCATCATTCCATCAATGATTTTGCTGTTGAACCAGGTGCAGCTGCTGCGGTCAAGAAGTCCGTAGCTGTCCTCCGGGCCATTATCCCAGACGAAGCAGGTGATGCCCCGTTCCCTGGCAGCGCTGATGTAGTAGGCGTAGTACGCTTCCCGATCGGCGTCATTTCCCTTGTTTTCCGCACCGAATTCGCCGATAATCACCGGGATTCCCTGGCTGACGAAGGTGGTATAGAGGAAATCAAAGCCGTTGTCCAGCTCTGTCTTGCCGCTGTCACCGAAGGAAGTATCATCGGGGTATTCCAGTGTGGTGAATTGCCAGGGGGCGTAGTTGTGGATGGAAACAATGATATTGCCGTCATCCGGAACAACAAGACCGTTGACAGCGGTCTGGGAGATGGAGGCTGCATGGGTGGTGACAATCAGGGTGCGCTCCGGATTGTTGCCGCCGGAAGCACGTACTGTGTCCACGAAGGTCTGGAGCAGGCGGTTAATGACATCGTGCTCCTCCGCAGTGCCTCCGGACCATTCCGCTGCACTGCCCACTACACGGGGCTCGTTCAATCCCTCAAACAGGAGCTTGGTGCTGTAATCCTGGAATTCGTCCGCAATCTGTGTCCAGAGTGCGGTATACGTCTCTTTCACGGCTTCCTCATTACTGTAGGTAGGATTGAGCCAGGTATAATCATCGTGATGAACATTGAGGATGCAGTACATATCATTATCCATCACATAATCCACCACTTCTTTGACACGGGCCATCCAGTCCGCGTCAACGGTGCCGTCATCGTTCATATGATCCGTCCAGGAAACCGGTACACGCACAGCATTGAAACCTGCGGCCTTGACGGCGTCAATCATTGCCTTGGTGGTCTTCGGATTGCCCCATGCGGTTTCGTAGTCAGAAACCTTCCATGTGACATTATAACAATCCAGGGTGTTTCCGAGATTCCAGCCAATTTTCATATCTGCTGCAATGGCAGAGGCATTCCCTGTATTCATGCTTGTAGTACCCCCCTCGCTGCTGCCGGTGCCGGTACTGCTGTCCGGACTGCCGGATGTGGCAGCCATGCCGCCGGCACCGTAGCTGTACTTCACTGTAATGGACTGAAGTGTAATGTCGCTGGGTTCTCCCCACCAGTAACCGAGCATGACTTCCGCATCGGAGGGTACGGATGATTTTACCTCCTCCGGCAGGATCCAGGTCAGGCTGAGATTTGTGGAATCGGTCAGAATGGCGATGGTGTCACTCTGGTACCAGCTGGAGGTGGTAATGCCGAAGGCACCGGTAAACTTGCCGAAGGAGCTGCCGGCGCTGATGTCAAAGGTGATGGCCTGGGGCGTATATCCCTCCTGCAGGGTGTCACTGAGGGAAATATTGATACTCTTGGTATCCTCCTTGCTGAAGTTCAGGGTCTGCCCTACGGAGATGGTTTCCGTGCTGTCCACAGGAAGCTGTGCTGTCCGGGTATAGCTGCAAATAATATTGGTGAGCTTTACGGTGGAAGTGTTTCCCCACCAGTAGCCGATGAGAATATCGCCGTTCACATCAATGCTGCTCTGGATGTCGGACGGTACCGTCCAGCTGACCTCCACATAGGACCCGTTGGCGGAAACGCTGAAATCCTCGGACTGGTACCAGCATTTGTCCGTTGCTGCACTGCAGTCCTCCGTGACGGAGATGCCGCAGCCCCCCTTGTAGGTACCGATATTGGAAACACCGTCCCCGGCATAGAATACAAACGTAAAGGAATTGACGGTATCACCCTGCTGGACGAACTGGGAGAGCCCCGTCTGGTAGGTATTCCCGTCATCCCTGTCAAGGGTCACATCCACATCAATCTGTGTACCAAGGGAAGAGGTTACCGTCTCAATGGGACTGACATGTTCTGTGGCAGGTTCGGCAGTTTCTGTCTGGGTTTCTGCTGTGCCGGTATCCGTCTGTGCGGTGGAGGTATCCGGGACGGCAGCAGAATTTGTCCGGGTATCGGAAGTATCACCGGAATCGGTTTTGCTGCATCCGGTCAGTAAGGCGCAGCCCATGACAGCTGCCAGCAGTGCAGCTGTGATACGCCCCGGCATACGAAGCTGATGAAAATGCATGGAAGTTCCCCCTCTGTTCATTCTATCTGTTCCCATTATAGCACAGAACACCTGCAATTTCCAGAAAAAAGTAAGAAAAATCCGGGAAATCGGAGATTTTCACAGAAATGGGATTAAATTTCTTCCGCTGTGCGGTCACAATGTTGAAAATATGAAATAACCATGAAATAGTCCGTTTTGCAAGCAAAGTCGATGATTTCCCCAAAAAGCATCCCTTCTGCTGCGAATCACAGCAAAAGGGATGCATGGGGACTATTGACTGCTGTCCATAATCAGCAGCACTGCGGATGCAATGTGGCATGCCGCTCCCAGCCAGAGGGGAATGGAGGTCAGGGCAATCCGGAGTCCTCGCTCCTGCTGATGGGGAACAGTGTAGGGAATCCGTTCCCGGATCAGCATGCGCACCAGGAGAACAATACCCGCAATGGCAGCTGCCAGGTAGGCGAGATTGGCAAGGGCATAGACAGCTTCCGTTCCGAACATCTCTATCAGCGAGAAGATTTCGGACATGGTATTCACTGCGATATGGGCGATGATGCCGGGTACCAGGGAATTGTGCTTGACCGTCAGATACCCCATGAATACGCCTACAGTGAAGGCAAGAACAAACTGGGTGACATTTTCATGGGCAAGACCGAAAAGAACGGCACTTGCCATAATGCCAAAGCGCTGGCTTACACGGGAGAGGTTTTTCATGAGAAAGCCGCGGTAGAACAGCTCTTCCGTTACCGGTGCAATAATGCAGGTGTAAACTGCCATGAGCACGACGCATTTGACATCCGTCGTGGTGGAGAAATCCGCTTCATAGGCGGTAATGCCTCCGGCGGACATCAGTTCGGTGATCAGCAGTGCCAGATAGCCGCAGATCAGCTGCAGACCCACTGCAATGAAGATATAGGAGATCATCCGGGAAGCGGTGAGATTCTTTGTCTGAAAAAGGGAGGAAACGGATATTTTTGAAATTTTACAGCCCAGCAGTGCAATGCCTGCATTGCAGATGACGAACACAATGATCGTCATGGCAATATAGGCGGAGGAGTTCTCAAAATAGTCCATGAGCAGTATGTCATAGTTGGCAGGCAGCGGACTGACGGTTTGCTGATCCGTGACGGAAATCATCAAGTAGATCACCTGGATGAGAAGGAACGCCAGCAGGTTGGTCAGCAAGAAATGCGCCAGAACACCGCCTCCGGCAATACTGCAATACTTCCGGATTCCTTTTCGTTCCATTTTGTTGGGGCGAAGGGGAATCCGGCATCCGGGAATCCGGATCTGCGGAACAATGTAGCCGTAATCGGGCTGGTAGTCATGGTATTCTGTTTCATTTTCAAATGGATTGTGCGGATCAATGGGGGGTGCATTCATTTTCACAGCGGTCTGCTGGATCACAGCAGGATCCCCGAAGGTACCGCTTGTAAAAATCTCCTGTTGTTCATTCATGGATTCTGTCTCCTTTCTCCGCCGGCCGTCCTGGGCGGAGGGCAATTTCGCTATCCGTCATTCACCGGAATAGCATCCTGTCTCTATTTTATCATATAAATTCCGTTTCGTAAACACCAAATCGCAAATATCTTTTAAAAGTTGAAAAAAAATAGCATTCTGATGAAAAAAGGAATGGACAAAATAGATAAAATATGATATAATAAGCATAACAAATGTAATAAACTGTGCAGCAGTAGAAAGGAAGATGGGAGCATGCGGCATGAAAAATCCTGCGGTGCCATTGTGTACCGGAAATTTCATGGAAATATTGAGATTTTGCTGATCAGACATATTAACAGCGGCCACTGGTCCTTCCCGAAGGGGCATGTAGAGCCGGGGGAGACAGAGGTGGAGACCGCTGTGCGTGAGATCAGGGAGGAGACCTCCATTGATGTGATGATTGACCCTACATTCCGTGAGACCGTGTCCTATTCGCCGAAACGGGATACCCAGAAGGTGGTTGTGTATTTCATTGCCAGGGCGAAGAACTACGATTTTGTTCCCCAGGAGGAGGAGATCTCCGAGGTAAGATGGGTGGATATCGGCCATGCGGCGAATATGCTGACCTATGAGAACGACAAGAATATTGTCATCAAGGCAAAAAATGTGATCAAGAATGCAGCGTGCTGAGGCGCACGGAATGCAGCATCCTCCGGGTGGGAGGGTGCTGTTTTTTTGTGTGCAATTTTCACACAGTTTTCACATAATTATCCCCGTTT
>CAZXVI010000002.1:0-139936 GCA_964644275.1 uncultured Ruminococcus sp. | reverse complement strand
GGGGCGAAGCCCCACAAAATCCACCTTTTATTCCTTTCCAATTTTAAAAACAGAGAGTTTTTAGAGATTCCCAAGTATCTGCCGCCATAGGATCACTGCAGCAGCAGACGCTTGAGCAATGCCAGGTCAAAGACACTCAGCGTACCGGAAACATCCAGATCACCGGCCTTGACATCAATGGAAATCTCCTGTCCCAGCAGCCAGCGGTTGAGAGCAATCACATCCAGTACCGTTACACTGCCGTCCTGGTTTACATCGCCGGAGACAGCCGGTGCTTCCAGCTCAATGACCGTATAGTCGGTTCCGTTCAGAATTCCGGCGGTCATGCTGCGCTCATACACATAAAGCGTTGTGCCATAGTAGAAGGCATTTTCTCCGATGGCAGTCACCGTCCCCGGAATGGTCACATCCTGCACACGGTAATTGGAGCCGAAGGCATTGTCACCGATGGCAGTCACCCTGTAGGTTTTGCCATCGCTAACCACATACGCCGGAAGAAGAATACTGCCGCTTATGCTGCAGCCGCTGTTGTTTTCCCAGTCGCCGCTGTCACCCACACAGGCAGTCATAGTGGTTTCATCCAGCAGATAGCGTACACCCTGGCTGTCCGCACCGTTTGTCAGAGTTTCCGTTATCGTATTCAGATTTGCAGCTGTTCGGTCCAGCTCATAGTAGGGATAGAGTTCCATCGTTCCCATGGCAATGAAGTCCTCATCAATCAGACAGCTTTTGTCGTCCTTTTTGGTGGTGAAGCCCAGCAGCTGGTGGATATTGCCGGCTGCATCCGTATACTGTGCAGGGCATGTCCCATCCAGGAGGGAGAGGACAGTCACGGCGGAGACATTGCTGATGCTCTGGGAAAGGGTATCGCTGAAGCCGTAGGAGCCGGTATACCGATAGTCCCCATCCTCCAGATGAAATGTCACATCATAGCCCTCGGAACTGCCCTCCAGAACAGCAATGGGAGTGATCTGCACGCCTGTGCAGTTTCCGAGGGAGGTATAGGTATCCTCACTCCAGTAATTCCGACTGTCGTTGAAATTGAAGGCGGTCAGTTTTGTGGTTCCTCCCACGGAGGCTTCCGTGCAGTTGAATGCACAGCCGTAGAAAGGAACATGAAGTGCATAGTATCCATCCTCCGTCAGCGCCTGGTTACAGGTATTCAGCCCGTAGGTCGTGTAAGCACTAGAATATCCTGTGGCGGATACGGTAAAGCCCGCATACCAGTTGCCAAGCTGAATCGGTTCTGTGATGCCTTCAATCTTGTACAGAAATGTAAATCCGTAATGCCCGTCCTCCTGGAAGGTATACTCCTGATCCAGCAGATTAACCTGGGAGGCTTCATCCACCGGAATGGGAGCCGCATCCATGTAATAACCGGCCGGTTTGGTATCCGCAGTTTCTTCTCTGGCAGGATCCTCCTCGCCGGAAACAGAAATACTGCCCAGATAGTTGGCACCCAGTGCAGTGTTGTATTGCAGATCTTCATTGGCAAAGCGTGTGCAGAACGCAGCATCATAAACTGCATCCTCGTTCAGCTCGGAAATCCGCAGGTATACCTCCCAATTGCCCCCCGGCATGGTTTCAGGCAGGGTGAGGGAGAGGGATGCCTCATTTGTCGCAGCCGATGCCCAGTCCCTGGCATTCAAATCGGTGGTATAGGTGTAGGTAATGCTGCCGTTGGAAAGCAGCACCTCCACTTCCTTGTCCTTGGGCGTTTCGGAGAAGCCCGTGTTTTCTACGGAAAACTGCAGCTCCATGGTTTCACCGGGTGAGGCGCTTTCACTGAGCATGCTGGACCGCAGAACAAAACGGTAGCCCAGATGGGCACGGATGAACTGCCATACCGTTTGGCCATAAAAGGCACTGTTGTCACAGTCCACCCCAAGCTTCTGATCCAGGGTTTCATCAAAGATGAAATCATCGTATCCCATCCATTTCCAGCTGGCAGTATAGGTGCCGTCTTCATTTGCTGTAATACTGCCGGCATAGTCGAAGCTGTCCAGACCTGCATTTTCATACAGGGTGTCAATTTCTGTCAGCCTTGCCTGCGCCTCCGTTTCTGTTGCAAATTCACTGCTGACAGTGCGTGTGCGGTAGATATTGCTGTTGATGCGCAGGAGGTTGGTGTAGTACATTTCCGGCAGTGCATATTCCGGCTGCCAGGTCAGATATTTCAGCCGCCATTCGTCGGAACCGGAGAATTCACCGCCGTAGGCAGGCGCACCGGAAAGCCATGCTGTTTCGCCTTCCCGGTTGGAATAGGTGCCCAGGTCGCTGTCCGATCCCATGTAACCGTCATTGTACATACCGATGCGTGCTGCCTTGGCTGCCAGTTCCGGATCGCTGATTGTATAGTGCATATCCGCTGCCGTTGTGGTAATACCGCAGTAATCCGACAGCCACTGGCGGATGGTGTTGGGAGTGCGCACCGTGACCGGAATGGTTTCCGGTACAATGTTCAGGAATGCATCCAGCACCTGTGCTTTGCATTCCAGGGAGGTGTATTTGCCGCCCCATTGTTCGCCCCAGCAGCCCACCATGCCGGTTTCTACGAAGGAGATCACATCTTCATATTCCTCCAGCAGACCGCTTTCGCCGATCTGTTCAATATGCCGCAGTACCATGGAAAAGTCCGCAGGCTCCGGGTTGGAGGTGCCGTTGTCATCGTACCGGAACCGCAGTCCCACTGTTACACCGTTGGCTCGGGCACTTTGCAGTGTGCCCTCCAGACTGGCAAAGAAACTATCGTCGAATTCATAGTCCACACCCTCCCCATTCATGGCACTGGAATATCCTCCGATGCCGATGAGCAGCAGGGAGTAGCTGTTGATGGCTGTGGTCCAGTCCTTGCCGGGGCTGGCACTGATCCACGGACAGGAGGTATAGCCGCTGTCGCAGGAACCAAGATTGTAATCTGTGGACTCCGTGTAATTCAGACCGGAGTCCAGCAGAGGCGCTTCCGCATCTGCCGGAAGCAGGGCAGCCAGATTGCAGACACAGCACAGGGCAGCTGCACTGCTTACCAGTTTTTGGATAAATAATTGATGCTTCATATGTTGCTCTCCTTTCAATAATAAAATTGTAGTTGCAGTTATTTTACCATATCATGGGGATTTTGTCAATATTGATATTGCTTCTGACTCGAAGCCTGGAACAGCAGAAACCATAAATGCTCCGTGCCGGAAAGCACGGAGCAAGCTGCACAATCTATTATCGGTAACCTCTAACAACCTCCTGTTTTTAAAATCGGAAAAGAATAAAAGGTGGGGGTGTGGGGCTTCGCCCCACACCCCCACTTCTAAAACAAATTTTTAGAGGTTCCCTATCGTTTGAATTCCTGGTATTATCCCATGTTCTGTTGATGACGGATATAGCCGCTGGTCTCCTCATAGGGGGCAAGGAAATAGTACCAGCCGCTGTACTTGCCGTCATTGCCGCATTCCATGATGTAAATGGTGCCGCACAGCTCAATTTCCACCCAGAAGTGCTGCCAGTAGTTATCCGGCCAGGAGCCGCGGTAACCCTGCACCACACTGACATCATAGCCAAGATATGCCATCATGGACGCCATGGCGCCGTTGTATTGGGCACACTGTCCCTTCCGGTTCACAAAGATTGCCTCCGTCCAGCTAAGGCCGACAATTTCATCCCACAATGCACCGGCGTAAGCGTACTGCACATTTTTGTTGATCCATTCCAGCGTAATCCGGAGCTGTTCCTCACGGGTTGCATCAGCGGGAAAATGCTCCGCAGCAAATGCCTCTAGAATGGCAATATCGTTTTTACTGAGGGTGACAGTATAGCTGGTCAGTTCAGCTTCTGTTTTCTGTCGGTTGTAAACGAGGAAACTGCTGCCGGTTCCTGTCATTGCACCGGCAAGCCTGCTGTTGATGTCCGTCGTGTACTCTTCGTTGCTGAATTTGCTGTAGTAGATCTCACCGCCGTAATTCTTATAGGCACGCACCTTATAATAATAGGTACGCTCATTATTCAGTCCTGTATGGGTGAAAGAAACCGTGGTGTTGCTGGTGATTTTCTTCAGCCTGGAATAAGTATTATCCGCACTCGGTGTTCCGA
Source organism: uncultured Ruminococcus sp. (assembly GCA_964644275.1). Lineage (GTDB taxonomy): Bacteria > Bacillota > Clostridia > Oscillospirales > Ruminococcaceae > UBA3855. The sequence continues at coordinate 135,856 of CAZXVI010000002.1, read as the reverse complement.
AACAGCGGTAAACCTCATAGCCGCTGGCGTTGGGATCCTGCTTCCAGGAGATGGTTGCTTCACCGTCACTTGCCGCCACAGTAATGACCGGTGCTTTCAGTGAAATAAAACGGTCGGCATTGTCCGCAAGATAGGTTGCCAGATCCGTGTCAACTGCGCCGGAGCCGACTTTGGCAGCATAATCCAGTATAATAGCTGCATCCGCTGCATCAATGATACTGCTTTCGTCCACATCGGCAGCAGTTTTCTGTGCTGCCGTAAAGGTGCTGGTTCCGGAGGTGCCTGCCGTTGCAGCTTCTACTAAGATTATGGCTGCATCCTTGGCATCGGCTGTTCCATCTCCGGTGGGATCGCCGAGGGCATAGCTTTCTGCTGCTGCCGGAAGGATCGGGAGCATAATAATTCCGTATACTGCCGCTGCAGCAGCGGCAAGCAGTCGTTTCAGGTTCATAATGATTCTCCTTTGTAACTTTATGTTACTGATTTGTAATCTTTTTCTATAGTATACCACATCCGACAGGATTCGTCAAGAGAAAATGTAAAAATTCCATTCCGCAGTTGCAGGTTATGTACCGTAATCATGCAATCCATGTAAAAACGCTTGCAATTGGAAATGGATTCCTGTATAATGATACTGGTATAAATCCTCCGAACAACAATTGCTGCTAATCCCGTCCAATCCTTTATGCCGGCTGCGTTGGTTAAATTCTGACAGACTTTGTCTGCCAGAATGAAAGGGATCAGTATGAAATGACAGTTTGGAGGACGGAAGCTGCAGCATCCGCCGATTTGATTGCTTTGCGGGCAAAGCAAACCCCATGAGCAAAGGAGGGACAGCGTGAAAATTCAGTTGAATGTCAGCGAAGAAAGCTATGCAAAGATAAAGCAGATGCTTTTGCAGGCTGGCTTTGTAATTGATGACGATGCAGAATTTGTTCTGACCCAGAGGGATCGATTTTTATCCTATATTCCGGTTAAAAACCAGACAGGCGAGAAGGTGAGAATCTCTGGTGATGAGATCATTTTCATCGAAAGCTTCGGGCATGATGTTCTGGTGCATACCAATGGTGGAGGAGAGTATTTGGCATTTGACAGACTCTATCAGCTTTGCGGAATCCTGGATAATACAAAATTTCTGCGGGTCAGCAACTGTGCCATTATTGCCAAGGCGCACGTCAGGAAAATCAAGCCCTCCCTGTCAATGAAATTCATTCTGACGATGTCGGATGGTTCGCTCGTTGATGTTACCCGCAGCTATTGCAGCGCCTTCAGAGAATTTTTCCATATCTGAAGAAATTTATATAAGGTAATCTCTAAAAACCCCTGTTTTTAAAATCGGAAAAGAATAAAAGGTGGATTTTGCGGGGCTTCGCCTGACCGGCGTCCGTCCCCTTTGCCCTTTTGGGGCATCTTCCCCCTCTGAAAACAAGTTGTTAGAGGTTCCCATAAAGAAAGGAATGATGAGTATTATGAGAACAGTATTTGCCTTATTGCCGCTGTTGTTATTGATTACACTTGTTATCGTTCTTCTGGTTTATTTTGTATTTTATAAAAGGCGGATTAACCGGATACTTGAGAGTAAAGAAAGCACAGCCCATATTCCGATGGCATCAGTGGAAAGTGTGGGCAGAGTGCTGGGACTGATCGGTGCAGTGTTGATCTGTATCTCCGTGTTTTCAAATCTCTCAAATATTCAAAATGATCTGCAGATGACCAATACACAGCTGACCCAGCAGGTTTCTTTGCTGTCCCAGCAGATCAGCGATCTGGAATATCAGCTGGAGCAGCAGGAGTCGCTTATCACCTCTTTTGCATATGAAGTAGGGACGTTTGATGCCAGCAGCATGACCTGCGATGTGACATTTACCTGTGCCCCCAAGATTTACGCTGATGATACTGTTATTACACTGTCCGTCGCAGGAACAGAAATTACGCTTAAAAAGAACGGAAGCGGCGTATTCCGGGCAACGGAAAGTTTTAGTATATTTGAACAATTCCCGGAAAATGCAGTTATCACCATTACCTCCGGCGGAATCAGTCAGACGCAGGCGATCGATCAGCTCCCCTGGCCCTCCCTCTGCTACGAATGCCTACCGTGGCTGGAAGTGTACAGTACGGAATCCACCTTTGCCTATGACCACGATGCTAAGCAGGGCAGAGCGGAGGTTACTGTGGAAAATTATACAACTGCTGATTTTTCCGATATCACGCTCATTGTAAAGGTCAACGATGAGGAAGTTGAAGCCTGTCCCATTACCGGTCAGACCATGGAGGTTGTCTTCACCGCATCCATGGAAACTGAGGATATTATGTCCCTGTATGTTACAGCCAAGGATGAGTACGGTCTGACCCATGAGATGTATCTTGACGGTTGGAGCACCGACGGATACTGGTCTGAAATTGTGTATGGTAAATTTGGTACCCTCTATGACCAGAACGGAGCTGTCCTCTACGAGTTCACGGAATAGTAATCCATACAGAACAAACAGCGCTCCGGGAATCTGTTTCCCGGAGCGCTGTTCGTATCATCTTACGAAGGACATATGGGGCAGAATTCTGCATAGTCCTTCTTGTTTATTTTGCAGATCAAACAGCATCCGCTTCAGTCGATGGCGCAGAATTCCGGAGCTTTTGGATTTCTTCTGCAAATGCCTGCATCTGGGAACTGTCCGTGCGGAAGACCAGAACAAAATTCTCGCCGAACGCAGCGGCGCCTTCCTTCGTCAATGTCCGTGGTGCAAATGCGGCAAAGAATTGTTCTGCCTGCCGGATTTCCGGCGTTGCAGGCTGGGCATACTCCGTTCCGTTTACCAGAAGCTGCTGGGAATACTGGCCGTCCTTCATGCGGCAGATATATTTGATTCTGAAAGTTTCCTGTTCCATGGTAGTCCTGCCTTTCCGATTGCTGCAGATTCAGCGGAAACGGTTCTGCTGTGCATCGTAGTTGTAGCCGATTCCTGCCAGCTTTTGCAGAATTTCTTCTGCATTGCAGTCATTGGCTTTACAGAATTCCTCCAGGCTGGAATAAAAATCCCGCAGCTGGGTGTTCAGAAAACTGACAAGAATTGCCGGATCCTTAGGAATATTCATGATGACCCTCCTATATTGATAACCTCTAAAAAACTTCTATTTTTAAAATCAGAAAAGAATAAAAGGCGGATTTTGTGGGGCTTCGCCCCACCAATGTCATCAACTTAAGGGATTGTTTGTCAAAGTTGCCCACCCCCGGCCCCCTCCCTAAAGGAAGGGGGCAATGATAGGGGGTCTCCGACCCCTCAGCCCCGGGAAGGGCTGCGCCCTTTCAACCTGCTCACTTATCGTGTGTTCTTCTTAAGTTGTTAGCATTGTTTGCCCCACACCCCACCTCTAAAAACAAGTTTTTAGAGGTTCCCTATTGTAACTTCTGCAATCATGATAGCATATTACCGTTTATTTGTCAAGGGCGTGCAGGGGAGCTGTACCATAAAAACTGATCCCTGATCCGGCTGGCTGGTAACATAGATTTTTCCTCCCACCCGTTCCAGAATCTCTTTGCATAGTGCAAGCCCAAGTCCGTTGCCCTGGGAACGGCGTGAGGTGTCCCCCTGATAGAATTTATCAAAGATGTGTGCCATGGTTTCGGTGGTCATGCCGATGCCGTCATCGCTGAACAGCGCTTCGATAGAATCTCCCCGCTGCTTGAGGGAAACGGTAATGCATCCGCCCTTGTGGGAGAATTTGATGGCATTTCCCAGAAGATTGGTCCAGACCTGAAAGAGCAGCGCACGCTGACCGGTATAGGTGATCTCTCCCAGATCCAGGTCAAATTCCAGCTGGCGGCTGCTCCATTTTGGTTCCAGCAGTACAATGGCTTCCCGGATCTGTTCGTCCAGCCGGTAGGTGACAGCAGGTGCAAGGTAGGTCTGGTGCTCCAGCCTGGACAGACGCAGGATATTTTCCGTCAGATCATTAAGCTTTTCAATATTGAAAAAAACCTTCTGAATATATTCGCTGCGTTCTTCCTCCGACAGTTCGGGATCCTGCAGAAGCGTGACATAGCCTGTTACAGAGGAAAGGGGTGTTTTGAATTCATGGGAGACGTTAGTGATAAAATCATTCCGGATCATTTCCACTGAGCTCAGCTCATGCACCATATTGTTAAAGCTGGAGATAATTTGTTCCAGCTCCTGTACGGAACCGTCATAGCGGATCTGTACCTCGTAATTCCCCTTTGCCACTTCGCAGAAAGCATGATTCATATCCTCCATTGGTTTAAAAACCTTCTGTGCCAGATAATAGAATACGGCGGAGGAGAGGATGAAGCAGAGCGCAGCAATGGCAGCCAGTGCATGAAAGGGATTCCGGACAATCTGTTTGGAAACACCCATCTGCTCCAGCAGGAGATTGATGCCCACTGTGAGCGCAATAAACAAAAGTGAAATCCCCAGAAATTTCGCAGTAAACTGCCGGCGCATCCGGTAGCAGTGATGTGTGCCCCGCCTCATTTTTTCATCACCCGGTAGCCCAGACCCCGAATGGTAATGATTTCAAAATCCGGGTTGTTTTTAAACCGTTCCCTGAGCCTGCTGATATGCACATCCAGCGTGTGCGAATCGACATAGCTGTCAATCCCCCAGACATCATCCAGAATCTGCTGGCGTGTAAAAATCTGTCCGGGATAGGAGAGCAGCTTGTACAGCAGCTGGAATTCCTTTTGGGGCAGAATTTGGGTACCGTTGGCATCAGTGACAGTCCAGGTTGTGTATTCCAGGGAGGTGCCGCCGAAGGTCAGCCGCTTTTCACTGACACTTTTGGCACGGCGCAACAGGGCATTGACACGAAAGAGCATTTCGTTGATGTCGATGGGCTTGACCATGTAATCATCTGCCCCTGCCAGAAATCCGCACTGTTTGTCCAGAATATCTCCTTTGGCAGTGATAATCAGCACCGGCAGATCCATTCCGGCTTCCCGCAGCTGCCGGATGAAGTCGAAGCCGTTCATGCCCGGCATCATGACATCGGAAATGATCAGATCCATATATTCGTTCTCCAGAATTTCCAGCGCCTTCTGTGCGTCGTTCGCACCGATGGGCTGATAGTTGTTCCGGGACAGCGTACGGCAGAACAGCTGCTGCAGATCAGCGTCGTCCTCAACCACAAGAATTTTAAACATAGCGGCACCTCGTTTCGTGTAGTGTAGAAATTATACAAACTGTCGGCAAAGTCCCGTCCATCTACAGCGCCTTCCGCTGCAGTGATGGACGAAGTTTGTATAGCCTCGTTGCGCCATAAATAGCCCCAAAGCACGCCGCAGGCCAGCGGGTGGAGGAGGGGAACTCTCCAGGGGGTGGGGAGATTAAAAAAGCCCCTTTTTTGACAAGCTGATAATAGCTTGCAACCATTATAACATATTTCTGCGGAGAATGCAAATGATTCCTGCTGAAAAAAGTCTCAACCCAACCTCAATGATTTCTCAATAAAAATTGAGTTGAATTTGATGCGGATTTGAGAAAGTGCGTTTATAATGGTAATTGTTACAAATTTATCGTTCAGAATTTGTACAAAATTACATAAGGTAACCTCTAAAAATTCCTGTTTTTTAAATCGGAAAAGAAGAAAAGGTGGATTTTGTGGGGCTTCTCCTGATCGGCATCCGTTCCCACTGCCCCTTTGGGGCATCTCCCCACCCCGTCAATGTGATCAATTTAAGGGGGATGCACCATCAGCGGGCAGGTTGAAAGGGCGCAGCCCTTCCCGGGGTTGAGGTGTCGGAGACCCCCTATTATTGCCCCCTCCCTAAAGGGAGGGGGTCGGGGGTGGGCAGCTTTAGCGAACGAACCCTTAAGTTGACGACATTGCCCACCCCATGGGGAGTCACCCCACATCCCACCTCTAAAAAATAAGTTTTTAGAAGTTCCCATAAACCCCGTCCGCTGACAGCGGACACGCAAAAAAGGAGTAGGATCATGTTAGAACTCAAAGGCATCAAGAAGGATTACCTTGCTGGCGAAAATACCGTCCATGCCCTGAAGGGTGTGGATCTGCAGTTCCGCAAGAGTGAATTTGTGTCCATTCTTGGTCCTTCTGGCTGCGGCAAGACCACCATGCTCAATATCATCGGCGGTCTGGACCAGTACACAGAAGGAGATCTCATTATTAACGGTAAATCAACAAAGAATTTCAAGGACAAGGACTGGGATACTTATCGGAACCATTCCATAGGCTTTGTGTTCCAGAGCTACAACCTCATCCCTCATCAGACGGTGCTGCAGAATGTGGAGCTGGCACTGACTCTGTCCGGCGTCAAAAAGATCGAACGCCGTGAGCGTGCTAAGAAAGCATTGGAGGATGTGGGACTTGGCAGCCAGCTGCACAAGAAGCCCAGCGAAATGTCCGGCGGTCAGATGCAGCGTGTAGCAATTGCAAGAGCCCTGGTCAATAATCCCGATATCATTCTGGCTGATGAGCCCACTGGTGCGCTGGATACGGAAACCAGCGTGCAGGTTATGGAAATTCTTAAAAAGATCTCCAAGGATCGTCTGATCATTATGGTTACCCATAACCCGGAGCTTGCAGAAAAATATTCTTCCAGAATTATCCGGATGCTGGACGGAGAAATCAAGGATGATTCCAGTCCGCTGACTGCGAAGGACTGCCAGCTGGAGGAAATCCACGACAAGAAAGCGCAGGAAGAAGAGAAAAAGAAAAAAAAGCCTTCCATGTCCTTTGCCACTTCCTTCAGCCTGTCTCTGAAGAACCTGTTTACCAAAAAGGGAAGAACGGCGCTGACCTCCTTTGCAGGGAGCATCGGCATTATCGGCATTGCGCTGGTACTGTCCATTTCCCAGGGCTTTACTGCCTATATTGATGCAGTCCAGGAGGAAACCCTGTCCTCCTATCCGCTGACCATTGAAGCATCCACCATTGACATGACTACACTGATGGAAACCTTTATGAATGTGGGCAGCGATCATGTAGAGCACGACAATGACGCTGTATATGAAAGACCGGCTGTCTATGAAATGATGAAGGCCTTCAGCAATCTTGAGGCAACGGAGAATGATCTTCGCTCTTTTAAAACCTACATTGAAACGGAATATGCAAACGATGACAGTGATTCCAGTCTCCGTCAGGCGCTCAGCGGCATCCAGTACGGCTATGACCTGGATCTGCTGGTGTACACAGAAAGTGTGGACGGCACGATCATTCGATCCGACACCCAGGAACTGCTGCAGGATCTGATGTCAGAAGCCATGGGGATGGATGTTTCTGCCATGGTAGACATGCAGGCGTCCATGATGGGCGGTACCTCTTCCATGGAGATGATTGCCGGCGGTCTGTGGCAGGAAATGCTGTCCGGTGATAACGGGGATCCCATCAGTGATCTTCTGAAAAATCAGTATGATGTGATCTATGGTACCTGGCCCACAAGCTACAACGAAATTGTTCTGGTTGTGGATGAAAATAACGAAATTGATGATGTGACGCTCTATGCCCTGGGTCTGACCTCCAAGGATGCTATGGATTCCATCATGGATGCTGCGGTAAACGGCACCAAGCTGGAGGAAAGGGAAACTTCCAGCTGGACCTATGAAGAAATCTGCGGTATGGAATTCCGTGTGGTTCTCAATTCCGAATGCTATTATGATGACGGAACCGGTCTCTATGTGGATCGCCGCGATACGGAAACCGGCATGAAGTATCTCTATGACAACGGTCTGAACCTGAAGGTGACCGGTATCATCCGTCCCAGCGAAACAACCCAGGCAGCCATGCTTTCCGGTACGATTGCCTATACCCATCTTCTGACAGAATATGTGGTGGAGCAGATGCACAGTTCTGAAGCAATTCAGGCACAGCTGGATAGTCCTAATACGGATATTTTCACCGGTCTGCCCTTCAGGGATGAATCCGGCGATGTCAGCGATGAGACCAAGGAGGCAGAATTCCGTGCCTATGGCCAGGAACTCAGTGACGGTGAAAAGGCAGCGCTCTATGTTGCGATGATGTCCATTCCTTCCGAGGAAGAACTGAATGCCATGGTGGAGCAGGCAACGGCAGGCCTGACCCGTACGGATATGGAAACCACAATGGCGCAGGCACTGGCAGCCCAGGTGGGTATGGCAGAAGAGGATCTGCTGGCCTACCTTGCGGATATGACTGATGAGGATCTGACCTCCACCTACCAGCAGATGGTGGCTGAGCAGGCGAAGATGCAGTATGCCCAGCAGGTGAAGGAACAGATGGCTTCCATGGATGCCCAGCAGCTTCTGGCAGCATTTGAACAGGCAATGGAAACTCTGACGCCTGCGGAATTTGCAGTATATTACGACACACTGCTGGAATTCTCCGATTCCACCTATGAGCAGAATCTGACAGATCTGGGCTATGTGGATCTGGATGAGCCCTCCGCCATTAATTTGTTTGCATCCTCCTTTGAAGATAAGGATATCATTGAAGATGCAATTGCAGATTACAATGAGGGAGTGGAAGAACTTTCTCAGATTACCTACACGGACTACATCGGACTGATGATGTCTTCCATTACCACAATCATTAATACAATTACTTATGTATTGATAGCCTTTGTTGCCATTTCCCTGATTGTATCTTCTATTATGATTGGTGTTATCACCCTGATTTCCGTACAGGAGCGAACCAAGGAAATCGGTATCCTGCGTGCGATTGGTGCCTCCAAGCGTGATGTATCCAGCATGTTCAATGCAGAAACGCTCATTATTGGCTTTACTTCCGGTCTGCTGGGCGTTGTTGTGACTTATCTGCTGTGTATTCCGATTAATATGGTCATCCACGCACTGACTGGAATTATGAATCTCAATGCATTCCTTCCCATAGGTGCTGCGGTTATTCTGGTACTGATCAGTATGGCGCTGACGCTGATTGCAGGAATTATCCCCTCCAGAAGTGCTGCCAAGAAGGATCCGGTTGTGGCACTGCGCACGGAGTAATTTGCAGCCAGCAATAACAATATCCCTCCGCACAAGACGGATGCATATAAAAAGTTTAGCCCTGAAGCAGCCATTTGAAACTGCTTCAGGGCTTGTTATTCATTTGTTTACCCGCATAAATCAGAACTTACATAAATGAAACTATAAACGCAATAATAAAGATACCCAATGGGCACATCAAAGAAACCATTATTTTTTGTTTTTCAAAATAATTATATATATTTAATGATATAAGTGAGATTATCCCTGCACCAAACATTAATTGATATTTATAGTCAACTGTACGAACGAAATCAGAATACAAAAAGATAGAAAGCATAACGACAGCACTAATTATTGCTATAATAATGAATACAATATTTGTTCTTTTTTCATTATTACACCCCATTTCACAAGTGACAAAAATATTCAATTTATCGTTGTATTTGATTCTACATATCCAAATGGAAAAGAGAAATTTCTGTAATTTTATGCAATGCTCTGGAAAGGTGCCGGCAAAAACTTTTTATCGGCGCTCCTTTAAGACGGAGGAATATTTTTATATCACCCCATAATCCCAGTAGTTATGCATTAGAACAAACACAGGCATAGACTGCGAAGCTGGTCGCCATAAACAGCACCACAGGAATACAGACGACTTTCCGAAGAATGCTGGAGGGGGCTGTCCGTTCTCCTTTTCGGAGCCACAGACCCAGGAACAGGCAGCCGATGAAAATCAGCGGCGTTGCATACCGGATATTCTGGGTGCAGGTGTGGGCGTAGAGAATGCAGAAGCTGTAGTAGCTTGCAAGGGTGATGCCATAAGTCAGCAGCAGATGCCAATGTTCCAGATTTGTGCTGCGCCGGCATATTACAACAATGATGGCAATCACGGACAGTGCCGCAATCAGTACCTGTGACAGGAATAACAGTTCCCCGAAGCCGGCAATGGCAGGGAAGCTGTCCGTATTGATCAGCTCATCAAACAGTGCGGTTTTCAGCAGCCCGATCAGGGGATTATATTCATTGTAGGGCTGTCCGTACATTTCAAAGCAGTCGTACACATAGGTCCATTGTTTGGGAGAGAAATCCAGCAGCCGCTGCCATACAGGAATCTGCCCCACATACTGTGCGCTGTTTGCAGAAAGCATGGGAACATAGGCAATGGGAACGCCGAAACGCAGCAGATTCCGTATGCCCCACCATAGCCCCAGAGGAATACAGACCGCACCGAAGGCGGCGTATTGCCCGATCAGGGGCAGGGGATGCTTCCGGTTCCTGTACAGCACGGCAAGAAATACCACTGCTGCTGCCGGTGCCGCCATCCAGACGGAGAGTTTGGTCATCATGCCGCAGCCAATGGCTACAGCAAGCTGCAGAATTGTGGAGAGCTTTGGATCCCGGTACCAGCGGCAGGTCAGCAGCACTGCCCACAGCAGGAAGGTGATGCTCAGCATGTCATTATTGATACTGCCGGCCAGCAGGAAGAAAGTGGGATGGAATGCCATGATGCCCATGGGAACCAGCAGTGCCGCACCTTTTAAGTGAAAATGCCGCAGCAGCTGCCAGAACAGTACCAGACACAGACAGGAATAGGCAAGGGTCAGAATCTGTACGCTTTCGCAGGCATCGCCGTGGGATACGCCGAAACCCTCCAGCAGCTTCATCCATCCGGCCGCAATGATGTGGTGCAGGGGAGGATGATAGAACTGCCAGACCTCCCTGACATCAAAGTCCGGCAGATGCCCCTTGTCGAACAGATATTGAATATACGCCGCATGACCGCTGTCTCCCTCAAAACGTCCCACATCGTGCTGCCTTATGTAGTAGGGGGTTGCCAGCACATAGGCAAACCGCATGCAGAATCCCATGCAGCACAGGAGAAATCCGCTGCGTCCGTCCGTCAGCCTTCGCCTGCTGTACAGGTATACCCACAAAAGTACCAGCGCCGTGATTGCCCCTGTGATCCACCACCGGGCAGGGCAAGCGGTAAAGACAAGCCAAAGACAAAAGCCGCTCCAGAGTATTGTCATCACTGCCAGTTCAGCCGGGTGCTTCCAGATCCGCTGCTTTCCCAGCAAAAGCACTGCATTGCCGGCAAGCCATACTGCCGCTGCATGCAGACCGCTGAAGTTTGCTCCGTCCCCGAAACCAAGTATCACTGTCAGAAGACAGAATACAAGCATACAGATACAGGGATGCCTGTGAAACAGCTGCGGCATTCGGTCTGTGAATCGGCAGGAAGAATGATTTCTTTCCATATAACGATCCTTTCTGATAGCCAGGATAATATCTCCATTTTAGCATATTACAATAAGAAATGCAACTGCTTTTTTTGAGGCAGTGGGGCAATCTCAGGGAATTGCCTCCACCATAATGGTACGGAAAGAGATTTTAGGGCGGATTCCCCACCTGGAAACCACAAAAAGGAAAGATTTCCTTTCAGGCTGTCTCAAAACTTCTGACAAAAATGCACAAATCTTTACTATGAATTTTGTATAACTCTACAATTGCAAGAGGAAAATGGATATGATATAATAGTAACAGGGTGAAAAGTGGTGAAATGTACCTGAAAAGTGGTGCGGATTCCCTGAATTTTCCAGACGGTTCATTGAAACCTGCCGGAAATGACGGAATATCAAGACAATCACATGGGTTTTTCATACTTCTCATTCATTATAACAAAGAGATAAAGATATAAAAAGAACAAAAGAGAAACAAAGAAAGAACAAAAAAGGAAGAGACAGGCGGTGAGCAGGAATGAATGCAGGCAGTATTACGGGAACCCATTACCATAATATTGATGCCAAGGGACGTATGAATTTTCCTGCGAAGCTGCGAGAGGTACTGGGCGAACCTTTTTGGATCGTCAGAGGTACAACGGACAAATTTCTGTCAGTATATTCTGTGGAGCAATGGATGGATATCTGTGAGCAGGTAGCAGCACAGACCGGCCCCGAAAGCGAAAAATTCCGCCGCTGGCTGCATGCCGGCGCATGCGAGATCGTTCCGGACAAGCAGGGCAGAATCCTTATCCCGCAGAATCTGCGTAACTATGCCGGCTTAGAGAAAGATGTCGTCATTGTCGGCGCAGGCAAAAAGGCAGAAATCTGGGACCGTGAAAGATGGACGAGTGTGGATGAGGCGTTTGATCCCATGTCTGTCAGTGTTCTGGAATCCCTGTGCTTGTAAAAGAGGAGGCAGGATATGGATTTTATACATGTCCCTGTGCTTTTGCAGGAAACACTTGAGGGCTTGGCAATTCACCCGGACGGCATTTACGTGGACGGAACAGTCGGCGGTGCCGGTCACTCCTTCGAAATAGCCTCAAGACTTTCACAGGACGGTATGCTGATCGGACTGGATCGGGATCCGGATGCGGTTGCGGCTGCATCCAAACGGCTGGAAGGACTGCCGGCAAAGGTGGTTCACAGCAATTATTCACAGATACGGGAGGTGCTGGATGCACTTGGCATCGCAGCAGTGGACGGAATTCTCATGGATCTGGGAGTTTCTTCCCACCAGCTTGATGAAGCGGAGCGTGGCTTCTCGTATCATGCAGATGCACCCCTGGACATGCGGATGAGCCGGACGGGCATCAGTGCGCAGGACATTGTCAATACCTGGCCGGAACAGGAGCTGACGGTGATTCTGCGGGAGTATGGAGAGGAAAAATTTGCTGGCAGGATTGCTGCCAATATTGTCCGTGCAAGGGAGGAAGCTCCCATTCTCCGCACAGGACAGCTTGCAGATATTATACGAAATTCCGTACCCCAGAAATTTCGCAGGGACAAGAATCCCTGCAAGAAAACATTCCAGGCAATCCGTATTGCTGTGAATGATGAATTCGGACATTTGAAACAAGGACTTGAAGCGGCATTTGATTGCTTGAAGCCCGGCGGCAGACTGGCGGTGATTACCTTCCATTCCCTGGAAGACCGCATTGTCAAACAGCAGTTTGCAGAATGGTGCAGCGGCTGCACCTGTCCCCCGGATTTTCCGCAGTGCGTCTGCGGAAAAAAACCAAAGGGTACTTTGATTGTGCGCAAGCCCATCACAGCAGGTGAGGAGGAACTGGAGCAGAATCATAGAAGCCGCAGTGCAAAGCTCAGACTGATAGAAAGGAGCTAAATGTTGTTATGGCTTATTATGAGCGGCCCGGTGACCCGATTCGGGTGCAATTCAATGCTGTACCGGATAAACCCCAGGCCCCATATCAGCACGAGAGCAGCAATCAGATACAAATGGGACGAAATACGGGAAGAAAAACATCTGTTGTAAAAATTGTTTTGTCTGTGTTTCTGGCATTTTTGCTGCTTGGCGCAGTGATACTGAGCAATGTTCAGCTGCTGCAGATCAGTAATGACATTACCGACCTTGAAAAGCAGCGGACGGATCTGCTCAGCGAGAATGTCCGTATGCAGTCGGAGCTTGCCGGAAAAACCTCCAACAAGGACATTCAGGAATATGCGGAAAATGTACTCGGCATGCATGAAATAGATGCATCCCAGATTGAGTACATCCAGATTCAGACGGATGATGTGGTGGAAATTCCGGAGGAAGAACAGAATATTTTTGTAAAAATCAAGACATGGTTCGATGATCTTGTGGAATATATCAGAGGATAGGCTCATAGAGTGTTACCGGAAGCCAGAATTCTGTCATTCTGCAAGTGCGCAGCGGCAGAAGAAGGAGGCAGGACATCCATGTGCATTCCAGACAGCAATGCAGATGTCCGCCCGTTACAGAACATGCCGGAACTACGGCCGGACAGATGCGGTTGAATCTGTGTAAGGTCAGCGTCATTGTCTTATAGTGAACAGCATGACAGGCAGGCGGGGAATCAACCTGCCTGTTTGTATTTATAGGCGGATGCCGCAGGCAGCCGCCCTCCGGACTGGACGGATCTGTTACAGTTCGGAGGATAAGTATCAATAGCGAAAAGGAGGAACTGCAGTTGGAGAATAAAGATTATACCCCTACCCGGGATATGAAGCTTCGTACCAATTGGATTGTACTGCTTGCGATTCTTGCCTTTGCTTTTGCTGTCATTGCAAAGCTTTTTACACTCTGCATTGTTAATAATAAATATTATGCGGAGATGGCAAATAATACGCATTTTACCAATATTTCCATTTCAGCAAACCGGGGTACCATTTATGATGCCAACGGAACGCCCCTTGCATGGAGTGCAACAGTATATAAAGTATTCATTGATCCCTCCCTGTTCCAGAAGGAAATGGACGGTATGGATGAGGTTATGCTGGAGTGGCAGAAAAAGGTGGACGAGGGCGGAGAGCTGAAGGAGGGACAGGAAATTCTCCCTGTGGAGGTGCTTCGGCAGAACATTATTGATTTGCTGGCGACCAAGCTGGAAATTGACCCGTCAACGATTACGGAAGCCATGGAAATGGACACCCAGTATTATGTATTAAAGAGTCAGGTGGAGAAGAATGTAGCGGATGAGCTGATGGCATACTTTGACCTGTATGGCATTACCTCCATTACCACGCAGGAGGATACCAAACGCTATTATCCCCAGGGAGAGATGGCTGCCCAGGTCATCGGCTTCACCAATAGTGACGGCGATGGTCAATACGGTCTGGAATACTATTACGATTCCTATCTGGCAGGTACTAACGGCAGAGTAATTTCTGCTACCGATGCCATGGGTAATGAAATGCCCTACCGCTATGCCACAACTTATCCGGCGCAGGACGGAAGCTCCCTGTATCTGACGCTGGATACAACACTGCAGTATTATCTGGAAAAGAACCTTCAGGAGATGTGTGAAACCTATGAGGTGCGCAACCGTGCCTGCGGTATCATTATGAATCCTAAAACCGGTGCAGTGTATGCGATGGCAACCTACCCCAGCTTTGATCTGAATGATCCCTCTACAATTGCCGATGAGACAGTGGCACAGCAGCTGTCCCTTCTGACAGGGGATGCTTATAAGGAGGCATACATAAATGCCCGTGAAAGACAGTGGAAGAACAAAGCAATTACAGAATTGTATGTTCCCGGTTCCGTCTTCAAGATTTTTACCTCCGCTGCGGCGCTGGAAGAAAATGTGGTAAACCCGGAAACGGATACCTTTACCTGTACCGGCGTTGTCACTGTGGCTGACTGGCCGATTCACTGCCACAAGACCTCCGGACATGGCGTGCAGACCTTCTCCCAGGCGCTGACCAATTCCTGTAACCCGGCCTTCATTGAGGTGGGTCAGAGACTTGGCGTAGAACGCTTTTTCTCGTATTTCAAGGCATTTGGGCTGACAGAGAAAACGGGAATTGATCTGCCCGGCGAGGTGAGCAGTATCTATAAAGCCCAAGCGGATATGGGGATTGTAGAGCTTTCCTCCAGTGCTTTCGGTCAGACCAATAAGCTGACGCCCATGGAGATGATTACCGGCATTTCCGCAGCCATCAACGGCGGTTATCTTGTGGAGCCCCATGTGGTCAGCAAGATTGTATCCAGTGACGGCAATGTGGTGCAGACCATGGAAACCACAGTGAAGCGTCAGGTAATTTCTGAAGAAACCTCTGCCACAGTCCGGGAGCTGCTGCAGGCAGTTGTGGATGACAACGGCGGCAGCAATGCCTACATCAAGGGCTATGCCATCGGCGGTAAGTCCGGTACTTCTCAGAAACTGGATGAATATGACGCTGAAAACATGCAGTACGTGGCATCCTATACCTGTTTTGCACCGGCGGATGACCCGGAGATTGTCATGCTGATTATTGCCGACGAGCCAAATAAAGAAATCAATTACTACGGCAGCGTTGTCTGCGCACCGTATGCAAGAGCCATCATGGAAGAAGCGCTTCCCTACCTGGGCTATTACCCGGAATATACGGAAGAAGAGTATGCGGAACTGGATGTGACGGTACCGCTGCTGTTGGATGTGGATCTGACCACAGCTCAGCAGACACTGAATTCTCTGGGGCTTCAGTATGAAGTCAAAGGCGAGGGAGATGTGGTAGTGAAGCAGTGCCCGATGACCGGCTCCACGGTTTCTTCCAATGGTACCGTGATTCTGTATACTGATTCCAATTATGTGACAGAATATGTAACAGTTCCGGATCTCACCGGCTATACTGCAGCGGATGCAAACCAGGCACTGACCAATTTAGGACTGAATTATGTGGCTGCCGGTGCCTCGGCGGATCGTTCCGATGTTCTGGTGCAGGCACAGTCCGTAGCTGCCGGAACCCAGGCTGAAGTGGGCACTGTGATCCAGCTGACCTATGTGGTAAACGACCAGAGCGGCTGATACCCCGAATGCCGGTCTTGCATCTTTTGAAGGAAAGTAGGAGATGAATATGAAACTTGTACAATTACTGGAAGAAACGCCCTGTGCCCTTCCGGAGGATCTGGAAATTACCGCCGTTACAGATGACAGCCGCAGAATTGTCGGGGGCTGCATCTATGTCTGCGTCAAAGGTGAACGATTTGACGGCCACAGTGCTGCGGCCCAGGCATTGGAGCAGGGTGCGGCAGCAGTTGTGACAGAACGGGACCTGGGGCTGGGTGACCGTCAGATTGTAGTAAAGGACAGCCGCGCATTCTATGGGCAGCTCTGTGCTGCCTGGTTCGGTCATCCGGAGCGGAAAATGAAATTCATTGGTGTAACCGGAACCAACGGCAAGACTACCATTACGAATGTGATCAAGTACATTCTTACTGCCAATGGGCATAAGGTCGGACTTATCGGCACAATTCAGAATGAAATCGGTGATGAAATTGTTCATACGGACAATACCACTCCCATGCCCTTTGATCTGATGGGACTGTATGACAGAATGTACAGGAGCGGATGCGACACGGTTGTGATGGAAGTATCCTCCTTCGGACTGGTGCAGAAGCGCATCGGACCGACACATTTTGATACGGCTGTTTTTACCAATCTTACCCAGGATCACCTGGATTATCACAAAACAATGGAATCCTATTATCAGGCAAAACGCATGCTTTTCGATAGGTGTGATACTGCTGTGATCAATACCGATGATGAATACGGCAAGCGTCTCATGGGAGAGGCAGCCTGTCGGAAATACAGCTACGGCAGCAAGGGCGATTATGCCTATGCACCGGTTTCAGTCAAAGCAAACGGTACCTCCTACCAGTTAACTACGGAGGAGGGTACCCAGAAAATCTGTATGCATATGACAGGCTATTTCAATATCGCTAATGCGACGGCCGCCTATGCTGTCTGCCGATGCTTTGGTCTGAGCGATGCGCAGATTGTTCCCTATCTCCAGCAGTGTCCCGGAGTTAAGGGAAGATGTGAAGTGATCCCCACAGGACGGGATTTTTCCGTGATCTGTGATTATGCCCATACGCCCGATGCCATTGAAAATATCCTGGAAAATGTGAAGCTCTACACAGAGGGCAGGCTGATCTGTCTGTTCGGCTGCGGCGGCAACCGTGACAGAACCAAGCGACCCCTCATGGCACAGGCAGCCGCAAAATATGCAGATCTGCTGCTGGTTACCTCCGATAATCCCCGGGATGAGAATCCGGAAGCCATTATTGCCGATATTCTGGAGGGATTGCAGGACAGTCAGGTTCCCTATGAAACCATCACCGACCGCCGGGAAGCGATCTTTCACGGATGTGCCATTGCACAGCCAGGGGATGTGCTTGTTCTGGCAGGCAAGGGGCACGAGGACTATCAGATTTTTGAAAACAATCGCCATATTCATTTTGACGAGCGTGAAATTGTTGCCGAGGCATTAGCCCAGCTGGCATAGGAGGATTCACATGGAATGTGTACAGTTGAAGGATTATGCAGCCGCACTGGGAACCGTTTCTCCTGTGGATGCTGAAATTACCGCTATCAGTTCGGATACCAGATCCCTTCCGGAGGGATGTCTGTTTGTTGCTCTGCGCGGGGCACGTTTTGACGGCCATGATTTTGTTGGAAAGGCAATCCAAGCCGGAGCTGTTGCAGCTGTAACGGATACCCAGATCGGGGATTATCCCTGCCTTGTGGTGAAGAATACCGGTCAGGCGCTTCTGGATATCGCAGGATATTACCGTGATCAGTTCGATATTCCGCTGGTCGGCGTGACAGGCAGTGTCGGCAAGACTACCACCAAGGAAATGATTGCCTGTGTGCTCTCCGAGAAATATAAAACTCTCAAAACCGCGCAGAATTTGAATAATGAAATCGGTATGCCGAAGACCCTCTTTGACCTGACAAAGGAACATGGCGCGGCTGTCATTGAAATGGGAATGAACCATTTCGGGGAGATCTCACGCATGACACGCAGCGCAAAACCCACCATTGCTGTCATCACGAATATCGGCTATTCCCACATTGAGAACCTGGGCTCACAGGAGGGGATCCTGAAGGCCAAGCTCGAAATGCTCGAGGGCATGAAGCCGGAAGCCCCCTTGATCGTATCTGCGGATGATCCGATGCTCGCCGGTCTGTCTGGCACGTTGAACCGACCTGTGCTCACCTACTCCATTCATGCAGATTCTGTGGGTGTGGATATTTGTGCAGAGGACATCAAGGAGGACGACGGCGTGACCACCTTCACCATCCGCCAGGCGGAGAATACGGTTCTTGCCGTGCTTCCGACTGTTGGTGAACATAATGTAAAAAATGCCCTAGCTGCCTACCTTGTCGGCATCATTTCCGGTATGACACCGCAGGAAATTCTCTGTGGTCTTGCAAAATATCAGCCGACCGGAATGCGCCAGAATATTATAGAAAAGAACGGACAGACTGTCATTGCGGACTGCTATAATGCCAGCCCGGATTCCATGCGTGCAGCACTGACTGTCCTGGGAAATTATCCCTGTGAGGGCAGAAGGGCTGCCGTTTTAGGCGATATGCTGGAGCTGGGTGCTCACAGCGAAAATCTTCATGCCGCAGTGGGCGATATGGTGCGGCATGCCGGCATTGATCTGCTGTTCTGCTACGGCAGTGCGGCGAAGGGCATTGCTGCCAATACAGGCGGTGCGGTACAGTGCTTCTGCACCGAGGATGCTGATGTGCTGACTGCTGCTTTGCAGGAAACACTCCGGGAGGGAGATTGTGTACTCTTTAAGGCGAGCCATGGCATGCACCTGGAGGACATCATTGCCCGCCTCTACGGTGAAGTATAATGCCCTTCTGGCTGCAGCTGACAGCGGCACTGAGTGCCGCCCTTGCCAGCGGAATTATGGGGGCAGCACTGGTTCCCTTCCTTCGCAAACTGCGCATGTGTGAACCGGAAGCGGCTCCCAAAACCAGCGAAGAAGCAGCCGGTGAGCGGCTGCGTCCCACCATGGGCGGTGTATTGCTGGTGTTCGGCTGCTTGTTTGGTCTGGCACTGTCCTTTGCGCTCTATCAGAACTTCTGCATTGCGGACAGAACCTCATCTGCCTTCCAGCGGGAAACCAGCGGTCTGATCTGCATTGTGGGCTACAGCATATGCACAGCAGCGGCAGGATTTTGCCTCGACTGGTTTTGTGTACGCAGAAGGCTCCTGAAGCATGTGCCTGCGCTATATAAGGCAGCAGTGCTATTCCTGCTGCACCTGGGCTTGCTGCTTTTGTACCACCATCTGACCGGCAGTGAGTTTGCCAACATCATGGATTTTGGTTTCCGGAGAGTGGATGCCGGAATCTGGTATTACCCCTTGACAGCAGCGCTGCTGACGCTTCTCTGGATGTGCGGCGTTTCCATGGAAGGAGAAACGGACGGTGTCAGTGTGACAACAGGGGGTGTTCTGCTTCTGTCCGTGACGGTAATCCTTATGGATCTTGCACAGCCCCTCCATGTCCTGTTTGCCCTTACAGCAGCAGGTTCCTGTATGGGATGCCTGATCTGGAATCTGCATCCGGCGAAATGCCGTATCGGAAGGACGGGAACCTACTGGCTCACCAGTGCGGTAATCGGATGTACCTTGTTAAGCGGACAGTATCTGACCATGCTGCTGCTGCCGGCAGTGTATGTGCTGAATCAATTGCCGGCATGGAAACCCGGTAATAGTAATAAAAACAAGCCGGCAGCTCTGGAAAAACGAATGAAACAGGCAGGGATGAACCCCTGGCAGCGAATCGGGGTACTGACGGGCTTTGCAGTTTTCTGCGGCATCGCTGCGGTACTGGCATATCAGTAAAAAAGGAGGCACGGAATGGAACGTACGGATGTAAGAACTCCTCAGAAACAGCAGGGACAGCCGGAAAGCGGTAAACCGCAGAAGCGGAAAATTCGTATGGGAAATGCGGATATGACGTTTGCAATCGTGGTATTGATTCTGCTGGGCATCGGCATTGTGATGATGTTTTCAGCCAGCTATGCCATTGCCATCAATGAGGATAAACCGGGATATTTCTACGCATTGCGTCAGGGGATTTTTGCAATTTTCGGACTTGGTGCCATGCTTATTATGTCCTTTGTGGACTATCACATTTTTCAGAAGGGCTGGGTGGCACTGACTGCCTATGTCGGCAGTATCCTGCTGTTGGTTCTGGTAATGTTCATTGGTACGGATCTGGGAACCGGCTGTAAGCGCTGGATTAATCTTGGCTTTACTACCTTCCAGCCATCGGAGCTGGCAAAATTTGCAGTGGTCATTCTGTTTGCTTATGCAATTGACAAAAACTTTGATAAAATGAAGAAATTCACAGTCGGTGTTCTTCCCTTTATTCTAATGCTGGGAATTATCGCCGCCCTGTTGATGAAGCAGCCCCATCTGTCCTGTACCCTTCTGATCTGCATGATCGGTGTGGTTATGATTTATGTGGGCGGGGCAAGGTTCTGGCATCTGTTCCTGATCTGCATGGTAGGAGCAGCACTGCTGGCAGCGCTTGTCATTTATAAATCCGTTGTGGAAGAGTATAATTATTTTGCAGAGCGGCTTACGACCTGGCTGCATCCCTTTGACAGTGAGGATCTGGCAAGTACATGGCAGACAAGACAGTCTCTGATTGCCATCGGCTCCGGCGGACTGTTCGGGCTGGGTCTGGGCGAATCCAGACAGAAATATCTCTACCTTCCGGAATCGGAAAATGACTTTGTATTCTCCATCGTCTGTGAGGAACTGGGCCTGGTGGGTGCCATTACAGTCATCCTCCTGTTTGTTATGCTGGTGGTGCAGGGCTTCCACATTGCGTCCAAAGCAAGGGATCGCTTCGGCATGCTGATTGCTGTGGGCTTCACTGTCCAGATCGGACTTCAGGCATTCCTGAATATCGCCGTTGTCAGCGGTCTCATTCCCAATACAGGAATCAGCCTGCCCTTTTTCAGTTATGGCGGTACAGCCCTTGTCATGCAGCTTTTCCAGATGGGAATTGTTCTCAATGTTTCCCGAAAACGCTATGTCATAGGTGAAAGGAAACAGCCCCAGCCGGATCCGGAATCGGAACTGGAATACAGGCAGAATGCCTGAACAGAACTTACACTTCTGAATCTTACATGCAGCAGGTGATCACATGAAGGTTTTATTAGCAGGCGGCGGAACAGGCGGACATATTAACCCTGCCCTCGCCATTGCAGGCATTATCAAGGCACATTGCCCGGATGCAGAGTTTCTCTTTGCAGGAACGCCCAACGGCATGGAGGCAAAGCTTGTGCCCCAGGCCGGGTATCCCATGGAGCCGATTAAGGTAGCCGGCTTTCAGCGGAAGCTGACCCTCAATAATATCCGCCGCAATGCCAAGGCAGTCTGGTATCTGGCAGGCTCCGGAAGGCGTTCCAGGCAGATTATTGAATCCTTTCGGCCGGATATTGCCATTGGTACCGGCGGCTATGTGGCGGGGCCAATTATCCGTATGGCGGCAAAAATGGGAATTCCGTCCGCCATTCATGAGCAGAATGCTTTCCCCGGCGTGACCAATAAGCTTCTTGCAAAGGAAGTGGATCATGTCATGCTGACTGTGGAAGAGGCGCTCAAATACTTCGACCCCAATATTCACTATACGGTAACAGGGCTTCCCGTTCGTGCAGCCCTTCTGCAGAAGACAAAGACACAGGCAAGAGCGGAGCTGGGCTTCGATGACAGCTTCTGTATTCTTTCCTTTGGCGGAAGCCTTGGTGCCGGATGCATCAATGATACCATGGCAGAAGTGCTCAGGTGGCATATCAGCAAGGGTTTGCCGATCAATCATATTCACGGCTACGGCGGTATGGGGAAGGATACCTTTCCCCAGAAAATGGAGGAATATGGCATACCCATGAAAACAGACCGGATCCGTATCAGTGAATATATCAATGACATGGATACCTGTATGGCAGCGGCTGATCTGGTTGTCTGCCGTTCCGGTGCTTCCGTTCTGGCTGAGCTGGAAGCCCTTGGCAAGCCCTCCATTCTCATTCCGTCCCCCATTGTGACGGGCAATCATCAGTATCATAATGCCATGGTGCTCGGCAAGGCAGGGGCTGCTGTTGTCATTGAGCAGAAGGATGTTACCTCCGAGGATATGATTTCCCGGATTGCGTCGCTTTATCAGGATCGCCCCAGGCTTCAGAGCATGGCGCAGAATGCGGCATCCCTCGCCGTGAAGGATACGGATGAACGGATCTGGAAGGTCATTGCCTCTCTCATGGAAAAATCAAAGCACTGATTGAAGATCCTGCACCCTTTTCCTCCGTCTGCATAGGATGGATTAGGAAGGGGTGGATCAGATGCAGAAATTGATCATACAGGGCGGCAGAAAACTGGAAGGAGAAATTTCTGTCCAGGGTGCTAAAAACAGCGCACTGCCCATCCTGGCTGCGACGCTGCTGTGCGATGGGGAGAATCAACTGGAAAACTGCCCGAAGCTTTCAGATGTGTATGCAGCCTGCCGGATTCTGACAAGGCTTGGCTGCCGCTGCGAAATGCAGGAGCGGACGGTGTGGGTTCATGTGCAAAACCTTGCATCCTGGGAAATCCCGGAGCAGTTTATGCGGGAAATGCGTTCCTCCATTATTTTTCTCGGTGCCGTGCTGGGCAGAACGGGAGCTTGTACCCTGGGATATCCGGGGGGATGCGAGCTTGGACCAAGGCCCATTGATCTCCATCTTCAGGCATTACAGAGAATGGGCGTGAAAATTCACGAAGACAACGGCATCCTGAATTGCAGTACTCCCAGCGGTCTCCATGGAGCAAAAATCCATCTGCAGTTTCCTTCCGTGGGCGCTACGGAGAATATCCTTCTTGCAGCTGTGCTGGCAAAGGGGGAAACCATTATCAGCAATGCAGCAAGAGAACCGGAAATCATGGATCTTGCAGAATATCTTCGCTGCTGCGGTGCCAGAATTGCCGGAGACGGCAGCGGTACCATTGTGATTCAGGGTGTGCAGAAGCTGACCGGTTGTACCTACCGGATTATGCCAGACCGGATTGCAGCAGCTACCTGGCTTGGAGCGGCAGCCGCAACCGGCGGTGAGCTGACGCTGCTGCAGACAAGAGCTTCCGATATGGAGAGTATCCTGGATGTCTTTGAACAGATGAACTGCCGGATATGCACAACTGAGAATAAAATCCATTGTTATGCCGGGCAGCCGCTGCGGTGTGTGCGCAGTATCCGGACCATGCCCTACCCGGGCTTCCCCACGGATGCACAGGCAATTCTGATGTCTGCTCTGTGCAAGGCTTCCGGTACCACCCTGATAGAGGAAACCATCTTTGAAAATCGTTTCCGCCATGTGGATGCACTGGTGAAGATGGGGGCGGACATTCAGATTGCCGGAAGAGCAGCTGTTATCAAGGGCGTAGCCCGTCTCCATGGAGCCAGGGTCAGAGCAACGGATCTCAGAGGGGGCGCCGCTCTGATTGTTGCCGGTCTGGGCGCACTGGGACAAACGGAAATTACAGATATCTGTCATATTGACAGGGGCTATGACAGCCCGGAAGAGGTGCTCCGGCAAGTGGGAGCTGAAATCGTCAGAGTTTGAAAAGGGGATGACCTATGAGAGATGTAGAAAAAACCAGTATGACGCATGAAACCAATTTTAAGCGCACCCGCCGCAGAAAACGGGGGATGACATTGTACGCTGTGCTGGTTGTTGTTCTGGCTGCCGGGATTATTGTTACACTATCTATGACGGTGCTGTTTAATATCAAGGAAATCCAGGTGACAGGCGATGCGCAATATTACTCTGCAGAGGAAATTGTAGCTGCAACCGGAATTTCTGTTGGTGATAATATGGTGCGTCTGGATATTGAAACAGCGGAACAGAATGGCTATGAGAATCTGGTGTACATCGAATCCATTCATATTCACAGACAATTCCCGAGCACACTTGTGATAGAGGTACAGAGATGTGTGCCGGCCTATAACATATCCTATGAATTCGGCACACTGATTGTCAGCAAGTCCGGCCGTATCCTGGAAAACAGCATGGATCCCATGGAGGGACTGATTGATATTACCGGATACTTGCCTGAGCAGACAACTCCCGGAGAAAAAATTACAGCAGAAAATGAGCGGGATAATAAAATTTTCACTGCATTTTGCGATCTGTTTGATACAATGGAGCTGGCGGTTCCTATTGTTTCTATAGACATGACAAATAAAAATAATATCCTTGTGAATTTTGACAACCGGATTGAGTTTGATATGGGAAACTGGAATGAAATCGAATACAAAATCACTTTTGCAGAAGAGGTTATTGCAAAGCAGAGTGCCAATAAAGAGGGGTATCTGACCATGATCGGCAATAACCAGTGTTCCTTCCGCAGCAAGGAAGAGGTAGAAGCTTCCCAGCAGACGCCGACGGAAGCACCTTCAGAAGCTGCAACGGATGAATATGGCAATCCTGTTGCGCCGACATCCGAAACTGCGGAGGCAATGCCGGCAGGCTGATAGGGATATGTACATTTTTGTTAAAAATATGCGAAAATCAGGGTTCTATCTTGTGGGAAAATGAAAAAATGATTTTTTGCCGAAAAAGTGTTGCAAAATTAAACCGGATGTGTTAAAATATAAGTGTATATTGAATTAACAGTGTAGAATTGTCTTTTGATACATGGAAATAAAAAGTTGGTAGGAGGAAATACAATGACGGACTTCATTTACGAGGAAGCGTTCGATCCGGATGTAAACATTAAGGTGATTGGTGTCGGCGGCGGCGGCGGCAATGCACTGAACTGCATGGTGGAATCCGGTGTCAATGACATTGAATATGTGACAGTGAATACAGATGCAAAGGCTCTGAATAACTCCAAGGCTGCAACCCGCATTCAGATTGGCGCAAAGCTGACCAAGGGAAGAGGCGCAGGCAATAAGCCTGAAATCGGCAAACATAGTGCTGAAGAAAATATTGAAGAAATTCAGACTGCACTCAAGGGCGCCGATATGGTATTCATTACCGCAGGTATGGGCGGCGGTACCGGTACCGGTGCAGCGCCAATTGTGGCAAAAGCAGCACAGGAAATGGGAATTTTAACTGTGGCTGTAGTGACCAAGCCCTTTGCTTTTGAGCGTGAGCAGAAAATGGCCCAGGCAGAGAAGGGTATTGAGGAACTGAAAAAATATGTGGATTCTCTGATTGTGATTCCCAATGAACGCTTGCTGGTAGGGCTTGAGAAACCCCTGACGATGAAGGAATCCTTTGCGCTGGCAGATGATATTCTGAAAACCGGCGTTAAGAGTATTGCGGATCTGATTGTAGAAGAGGGCTATATCAACCTTGACTTCGCCGATGTATCCACCACCATGAAGGGTGCTGGCTATGCGCATATGGCAATTGGTCACGGCGCAGGGAAGGACAAGGCTGTGGAAGCTGCAAAGGCAGTTATCAGCAGCCCGCTGCTGGAAACCTCCATCGCTGGTGCAAGACGTCTGCTGATCAATGTTGCAATGTCCGAGGATGTTCTTTCCTCCGATGTGGATACTGCTTCTAAGATGATTACAGAGGCAGCTGCTCCGGACGTGCAGTTTATTTTCGGTGCTGCGTTCAAGGAAGACATGCAGGATGAAATGTCCATTACTGTAATTGCTGCTGACTTTGATGATGATAATACTGCGGATTCCGCTGCTGCAGGGGCGGAGGATGATGTGATTCCGATTGATAACCCCATGCTGGCTGACCTTGATCTGAACCAGCCCAGCAAATCCTCCGTGAATGACATGGATATGAATGATATTTTTGAAATTCTCGGCGGCAAGTAATGATAGAGCAATGAAGACAGACGGCTGATCTTGGATCAGCCGTCTTTTCTTTCACAAATAGTATAATTGCAGCCTGACTATAAATAGAAATATACAAAATGGATAAAGATATTGAAACTTGACAGTTGGGCATAATGCACGAAAAAAAGCTCGTTAATTTTACATAAAATCCCTTGCAAGTAACAAAAAAATATGGTATAATAATGATAATATTCAGGATGAATCGATTCTGCACGATGCAGAGCATGGTTTGTCATCAAAAAGGAGAGCTGTATCATGGATATCCCATCTGGAGTACTTAAGACCACAATGAGACCGGGCGGATTGGAGAAGGAATCCGTAATGACATATTTGGATGAACTGAATTCCAAGATCAATGATCTGGAAGATGAACTGAAGAAAAAGGAAGAAAATCCTGAAGAATCCGGACTCATTAAACAGTACAGACAAGATCTGGAAACGGCAGAACGCAAGGCTTCTGAAGCTGAGAAAAAAGCGTCGGACAGTGCTGCACAGCTGAAGTCCCTGACCGATAAGGCAACGCAGCTTGCAAATGCGTTGAATGCTGAGAAGGAAGCAAGAAATAATGATGCCAAAAAGATGAAGCAGCTGCTTCAGCAGGCACAGAATAATAGCGTGGAAGAAGAAAAAATCCGCAGCTATCAGCAGGAGATCCTCAGCCTTAAAACAGAAATCGGCCATCTTACCAATGAAAATGCTTCTTTGAAGGCTACAGCAAATTCTTCCGATCAGCTGTCTGAGACAGTGCAGAAGCTGAATCAGGAACTGACGGAAAAGAGCAATAATGCTGCAGGGCTGGAAACCAAGCTTGCCGATACAGAAGCAAAGCTTAAGAAGACGGAAGAAACGGTTTCTGACAAGGATGCGGAAATTGCTGAGCTTAAACATAAGGTGTCTGAACTGGAACAGAAGGCTTCCCAGAATACAGGCTTTGCACCGAGTTTTGACATGAGTGCAATCTTTGCACAGGCACAGCAGAGTGCTGTCCAGCTTGAAATGCAGGCAAAGGCGGAGGCAGAAAAAACTGTTTCTGATGCCAATGCACTGGCTGAGAAAACTGTGTCCGAAGCTAATGCACAGGCAGAAAAGACCGTCAATGACGCTAATGCACAGGCAGAAAAGACTATTAACGATGCCAACACACAGGCGGAGACAACCATCAATGATGCCAATGCACAGGCTGACAGAACAGTTACCAGTGCGAATGCGGAAGCAGAACGAATTCTGAAAAATGCAGAGGAACGGTCTGCTGCATCCAATGCTGAGGCAGATGCTATTCTGTCAGGCGCAAAGGAAAAAGCACAGATTGAAGCCACAAGAATCAAGAAGGACGCAATTGAACAGCAGCAGAAGGTAAAGCAGCTGACGGCAACCATTAAGTCCGTGCTGACAATCGAAATTGACGGTATTGAAAAGAGCCTGCGCGAGGCAAGTACTCTGATGAATCAGGCCTCCAAGGTGATGGATGAAAAGATTAAGGCTGCCGATGAAGTGATTGCAGATGCGCGGGACTGCGTGGAAAAGAATGCAAAGGTGGAAGAAGATACCATGGAGGACATTATGTCCAAGCCCGTATCCAATCAGGCGCCGAAGTACCACGCATCTTCGCAGAATAACGGCGGTGTAAAACCTGCTATGAAGCCTGAGAAGAAAAACGGCGGCTTTGCATTTGATATGAGTGAACTGATCAAGGATGCAGAGGCATCTGTGACTGAATAATGCGCTTGAGGTGATAAATATGCCGGAGATTCGGCACATTTGCGCACAGGATCTGAAAAATTGCGCCGCAGAGCTGCGGATAGGAGAAAAAATCCTGCTTTCCGGTTATGTCTATACGGCAAGGGATGCTGCGCATAAACGGATTGCGGCGTTGCTGGATTCGGGCGGTACACTTCCGTTTCCTATTGAAGGGGCGGTCATCTATTATGCCGGCCCGACACCGGCACCTCCTGGTAAACCAATTGGCTCCTGCGGTCCTACCACGTCCGGTCGTATGGATCCCTATGCTCCCGAACTTCTGGATCTCGGGCTTGCCGGTATGATCGGCAAGGGGGAGCGCTCGGAAGCGGTACGACAGGCGATTGTACGGAATCAGGCAGTTTATTTGTGTGCGGTGGGCGGTGCAGGCGCACTGGCAGCCCGCTGTATCAAGGAAATGCAGGTTATTGCTTTTGAGGATCTTGGCTGCGAGTCGGTAAAACGGCTGTATATTGAAGACTTTCCTTTGGTTGTGGCCAATGATGCCATGGGCGGTGATTTGTTTGCTGAAGGCCGGGTAGCCTACGCCCGGTGCTTGTGAGACAGAAGGGAACTGCCTATGCTCAACGAGCGCAAGACGGATTCCGGCACACTGGATACAGCATCGGATGAGGTGCTGGCGGCAATGGCAAAGGCATCCGTGGATGCTGAAGCGGAGCTTCTGACAAGGTATCTGAAGCTGATCCGCTATCATGCAATGCGTTTTGCAAGGACGGATGCGGATACGGAGGATCTGGTACAGGAGGGATTGATTGTCCTGCTCCATGCCATATCGGAATATAATCCGCAGCGGCAGGTAAAGTTTTCGACCTTTGCACAGGCATGTATTGTCAATAAGATGAAAAATGTTGTGCGCAAGGAACATCACAGTGCCGCACTGGCTGATTTGTCACAGTATCTTGAGGAAGAAGCCGGCCTGACGGATCCGGATACACCTGAGAGCATTTTGTTGGAAAAAGAAAATTTTGCCCAGCGCCGTATGCAGGTGATGGCAATGCTGTCCCAGCGGGAATGGGAAATTTTACAATGCATTATGATGGGTGATTCCTATTTGCAGACTGCACAAAAGCTGCACATCAGCGAAAAATCCGTAGATAATGCCATGCAGCGTGTGCGCAGAAAAATGCGCACTATAGAAAGCACGGAGTACTTTCTATAAAGGAATCGTTTCCTGCAAAAGCGGGTACGATAGATAGGGCTTGTAGCTTAACGAGAGCGTTGATTCTTCAAAGGTGTCGGTTTCACCCCGTCCGTAGTCCGAAACAAATAATCTAAGTGAGGTAAACAATCATGTACGAAGACAAGACATTAGTGTGCAAGGAATGCGGAGCGGAGTTCGTATTTACTGCTGGCGAGCAGGAATTCTATGCAGAAAAAGGGTTTGAGCATGAGCCCCAGAGATGCAAGAGCTGCCGCATTGCAAGAAAGGGTGCGCCCAGAGCTGCCAGAGAAATGTTCACTGCAACTTGCGCAAGCTGCGGAGGCGAAGCACGCGTACCGTTCCAGCCGAGTGAAGGCCGTGCAGTATACTGCAGCGAATGTTTCGCAAAAATGAGGGAAGAATAAGAAAAAAGCATATGACGGAGAGCACAGCAGTTTGCTGTGCTCTCCGTGTGAAAGCGAAAATGGAGGTAACGATATGGAAATCACGAAAGAAACACTGATCGGCGATATTCTGGACGTGGATTTTGAGGTTGCACCTTATTTCCTGGAGATGGGAATGCACTGCTTGGGCTGTCCTTCTGCAAGAGGGGAATCGGTTGAGCAGGCATGCCAGGTACACGGCGTGGATGCGGACGAGCTGGTTGCTAAGCTGAACGCACATTTTCAGAACAAGTAAAGGTAATCTCTAAAAACCCCCTGTTTTTAAAATCGGGAAAGAATAAAAGTAGGATTTTGTGGGGCTTCACCCCACACCCTGCCTCTAAAAACAAGTTTTTAGAGGTTCCTTAAACATTTATGATGACTGGGACTGCGGCGACTGCTGCAGCCCCATTGACTTTCGAGGAGAAATTATGCTGAATCCAAGATTACAAGCCTGTGCGGACTATGTACGGCATGGTGCGCATATCTGCGATGTGGGGACGGATCATGCCCGGCTGCCGGTGTATCTGATGGAGCAGGGAATTGTCAGCTCTGCAATTGCTGCGGATATTGGGGAGGGCCCTCTTGCTGCAGCCCAGCGAACCATTGCTGCTAAGGGGATGACCGGATCCATCTGCACCATTCTGTCCGACGGGCTTCAGCGGGTGCCCAAGGATGGATTAACGGACATTGTGATTGCAGGAATGGGCGGCGAGACTATGATCCATATTTTGAAGAATTGTCCGTGGAGTTTTGAAGGCATGCGCTTGATTCTGCAGCCCATGACCAAAGCGGATGTGCTCCGGGAATGGCTGTACTTCAACGGTTTCACCATAGAACGGGAAACTTGTGCCAGGGAGGAGCGTTTTCTCTATGCAGTGATGCAGGTAAGCTATACCGGTGAGAGTCGGGTGCCGGACTCGGTCACAAAACGGATTGGCCGCATGGATCTGCACAATCCCGATTGTCTTGCTTACGCCAGAAGACAGTATGAGACGGTTTGTATGTCCAGGGATGGCAGAATCGCTGCAGGAAAGTCACCTGCGCCCTTTGATGAAACAGCGCAGGCATTAGAAAAGGTATTGGAGGATGCACAATGACAGTTCAGCAGTTATATCAGTATCTTGACGAAATAGCTCCCTTTTCTGCCCAGGAGAAATGGGATAATTCAGGGCTGTTGGTAGGAGATCCCTGCCGCTGCGTCAACGGTGTGCTGGTGACACTGGATATCACCTGTGAGGCAGTGGAAGCGGCAGCTAGAAACGGATGTGATCTGATCATTTCCCATCACCCCGTAATTTTTTCCCCTATCAGAAGTCTGTCCCCCAGTGATCCGGTGTACCGGCTGGCAGCTGGCGGCATTGCTGCAATTTGTAGCCATACGCCTTTGGATATTGCACAGGGCGGCATCAATGATATCCTCATGGAAATGCTGGGACAGCGGATCCCCTTTACCAAAGAGGTGCTGCCACTGGAAGAGAGCGGCTGCGGCAGGATTGCTGCGCTTCTGCATCCCATGTCCGCAGCAGAAATTGCCAAGGCAGCCAAAGAGGTGCTGGGCTGCACGGTGGTGCGCTGTCTGGATATGGGGCTTCCAGTTCGCAGACTTGGCATTTGTTCCGGCTCCGGCAGTTCCCTGCTGGAAGAGATTGCTGACAGCTGCGATGCTCTGCTGACCGGGGATGTGAAGCATGACCGCTGGTATATGGCACGGCAGCTGAATATGAGCCTGCTGGACTGCGGTCATTATCATACGGAGATTGTCATGGTGAAGGCTCTGGCAGAGAAGCTCAGAAATCACTTCCCCGGACTGGCGGTATTTGAGTGGGAAGGCGGCGATCCTGTAAGCTATGTCTGATCCGATCTGGATGTGCCCCATCTGCGGAAAAGCCCTGGTGCCGGAGGGAAAATGCCTTCGCTGCGAAAACAACCACTGCTTTGATAAAGCCAGAAGCGGCTATGTACATCTGCTGCCTTCCAGCCGGCAGCATGCTAAACTGCCGGGGGATAATCCGGAGATGGTTCGGGCGCGCCGCCATTTTCTGCACAAGGGCTATTATGCCCACCTCCTTGCAGCACTTACGGATGCCGCAGCGGATTATCTGCCGGAACAGGGTGCCCTTCTGGATGCCGGCTGTGGTGAGGGGTATTATACAACAGGCATTCGCAATGCACTGACGGAAGCCCGATCCGGGAGCCGGTATTACGGTGTGGACATTTCCAAAACAGCAGCAGATCTGGCTGCCAGAGGGGATAAAATCACGGAATTTGCCGTGGGCAGCGTATTCCATCTGCCAGTATGCAGTGAAAGCTGTGACCTGGTTCTGAGCATTTTTGCCCCCTACTGCGGTGAGGAGTTCCGGCGTGTGTTAAAAACGGGCGGGTATCTGATTATGGCAATTCCGGCTGCCAGGCACCTGTGGCAGCTGAAGGAAGCTGTCTATGAGCAGCCCTATGAAAATGCTGTAAAGGACTATGCTCTGGAGGGCTTTCGGTTTATAGAAAAGCGTACAGCGGAACGTGAGATTGATCTCGAAAATGCGCAGGATATTGCAGATTTGTTCAGTATGACACCCTATGCCTACCGCACCAGCCGCTCTCAGCGGGAACGCCTTGCGGCACTTTCGTCCCTTAGGGCGGAAACAGCATTTGAGGTGCTGATTTATCAAAAACCACAGGGAAAACTATAAGAGCCTGTTTCGCATCTTCCAACAGGCGTCTTTTAAGAAACAAAAATATTCTATATTCCAACAATGGAGGACGAACCATGGCATTTGACGGTGCTTATCTTTATGCAGTAAAACAGGAAATAGAAGGCTGCATTGGTGCAAGAGTTGACAAAATCCACCAGCCCTCCCGGGATGAAATTCTCATTCACCTGCGGGGGAGGGACGGTGTCAGAAAGGTTCTCATCAGCACCGCCGGGGACAGCGCACGCATTCATATCACAGAGGTTGCTATTGAAAATCCGGCAGCACCTCCCATGTTCTGCATGCTTCTGCGGAAGCATTTAGGAGGAGGAAAACTGACTGGTGTGCGGCAGGACGGACTGGAGCGCATTCTGTTCCTGGATTTTGACTGCATTAATGAGCTGGGCGACAGAGTGACACTGACTCTTGCCTGTGAAGTGATGGGCAGGTATTCCAATCTGATTCTGTACGACCAGGATGGCAAGGTGATTGACAGTCTGAAACGGAATGCCGATGTGACCAGGGAACGGGTGCTTCTGCCCGGTTTCCCCTATGAAATGCCCCGTCGCAGCCGCCGGCTCAATTTTATGAGCACCGATGACGAGACCATCGGCAGTGCGCTGCTTCTGGCGCCGGATATGAATCTTGACAAAGCCCTTGTGCAGCTGTTTGAGGGCGTTTCCCCCCTCCTTGCACGGGAGTGGGCATATTACGTTGGCAAGGGGGATACAGTTCGTACCCATTCCATGACCCAGCCCCAGAAGGAACGGCTGTTGTTCACTCTGCACCGGACAGCGGAGATGCTAGTCAACGGCAGTTGTCAGTTCACCATTCTCCAGACACCGGAGGGACAGCTGAAGGACTACTGCTTCCTGCGGCCGGAACAATACGGCGCACTGATGATTACCAGAGTTATGCCTTCTGCCAGCGCAGCTCTGGACGAATTCTATGCCCAGCGTGACCTCCATGCCAGGATGAAGCAGCGTGCCAATGATCTGTTCCGGCTCGTCATGACCCGGCTGGAACGCGTCAGCCGAAAGCTGGACAATCAGCGTCAGGAACTGGCAGAAACGGACAAAATGGAGCGCAATAAGCTTTTCGGCGATCTGCTCTCTGCCAATCTCTATCGTATCCGGAAAGGGGATTCTGCGGCTTTGGTGGAGAACTTCTATGAGGAGGAATGCCCGCAGCTTTCCATTCCCTTGCAGACCAATCTGACACCATCCCAGAATGCCCAGCGCTATTATACGCTCTACCGAAAGGCGGCTACAGCCAGGGAGAAGCTGGCGGAACAGATTGACCAGGGGGAACAGGAGCTGCAGTATCTGGAAAGTGTATTTGACGTGCTTAATCGTGCAGAAACGGAAGGGGATCTGCTTCTGCTCCGGGAGGAGCTGAGCCAGCAGGGCTATGTGAAAAACCGCAGCGCCAGGCAGAAGCCTCCGAAACAGCAGCCTCCCATGGTGTACCGTTCGGAGGATGGTTTTATGATTCTCGTTGGCAGGAACAACCGACAGAATGATCAGCTCACCATGAAGCAGGCATCCAAGCAGGATATCTGGCTCCATACCCAGAATATTCCCGGCTCCCATGTCATTCTGGTTACGGGCGGTATGGAGCCGAGTGAAACTGCCATCCGGCAGGCGGCTGTGCTTGCTGCCTACCACAGCAAGGCAAGAAATTCCGCCCAGGTACCGGTGGATTTCTGCAGAGTCAGATTTGTCAAGAAACCCAATGGCGCCAAGCCCGGCATGGTGATCTTTACCAACCAGCAGACACTCTACGTCCGCCCGGATGGGGCTTTGTGCGATGCACTGAAAGCCTGAGGTGGTACTGTGAAACGTTTGAATGCAGTATTTTTTCACCGGGATTGTCTGGAGGTGGCACCGGATCTGGTGGGGAAAATCCTGGTGCGGCGCCTCCCCGACGGTACTCTTCTCCGGGAGCGAATTGCCGAAACGGAAGCTTACCGGGGCACGGAGGATCTGGCATGCCACGCTTCCAAGGGCCGCACCCCCAGAACGGAGCTTCTCTACCGTGAGAGCGGTGTAATCTATGTATATCTCTGTTACGGTATGCACTATCTGATGAATGTCATTACCGGCGAAAAGGAACAGCCCCAGGGGGTACTGTTCCGTGCAGGCACGGAGCACAATGGTCCCGCCAAGCTGACGAAATATCTGCAGATTGACAAGACTTTCAACGGCGGCAGCTTTCTTGATTGTCCGGATTTGTGGATTGAGGATGACGGTATTTCTCACCCCTACCGGACGGATGTCCGGGTGGGAATTGACTATGCAGGAGAGTTCTGGAAGAATCGACTCTGGCGGTTTATTCTGGAAGAATAAAGAAAACAGGTTCCCCGGTAAGATAGGAGAAAGCCTGTTTTCCTGTTCCGCTGTTTGTTTAGTTACAGTTAGGAGGATTGGTATCAGAATACCTGCAGCTGCTCCTGGGCATCGCAGTAGGCGAGAAAAACCTCCTCTGTTTTGACATGCTGTGCATGAAGCTGCTTGTCCAGCCATTGCAGGTCCTTGCCGCTGTGCTTGAGAGCATCGTCCAGTACTTTGCCATCCTTGATGAGAATCACAGGCGTAGCATCCGGCGGCGATGGCATCTGCAGTTCCTTCTTGGTTGCCGGCTGGCTTTCGTTTTTGGGCAGAATGGAAATTTTGCCGTTTGGTTCGGAAAGAGCTGCAGCAATATCGTTCAGATCAAAATACCCCTGCACCCGGCACTCCAGCAGAAAGTCATCCAGATTCAGACGGGCTTTTTTGAAATTTTCCTTGATCAATCGGTTGCCCTTCAGCAGGGTGTAGGACTTCCCATCAAAGAAATTACGGATTTTGACGCTTTTCTGCGTCCAGATATTGATGCCAAAGGTGACAAGTCCGTAAATAACCATGGCAATCAGCGGACGATAGAATTCCCGTTCCGGCAGCGTTGCAAGCTCAGCGGCAATGGATCCGATGGTAATGCCGTTGATGTAGTCAAACATGCTCATCTGGCTGACCTGTTTGTTGCCGATGAGCTTACAGATGAGAAACAGTACCGCAACTGATCCGCATGCGGTGAGAATAACCTGAAGAAAATCCATAGTACCATCCTTTCGTGGCCTGTTTTCCGATAGTATTCCTCAGCCTGCCGGGAATATGCACGGCAGCTTTTCAGTTATGGCAACCTCTAACAAACCCCTGTTTATAAAATCAAAGAAGTATAAAAGGTGGGGTGTGGGGCTTCACCTGACAAGTACCCGTCCCCTCTGCCCCTCCGGGGCATCTCCCCACCTTTAAAAACAAGTTTTAGAGGGGCCCTTATGCTTTTCCGGTGAACGAGGCAAGTAGTTTCATATTCGTATTGTGTTCAATCTGTGATATAGTGTTGACATTTTACTAATTGTATGTTATAATGAAAATGGTATCGACTATATACATGCAGACGGCGGAGGGAGGACCTGCAATGCTTGCAATTGATTTGAGCGGAAGAACTGCATTGGTGACCGGTGCCTCCGGTGAACTTGGCAGGGTTATTGCAGCAGTATTGGCACAATGCGGTGCGGATGTGGTGCTTCATTACTGCCGCAGCCGTGAGGGTGCAGAGCGTGCCGCACAGCAGGTACAGGCTGTCGAAAGGCGTGCATTTCTGGTGCAGTGCGACATAACGGACTATCTGCAGGTTGAGCAGATGCAGAAGACAATCATTGACCAGTTTGGCAGGGTGGAGCTTCTTGTTGCCAATGCCGTCATCCAGTATCCCTGGAAACCCATCCTTGAACAGCCTCTGGAGGATTTCCATAGTCAGTTTGATTCCTGTGCAATGCAGACGGTACATCTTGCCAAGGCATTCCTGCCGGATATGATTGCCGCCGGCTACGGCAGAATGGTTGCCGTCAACAGCGAGTGTTCTGCGATGGCAGAGGCGGGGGTCGGCGCTTATACTGCCGGGAAACGTGCCCTTGACGGTATTGTCCGCTGCCTTGCCAAGGAGGTTGGCTGTCATGGCATTACTGTCAACCAGGTGGCACCTGGCTGGACAATTTCGGAGCGTGACCGGAATCATCATACGGAATCAGCACCGGAGTATGAAAAAACGGTTCCTCTCGGCAGAAGGGGAACTGATCTGGAAATTGCACAGATGACAGCGTTCCTGCTGTCCGATCTGGCAAGCTTTACCACTGGTGCGTATATCCCCGTGTCCGGCGGAAGAGTGATGCCGGCCATCTGAGGGCAGGAGGTAACAAATGGAACAGGAACATATCTGTGGTCAATGCGTGCAGCATCAGGAGCTGATTGATACGATGATGCAGCAGATGCCTGATAATGAAATTCTGGAACGGATGGCAGAACTGCTGAAAATGTTCGGCGATGTAACCAGAGTACGCATTCTCTTTGAACTGCTGGATCAGGAACTTTGTGTCTGCGACATCGCAGAAAAGCTGGGAATGACAGCTTCTGCCATTTCGCATCAGCTCCGCATTCTGAAACAGGCACGGCTTGTGAAAAACCGCAGGGATGGAAAAACAGTGTATTATTCACTGGCAGATGCACATGTGAAAACCATTTTTTACCATGCCTTTGAGCATGTAATGGAATAACGCCTTTTGTGCAAAGTAGCGGTTTTGAAAATGAAAAATAGTGCAAATTAGCGGTTGCTTTTTTTGCCTGGATATGATATAATAAAGTAGAGTGTTTTAAATACAATTCTGCTATGGGCAGGAGAACCCGGCAGAGAAAGGAAATACATATGAAAAACTTTAAAATTGCTTTGGCATCCTTCCTGATTGCCTGCATGTCCATGGCATGCTTCGGCTGCGGCAGCAAAGAGGAAACCTCCAGCTATAAGGAGATGGATTCTGCTGCACGAGAGTCTGTTGCGGATGTTGTAAATTCTGAGGACCTGCTGACCGGTGAACTGGAAAACAAGACCGTTAAGTGGCTGTCCGACTGGGATATCAATCCGGATGCAAGCGGTAAGAGTACTCCCATTGAGCTGGCAATGTTCCAGGAACGCTACGGCGGCGAAATCGAGTGGCATAAGACCGTTTATGCCAACCGTTATGATGATCTGGCAAATGCCATTAACAGTGATGAAGGTATTGACTTTTTCTATGCCGGCAATTTCGATGCATTCCCCAAGGGGGCAATCCGTGACATGTTTGTCCCGGCAGATGAGTATATTGATTTTTCTTCTCCCCTTTGGGAAGGTGTGAAGGACGTCAACGATTCCATTATGTGGAATGATTCCCATTACATGGTTGTGGTACAGCTGACCGGTGATAACTGTGCTTGCATCTATAACCGTGGTACAATTCAGGAGCTGGGCTTT
Source organism: uncultured Ruminococcus sp. (assembly GCA_964644275.1). Taxonomy (GTDB): domain Bacteria; phylum Bacillota; class Clostridia; order Oscillospirales; family Ruminococcaceae; genus UBA3855. Next base: position 98,451 of record CAZXVI010000002.1, on the reverse strand, counting down.
GACGATCCTGCAGAGCTGTTTGCTGAAGGCGAGTGGACATGGGACGTATTCGAGGAAATGCTGATCAAATTTGTTGATGTGGACAATGGCAAATATGGCATTGACGGCTGGTGGTTTGAATCCGGTCTTTCCGCAACAACCGGTGTTCCCTATGTAGGTCTGGAGAATGGTACGCTTGTCAGCAACCTGTCCGATTCGTCCATTGAGCGTGTACAGAACTTCATGTATGATCTGTATAACAATAACAGCGTCGCAATCGGCGTTGGCGACTTCGGATGGTCCGATCATCCTGAATATATTGGTGAAGGCAAAACCCTGTTCTATCCCTGCGGTCTGTGGGCGCTTTATTCTGAAGAAGACCAGTGGAAGAGCAAGTTCGGCGAGGATTGCTTCTTTGTTCCCATGCCCAAGGATCCTGATTCCGATGAATACTATATCCCTGCCAATATGGATTCCTATGTGTTCATTAAGGGCGGCCATAATCCGGAGGGCGTTGCAAAGTATCTGGACTGCAAGCGTGCGTCTCTGCTGAATGAAGAAGCAGTTGCAATCGGTCACCAGGCATTCATTGATGACTATGCCTGGACTGAAGAAATGATTGAGATGAAAGAAACCATGGATGAGATGGCACTGGAAAATCCTGTTATTGATTTCAAGACCGGCGTTTCCACTGACCTGTCCGATATGCTGGACAGCAGCGAGTACGGTGTGCGTGCAGCTTCCAGAGGTACACCCTGGAACGAATCCCTAGCAACGATCAAGGATGCTGTGCAGACAATGCTTGACGAGGCAAACAACAGCTGATTCTTGGCGCTTGCAGCAGTTTCGAACTGTTTCTCCGTAAATTAACAAAATATACTTGAAATTATGGAAACTGCGTGATATAATGAAAAATAGAATAATGTTCACAGGGGGTTTGCTTGTATGGAAAAAGTATTGGTTACAGGCGGCTGTGGACTGATTGGCGATCATGTATGCTCCGGCTTTTTGAAAAAAGGCTATGAGGTGCTTGCGGTTGATAAGCAGTCCAGCGATTATAATATTCAGAAAGAGCATTTTACATTTATAGAGGCAAAGCCTTCCGACAAATCTAAGTATGCCGATATCTTTGAAAAGCATAAAATTGATACTGTGATCCATCTTGCATGTACAGCAGATAATGATTTTGGTCATATGATTACGGATGCAGAGGTGGAAGAAAACAAACAGTGTAACAGCTTTATTTATCGGTTTGCTATTGCACATGATGTGAAGCGCTTCATCCTGATCAGCACCACCCAGGTATATCAGATGCCGAAAACGAGAGAACCGCTGCGGGAGGATGACTACACAAAGCCTATGACCAATTATGCAAAGCTGAAGTCCGATTCCGAGAATACGATGGCAACGGATATTGGACGTGCAAAGGGCATTATGTGTGCAATTATCCGTATTCCGCAGGTGTATACCAAGTCTTTCAGTGCGAATCTTGAGTCGAAAATCACCGATCCGAAGGATAATACAAAGTTTGTATACCGTACGGGTGAGTATGGTTTTCATTTCTGCTGTGTACATAATCTGGTGGATTTCCTGCTGGGCTTTGTCCGTGCGGCGGATGATAATTCCTATAATGGAATCTACAATGTTGCGGATAAGAATCTGACCATGGCATCGGAAATTATTGAATACATGAAAACCAATCACCGTATCGGTGTAGTACTGCAGCGGAATCCTCCAAATACCAGTTTGAATTCCATTAAGAATCTGATTGGCAATAAGGAAATGAAAGTAAATTATCGGTTTCTGGATTTTACCAAGATTCTTAATAACAATATGTTCGATGTCAGCAAGGCATCCAAGTACTGTTCGTTCCGCTGGAATGTAAAAAATACGAAGTAATCAGCCAAAGCCTTGGCTTCCGTCAGGAAGCTAAGGCTTTGTTTTTTATGCGGTTTTCTGATAAATAATTCTGGGAATTTTTTATTTGGATCCAATATTTTCCCTCCTTCGTTGTTATAGTAATGTAGAATGATTCTGAATCATCCCAATTGCTATCAAAAGGAGGTCATAGTTTTGAAAAGAAAACGATTTGCTGTTTTGTCTGCTGCAGTGATGTGCCTGCTGCCAGGAACGGCAGGAGGATATACTGCCGCTGCAGAGGAGGTAGTGTATCCTTCGTCATATGAGGAATACACTGCATTGCTGGAAAGCTGTCCCGAATTTTACCGCATTGACAGTGACTCCATTTATTTCATCAATCAGGATATTCAAACCACAGAAATGAGCCTGATTGTCAGCAGCAATCAGGAGGTAGCCGTCACCAAAAATACCTACGGTTATATTTTCAAGCCAGAGGAGAACGGCAGATATGTTGTGACAGTGGAGGAATTCAGTGAGGAAATTGTATCTGCTGGCTCAGGGCATTTCCATTATTTCTATCCCGTTCTTGTCAACTATGTGGTGACTGTGGAAGAGGATACAATCACAATTGAACAGAAGGGCAGCCGGAGCTGGTATTCGGAGGAACAGATTGCACAGGAAATTGAGCTGGCAAGCCAGAGCGAGCTGATGGCTTGTTATGATGTCATGGCAGATGGTGCGGATGATACGGAAGCTCTGCTTGGAAGCTGCTCCTATTTTTCCTTTGTAAACGGACAAATCTTCAACATGCTTGACGGCTATATTACAACTGTCTATGGTGCATATACCACAGAATCCTATTTCTGTGTCAATCTTGACTATGTCGAAAATGATACCGATTTGCCAAGAGTCATTGTATCCGATGAAAGTATCGGCGTACTGCTTCCCGAACTTTCCACATCAAGCTGGTGCGACGGAAATCTTATGGAAAAAACTTGCGATATCATGATCTTCTATCGTGTAAAAGCACTGCAAGACGGAAGCATTACAATCACCACTGACGGTTTGAACTCGTACGAATTAACAGTTGAAAACGGCATCTTTTATCGTGGGGCACCAAATAGCTCTATGCCGCTGCTGCCTGGTGATGTGAGTAATGACGGGGTATTTTCCGTTGTTGATGTGGTGATGCTGCAGAAGTGGCTCTTATGCGCAGGAGACATGACCTGCTGGCAGAATGCGGACTTCAATGCGGATAATAGAATTGATGTGGTGGATCTGGCTCTGATGAAGCGGGCAATGCTCGAACATAATACACAGTCTGAAATGCTATTGACGTCATCCTGTACCAGCATGGGCACCAATTCCTATCCATACATCACCTTCACTCTGGATGCAAGTCAGTATTCTCTTCCTACACCGATGGATGCACTTCCTTATGCAGCACTGTATAATGCAGATACGGATGAATTGATTGCCCTCATGTATGATGATGGTGAGGCGGAGCATGGCGATGCTGCAGCATGTGATAATATTTGGTCGTGTATTGCAGAAATCAATAATGCCACAGCTGGAACGCTGTGTTTCTATGCCACCGTAAATGGTAAGGACGGGTGTCAGGGCGAAACTGTGAAGTCCAATATCATTTCCATTGAGATCTATGAGATAGCTCCTCCCGGGCAGTAAAATGAGAGCCAGATACAGCGATATCCGGAATCTGCATACTGATACTAATCCTCCAAACCGTAATAGACATTACTGTTTGGAGGGCAGCTGCCTGCGGCAGCCGCAGATTTGACCGCTTTACGGTCAAATCCCTTACGCCGACTGCATTGCCTAATTCTGATTGACTTTGTATATCAGAATTACAGACTGTCGAAAAAAGTTCTGTCCAGCCAGGGCGCCTGTCGGCTCACGGCTGGACTACTTTTATTATTTAGTTGTGCCCCTGCAGCCCCCGAAATAGAGACGAAAAATCCTCTGCAAGAGGCGGGCGGAGGGTACGCAGTATCCTCCATAAACTTCCCCCTCCCTTTAGGGAGGGGGAAGGGCAAATTATGCGAAACTGTCACTTGATCGATAAGCTGTAATTCTGATAGACTTTGTCTATCAGAATTACAGGGATTAGTTTCAGCGTACAGGAATGTAATCAATTTCCGATGCATTTTCTGTAGTTTCTAATTTGAAAATAACAGGTCTTAATCCATCATTGCAGCTGCATATTGCAACACCTGGTTTTCTAATCCAATCGCCATAATAAAAGACATCATTTCCGGCTCCGTGTGCCAATGCAAATACATATTGATAAATTGCTTTCCATGCTTCATCACATAATCCTTCCGGCTTTGCATAGTCCGCATAAAATACTTGTCCTTCCTTCATCATTGGACAAGCGGTCAATCCTTCCACTCCGTATTCCGCTGCTAATTCCTTATCAAATGTTGTTTTTAACACGGTTATTTTAACTTTTTTCATAGTATCATTTCTTTCTTCTGGCTTTTATACTGCTTTCTTTATCAACTGCGCACTTAGGGCGTGCTTAGTATGAATAGAAGTAGTTTTCGGCATGCTGTTATGACCGGATAAATTAATCAGTACTCGGAACTATGGGCAAAGCGGACTCCAATCCCACAAGATATTTCAAAATGGACAGCATATCCATGGAATCAATCTGATGATTGTAGTACGCATCGGCTGCCAGAGCCGCCTGCTCTGAAAGCTGTTCCGTGCCCATGAGGCTCTGACTCAGCAGAATTACATCCATAATGGAAACTGTACCATCCAGATCCACATCACCGGAAACATAATCCTCGGGATAATCCACCACTACCTGGGTTACATATACCTGGCTTCCGAGAATGGCATAAACACTGGCAGCACCATTCTGGATGCCCTGGAGCTTTCCGTTGTCCACGGTGACGATGGATGTGTTGTCAGAAATCCATGTGATCGTCTGTAGCGTTTCACTTTCAGGCAGCTGAAGATAGACAACCTGCTCCGGATCCGTCAGATAAACTATGTTGGTTTCTGTCATATCATAATATGCTTCTTCAGTAACCTTAATATTGCAGCTGAGCAACGTACCGGATGACAGATAGGCATAAACCCGACAGCTTCCTGCGGTGACACCCGTAATAGCTCCATCCGTGACGGTTGCAATTTGCGTGTTGTCAGAAAACCATGTAACGCTTTCCTCATAATTCAATACGGAAAGCTGTTTGGTACCGCCGATGTGAACCTGCAGCTCTGCATGATCCAGCGCTGGCGCTGATGGATCAGGAATCGTAATACTGCCACTGCGTGAAGCGGACTGTACGTTGCCGATGCAATTTGTGTGATTGCCGATGTACCAGAATGCCGAAGACCCGTCAAGGGCCTTCCACAAAAAATCAATAGCATAGCTGTCCCCAACAGAGGCATTTTCAGGTAATGTAAAAAAAAGTGTGAACAAGGTCTCTTCTTCACTGTTTGCAGTGTTCTCCGCACTGCTGCTGGCTCCGGTGAACCAGATGACACCGGAATCCGGATTGCAGGCATATTGAAAACAAGAGCCTGTCCCATCACCAAAATCCACACTGTCCAATGTCAGCGCCGTATCATAAAGAATACCAAATTCCGCAGCCAGAAATCCTTCCGTATTAGCAGCAATCTGAACATCTACCGCAACGGTTTGGGTCTGTTCCAGTTCTTCCTCTGTGACAGAGACCTGAGCAATGGTAAGAGCCGCAATGTCATATCCTTCGACGGGTATTGGCTGAAATTCCGATATGGAAAACAACAATACAGCCGTACAGAATGCAGCTATACGCTGCAAAAGATGTCTACGCACACTGACTCCCTCCCTTTTTCAATCCTTTTTTTATTATACCACAGCATTCTTGCTGTGTCAACCAATTTTTTGTTAATTTGCACGATAAAAATTCATATTCTTCAAAAAAATATACAAATTGTACAAACAAGCGGAATAATCAGTATTGAAGAATAGAAACAGGCATTAGCTTATACTTATTCATATTTTGCACATATTTTTTTTACTATGAATTCATTGAATGTTCTTTCGAAGTGGATATACGCTGTAAATTTATATGATATAATAAAGAATAATGGTTATTTTTTGTCGATCATGAATAGGCAGTTTTCAGCTGCCTAATTCAGAAACAACAGTATTTTGGGGTAGGAGGGATACGGATGCAGGGAACAACCACAGAAAAAATGATTGATGTTGTGGAGGATTTTCAGTGCCCGAATCAATCTGAAGCATACTGTGATGCCTACCGGAAATGGCGGCGCAGGCCTGATAATCCGTATGCGTATACGTTTACAAAGCATCCAAAGGAAACGACTTTTTCAGAAAACCCGGCAATTGTGCAGCATTCCCAGGCAAATGCAGAACAAATGACGCTGAGAAATCTTGGAAATCTGATCGGAATTGCATTGCTGCTATACTTTTTCATTGAAAATGTGCTGGATAAATTGATTATCTGGGTATTGAATATATTGGATGTACGCATCAATTTTGTACTTCTGGAATTTTCCATGGCCGGGGAGGAAGCAGCAGTTTTCTCAATTATGACTACAATCGGATTTCTGAAATACCTGCTGCCTGCGCTGGTAGTGCTGTTAACCCTGAGACTTCCCCGGAACGTTGGATTTCCCGTCCGATTGCGTCATCCCGATGAGCTTCTTATGGGACTGGCATTGACCATGCTGTTAAGTGCGGGATTGGGTGCTTTCTTTGTATTTCAGTCCACTGATCTGAATAAGTATCAGATACTTCTGGATTCCATTTCTTCTTCAGATTATTGGCTCTTTCTCTATGAAATTGTGACCATTTTTCTGCTGCCCATTATCATTGCGCTGCTTCTCCATGGAAGTTTGTTCCAGGTGCTGCGTCAGTTTGGTGACGGGTTTGCAGTAGGAACTGTCACAGTCATTGCAATGCTGCTTATGCATACGCCTTCGGATATATTGCGAATTGGCATTATTACATTAACGATTTCTTATTATTTACTGCAAACCGGAAGTTTTCTGACAGCTGTCATTCTCCATATTGTCCATGAAATTTATATGTTTTCTTTGTATTATTTGGAAACCTTTGAAATGACCTATTCCTTGCAGTGGTGGATTGTTGTGCTGCTGCCCTGTGCAATTGGTGTTCTGGCAGTGCTGCACAAACTGATTGCCGGGACGCAGAAAACTCCAGTTATGCATGGGACTGCAACAAGCCTTAAATGGCCGGATAAGGCAGCGGTGCTTTTTTCCGCAAAACCTCTGCTGCTGATGATGATTTTCGGTATTTTGATGACAGTAGTCATTACAGTGATTACGTGGTAGGGAGGGCTGGACTTGCAATTGCAGAATGGGATGCTGCAGCATGAAACATATATGCGTCGGGCGCTAGAACTGGCAGAGCTGGCGGCACAGCAGGGAGAGGTTCCTGTGGGTGCAGTTGTTGTCCGGCTTACGACGGGAGAAATTGTGGGAGAGGGCTACAACCAGCGTGAAACGGCAAAGAATGCCCTTGCCCATGCAGAGCTGATGGCGATTGATGCGGCATGCCGCAAACTGGGCGGTTGGCGGCTTCCGGAATGTGCGCTGTATGTTACGCTGGAGCCATGCCCCATGTGCAGCGGTGCAATCATTCAGGCAAGAATTGATGAGGTGTACTTCGGTGCCTATGATGCGAAGAGCGGCGCAGTACATTCTGTAGAGCAGATGTTTTCGCTGCCTTATAATTATCATCCTGCTCTGATGGGAGGAATCCTGGAGGAGACATGCAGCAAGATGCTGTCCGATTTTTTCCGGAAGCTCCGGGAAAAACGAAAAGCAGAAAAAATAGTGAATAAATAACTTGCAAATACAGCGGGAATATGGTATAATAAGTTTGTCCTGCCCAGTAATGGCTGCAGGTAATGCCTGAAAGGAGGAAATGCAGGGACTCCCTGCAAAATGATACATGAGAAAATTCAGAAGAGGTATTTGTATTCTGCTGGCTGCCATGCTGCTGACGGCAGCCGGATGCAATGGCAAGAGAACCATTTCCGACAGTACAATGGATTCCTATGATGTGGAGCCTACGACGGAGGTTGTCTATGAGGAAGTTAATATTTTCTACGGAGAATCGGCAACCTACGGAAATATGACACTGACGGTGGATAAGGTGGAAAATCCGGAAATCACTTTGGCAAGCAACGGCAAAATGATTTTGTTTTTCCATGTGACCATTGATAATGGCTCTGAGGAGACGGTAACTACCAATTTCTTGAATAATTTTGCCCTGACAGTGGATGGTACATTCTATGAGTCCGATAAATGTTTTACCATTCCTGCCGGCAGTGAGCTGTACAAATTCTATGGTGAGGAAACCTTTGCGGAAGAGATTCCTGCAGGGGAGTCCCATACGGGCTACCTGGCTGCAGAAGTGGATCCGGATTATGATCAAATTCAGTTCCATTATATCCCGAAAACCACGGACAGAGGTTCCCGCATTACTGTTACGCTTTCTAAGGATGATGTAACAGCTGCCGAACAATCCTGATGATGGCGAATCCGGCAACTGCTGCAGTATAGAAGCCGCCCCTGAGAAGCTTCTTCTCAGGGGCGCACTGTTCAAAAATACTTTCTTTGAGGGATTCCTCCGTCTTCAGACGGAGGAATCCCTTTATGCAAATTCCCCTGCATAAACATATAGGGGTCGGGCGAGGATTCGGATGTAAGTATCGGACTGTATTTCCTTTTTTAAAAAATTACTTGCATATAGTTGACAAATCCGACGTGTTCTGTTATAATAAAAAAGTATGCATGCTTTTGCAAACATGCATACAATCCGAAATTTTACTATAAAAAGTATATCACATTTTGAGGAAAATGTCAAGGGGCAATTTGCACAAATTACAGGAGGGAGTATTATGAAATTTGAACTATCACCCCAGCTGAAGCTGCATGAAATTACAAATGCACAGCGAAAGGATGATCTTCTTGCTCTCAATGAAACATCTGCGGAATATGGACTGGTATTGTCCGAACAGGAGGCAGAAATGCTTGTACAGGCTGGAAGAGATGCCATTGCACTTCAGGACAGAATTGAGTTCGGAAAAAGTGCCACAACCAAAATGATCGAGAAATTTATGCACAGCTCATATCTCAGCCAGAATGGCTATGCAGATACCATTGCTGCACTGCTGGAGGTGTTTTATGAGGTAAAAGAGGAAAGTCTGGATATTCTGACGGATGATGAGGTGATACAGGTCATGTATGACTTGTTTGAAGGGGAAAGCGGAGGCGATGTTGAGATACTCCGCAGCCGTGACCTGGAAGAGCTGTGCCGAAGGATCCGGAATGCTGCAAACGGCATTGCCGAAGAATAGGAGGATTACGGATACGATTACATTGCCGCTGCCATTTTCTGAAAAGGAGCTTGACAGGAAGAATTACACTGCCAGTCTGCTGGCACTCTGCGGAAATACCGGCATGATCAGCGAAGAAACATTCCGGAAAATTACTGGAGATCTGGATGCAGCCTTTACGGAAACCGCCGCACAATTCACCGGACGGGAAAGCAGCACCATCAGCAAACAGCATGCAGAGCGCATTTATGGATCGGTTCTGTACTGGGCTGATGTTTATTTTCTGCATTTGCCCTCTCTTTCTGAGGCAGTGCAGCAGCTCAGGACATTGCCGATGCATGTGATTCTGAACCGGGGACGGGAGCGGATTCTGGCACTGCACCAGGAGAATCTGACATTCTATCAAAATGCCCGTCGGTTCAGAATGAATGTCAGCTGCTATGAATACACATATGTAATGGAACACGCTTTCCAGGAATATCAGCGGCATTATTCTGCAAGGTTCAATGCAAGGGAGTGCGGTGCCTCCATTGATTATCCGCTGCTGGATTGTCCAGCCTACAGTCTGGAGCAGGAGGGTGTCATGTACATCAACGAATATTATCGCAGAATTTGGCTGGAAAACGAGTTCTGTCAGTATTTCAATGCGGCGGAACTGGAATCCCTGCTCACGGCATACGGCAGACTCTACGGCTGTCCCTATGGAGAACTGCTATTCAATTTTGCTGAGGTCGCGGCAAATAATCTGCTGGCAAATACCATGCTCGGAAAAACGGATTTCCAGCTGCGGCTGTCAGCAGAGGAGGTACAGGCAATCACGGCAAAATGTGCTATATTTTCACAGGAAGCCATTTGCAGAGAATTATCCGGCAGATTTGCGGCATATCGTTCCCGGTTCCGGCACGATGCGGTGTATCAGTATGCAGCGGACTACATCCCTGCATTTACGGCATATCTCTGTTCCCGGATGGCGCTCAGGGACCGTCTGGGGAATTTTCTGGTCATCACGGAGTAGCATCGGCTCCCGGTAATCAGCAGCAGTCACCGATTCCTCCTGCAAATCATAATATGCTACTAATACGAAACTTCGATGAACGAATCCCATACACTGACTGCATGGATGTATGGCATCCTGTCATTGGAGCATGCAAGCTTGATTCGTCTTTTAAATGAAGGGAACCTCTAAAAACCTGTTTTTAGAGGTGGGAGTGTGGGCGAAGCCCCACGAAATCCGCCTTTTATTCTTTTCCGATTTTAAAAACAGAGGGCTTTTAGAGGTTACCTGAAGTAAATACTGGTTTCCTGCCGGATGATAGATGGCATCTATAGCCGGAAGTGGGAAATGATTAGTATATTATGATGACTAAGGAGGTTGCTATGCAAACTGAACATTATGCTGTGGAATCCCTGGAGCTGCATTTGTTTTTTGCCCGCATTATGAAAGAGCATTCCTTGTTTCTGAAGGCAGGTTTTACACCGGTGGGAGCAGGTTATGCTGCAAAGGCAGAATTTTACAAAAATGCCTTTGAAAAGCTGCTGAGCAGTGCAGTATCGCTTAGTAAGGGGATCATTTCCAATGAGGTGCTTCGTTCCGGAGAGCTTGTGACAGAATTTACCTCAGCTGCGGAGCAGCAGACAGAACGGCTTACCGGGATTGCAATCAATAAAGGAATTACCGAGCGGACGCTGCAGCTTGGCAGCTGTTTTTGCTGCGGCGGGATGGATTGCTGCCGCCAGGTAAAAGCCCTGAATACCCAGGCACTCAGGCTGCTGAACGGGCTGATTGGACTGAAGGAGGAAATCCTTGATCAGGTGCAGCACTGCCGGATGTATACTGCCAATTATCCGCTGCTGCTGGAACATATTCTTCGGGAAGCAAAGCTGTACAGGAGCTATGTACAGATGCTGGAATCCAATGGTACAACTGCCGATCAATCCCTGCAGGAAACAAAATGCTTCTGGAATCAGATTATGATGGAACACGCACTTTTCATGCGTGGCCTGCTGGATCCCACGGAAGAAGAGCTGATCCGAACCTCGGATCATTTTGCAGGGGATTACGCAGCACTTTTGAGCACCTGCCGGAACGCCCAGTCGAAAACCATGCCTGCCGAGTTGCTTGCAGAAACCAGAAAATTCAGGGACTTTAAAGCAGCAGGAGCAAAGGGGATTCTTAGCTGTCGTATCCGTTCGCTGATTCTTCCGCTGCTCGCCGACCATGTGCTGCGGGAAGCCAATCATTATATCCGGATACTGGAAAATTGTTAGTTTCTTCCTGACTCAGCCGGTCCGACTTGCAATTATTGCTACGTTGAACGGTCGTTATCAGGACGAAAATCCGGCTGCCTCCAGAAACTAAACAGACTCTAAAAAAGGACTCCTGTCAGGAGCCCTTTTTCAGTGATATGCGGATTGCTGGAGAGGTGTTCTTTGTCTCTCTTGCAGTACCGGGAATCAGCTTTCTTCCCAGGAAACTGAGCTGCCGATATAATCCGAATCATAGCCCAGAAGATATTGCTGCATTGCCACGAGATCGGTGATGCTTACAACACTGTCAGCGTTGCAGTCAGCAAGCTCCGTTTGGTAGGAATAGGAAGAACCAAGCACGATTTTCTTGAGAAATGCAAGATCAAATACGTTGATGGTATGATCCCGGTTCACATCACCAACAAGACCGGTTTGCAGCTCGGAGGTAATACTTTCCGTTTCGGTGTAGGAATACGCTGCCTGTGCGACCTCCTTGAAGTTGATATGGAAATAGTCATAGGAGCCGTTGAAATAATTGCCGTCATAGCCCCGTCCGATATAGTACTTTGCCGATTCTGATACTGTGTCAATGGGATCTGCGGTAATACTTCCCTCTGCAATGGTGTTGCCGTTCATGACAATCTTTCCGGTGTCACCGGTCAGAACCACGCTGAACATTGCCCATTCACCGCGCGGCATGCTTTCCTGACTAGTCAGGCGCTGTTCGCCTGTTCCGTCATTGATGACAAATTCAATTGTACCATTGCTGCCGCTGGTGGTCAGATACATATAGTGCTCAGCATCACCGAAGCTGAAAATCCGCTCATCACTGCTGTTGCCTCTCCAGAGCACTGCTGTCTGAATGTCAATATCATGGAAGCTTGCCATGGAGCTGTCTGCAACCACATATTCATCAACACCGTTCAGCGTCAGTACACCGCTGGCACTGGTACGGCTCTGTTCCCAGAGGGGTGCATTCTTTGCCATACCATAGGTGGAAGTATAGGTGTCCTCAACCAACAGACTGCTGTCCTCTGTGAATTCATAGCCAATGTACAGACCATCCGTATAGGGACGGCTGGAGGCGTAGCTTTCTGAGCTGACCCATCCATAAACAGTACCTGCTGTTACTGCTTTATTGCCGTCGTCATAGTAGTCGCCGTCAGCAATTGCCTGACCGGAGAGGGAACCATTTGCCATGCAGAAGGCGACACCCTTGACAGTCGCATTGCCGCTGACCGTATAATTATTATAAATAAGACCGCTTTCCAGTACACGGCCGTAATCGCTGACAATGGCGTTCCCCATGACACCTGCATAGTCTCCCACAATCGCATTGTCCTTGACAGTGGCAGATTCAGCAATGACAGCATGCCCGCCGATTACAGCGTTGCCGGATACCGTAGCATTTCCGGAAACGGTAGCATAGTCAGTAATAACAGCATTGCCCGTTACTGTGGCATACCCCAGCACCTTGGCATTGGGTCCAACATAGACACTGGCATCCACATGTGCAGTACTTGCCACAAAACCGCCGCCGTTGGAATGATAGGAACCCTGAGCTGTACCGGAGGAATTCTGTGTCTGCTGTATTGCTGCGCCGGTCAGCGTCACGGCATAGGGATAGCGGGTCTTGGAGGAGAACGGATAATTGGTCTCTGCAAACTCGGAATCGGGCCCATAGGGAAGACCTACCTGCACATAGGTATCCGTATCAGGTGTTGCACAAACGGTCAGATATGCCTGACTGTCCGTACTGCTGTTCCATGCCATTTGCATAGTGTCACCATCGGAGAACAGCTCCGAATACCGGGTGGTGCCGTCGTACTGCTCTACTACGATGCAGGCTCTCCAGTCAGCACCCTGCACGTTGGTCAGTCCCTCCAGCGTTGCAGTGATGGTATTCCCTGTGGGTGCCAGAGGAATAATATTAATACCTGCCTGCTGGGGGGCACGTTCTGTCGGAACAGTATAGTAATTTTCCCATTCCTCATTTTGTTCCAGAATGGTATAAATTTCACCCCAGTTCCATACCCCGTTGGTCAGAAGCTGATCCAGACGCGCACGGTAACGCTCCTGCTGGGCAAAATCCAGGGTTGCCATACGCTTGGCAAAGTGACCGAGTGTATCCTTCAGGTCGGCATCTGCAAGACGTTCAATTTCCAGAAGCGGATATTCATCCACCTTTCCCTCCTGGAGCATGCGCTTTACAAAATCCGTACCGTAGCCTGCCAGGTGATCGGGATTCTCGGTCAGATACTGCAGCAGTGCCCAGGACGCATAATAATCACGTCCGAAGGGTGAGGTGAAGCACAGGTTCTTCATATAGGTTTCAAAGAAGTCCGTACCGTCCCCGGCCCATGAGAAATAAGGACTGTAATAATCCGAGTACAGAAACTGCTCCCGGAACCAGTTGCCCATGGTCTCATACCAGGCATAGGTGTACTTGTTCTCATTCCAGCCCATCTGGTGCGCAGTAACAACATGGGCAAATTCATGGGGCAGCACCCAGGAGGGTGTATTATATGCCATGGCATCCACGCAGCAGAACATGTAGCCGAATCCGCCGGAATCGTAGGACATATAGGCCCAGTCATCTTCAAATGCTTCCAGCCCCGTACCGGAGATGTAAATGTTCACTTTGTATTCGTTGCCGTCACGCAGGCTTGTGTTTACGGATTGCGTGGGCGGTTCCATCTCCAGGTCATTCATATAGACATCATAGCATGCCTCCAGATGTTTGGCATTGCCCTCCAGAAATTCCTGGGTCACTCTGCTGCTGTCCGTGCCGCTGCTGCCCCAGATGAACTGAAAATGCTCCGATGACCAGTAGCTTACACCGCTTTGACTATTGCAGATGACATCCCGTGTCAGGAGCGTATCCGCCTGGCTCAGGGTGCTGTCCACAGGATTGATCTGGATTGCAGATGCCGTCTGCGCTGCACCGCTGCCGCCGAAACAGATGACCGCTGCACAAATCCATGCAGCAGCTCGTTTCCATTGTTTTGTGGTTTTCTTCATACAAATTCCCCCATTGTAATTATATACTATTCTCATTTGAAAATCATGATAAAACATCATGATTTTCATAGCCGCCACAGGCGGCGTATGAGAATGCATGAGACGGATTGTATGCCGTTTTACGGCATACAATGGCGAGTGCGTCAGCACACGCTCTCTATCAAATTAGTTCAATAGTTTGATAGAGAATTGGTATTAAGTCCTGGTTCTGACCTTTGTTCTGTGATGACTAACAGGCAAATTAACCTATGTTTACTATATCACAGTTTTCACAGTTTGTCAATAATTTTGTTAAGAATTTACAGAACTACAACAGTTTACAGAAAAAATCCCAACTGTCTTTGGGGACTTCCACATGATCCGGGGGCGCAATAACAGCGAAAACTGCAATTCCTGTTGTCGGATTGATTGAAAAAGTCATAAAGATGAGCAAATTGTGAATTGACAAAAACAGCCAAAAATGGTACAATATCATTAAAAATGATAACAGGGAATCTCCCGGAACATGGTTTCAGAGAATCCCAATAATGGAGGAATTTGTATGCAAACATCCCTTTCCAGGAAATGCCTGGCGGCACTGACAGCACTGCTTCTGCTGTTCACCTGCCTGTGTGCGGCATTTCCCCTGAGCCTGCGTGCGGAAGCGGTTTCTGTGGATTATCCTGCAGAGCTTGTCCGTATCAGCACCTATGATAACAGCCGGAATCTGAATATCACCGGCTATTCGGACAAATCGCCCTGTAACACCTGGAGCACCAACGGCTCTCAGAACGAGAATTGGCGCTTTGACTATGTGGGCACCAACAGCAACGGCAGCTTTTTTAAAATCACCAATATGGGAACCGGCAGACTTCTGACGCCCATGGGCTATTCTGTCAGCGAGGGAACGGCATGTGTTATTTTCGGCAGCGAAAGCGCAACCTCCCAGCACTGGTATGTGATCCCTGTATCCCAGGATGCCTATGGCAATGACTTGTATTACAAAATTGTCAATTACGATGATCCATCCATGGCACTGACCCACAACAGTGCGGACTATTCCGTCAGCCTTTCTTCCTATACCGGTGCGGACAGTCAGAAGTGGCTCCTCAATGCCGCAGGTCTTCAGGGCTTTGCAGGATATGCCAAGGATATGGACGGCAATGTGAAGGCTTCTACCATCGGCGGACTTCTGGGTGAAACAGTGGAGGTCACCACCTTTGATGAGCTGAAGGCAGCATGCTCCGATGATACGCCCAGAACCATTGTGATTACTGCTGATATTTCTAAAACCGGCACCTATACCACTGACATCAACGGCAGATACCGGTTCACCGACGGCTGTATTTATATCTATCCCAACAAGACCATTATCGGCAGCTACAGCGGCAATTCCCTGTATAATGTGTATTTCCGCACCTATGAGGGAAATTACGGGCAGGGACACAATATTATTATCCGCAACATCGAAGTTTCCCACGACAAGGAACTGAACAATGACAATATCTGGGAGTTCTCCTATGGCTGGAATTTCTGGATCGACCATTGTACCTTTGTAGGGCACAGTGCGGTGAATACTGCTTCTACCGGACAGGACGACTGGGATAAATTCCTGAATTTCAAGGGTACCACGGATTTTGTGACCATCTCCGACTGTGAATTTGGCCTTCATGAGTACGGTGTGCTGCTGGGCTATCCCACAGACACCCAGGAAATCTACGATGCCTATAACGGGCATCCCTGTGTGACCTTGGCAGACAACTATTATAAGGATTGCATTACCAGAGCACCGGGGCTTATGCGCTATGGTTACTTCCATTCTCTGAATAACTACGTCATTAATTTTGACATGGGCTATACTATTTACACTGCCTGCAAGCTTTATGCGGAAGCCTGCTACTATGACGGCGGTACGGGAAAGGGCTCCGTGGTCAATGACGGGACCTCCACTTCCGATATATCTTCCACCTATCCCGGTGTGTATACGGATTCCGGTTCAGTACTGGTAAATTCCAATTATTCCCTGACTGCAAGCAATGCCAAGGCCTGCAGCTGGAGACCCAGCAGCAATTACAGCTATACAGCTAAAACAGCAGGAGAGGCGAAGAACTATTGTATTGCCTACAGTGGTGTCCAGACCTCCCGGAGCAATATGACCTATGCCATGTTCGCAGAGGCAGGTGTGCCCAGTGCAGGATATGTGACAGCTCCCGATACGGAAATGACGGAGGAAGTCCCTGTTCCCAAGGAAGGGGCGCAGCTGGATACGAATTGCATTTTCATGCTGAAGAATGCCGGCAGCGGACTGTACATGGATGTTGCCGGCGGCACCGCAGCCAATGGTATCAATGTGCAGCAATGGGGTGCGGCGGAGCCGGGAACTCAGAATACCTGGAAGGCAGTTTCCGCAGGGGATGGCTATTATTATCTCTACTCCCAGGTGGGAGACGGCAGTACCTATCTGCTGGATGTGGATTACGGTTCCACCCAGAATGGCACCAATATCGGCATTTATGAGAATACCGCCTCCGATGCGCAGCTGTTCAAGTTTGTGGCCAATGCCGATGGTTCCCATACCATTGTAACAAAGGTATCCACTGATCAGAGCTGTGTAGAGGTGGCGGATGCATCCGTATCCTCCGGCGCCAACGTACAGGAATGGGAGTGCAATGGAAATGCATGTCAGAACTGGTTTATGGAATATGTGGAGGAAGAGCTGGTTGCCGGTGACGTGACCCTGGACGGCATTGTGAATATCTTCGACCTGGGCGCACAGAAGAAAGGTGCTGTCAAGGGCTTTGCCTCTGACAATGCTGCGAAGTGTGCCGATGTGAACGGGGATGGCAGTGTTACTGTGACTGATATTGTGCAGCTCACCCAGTTCCTTCTGGGGCTGAATGTGGCACTGACCCTTCCGTCAGAGCCGGAAACGGAAGCCAGTCCCTATGAACCGGAAAATTTCCGGTTTTCCGGAACTGTTTACTTGGTGGGGGATTCCACAGTCTGCGACTATGACAGTACCACAGTCAGCACTTATAACCGCAATGGCTGGGGCATGCAGCTGGCAGCTGCATTCAATGGTGTGACTGTGAAGAATCTTGCCCTTTCCGGCAGAAGCAGCAGAAGCTTCCTGGAGGACAGCAATTACCAGACCCTTTGCAGCAGCATTGGTGAAGGGGATTACCTGTTTATCCAGTTCGGACATAATGACGAGAAAACCGATGAATCCACCTATCCCGGGCTTGGCACCTATCCGGGACTGGAGCAGAGCAGTTTGGACAGCAATGGCATGAACAGCAGCGGCCAGTATTCCTATGAGTGGATTCTGCTGAATAAGTATATCAAAATTGCCCAGGATGCCGGTGCTGTTCCGGTGCTGGTAACACCCATAACCCGGAGAGCCTCCGATGGCTCTGCTTATTACAGTGCTCACACTGCCTACCAGCAGGCAATGATCAGTCTTGCACAGGAGCAGGGTGTAGCAGTTATTGACATGACCGCACTGACCACGGAGCTGTATACCAATCTTTTTGCAAGCGGTGGTGCGGATGCCACAGCAGCTCTCCATTGCTACACTGATGCGGAACAGACTACCATTGACAATACCCATCTGAGCCCCTATGGTGCCTCCCTCATTGCCGGCATCATTGCTGCTCAGACTAAGGAGTTGGGCCTGACCATTGGTGATCTGGTAAAGTAGGACTATACTATTCCAAGCTCCGTACTGCCTTGGCGGTACGGAGCTTCTTCATACCTGATTCACATTTTTGTGGTAAAATCATAGAATAGGAAGAATCAATCCACACGGGAAAGGAGCGGATTCGGATGGGACCCGTACAGCAGCAAAGGGAAATGCAGCGGCTCATTGCTGCTGAAAATGCCTACCTTCGCCGGAACGGAATGGGAGGAGGGGGGCTGTGGCAGGCATCCCTCCAGAAGCATGTGCCGGAAACGCTGGAGCAGACCCTGCGCAGTGCCTTTGCCGGAGCATTTTCCGTAATCCTGCGCCGGGGCACGTCCCTCATTGAGAAAACATGTCAGCCGGAGAAGCTCGCTGCATCGGTGCAGAAACGGCGCTGTGAGGAAGCCATTCACCTTGACGGCACCACCGCCCTGCGCCGCGCTGCAGAGCGCAGCAGTCAGGTGAATCTGTTCATCTCCGGAGTCGGCGGCGTGGGACTGGGACTTCTGGGACTGGGACTGCCGGACATTCCCGTACTTCTGAGCATCCTTTTGCGGGGCATGTATGAAACCGCCCTCCATTACGGTTTCCCCTATGATACAGAGGAGGAACAAATCTTCATCCTTCAGGTTATGGAAGCAGCCCTGCTCCATGGGGAGGATCTCCGGGAGCACAATGCCGCCATCAATTACCGGATTTTCCGGGGAACAGCATCCGATACCAGTCTGCAGGAGCAGATCCGCCGCACTTCCGATGCACTTGCGGCAGAGCTGCTGTATCTGAAATTCCTCCAGGGCATTCCGGTGGTGGGAGTGGTGGGCGGCGTATCCGATATGGTGTACCAGCGGAAAATTGCTGTTTACGCAGAGCTGAAATACCGCCGCAGGTATATTCTGAGACAAAGCAGGACATGATTGCTTATTATATAAATCGGGTGTGGAGCGCAGTCTCACACCCCCACCTCTGAAAACAAGTTTTTAGAGGTGCTCTGTAGGTTTATTCTGACGTATGGAAATTTTTCTAAAGCCCTTGCAATTCCTTCCATGATATGCTATGATAATAGTAATCTCATGCAATTCCTTACGCACCTGCGCTGGCACGAAAGGAATTAGGATAAGAAACAACACGGGCAGTCTCCAAAATGCCCGGAGTAATTCAGGAGGGAATGGTTATGAAACAAAGCAAACTGCGCAGGGCAATGTGCCTGGCGCTGGCAGCTTCCCTGATGACCGCCGGTACGGCAGTGCCTGCCGCCAGTGCGGAAACGGAAGCTGTTAAATACGAGTTCGAGGACGGCGCCGTCAGCGGCGGCACTATTTATTCCGAAGGATGGCTTGGCAACACGGAGGAGGACGGCAGCGGACTGGACTTTGATCTGACGGGCTGTTCCGGCACGGGCTTCTCCTATCTGGATCAGAAGGGAACCACCGTCAGCGTGAAGGTGACTGTGGAGGAGGCCGGACTCTATGAATTAAGCATTTGCTACTGCGAACCATATGATACCAATAAAAAGGTGCAGTATCTCAATGTCAACGGCGTGAATCAGGGAGAAGTGAGCTTCTCTCATAATCTGGCTTTTTCTGAAACATCCGGCGGCGTTGTCATGCTCAATGCCGGTGTGAATACCATCGAGCTGGAGGCATACTGGGGCTATACCTTCTTTGATTATCTGACCATTCGGCCGGCGGATGAAAGTCTGACCAATCTTTCTCCCACACGGCAGCTTTCCAACCCCAATGCCTCTGATTCTGCAAAGCGGTTATATAATTACCTGTGTGACCAGTACGGCAATCACATTATTTCCGGTCAGCAGGAATACTGCGGCAGCCATAACTATAATCTGTGGAGTGACCCGGATACCTATATCAAGGACAATGAAGCGGAGTTTGAATATATTCAGACGCAGACAGGAAAACAACCTGCCATCCGCGGCATTGATTTTCTGAATTACTATGCCGGCGCCACCTGGGATGATAATGCAGCGGAGCGTGCCATTGAATGGGTAAATGAATACGGCGGCATTGCGACTGTCTGCTGGCACTGGCGGGTTCCCTCCGAGGAGGGAGGCACGGAGCGTGCTTTCTATGTGCCCTCTGCAAGTTCCGATTCCACAACCTTCAGCATTACCAATGCCCTGACAGAGGGAACCTGGGAGAATGAAGTGATCATGGCGGATATTGCTGAAATCGCCAAGCAGCTGCAGAAGCTTAAGGATGCCGATGTACCGGTGCTCTGGCGGCCCCTCCATGAAGCCGAGGGTGCCTGGTTCTGGTGGGGTGCCGAAGGCCCTGACGCCTGCAAGGAGCTTTACCGCCTGCTCTATGACCAGCTGACCAATGTTTACGGTCTGGATAATCTGATCTGGGAATGGACCGGTTACACCTATGAGACCTCAGCGGACTGGTATCCGGGGGACGATGTCGTGGATATTGTAGGTTATGACAAGTACAATGCCAAGGACGGTCTGCCCAATCTGAGCTCCATTTCCTCCACTTTCTACAGCCTGGTACAGAGTACGGACGGCGAGAAGATGGTTGCCATGACGGAGAATGATACAATCCCTTCTCTGGAGAACCTGCTGAACGATAAAGCCGCATGGCTGTATTTCTGCCCCTGGTATATGAATTATCTCACCAGCGAGCAGAATAATCCCGTGGAGAATCTGGTGGAAATCTATAACAGCGAGTACTGCATTACCCTGGATGAACTGCCGGATCTGAAGAGTTATCCCATGGCAGGGGAACCCGCTGTGAAGGGGGATATCAATCTGGACGGCAAATGCAGTGTGCTGGATCTTGTGACATTGCAGAAATATCTCCTGGCGCAGACCACACTGACAGAGGCACAGCTGACTGCTGCTGATCTCAGTGAGGACGGCGCAGTAAATGTGTTTGACCTTGGGCAGATGAAAAAGCTGCTGTTCCCGGGAAAATAGAATCCAAAGCCACAACGCCCCTCCGCATGCGAAGGGGCGTTGTATTCTGATTCGGATTAGAGATGGTGTTTGGGGAGGTGCCACAATGCGGACGGGCGCCGGTAAGGCAAAACCCCACAGAATCCCCCTTTGTCAAAGCAGGCTCTGCGCTACCACATGAAGTCCTGCCGGGGAGCACGCACCATGGGCGTGTGGTCTGTTTCCGGAACGGACGAAGGCGCTGACGAGCACTTTTGTGCTTCCGTCCGGAGATGCAGTGCCTGGAAATATTCGTGAAGGGGGAACACCTTGGCAAAGACATCCTGCACAAATGCAGTCAGAGCACAGCTGCAGATTGTATCACGGTCTGCCAGCTGTACTTCCGCACAAATGCTCTTTTTCTTGAAATAGGGGAGGAGTTCCTCCACCGGACATGGTTTTGCACGCTTGTATTCCTCACCGCTGAGAACAATTCCCTGTGCCTCCAGCTGCTGTACCATTTGCAGGAAAGGAGCAGCATCGGCAAGAAGCACCTTCCGGAATTGCTCCATAAGCCCTGCCTCCGGCTTTGCCAGCCGGAACCCGCAGGTAATGCCGTCCGGAGAAATCTCAAACACCAGGGTAGGCGTTTTACTCCAGTACATAGCCTCATGGCGTACGTAGATCCACATAGTATCCCGGTAATGGAGATAGGGTGGAAAGCTTGCATCCTTGTAGATTCTGGCTGTCTTTACGATCATGTCCGGTATTGTACTGTACGGCTCGTAGAGCTGTGCAGCCAGCGCTTTCAGCGGCTCCCAGACATGCGTCTGATAAATATCTTTGTGTGCTTCAAACCATTCCTTCTCATTGTGAATGCGGATTCCGTTCAGAAAATCCAGGGCTTCCGGTGTAAATCCTTGGAACATTCATTTTCTCCTTTTGTTACTAATTCTCCAAACTGTAATAGACATTACAGTTTGGAGGGCAGCTGCCTACAGCAGCCGCAGATTTGACCGCTTTGCGGTCAAATCTTGTCCAATCTCTTACGCCGGCTTCGTCGGCTAAATTGTGGCAGACTTTTGTCTGTCACAGTTAAAGGGATTAGTATGAAAAATACAGCTTTCTCCTGCTCCAGCAGGAGAAAGCTGTCGCTGCCTATCGGATGTCAAATTACTTGCCAATGGTTGTTACATCGCTGCCGAACCACTGTGTGGAAATGTCAGCCATTGTGCCGTCCTCAGCCATTTCTGTCATGTACTTGACAACCTCGTCACACAGTGCCTGGTCGCCCTTGCGGAAGCCCACTGCGTATTCCTCGGATTCCAGTCCCTCTTCCATAATGCGGTATGCCTTGCCGCTGGTGGTAATCTCATAGTTTGCCACAACGGAGTCCAGGAAAACAGCATCCACCATGTCCAGCTCCAGCTGCTGGAGGGCTTCCACATTGGTGTCCAGGGCAGTAATGGAAGCGCCGTTCTCCTCCACATCGGATTCCTGTAAAATGGTCTGAGCAGTGGAGCCGTTCTGTACGGCAATATCCTTGCCGGAAAGATCCTCCAGGGAGTGGATTTCGCTGTCTTCCTTTACCACAAAAATCATATCGTTATTCATATAGGGGGTGCTCATGAGCATGACTTCCTGGCGCTCCGGGGAAACGGAAAGACCGTTCCAGATGCAGTCAATGGTGCCCACATTCAGATCCTGCTCCTTGGTGTCCCAGGAGATGGGCTGCAGCACCAGCTCCACGCCCATGCGCTTGCAGACCTCTCTTGCTACATCAATGTCAAAGCCCACCAGCTCGTCATTTTCATTGGTATAGCCCATTGGCTTGAAGGTGGGATCAAGCCCCATGACCAGTTTCCCGGCTTCCTGCACTTTCTGGAGGGAGAGATCCTCTCCGCTGTTTGCCGCAATCTCCTCATTGCTGTCCGTTCCGGATTCCTTGCCGCTGCAGCCAGCCACGCCGAGAAGCATCGCTGCGGACAGGGCTGTACAGAGCAGTCGTCTGAGTACATTTCTTTTCATACAAATTCTCCTTTATGATCGAATATTCTGCCGGAATTTCCGGCAATTGTTCTTATTACTATGATACCACAGGAGGGATGGAAAGTAAAGAAGCAAAGCAAAAATTCGGACTTTTTATCAAGGAAGAAACGGAGAATGCAGCCTTTTTCGTTGAAAATCACGGGGGATGCTTTCAAAATGCAAATCCCCCTTTGTTGAAAACATAGGGGAAATGAATATACTTCCATGAACCTCAAAACTGTTTGTCCGCACAGGCGCTTATGCATCCGTTGACGGCGATTCTCCGTCGCTGCTGAAACGCTGCAGAAACTGACGGGTGCGTTCATTCTGGGTGTTGCCGAATACCTCTTCCGGAGAGCCTTCCTCCACAATGTAACCATTGTCCATGAAGATGACGTGGTTTGCCACATCTCTTGCAAAGGCCATTTCGTGAGTGACAATGACCATGGTCATCTTTTCCTTGGCCAGTTCCTTGATAACCTTGAGAATTTCCCCTGTCAGTTCCGGGTCCAGAGCGGAGGTTGGCTCATCAAAGAACAGAATTTTCGGGTTCAGCGCCAGGGCTCTGGCAATGGATACACGCTGCTGCTGACCGCCGGACAGCTCACAGGGATAGGATGTTTCTTTGGTTTCCAGTCCCATTTTCTGCAGCAGCTTCCGTGCTGTTGCCAGCGCTTCCGCCTTGGGCTGTTTCAGAACATGCACTGGTGCTTCTATGATATTCTGAAGCACGGAGAAATGTGGAAACAGGTTGAAATTCTGGAATACCAGTCCGATTTTCAGCCGGATATCCCGCAGGATCTTCTTTGGTGCATAAACGATCTTTCCGGAGGTCTCATCCGTCCAGAACATTTGGCTGCCGTCCACGACAATTTCACCGCTGTCGGCGCGTTCCAGCTGATTGATGCAGCGCAGGAGGGTGGACTTGCCGCAGCCGGAAGGTCCGATAATGGCAACCACCTGCCCGGTTTCCACCTGAAAGGAGATGTCCTTGAGTACCTCCAGCTCGCCGAAGGTTTTGGAGATATGCTTCACTTCAAGAATCGCCATGGTTCACGCCTCCTTACTTGTAATAGTTGAATTTTTTCTCAATGAACATGAACAGCAGTGTCACAACAGCATTCATGACAAAGTAGAACGCACCTGCCACGAACAGGGGGACAATGGAGGAGTAGGTGTTCATAAATTCTTTGGATTTTTTTGTGATTTCCACAAAGCCAATAACATTGGCAAGAGAAGTATCCTTTACCAGGACAATGACCTCGTTGGAGGTAGCAGGAATGACATGCTTGGTAACCTGGGGAAGGATAATGCGGAAGAAGGTCTGCATCTTTGTCATGCCGAGCATCTGGGCAGCTTCGTACTGCCCTTTGGGGATTGCCTCGATGCCTCCACGGAAGATTTCTGCGAAATATGCCGCATAGTTGAGCACGAAGGCAACGACCAGAGCGGCGAACATATACCGATCCTTGGGCATGGCATTAATGCCATGCAGAAAAGTCCAGATTCCGCCGGTTTTTCCTGTATTGGCAACGCAGAGCATAGGAATGGCGTAATAGATGGCGATGATCTGGAGCATGAGAGGCGTACCTCGCATAATGAGAATGTATAGGTTGGTCAGCCATGCCACGGGTTTGCAGCGGCATTTTTTCAGCCAGGTCACCGCAGCACCCAGCGGAATGGACAGCACCAGCGTGAAGAAAAAAAGCAGCAGTACATTGGGCAGGTAGCGGATAAGAATCACGACTACGTTCATAATGTCATTAAAATTCATAAAGGATCCCCTTGCAATGTTTTCAGATAGTAATAGTGGTATCTGCAATTCAGGATACCACTCCGATTATAGCATATTTAGACATGCTTGTCAATGAAGTTTCCCAAATCTCCAGCTCGGACTTAAAAAGTTTATAACATACTAAAGGGTAGGAACTGTTTTTGTTCCTACCCTCCGCTTGTTGAAAAAGCGACAGTTTCGTAACATTTGCCCTCCCCGTGGTAGAGGGGTCTGAGATTCTCTCGAATATCAGTGTTCCTTTTTCTGCAATGCACAGACGCTCAGAAAGAACCACAGAATGGGGGAAAGCAGATAGAGTGCTCCCAGAAGGATCCAGATGATGATGGTTTCACAGGACAGCAGTAAGAAAATTACACCAACAGCAGCCAGTGTGATGCAGACCATAACAGCGATCAGAATGATCCTTCCTTTTTCTGTCCCGAAACGAACGGAGAGCCAGATGAGCAACGCACCGTAGGGAAAGGCAATCAACAGGGCGCATCCGGCAGCTAACAGCAGCTGTATCACCATGTCAGCGGTGAAAAATCCGAAGCACAGGCAGACCACCGATAAGAATACCAGTCCTATCAGGATGCCGGATATCTCATAAATCAGCAGTATCAGGAACTTGGAGCCGATGTACTGCTTTTTGGTCACGGGCATTGTCATTGCATACTTCATGAAATCTGCCTTCTCATCAAAGCTGAAGCTGTTCATCACTATATTGGCACAAAAGAATGCAAAGATCACAATGAGACTGACCATGGAACTTGGTTCCGATGCATCGGCACACAAAGCAGTTATTATGAGTGTCATTGCCAATAGAGTTGCTGCTAACACCTTGAAACTGGGCTTCATGATATACAAATCCTTCAGAATTAATCCTTTCATTTTGTTTCTCCCTTCACATGCAGCAGCATGATTTCATCAATGGTCGCTTTGTCCACGGCGCAGCCCGGATACTTTGCCAGAATTTCCTTCTGATCCGGTACAAGTATCTCGTACTGGTATTCCATTTTCCTCCAGCGGATACCGGGTTCCTTGGCGAGCTGTATAAACTGTGCTTCACCGCAGCGAACAATACCGTAATCATATAAGAGAGCATCCTTGGAACGGGTGAACACCACCCTGCCTTTGTGGAGAAAGGTGATATAGTCCGCAATTCTCTCCAGATCCGTTGTGATGTGGGTGGAGAATAGAATGCTGTGCGTCTCATCCTGAACGAAGTCCAGAAATACATCCATTAGTTCATCCCGGGCAATGGGATCCAGTCCGCTGGTAGGTTCATCCAGAATCAGGAGCTTTGCGTTATGGGAAAGTGCCACTGCCAGATTCAGCTTCATCTTCATGCCCTTAGAAAGAGCTTTGATTTTTTCCTTGTGCGGAAGGGAAAACCGTTCCAGCCATTGCCGGTAGGTTTCGCTATTCCACTGCTGATAGATGCCGGCGCAGATCCTGTCAATCTGTGCAAGAGTCAGTGACTCGTAAAAGCACAGAGTGTCAAATACCACGCCAATGATTTCATGCAGTGCCATAGGATTTTTATCCAGTGCCTCCCCATAAAACTGTATGCATCCGCTGTCTCTGCGGATCAGATCAAGAGCTGCTTTAATCAGTGTGCTCTTGCCGGCACCATTTTCACCCACCAGCCCCATGATGCAGCCCTGCGGAAGAGCAAGATCGACCTGCTCCAATGCAAAACTCTCATAGGTTTTCGTCAGTTTCTGTATCTGTAATGCGTACTCCATTATTCGTCCTCCTCATAAAACAACTGCAGCAGTTCTGTCAATTTCTCCAGGGAAATGCCGATGGTTCTGCCGATTTCCGCCGCTGCCTGGAGATGCTCCTCTGCCTGGCGCTGACGTTCCTCCTGAAAGAAGGCTGTGCCGTTGGCTGAGATAAAGCTGCCCCGCCCGACCGTGGTTTCAATAAAGCCGTCACGCTGCAGCTCCTCATAGGCACGCTGTACTGTAATCACACTGATGTGCAATGATTTTGCCAGCGCCCGCATGGAGGGAATGGCATCTCCGTGTTTCAGTTCGCCGCTTATGACCTTTGCCTTGATCTGCGAGACTATCTGCTCATAAATCGGCTGATTGGTATTCGTTCTGATAATAATTTCCAAATTCTCACCCGAATTCTTTCCGGCTCACCTGTCTGCGGTAAGCGACAGTGCGCTTTTAATTTGACCTATATTGTTGTGGCAAGTTCGAATGTACTTATTGCATAAGTACATTATAGCACATTAAAGTACACTTGTCAAGACCTTGTAAACTATTTTTTGGAACTCCTGACCATTTGTATTTGAAAGTCTTCTTAACGTAAAAAGGAAAGCGTTTCTATTGACAAAAACAGCCTGTTGAGGTAAAATGGGAAGAGGAACAAAAACGGTGTCCTCAGTGAGAGTAGCTGGAAGCCGTACACAAGTGATGATGCAGAAGAAATTGCCGCATACATGCGGCGGATGCTGCAAGAAATGCAATATTGCCAAAACGCAGGAAGAATGCAGAAAAATGGGAAAATACCTGTTTTGCGCATTTACGAGGTGAACTTATGAGTGAACTGATAGCAAAACTGAAAGCCACACAGAATCTGACCGATCCGGAACTGAAGGAGCTGCTGGAGACCGATCAGTATGATGAAGCGCTTCGCATAGCTGCCGATGAGGTGCGCCGTACGCATTACGGTACGGATGTCTATGTCCGGGGACTGATCGAATTTACCAATTACTGTAAAAATAACTGCCTGTACTGCGGAATTCGCCGGGACAATCACTGTGCCCAGCGCTACCGTCTGACAAAGGCGCAGATTATGGACTGCTGCCGTGAAGGGTACGCTCTTGGCTACCGTACCTTTGTCCTCCAGGGAGGAGAGGATCCATGGTTCACGGATGAACGGATTTGTGAGATTGTCTCCGATATCCGGAAGCAATACCCGGATTGTGCTATTACGCTTTCCATCGGCGAAAAGACTTATGAAAGCTATCTTGCTTATTATGAGGCCGGAGCCGATCGCTATCTTCTGCGCCATGAAACTGCTGACGCTGAGCATTACAGACGACTGCATCCCCCGGAGCTGACCTTTGCAGAGCGTCGCCGCTGTCTCTTTGATCTGAAACGGATTGGCTATCAGGTAGGATCCGGTTTCATGGTAGGGACTCCTTTTCAGACAACGGAATGCCTCATTGCCGATCTGCGGTTTCTTCAGGAATTGCAGCCGGATATGATCGGAATCGGGCCGTTTCTTTCCCAAAAGGATACGCCCTTCCGGAACTGCGCAAACGGTGAGCTTCAGCTGGTGCTCCGGCTTCTGGGCATTCTGCGTCTGCTGTTTCCGAAGGTGCTCCTTCCAGCGACAACCGCTCTGGGAACGGTGCATCCGGATGGCAGAGAACTCGGACTGCAAACAGGTGCCAATGTGGTTATGCCCAATCTGTCCCCCGTGGAAGTACGGAAAAAATATGAGCTGTATGATAATAAAATCTGTACGGGAGAAGAATCCGCCCAGTGCCGTACTTGCCTGGAACGAAGGGTGGAATCTGTAGGCTACCGGATTGTCACCGACCGAGGAGATGCCAAAACTCAATTTGAGTAAGGGATGTTTGGCAAAAAACTGCCCACCCCGGACTCTCCGTTTATTATTTGATTTTAATAACAGGGTTTTTAGTGGTTGCCAAGAAATAAAAAAAGAACCCTAATTCTGCAATACTCAACCGTAAAACAACTGCGCCGTCTGCACAATTCTTCTGCCATGGCAATTTGTGCCAAAAGAATAACGCCTCTTAGAGCCTGTTGGAAGATGCCAAACAGGCTCTTAAAAAATGTATATCCGCACAGGAGTGCGGACGACATTTCAAAAAAGGCTTGACAAATATGAAAATCTATGCTAAAATAACATTGTTATGTAACACTGTTATTCTGATGAGGTGAGAACATGGGAGCCGACCGTGAGACCAAAGAAAAGCTGCTTGCCAGTGCGAAAACAGAGTTTATGGAAAAGGGATATGCCAAGGCATCCCTGCGGAAAATCTGTGCCAATGCCGGTGTGACCACAGGTGCGCTGTATTTCTTTTTCAGGGACAAGGAGGACTTGTTCCGTTCCATTGTGGAGAAGCCCCTCCGGGAACTGCTGGAAATGATGAATACGCATTTTGCTGAGGATACACAGCTTTTATCTGTACCGGATGCATATACATATTCAGACGGAGATCATGAAGAGCTGGTTCAGCTGCTGATACACCACCTTTACGCAAACCGGGACGCATTTCTGCTGCTTCTGACAAAGTCACAGGGAACGGCATTTGAGAACTGCGTGGACGAAGTCGTGGAGCTGATGGAACAGGGCTACCGGTCCATGGCGGAACAAATGGCAGGTCGGACACCGGGAATGCAGGTCAATCCATATGTACTGCATTGGATGACCCATATGCATATTGACGCTTTCATTCATCTGCTGACCCATGAACCGGACGAGCAAATGGCGCTCCGGCATATGCGCAGGATTATGGATTATCTGGTCAAGGGCTGGCTGGAGCTGATTTTAACATCGGATGATAACAATAACTGAAAGGCAAACAATGCCGTGCTACGGTGCGGCATTTTACATAACAATTACATAACGTTGTTATGTAAAAGCGTGATAGGAGGAGAATTTATGTTTCTTGAAATCAGCGGAATCAAAAAGCATTTTGGTGAGGGCGAAAGCCGTGTAGAAGTGCTGAAAGGAATTGATGCAGAAATCGAAAAAGGGGAGATCTGCGTGCTGCTGGGACCGTCTGGGTCTGGAAAGTCCACGCTGCTGAACATTATCGGCGGTATCGACAATGCAGACAGCGGCTATATTCAGATCGGCGGTGAAAAAATCGAGGATATGAACGAAAAGGCGCTGACGCGTTACCGCAGAAAGCACCTGGGCTATATTTTTCAGATGTACAATCTGATCCCGAATCTGAATATCAAGGAGAATGTAGAGGTCGGTGCATATCTCAGCGATCACCCCCTTGATGTGGACGAGCTGTTGAAAACCCTGGGACTGTACGAGCACAGGCACAAGCTGCCCAATCAGCTTTCCGGCGGTCAGCAGCAGAGAACGGCAATCGGGCGTGCCATTGTGAAAAATCCGGATATTCTGCTCTGTGACGAGCCAACGGGAGCGCTGGATTACAACACCTCAAAGGAAATTCTGAAACTGATCGAGGACATCAATCACAAGTACGGCAACACCGTGGTCATGGTGACACATAACGATGCGATAAAAAACATGGCGGACAGGGTAATTAAACTGCGTGACGGCGTGATACGGAAGAATTATCGGAATGAAACCAAAACGCCTGCGGCAGAGCTTGACTGGTAAGGAGGGCAGGAGATGAAGAATCCTCTTGGTAAACGAATTTTCAGGGAAATCAAAGGGGAAGCCGGAAAATATATTGTCATTTTCCTGTTTATGACCGCCCTTATTGCAATTGTTTCGGGCTTTCTGATTGCAGGCGAAAGTCTGCAAACTGCTTATGCCCAGAGCTTTGAGAAATATAATGTGGAGGACGGAAACTTTGAGCTTGCTGAAAAAGCGGACAGCGAATGCATCATCAGCATTGAAAAGGAAGACGTGACCCTTTCTGAGAATTTTTACGTGGAAGAAAAAACAGATGATTTTGACAGTACACTGCGTATTTTTGCGGACAGAAAAGATGTCAACAAGGTTTGCCTGTTAAGCGGTGAGATGCCAGAATCGGAAAATGAAATTGTTCTCGACAGACTTTATGCGAAAAACAATGATTTGTCCGTCGGGGACAGCTTCAGTGTGGCAGGGAAGTCCTTGAAGGTTGTGGGCATTGTGGCTCTGCCGGATTATTCTGCGCTGTTTCAGAATAACACTGATTTCATGTTTGACAGCATCAAATTCGGCGTGGCAGTCATGACGGACGGGGGCTTTCAGACTATGGATAACCGCCATATCCACTACAGCTATTCCTGGAAATATGACACGCCTCCCACTGATCCCAGCGGGAAAGAGGCAAAGGACATGGCGGAGAATTTCATGGAATCCCTGAGTACCAAAGCAGCTCTGACCAGTTTTATTCCCCGTTGTTCGTCCAATGCCATGAATTTTGCAGGGGACGATCTGGGCGGAGACCGAGTCATGATCCTGACCATGATGTATGTTCTCATCGTCATTATCGCCTTTGTTTTTGCCATTACCACAAGCAACACCATCAGCCGGGAATCCAATGTGATCGGAACGCTGAGAGCATCGGGTTATACAAAGGGTGAGCTGATACGCCACTACATGGCGGCGCCTGTGATCGTACTTCTGATTGCTGCTGTAGTGGGAAATGGGCTGGGCTATACGCTGTTCAAAAATATCATGGCGGACCAGTATCTGGGCAGCTACAGTCTGGTTTCATATAAGACCTTATGGAACGCAACTGCGTTTATCGAAACCACCATCGTCCCGATTGCAATTATGATGCTGATCAACTTTGTCATGCTGGCGAGAATGCTCAGCCTTTCTCCGCTGAAATTTATCCGCCGTGATTTGAAGCGGCACCAGAAGAAAAAGGCGTTTAAACTGAATACGAAAATCGGCATCATGACACGTTTCAGGCTGAGAGTGATTTTTCAGAATATTCCGAATTATATCACCATTTTCGTTGGTGTGTTGTTTGCAGGGTTTATCCTTGTTTTCGGAACTATGTTTACGCCTCTTCTTGATTATGTGGAGAACGAAACCATTGCCAATATGATCGCATCCCATCAGTATATTCTGAAAATGCCGGCAGAGACGGAAACTGCGGACGCTGAAAAATACTGTATCGGCAGTCTGAAAACAACTGGGGATGGTTTTACTGAAACTATATCCATATATGGTATATCGGAGGGCAGCAGGTATATTGACGCCGACCTCAGCGGCGAAAATGTATACATTTCAAGTGCATATTCCGACAAATATGGACTGGACAAGGGGGATGCTGTTACTCTGAAAGAGGAGTTCGGCGATAAGGAATATACCCTTCATGTGGACGGTATTTATGAGAACCCCACTACTCTGTTTGTATTTGTAAACCGGGAACAGTTCAACGAAATGTTTGAACAGGAAAGCGGCTATTACAGCGGCTACCTGTCCAATGAGGGAATTGAGGACATTGACGACAGTCTGATTGCAGCTGAAATTACACAGGACGATTATACCAAATCCTCCCGGCAGCTGAAACAGTCCATGGGAAGTATGATGAGCATATTCTGGGTGCTTGGGGTGGCGGTATTCATGCTTGTCATCTATCTGCTTGCGAAAATTATCATTGAAAAGAATGCACAGTCCATTTCCATTGCAAAGATACTGGGCTATGAGAAACGGGAAATCAACCAGATCTATATTCACACTACAACTATTGTCACAATCATTTCGCTGATTGCTGTTCTGCCCATAATTCATGTGCTTCTGAACTGGGTATGGCATGCGATGATGGCAGGATACACCGGCTGGATTCCGTGTGTTGTGCAGGGGAGCACATACTGCAAGGTTGTGGCGGCGGGCATTATGACTTATGCTGTGGTGGCGGCGCTGCTCATGCGGCAGACCAATAAAATCCCGCTGGCTGATGCTTTGAAAAATGTGGAATGATGTGTTGTATTAAGTAAAAAAGTGGATTCTGTGGGGCGAAGCCTCACAGAATCCACTTTTAAAATATATTTTTATAGGCTCCCATAAGATATTCTGCATTTCTGCGCAGTTCATATTGGGTGTGGATACAATCATTTTGTTCGTGCAGCTGCATTTGTATGGATACCGGCAGGGACAGAAGATATCTGCGGGAAGAACTGCTTATCTGAATCAGTTCCTGTAAATTTGCAAATTGCATGGAAATCACCCCACTGTTAGTATGCGCTGAAACAGAAAGAAAATCCGGCGCCGTTATTTCAGTGCTGCGTGGGTCAGGTGGAGGACAAATTTGCAAAAACCTTGCTGTTTCTGAATTATTTCTGATAATTTGCAATATATGACCGGAAATGCTCCAGATACCGCTCTGCAATCTGACTCAGCGGCCGGTCGGGGGAGTAAATATACCCGATCTCCATGCGTTCATCGCTTTCCAGCGGAATGGAGGCAATATCCGTACCATTCAGGTCGCTGCTGAGAATACCGGAGGAAATGGTGTAGCCGTCCAGTCCGATCAGCAGATTGAACAGTGTTGCACGGTCGGAAACGATGATGCTTTTCGGACTTTCGTCCGTGCTGTGCAGTTCCTCGGAAAAATAGAAGGAATTGTTGATGCCCTGGTCGTAGGTCAGTCTTGGATAGGCAAGCAGATCTTCACGGGTTACCGATGGTTTTTTCGCCAGCGGATTGCTCCGGCTGACAAATACATGGGGATTTGCCGTAAACTGGGGCACAAACTGCAGATCATTGTTTTGCAGGATACGCAGAATGACCTCCCGGTTGAAATTACTCAGAAAAATAATCCCAAGCTCGGAACGCTGTGTGCGCACATCTTCAATAATATCATTGGTCCGCAGTTCACGGAGTGAAAACTCATACTTGTCCTTCCCGTATTCCTTCACCAGTGCAACAAAGGCATTGACCGCAAAGGCATAGTGCTGGGACGATACGGCAAAGACACGCTTCACCGGTTCACCATATTTGTAGGTCTGCTCCAGAAGCTCCGCCTGTTCCACCACCTGCCTTGCATAGGAGAGGAATTTTGTCCCTTCCTCCGAGAGAATAACACCCCGGTTGCTGCGGAGAAAAATGGTGATGCCCATTTCCTGCTCCAGCTCTGACACTGCCTTGGATAGGCTGGGCTGAGTAATGTAGAGCTTTTGCGCCGCCATAGTGATAGAACCGTACTGTACAATCTGTACGATATATTTCAGCTGCTGTAAAGTCATTTGCATTCACTCCGTTACTTATTTTGCAGTTTCAGTATACCACATTTCCGGACGGAAATCAACAATGCTGCACCGCAAGCAGTCTGTGAACGGCATCATAGATCCGCCTGGCAACATAGGGGTTGTTCATGGTATACAAATGAATGCCGTCCACACCCTGAGAAATCAGGTCAACAATCTGATCAATAGCGTAAGCGATGCCTGCATCCCTCAGCGCCTCCGGATTATTTTCGTATCGTTCCATGATTTTCATGAATTTTTTCGGCAGCTGGATTCCGCAGAGCTTTACCATGCGTTCCATCTGTGCTTTGTTGGTGACAGGCATAATTCCTGCTTCAATGGGAACGTGGATCCCTGCAATTGCAGTACGTTCTCTGAAGGCATAGAAGTAATCGTTGTCCAGAAACAGCTGGGTAATGAGATGGGACACGCCGCAGTCCACCTTCTGTTTCAGATAATTTATATCCTCTGCGATAGTTCTGCTCTCCGGATGACCCTCCGGATAGCAGGCTGCAAGGATATTGAAGTCATAATGTTCATGGATAAATTCGATCAGCTCACTGGCATGGCTGAAATCCCCGGCCGGAACGGCACCCGGCGCAATATCTCCCCGCAGAGCGAGGATATTCTCAATACCGTTTTCTTTCAGGCTGTCAAGAATCTGAACCGCCTGATTGTTTGTAATGCCGATACACGGCAGATGTGCTGCACTTTCAATCCCGTATTTGTGCTTGACATCGGATGCAATCCGAATGGTTTTGCTGCCGTTTGTTCCGCCGCCAGAACCGTAGGTTACGCTGATAAAGTCCGGATGCAGTCCTGTCAGTCCGTCCAGTGTTTCATAAATGACGCTTTCATCAGCAGCAGGTTTTGGTGGGAAAATTTCAAATGACAGGACAGTCTTTTCATGAAAAAGCTCAGATAGTTTCATTGCGAATCTCCTTTGCAGCATTTACCAGATGTTCAAGACTGGGGACAGTTTCCGCATTTCCTCTGGTTTTCAGTCCGCAGTCCGGGTTGACCCACAGCTTTTCCGCAGGGATACGGTCGAGCATCCGATGCAGAGCGATTTTGATCTCCTCCTTGGAGGGCACTCTTGGCGAGTGAATGTCATATACACCGGGACCGACTTCGGTGCGAAAGTTATGTTCCTTCAGCACATCCAGAATGGTCAGGTCGGAACGGCTTGCTTCAAATGTAATCACATCTGCATCCATATCGTCAATCTCTCTGATGATGTCTGCAAACTCGCTGTAGCACATGTGGGTGTGAATTTGAGTTTCAGGCCTTACGCCGCTGTGGACAAGACGGAACGCCGGAATTGCCCAGTCCAGATAGTCGCTTTTCCAGTCGGATTTCCGAAGCGGCAGCTTTTCCCGGAGCGCCGCTTCATCCACCTGAATGATACGGATTCCGTTGGCTTCAAGGTCCAGAACTTCTTCACGGATAGCAAGGGCAATCTGATAGGCGCTTTCTTTCAGGGAAATATCCTCTCTTGGGAAAGACCAGTTGAGAATGGTGACAGGTCCCGTCAGCATGCCTTTCATAGGCTTGTGGGTCAGGCTCTGGGCATAGGCCGACCATTTGACCGTCATGGGCTTTGCACGGGAAATATCACCCCAGACAACGGGAGGCTTGACGCAGCGTGTGCCATAGGACTGAACCCATGCTTTTTCTGTGAAGAGGTAGCCGTCCAGGCATTCGCCGAAATATTCCACCATGTCGTTTCGTTCAAATTCTCCGTGTACCAGCACGTCCAATCCGATATCTTCCTGCAATTTCACACATGCAGCGATTTTATCTTTCATGCAGGTTTCGTACTGCACTTCTGTAATTTCGCCCTTGCGGAAGGCTGCACGGGTTGCTCTTACTTCCGCTGTCTGCGGGAAGGAACCGATGGTTGTAGTCGGCAAAAGCGGCAGCTTGAAACGCTTTTTCTGGATATTCTCACGTTCTGCAAAGGCAGGCAGTCTGACGAAATCCTTGTCCGAAAGCGCAGCAACCTTTTGCTGCACTTCCGGATTGCTTCCGCTTCGGGCTTCCATAAACAAATGCGCATTGCGTTGATATTCTTCCGTTTCGATAGGCGTTTCAGAAGAGAGGATTTTTTTCAGCTCGGCAAGCTCGGACAGCTTTTCCTCCGCATAGGCAAAATGCTTTTGATAGCTGTCTGCAAGCTTTGTTTCATTTTTCAGCGTGTATGGAACGTGCAGCAGGGAACAGGAGGTGTTCAGTACAATTTCACCGCAGTGCTGCTGCAGCTCCGAAACTGTCAGGAGTGTACTGCTGTAGTGATTGCACCAGATATTCTTGCCGTTGACGACGCCGGCAAACAGGACTTTATCTTTCGGGAATCCGTTCTGCTGAACAAGTGCAAGGGACTGTTTCCCCTCCACAAAATCAAGACCGATGCCGTCAAAGTTCAGTCTGCAGAGTTCGCAGTAGCAGTCACGGACATCGCCGAAATAGGTCTGCAAAAGTACCTTTGTGCTGCACTTCTCAGCAAGAATTTTCTCATACAGCTGGACGAACAGCGTTATATCTTCATCAGTCATATCCATGACAAGGCAAGGCTCGTCAAGCTGAATCCACTCTGCACCTGAGTTTGCAAGCTGCTTTAGAATATCGCAGTATGCAATGATTACAGGCTGAATAAAGTCAACTGCGCTTTTCTCTCCGGTATATTTGGCAAGCTTCAGGAATGTATAGGGACCGATGATAACAGGCTTTGTTTTCACGCCGTTTGTCAATGCTTCTTTGAATAATTCAAACGGCTTATTTCCGGTAAGTTTTATTTCTGTGTTATCGTCGATTTCCGGTACCATGTAATGATAGTTGGTGTTGAACCACTTCTTCATTGCAAATGCTTTCACATCGCCCTTTTCGCCCTGATAGCCTCTTGCCATTGCAAAATATGTATCCAGCTCCGGCAAGCCGAGATCTCTGTATCTTTCGGGAATTGCATTCAAAAGGACGGCAGTGTCCAGCATCCCGTCATAGAAGGAAAAGTCATTTGAAGGAATGCAGTCCAGTCCGCTTTGCCGCTGGACTTTCAGGTGTTCAAGCCGGAGATTTCTGGCAATTTTTTGCAATTCATCTGCGGAGCTCTCACCTCTGAAGTAATTCTCACTTGCAAATTTCAGTTCCCGCAGGGAGCCGATTCTGGGATATCCGATGATTGATGTTTTCATATTTGATCGCCTTTCTGATGGATTTGCATTTATTATAGCACACTTTTGGCGATATGCGGTAACTCCTGTTTTTTATTGCCAGGCATAGTTTGAAACTATGGGGGTAGTTTAATGGAGAATAAGTATTAAAATCGGAAAAGAATAAAAGGTGGATTTTGGTGAT
Organism: uncultured Ruminococcus sp.; assembly: GCA_964644275.1. Taxonomy (GTDB): domain Bacteria; phylum Bacillota; class Clostridia; order Oscillospirales; family Ruminococcaceae; genus UBA3855. The sequence goes on along the minus strand of CAZXVI010000002.1, from coordinate 61,403 downwards.
AGGAATGAAACAGCGTTCTGATGTAATCGATCATAGGCTTGATGGGGTGGAGCAGGGGAAATTATCAGAAAATAACCCAGGCACGCAACAAATTGGTTTGTTACGCACCTGGGTTTCAGCTGCTTTTGCAGCGATGCTATTTTATCAGGTGTTTTCATTCTTCAGAGCATCAATGGGATTATCTTTCTTTATTTTCCGCATCGCATACAGCATTGTCGCAAACACCACTGCAAACACACTCAGTACGGCAATGCCAACTGCTTTCCATGGCAGGCGGAAATCTGTATTATACCCCTCGCCAACTGCTCTGTAAATCAAGTAAGTTGTACCAAAGGATACGGGAACTCCCAACAAAAGCGCTTTTGTGCCGTACAGGATACACTCGTAACTCATCATTTTGTTGAATCCCTTGCTTGTCATACCGATGGATTTCAGCATTGCAAATTCCCGTCTGCGCAGATTGATATTGGTTGAAATGGTATTGAACACATTTGCTGCTGCAATCAGGGAGATCAGCACAATAAAGCCGTAGGAGAACACCTGAATGATGATGATGATATTGCGATTCTGCTCTACAGCGGCGGCATAGTCAAAGAGGTTTGAATTCAGCTGATTTTCCTTCAGTGTTTTTTCAAGGGACGTATAGCAGGCAGCATGGTTTTCAGACTGAATCGGATAATAGGTATAATAGTCCTCCATTTTGTCCGGCAGGACATGTTCCATTGCCGAATAGGGGTAAATCAGGATAATGTATCCGGTTTCCATGATAAAGAATGGCCGCTCATAGATGGTTTTGCCGGATTTCAGCGAAACTGAGATAATGACTTCCGACTTGGGAACATCCATATACTCCTCATCGTTTTCATCACTTACATAACGGTACATTATATTCCCCTGTGCATCCTTCACGACGTCATCATAATAGTATCCCTCATATTGCCGGATGGTGGAGAACGTAAACTCATTATTTTCCCCTGCCAGCAGATTCAGCTTTACATATTTATTCTGATCCGAATTGTATATCGTGTTCCCGTCCACAGCCAGTGCAAGGGGGGCATCGGGATTCATAAACTGTTCCTCACTCAGGTTGTACTCTGCAAGAAGCACACGGAATGCCGCATCATTGACAAAACACACCGCTGTATCCACTGCACGAAGTGCTTCGGAAGAATCATCACTGATACCTGCTTTGTCAGTGACTTCTCTGCCCTGTGCGGTTAACTGCTGTTCGGATATGGAGGAGCCAGAAATGAAAAGACTTTGTATATAAACAACATCGTCCACATTTTCATCCGCTGCAATCAGGGTGAGGGTATCCTCAAGGGACATCTTTTCTGCATTGTATTGTGAGGATGCATGTAGCAGATCATAGCCATTGGTAGAAAGTCCATCGTTCACACTTTCCGTCAGATAATCTGTAAATGATGCTGCAGAAATGAACAGCACAACGCTCATAAACAGGCTCACAACTGTAGCACGGTATTTTTTTTGCTGCGCTTGTAATGTTTCTGTGCCAGCATACCGGGCAGACCGAACAGCTTGTAAATAATCCTAGGGGTACGGACGGACTTCTTCTCAGCCTTGATATCCGCACTCTGACGGATGGCTTCGATGGCAGTCACTCTTGTAGCACGTTTTGATGGAATCCATGCGGAAATCAGCACGGTCAGCAGTGCCACAGCACAGGCGATACCAATTGCAGCGGGGGACACACAGACACGCATGGGAATATGAAACTCAAAGAGTGTGTCGAACTTGTGCCCGATAAGCAGCAGCGTCACGCTGATACCTGCAATACCCAGCAGTATACCAGCAGCAATGCCGGCAGCACCGACTGTCAGAGCCTCAAACAGAACCATATGCCGGAGCTGTTTTCTGGTTGCACCGATGGAGGAAAGCAGTCCGAACTGCTTGGTGCGCTCGGATACGGAGATAGAGAAAGCATTATAAATCAATGAGACAGAACCGAACATGATCAGCACGACAAAAATCGTTGCAAGCCCGTATAGCATACCATACATGCCGTCAAACTGAAAGCTTCCCTGCATCATCAGTACGTCATCGTTGGTTTCTGCGAAATACTCCGTGTGATCTGCTAAAAATGGATAGGTATCTCTGGGATTCTTCATGGTAAAATACACATCATACTGATATGCATTCTGATTGCCTGTATCTTCCATCGTCAGGGCTGTATAGCCGGGAGCAGTATAGCCTTCAAACTCCGAGCGTTCATAAAAGCCCACTACGGTGTAGGTGCGCGTTTCCCGTACAGTGAGAATTTCGTCATTCAGTTCTGTTTCGCCGCCCTGGGTATACGCATAGCAGGGATTGTTCTGTCCCATGTGGTAGCCGTCCAGCAGACGCTCCCCGATGTCCAGCGTCAGCGTATCCCCCAGCTGATAATATACGCCACCGTCCTGAAAGAGATGCTCAGGAAGAAGAATTTCATTCGCAGAATCGGGATATTCGCCTTCAACAAGATGTACTGGCATGATATCTGCAAAGCCTTCACCCATGCCGAGAATGTACAGATAGGGCTTGTATTCATTCTGACTGCCGATTTCCGCATAGCCGATCTGCTGGGCATAGATCACCTTTTCCATCTCTTCCATACCGGACAGTTCCGCATAGGTTTTCTCATCAGTATCTTCAACAGCGCCATGCCAGCTGCCGCATTGGTAAATTATATTCTCCAGTGCATAATTCAGAAAGCTTGAAACGGAGGTTGTCACTGCACAGATCAGCGCTGTCGAGAGCATAATGCCAATGATCGTGACGACTGTGCGTGTCCTGTTCTTTTTCAGGGACTCCAATGTGACCTTGTGAAAGATATTCATCGGCGGATCACCTCATCCCTTGTGATCCTGCCATCCTCAATGGCAAGGATGCGGTCTGCTTGCAAGGCAATATTCTCGTCATGGGTAATAATAATGAGGGTCTGGTTATATTTCTGATTGGAAAATTTCAGAAGCTCCACAATTTCCTGACTATTTTTACTGTCCAGATTGCCCGTGGGTTCGTCTGCCAGCATTACCGCAGGTGCATTCATCAGTGCTCTGCCGATGGAAACACGCTGTTGCTGACCACCGGAGAGCTGATTGGGCAAGTGCTTTTCACGGCCCTTGAGTCCCAGTGTGCTGAGTAGTTCCTTCAGGCGTTCCTTGTTCACATCCTGTCCATCCATCAGTACGGGAAGCGTCATGTTTTCCGTTACATTCAGTACGGGGATAAGATTGTAGAATTGGTAAATCAGTCCCACCTGACGGCGGCGAAAGATGGCAAGCTGATCCTCATTTTGAGCATAGACATCGCAGCCATCCAGAAACACCTTGCCGCTTGTGGGCCTGTCCACACCGCCGAGAATGTGGAGCAGCGTAGATTTACCGCTGCCCGATGGACCGATAATTGCCATAAATTCCCCTTTTTTTACTGAAAAGGAAACTCCATCCAGTGCATGTACCGCATTTTCGCCCTTGCCATAGGTTTTGCATAAATTTTCTACTCGTAAGATTTCCATGTTGAGAACTCCTTTGTTTGATTTGATTTCATTGTACCATGGTAAGGTGACACGGCAGTGACTTGAAAATAACAAAAACGTCACTTTTAAATAAGGCAACCTCTAAAAATCCCTGTTTTTAAAACCAAAGAAGTATAAAAGGCGGATTTTGCGGGGATTTGCCTGGCGCCCTTTCAATCTGCTCACTTATCTTGTGTTCTTCTTAAGTTGTTGGCATTGTCCCCCTGAAACATGGATGAAAAGTCCTCTGTAAGAGGAGGCTGGAGGGCAAATGCTACGAAACTGCCGCTTTATCGACAAGCTGAGGGGACGGTCGTCAGACAGTCCCCTTATAAAATCGGATGGTAAACGCTGCGCCGCCATCCGGCAGATTTTCTGCCTTGATGGTTCCGTTCTGCGCTGTGATGATCATTCTGGCAAGAGCAAGTCCAATGCCGTAGCTGCTGTCATCGGAGTTTATTCCTTTATAAAAACGCTTGAAAATATGCGGTAAATCATCTTTGGCAATGCCGCTGCCGGTATCGGAAATACGAATTTCCGTGTAAAGGGGATTCTCCTGTGCATTGATACGAATGCTCCCGTTTTTCGGTGTATGCTCCATGCAGTTTTTGAGAATATTCCCGACGGCTTCACTTGTCCATGCAGTATCCCCTGTAAAGCTGCCGTCCGCCGAAATGTGAAGAAATATACCATGTAGCTCCAGTGGAACGAGCAGCGGCTCGGAAGCCTTCTGGAGAAGATGGGTGAGCGGGACGGTTTCCGCATGGAACTGCACCGTGCCGGCGTCAAGCTTTGAGATTTTCAAAAGCGCTGTGATCAGCCAGTCAATGCGTGACAGCAGCATCTTCATGTCATGTATCAGTTTCAGCCGCTTTTCCGGCGGCAGATCCGGCTCGGAAAGTCGTGTCACGAGCAAGTGAATCGAGGTCAGCGGTGTACGGAGCTGGTGGGACACGTCTGCAAGGGAATCAGCAAGATAAATCTTATCCTCCTGCATCCGCTGCTGTTGTTCCCGAAGTCGGACAGTCATCTTGTAAATCTCACTTTTCAGGATAGCAAGTTCCCCCTCCGTGCAATTGCCAAGCGTCATGCAGTTTTCCCCATGGAGGATGCGGTCGATCTCCGCAGACAATGCTGCAATCTTCCTGTATCGGCGATAGGTGATTAGGCTGTGCAGGGAGACGAATATGGTGCACAGGATTGCCGTAAATATGCCGTATGCTGCATTCCAGCACAGGGCAGCAATGACAGCAGTTACGGAAAGGAACATAAACAGCAGGATGCCTCGCAGCACCTCTGAATTTCGTAAAAACTTCATATCAGTCCACCCGATAACCAATTCCGCGCATGGTTTTGATGATGGCGGGATCCTGTGGATCATCTTCAATTTTCTCACGAAGCCGCTTGATATATACTGTCAGTGTGTTGTCATTCACAAATTCCCCTGCAATGTCCCAGATGTTTTCCAGCAGCTGTGTTCTGGTGAGCACCACACCTCTGTGATTCAGAAACATCAGCAGAAGCCGGTACTCCAGTGCGGACAAGTACAGATCCCTGCCGCGCTTTGTTGCAGTCCCCCTGACTGTATCGACCTGTACGTCGCCAAGCTGGATGATATTCCCCGCATTTCCTGTCAGCCGAAGAATATTTTTGATTCTGGAAATCAATTCACGGGGACGGAAGGGCTTTCCGATATAGTCATCCGCTCCGAGTTCAAAGCCTGTCACTGTGCTGAATTCATCGTCCGAAGCAGTCAGGAAAATTACCGGTATTTTATAATTGGCTTTGATTGCAGAACAAACTGCATAGCCGTTTCCATCGGAAAGCGAAATGTCCAGCAAAACGAGCTGGAAAGGTTCGGCGTCCATCAACTGCAAGGCTTCCGTCTGCCCTGATGCCTGTTTCACCGAGAAGCCTTCGGACACAAGAAATTCGCTCAGATTCAAAACAATATCCTTATCATCCTCAACCAGTAAAATTTTTGTCATGGCATAAGTGCTCCTTTCATCCGACAACTGTCTTTCCTTAATGATAGCACAAAATCCTCCTTTTTTCAATGATATATTATAAAACCGTGAAAATAGCATCTGAATGGAAAGTGGGTGCATGGCAACGACTGACATAAGGAAGCCTCTAAAAACTTGTTTTTAGAGGTGGGGGTGTGGGGCGAAGCCCCACAAAATCCACCTTTTATTCCTTTCCAATTTTAAAAACAGAGAGTTTTTAGAGATTCCCATAATACAAATAAATTATCTGACACAGCTCAGACTTGAATGCTGTTCTGCTTTGTAGCTGATGAGGTCATTGCTTTAGTTTCGGAAAAATTTGTGAAGGGTACTGCGTACCCTCCATCTGTCTCTTGCAGAGGACGTTTCGTCTCTGTTTCAGGGCTTGTGTAGGGTCGCAGCCCTCTGCATGCGCCGAAGGTGCAACAAAACCATATGGATTTGGAAAGATGAACATTATCCCGTTGACATTTTTCAATCAAACCATTATAATAATAGAAAAGAGCCTTTGAAAACCTTATTTTCAGAGCAGGAGCACCGTGCAGCAAAGCTCACAGAATTCACTTGTTATTCTTTTCGATGTGAATAACAGAGGGCTTTTAGAGAGTGCCTGAAGGCATTGCTGACACGGCTGTTCAGCTGGGAGTTGCAAACAATCAAGGAGTTGGCATATCGTATGGAGCAGATTACAATCACCAAAAGCAAAAGAAAAACAATGTCACTGCAAATCAAACCGGACGGCAGCGTGGAACTGAAAGCGCCTATGCAGATAACGGATGCGCAGATTCAGGAATTTCTGCATCAGAAGTCCGGCTGGATTGAAAAGCATTTGCAGAAAATACGAGAGCGTCAAGAGAAAATGGCGCATGCAGAGCTGCTGACAATGGATGAGCTGTACGATCTTGCAGATCGGGCGTTAAAATTGATTCCGGAACGGGTTGCGTATTTTGCGCCGATAGTTGGAGTAACCTATGGCCGTATTACGATCCGCAATCAGAGAAGCAAGTGGGGCAGTTGTTCCGGCAAAGGCAATCTGAACTTCAATTGCTTGCTGATGCTGATGCCTTCGGATGTGTTGGATTATGTTGTGGTACATGAATTGTGCCACCGGAAAGAGATGAATCATTCACCGAAGTTCTGGGTAGAGGTGGAAAAAGTGCTTCCTGATTACAGACAGCAGCTGAACTGGCTCAAAGAACACGGCGATGAAATTATGATGAGAATGGTAAACTCAATTCCGAATGGCTGATCCGGTGCTACTGCTCCGAATTTCCCCCTCCCTTCAGGGAGGGGGAAAGTTTATGGAGGGTACGCAATACCCTCCACCTGCTTCCTGCAGAGGGATAACTTTTTGCCGATGAATGACCGCCGCCTCTGCGAATCCTGCTCTCCTATATCAGAAAGCCGGATCCGCTTGCAGGGGCTGTCTGAAATGTTATACTTGACAAACTTCCTGTTTCCATGATATACTAATTATCGGTTAGTCATAACTAACAAGCAAATTGCATGGTAAGGAAGCGAAATTGCACCATGGATGTCATCGGGGAATTAACCTGTTCACAGAAAAAATATTTGTTAGCAATTTATCAGCTCAGCTTGCAGCAAGGCTCAGCCAAGTCAACGGATGTGGCCAGGGCTGTCGGCGTCAGCAAGTCCAGTACTGCCTGCATGACTGCCAGACTGTGTGAAAACGGCTATGTCTGCAAGGCGTATTACGGTCAGATTCAACTGACAAAGAATGGCTTGCTTGCTGCAAAAGCAATCTTTGATCAGGTGTGCCTTATCCGTGATTTCTTGGTCAATCAGCTTTTGGTTGCACCGGAACAAGCCCAGGCGGATGCTGTTGCCATCACTGTATACACCTCCCCACAGACCTTGGCGCAGCTGACGGGTTTTTTAACGGGTACAAAGGGGACATAGCCCTTGCATGCATTTCCTATCTTTTTATTTTCACTGGAAGTTAGTCAAAGCTAACTAAATCTATAACGGATTTTAATTATCATGCAGAAAAGGAGTAGTATCTATGAAAAAAACAAGAGCCATGATCATGACATCCGCCTGCATTGCGGCGATGCTGAGTACAATGCCGCTGGGGGCTTTTGCGGAGGATGAAACGCTCGTTTACGGTACCATGGACATTCCCTATGCAGATTTCTATGCAAACGAGGGAATTGGTTATGCGGTAGATGCAGTTTCCTCCGCCACCACATCAAAGTGGGCGTCCAATGAAGAGGGAGGACTTGTGCAGGGAACATTCCATGAAGCAAATGAGGACGGGACGGGCACAATTCTTGGCGTTACCTATCCGGTTGCAATTACCTCCGGTGATCTTGCTTCACTTGGCGCTGACAATTATCATTTTACAGAGCTGGATTCTGTGCCTGCCGCTTACAAACAGGTAACGGTTTCCGACGGTGCTGCTTCATTTTCTTCCGTTGTTGGCAGCACGGATGGAAGCACAACTACGGTGACTGTGGAGACAGCATCCCATTGGGGTGATTACTGCATCACAATAGACAGCCTTGTCTATGAGAGAGGTGCGGCGGCATCATCAATCGGTAAGCTTTACGGCTGCATTGTAACTGACACTGACGGCAACAATTATGCAATGCGGCACCTTGAAAATATCTGGAAAAATGAGCTTGGCATCAATGTCCTCGGAGGGACCGCAGATGCCCATGGAGCTGTAAGCTATGAAAATTTTGCCAGTCTTAACGGCGGTACCATTGACACCATTACCTATATTACAGAAAACGGATACTATATTTATGATGTGGATCCTGATGCCTATCTGGCGAAAAAGGTTACAGGGGGAGTTGCAATTGCCGATGCGGACATAGCCGCAGGCCGGACATCTGTGACAGAGGATCTTCCTTCCGATTATGAGGCAGAATACACATTGGAGGGACTTACCGGAAGTGTAAGCAACGGCGTTCTTACTTACTCCGGTGCGATGCCGGGAAGCTATACAGCGATGGTTTCCGACAGGAATGGCGTTTACGAATCACTTACAGTTACATTTGTACTGACAACTGATTCCATGCCGGCGGCATATGCTGACGGTTCGATCGTTAAGGCGGATGGTGCAGAGGATGCGGACTTTGAAAACTTTTTGGCAAACATTGCAACTGTGACGGTAAACGGCGAATCGTATGCCGCTTCCGGCAGAGGCTCCGTGACAATTATCAACGAAGACGGAACCATTGATTTCTATGTATCCTCCAATGGTGTGAATGTTTTTGACGGCAGCGGAGAATATACGGTTATCGTTGCAGCAACCGGCTATACCCAGACGCTTGAGTTCGTCATTTCTTCTGAAGATGGCGCGGATGATTCTTCCGGTACAAATGATCCGGACAGCACATTTTCCGATGATTCTTCTGATCTGGACAGCACATCCTCCTCTGACAGTTCTTCCGATGCAACGAGCAGTACGGCTTCTGAGGATTCCAGCCCGAAGACCGGTTCTGCCGGCGTAGCGGTTCCGGCAGTTCTGGCGGCGCTGGCAGCAGCGGCTTCTGTGGCGCTTGCTGCCAAAAAGAAGAAGTAATTGGCGGTGACGTATGCTTTTTATCATAGCAATATCAGCAGCATCGGCTTTTTCGGTTTTACTGAAAAAGCCGATCAAGCAGCTGCCCTATGTATTCTATGCAGCTGCGGCCATTGTTTCGATTGCTGTCATTTTTGGTGATTTCAGCAGTCTGCCCCGTTGGGTAAATACCTACATCGTCGGACTGTTTACAAGGGGAGCATTTTCTACAGCCCTATGGTGCATTGTCATGTGGACGGGTGCATTTCCGAACGGTTCAAAGCCCATTAAAATTCTTATGCCCATTCGCGGGGAGCTTTCTATACTGGCCTGCATTCTGACATTGGGGCATAACATCGGCTACGGCAAAACATACTTTAGGCTTTTGTTTACTGATATATCTCGCATGTCAGATACAGTGCTGACTGCATGCATTCTCACCATCATGATGATGCTGATAATGCTGCCGCTGACGGTAATGTCGTTTCCGCAGGTGCGCAGGAAAATGAAACCAAAGCTCTGGAAGAGAATTCAGCGGAGTGCATATCTTTTCTATGCACTGATTTATATGCATGTTATGGTGCTTACTCTTCCTTTGGCAAAGGCAGGACGAAGCGGCTATCGGCTCAGTGTTTGGGTTTACAGCTTGGTTTTCTTGGGTTATGCTGTATGCCGCATTCGCAAGTGGTATATTGTGCGGAAAAAGCCGGAAACTCAAAAAATGCTGAATGCTGTCTGTGTTTCCGCTCTCGCTGTGATAGCGGCAATTCCCTGCGTTTATGCAAGTATCGGGACAACCCAAAGAACTGTCAGTGCGGATAAAGACGCCATACAGGCTACCACAATTTCTGCTGCTGAAGCAGAAACTGAGACACAGCCGGAAACTGCCGTTCCTGAAGAAACGGAAACCACTGCCGTATCTGCTGCAACGGAAGCTGTCAACGAAATGACGGAACCCATCGCCACAGAAAGTAATCCGGCCTCCGAAGAAGCTCCTGCGTCTGAAGCCCAGGCAATCGCAGCCGAAACTGTCACTGTGACCGTTGAAACGGAGGCACCCGTAGTGGTTCAGACCGAACCGCAGCCGACATCGGCTTCTGAAACCGCTCCCGTTACCGAACCTGCCACAGAACCGGAGCCGGTGTATCTCTATCAAAATGGTACCTATACTGCTTCTGCTTATGGGTATGATGGGAAAGTAGAAGTTACTGTCACGATTGAAAATGATCAGATTACTGCCATTACCGGAACCTCCTATGAAAGCGATACCTGGTATTATGATTCGGCAGCAGGCTGGGTGATTCCCCAGATTCTGGATACACAGAACAGCCAGGTGGATGCCTTTGCAGGGGCAACCTACAGCTCCAATGCAATTATGACAGCAGTACAAAATGCCCTGAATATGGCAAGAAAGTAAGTGAGCAATATGAAACTACAGCTTACGGCACTTTCGCTTTCTCTGGTAATGCTGTGCGGATGCTCGTTTTCCGCACAGCATTCCGATACGGCAGCGGAGGAAGCCAGCCGTGATATATTTGCAATGGACACCTTTATGTCTCTGAAAGCCTACGGAGAACATGCCGATACCGCTCTTGGAATTGCCTCTGAGCGGATTTTGTCATTGGAGGAAATCTTATCTGTGACGAATGAAAGCAGCGATACCTGGAGCATCAATCATGCGGATGGGGCGGCTGTTGCGGTTTCATCGGATACTATGGTGCTGCTGGAAACTGCCGGGAACATCGGCATAAAAACAGATGGTGCCCTGGATATCACGCTGTATCCTGTGCTGCAGGCATGGGGTTTTACAACGGATACCCAGCAGGTTCCTGATGCACGGACGCTTGCAGAAGTGCTGGAGCTTGTGGACTTCCGACGGATTTCACTGGAGGGAGGTTCCGTCCAGCTGCCGGCCGGCATGCAGATCGATTTTGGTGCGTTGGCAAAGGGCTATGCTGGCGACTGCGTGATTGAAATCCTGAAGGAGCACGATATTACATCAGCGATTGTGAATCTTGGCGGGAACGTGCAGACACTTGGCATGAAACCCGATGGGACACCATGGAAAATCGGAGTCCAGAATCCATTCGATACTTCAGAGCAGCTGTGCATTCTGGAGGTTGCAGATAAGGCGGTGATTACCTCCGGAAATTACGAGCGCTATTTTACGGGAGATGACGGTCAGAAGTACTGGCATATCCTTGACCCGGCGGATGGCTGTCCGGCGGACAACGGACTGGTTTCTGTCACCGTTGTGGGGGAAAGCGGACTGCTCTGCGATGCACTTTCCACTGCATTGTTTGTACTGGGAACGGAGGGCGCCATTAACTTCTGGAAAACAGAGGGTGGCTTTGAAATGATTCTTGTAACAGAGGATGCACAGATGTATTATTCCGAGGGCCTGACGGATTCGATACAGCTCATAGGGGATATGGGCGCTGAGGTGATATACCATGAATAAAAAAATACGAATACTACTGATTCTGACAGCATTAATTGTTGGGTTCGGTGCTGTGGGAACATGGTTTGTCCTCAGACCATCTGAAAGCCGGATGGTGGAAATTGTACAGGACAGTACAGTGCTGTATGTCATTGACCTGGAAACGGCGGAAAATCAGGAAATAATTATCACATCCCCAGAAGGGAATACGAATACTGTTGCCATCAGGAATGGTGAAATCCGCATTTCCGATGCCCAGTGTCCCGATCATACCTGTGTGAATATGGGAGTTTTATATTCAGAGAGCCTGCCCATTGTCTGCTTGCCCAACAAGCTGATCATCCGGTTTCAGTGAAACGGAGGAACATCATGCATCTCAAACGCCTGACACAGCTGTCACTCCTGACTGCCATGGCATTGATTATGTTTATCATTGAGCTTCGCATTCCCAACCTGGTGCCAATTCCGGGGGTAAAACTGGGTCTTGCCAATATAATTACTGTTTATGCAGTATACCGTTTCAAGGCAGGGGAGACGGCAATGCTGGTGCTGGTAAGAATTCTGCTCGGAGCCATGTTCAGCAGCAATCCTTCCTCATTGATTTATAGCATGGCGGGGGCGTTCTGCTGTCTGTGCGGTATGCTGCTTATCCGAAAAATAATCCCGCAGAACTATATCTGGCTCAGCAGCGTCCTCGGTGCAGTGCTCCACAATACGGGGCAAATCCTTGCCGCCATGCTGGTGATGCATACTTTTGCCATATTTGCGTATTATCCCATTCTTCTGGTGACGGGCAGTATTGCAGGACTTTTTACAGGCATGTGCGCACAGCTGGTTCTCAAACGTAAAGGAACCGGCGTCTGATGCCAACCTTTATAACAGCGGCAGACGTTGCTTTGAGTCCCGCTGCCTATGGCATCCACCGAATTACAGGACAATGCCCCTCTTAGGTAAGCATCAGCTTACCTAAGAGGGGCTTTTGTATTTTGATATGGAGGGACGGCAGGTGCTCTACTTTTTCAGGAACCCCAGCAGTCCTTTCTTTTCATAGGATTCTCTGCTTGCCGAGAGTATCTTGTATCCTATGGCTTCAAGTGCTGTTTTCAGACTGGTGTCTGGAATATCCGTTTCCGTGATAATGACCGTTTCTCCTTTGCTATGGGAGGAAGTCACTTTTTTCACCTTGCAGAGCTTTCTGACTGCATCATTCACGTGTGCTTCACACATCCCGCACATCATACCGTCAACCTTTACTGTAATTTTCAGCATGTGAATTCTCCTTTCTGGTTAGCCGTTGCTAACAATTGTATTATACTCCAAATCCAGTGATTTGTCAATCCCGGAAAGGTCAACCGAAAATACAACTCTTCTTTGCTGTTGGTATGCTTGCCGGCTGCAGTATCTGCGGATTTGAACGCTTGGGTAATTCCGGTCTGCACAGCATGCGAAACTGGCCAAAATCAAAGCTTTTGTTTATTGTGGATCATGCAATTCCTTATGCCAGTTGTGTCGGCTCAGACAGCCTTCTTTTTGTCCGCCGTTCCTGTCTGTTATGCTCTTCCATAAAAAGTCAACGGGATTTTCGTTGTTTTATCCACCAAATCTATAAAATGTGAGTTGCTTTTTCCCCACATGGCATAGTATAATGAGATTGCAGAATAGAATCGTGAAATTCAGAACTAAAATTGGAGGGGAATGGTATGAAACTTAGTTTCAAGAGGAGTATTGCGGTGCTTTTAAGCTGTGCCACAGCATTGGCGGCACTTCCTGCAAATTTGCCGGATATGATGGAAAGTACCAGCGTATCAGCAGCGAGCGATTGTGTGATTGATACAACCACTGAGTACCAGACGATCAAGGGCTTTGGCGGAATGAATCACCCAGAATGGATAGGGGATTTAACAGAAAGCCAGCGCCAGACGGCATTTGGAAACGGTGATAATGAGCTTGGCTTTTCAATCGTCAGAATTTATGTCAACGATGACCCGAATCAGTGGTACAAGGCTGTGCCCACTGCAAAGGCTGCCATTGAAAATGGCGCTATTGTATTTGCCACTCCCTGGAATCCTCCGGCAGATATGTGTGAAACCTTTACCCGAACCTATACAAGCTGGGATGGTTCAACTGTCACACAGGAAAACCAGAAGCGTCTGCGCCATGACAAATATGCAGAATATGCACAGCATCTTAACGACTTTGTCCTGTATATGAGGGAAAACGGTGTTGAGCTTTATGCGATTTCAATTCAGAATGAGCCGGATTACGGGCACGACTGGACATGGATGACAGAGGACGAGTGCGTTGATTTTCTTGAAAACTATGCGGATGCAATTGACTGTCCTGTAATGTCGCCTGAGAGCTTCTCCTATACAAAGAGCTATTATACAAAAATTCTGAACAGTGAAAAAGCCTATGCCAATACTGATATTTTCGGTACGCATTTTTACGGCACAAGCCGGAGCAATATGGATTTCCCTGCACTTGAAAACTGCGGCAAGGAGATATTCATGACGGAGGTTTACACTGACAGCCAGAATGATGCTGATCTGTGGCCGATGGCACTTGATGTTTCCGAGAATATTCATAACGGACTTGTTGTAGGCAATATGAATGCATATGTGTGGTGGTATATTCGCAGAAGCTATGGTCCGATGAAGGAAGACGGCACCATCAGCAAGCGGGGCTACTGCATGGCACAGTATTCCAAGTTTGTTCGTCCGGGGGATGTCAGAATTGCAGCGACGGAGCAGCCCGCGGATAATGTCTACATTTCTGCATATAAAAACAATGAAAATCAGGTCACAATTGTTGCTGTCAATAAAAGCACGGAGACCTATTCCCAGAGCTTTTCCATCGGAAGCGGTGAAAGCATTTCAGATGTCAACAGATACCGGACATCCGCTACAGAAAATCTTGCTGCAACCTATCACCTTGAATCCTCCGACACCAGCTTCTGGGCACAGCTTCCGGCAGAGAGCGTCTCAACATTTGTTGTTACACTTTCTGTAGAGGCGGATGAAAACGGGTATTTCTTCCATGATACCTTTGAGGGAAATACCTTCAGCTGGACAGGGCACGGCGCATCCGATGTCACGCTCAGCGGCAGAAGCCCCTACATGGATGCGGAGGCTCTGCTGGTACAGAACCGTACAAGTATATGGAATGGTGCAGAAAAAACATTGAATTCTGCAGCTTTCATTCCGGGAAATGAGTATAGCTTCAGCGTTTGTGCAGCATATCTGGATGGTACCAACACAACAGAAACTTTTAAATTGACGCTGCAGTATACCAATTCTGAAGGAGAAACAAAATATGCATCAATTGCTTCGGCAACGACAGTAAAAGGCTCCTATGTACAGCTTGCCAATACCAATTACCGGATTCCGGCAGAAGCAAGCCAGATGAAGATTTATGTGGAAACAGAAAGCGGTACGAATAATTTTTACATTGATGAAGCAATTGGTGCGGTTGCAGGTACAGTGATTGACGGACCTGCAGGTATGAATTATATTCTCGGTGATGTCAATGCCGACGGTACGTTCTCTGTTACCGATGTTGTGATGCTCCAGAAATGGCTGCTGGGTGCAGGAAGTATCACAAACTGGGAAGCAGGCGATCTGTACCAGGATGGCAGACTGAATGTGGTTGATTTGTGTATGATGAAGAAAGAACTGATTAATAGAACAACAGCAATTTCACCTGAGGAATATATGGCTCAGGTAAGTGCAAATATTGTGGAAAGCGAACCGAATACGGCAACAGAAGAAACTGCTGGCACGCAGTACGGTACTTATGAGAGAGTCACATTCACTTCTGCAGTTTGCGGAGGCAGGGAAAAGAGCATGAATGTACTTCTTCCTGCTGGCTACAGCACAACCGAGCAGTATCCCGTACTCTATGTCCTGCATGGCTACTGGGGCAATGAGGATGCGCTTCTTGACGCAGGGGATGCTTCCCTCAGACTTCGTCAGATTATCGGCAATGCCATTGCTGCAGGTGAAGCAGAAGAAATGATTGTGGTATTTCCCGATATCTATGCAAGCGCAACACAGGATGCCTGCGATGGTCTGAATGCAGCCAATAACGCAGCGTATGATAATTTTATCAATGTGCTGACAAAGGAAATCATGCCGTATATGGAGCAGAATTACTCCATTAAGACAGGCCGTGACAATACTGCAATCACAGGCTTTTCCATGGGGGGAAGAGAATCCCTCTACATCGGATTTAGCCGCCCCGACCTGTTTGGATATGTGGGAGCGATGTGTCCGGCACCGGGTCTGGATACTGATCTGATTGCAGCGGACGATCTGAAATTCACAGATACCGAGCCGTATTTGCTCATGATAAGCGCCGGCTCCAATGACCAGATTGTCTGGTCAACGCCTTCCGGGTATCATGATATTCTGAATACCAATGGCGTCACTCATGTATGGCACTATGTAAATGGCGGTGACCACGGCGGATTTACAATCCGACCCCATATGTATAATTTTGTAAGAGCTGTGTTTAAAGCAACCTCCTGATCATTATGCTTTGGCTGCACTGTGCAAACAGGCTGAAAGGCCGCAGTCCTTTCCGGGGGGAAGAGGGGCAGGAGAACCCCAAAGATCCCCCTCCCTTCAGGGAGGGGGGCGGGGTGGGAAAGCCAACATCAACCATAATTGATTTTTGTGTATTCAATCTTCTTGACATTTCAGTTTTTCTGTGTTATAATAAAAACAGAATACAGAGGGAATGAGGTTCTCCCTTGGGCAACCTAAACCGCTTATTAAGCTG
Organism: uncultured Ruminococcus sp.; assembly: GCA_964644275.1. Taxonomy (GTDB): domain Bacteria; phylum Bacillota; class Clostridia; order Oscillospirales; family Ruminococcaceae; genus UBA3855. The sequence goes on along the minus strand of CAZXVI010000002.1, from coordinate 45,132 downwards.
ATGACTTCTGCAATTGATGCAGTCGTTGTCGGTTTTTTTGTTGTTATACTATTCTCATTTGAAAATGCATGGGACGGATTGTATGCCGTTTTACGGCATCAAATGGCGAGTGCGTCAGCACACGCTCTCTATCAAACTATTGGGGTAGTTAGATAGAGAATTCGTATTAGGAGGAGTTATATGTTATTGTCACTTGCGCTTATTTTTCTGATGGGGCTGTCCCTTGCCTCCATTTTTAAAGCACTTCGTCTGCCTGGCATTGTAGGCATGCTCGCAGCGGGGTTTCTTATGGGACCGTTTGTTCTGGATTGGATTGATCCATCCATACTTGGTATTTCTTCTGAACTGCGCCAGATCGCCCTTATCATTATTCTGATGAAAGCCGGACTTTCACTGAATCTTGCGGATTTGAAAAAGGTCGGCAGACCTGCGGTAATGATGTCTTTTGTTCCGGCCTGCTTTGAGATACTGGGATATTTCATTTTTGCACCGGCTCTTCTTGGAGTAACGCGAATGGAAGCTGCCGTGATGGGAGCAGTTCTGAGTGCCGTTTCTCCGGCAGTGGTTGTCCCGAGAATGGTGAAACTGATTGAGGAAAAACGCGGAACTTCCCAGGGTATTCCACAGATGATCCTTGCCGGAGCTTCCTGTGATGATATTTTTGTCGTTGTACTGTTCTCCACCTTTGTAACAATGGCACAGGGCGGTTCGGCACATGCAGTGGATTTTATCACTATTCCTGTTTCCATTGTTCTGGGCATTCTGCTGGGAATGCTTGCAGGAATTCTGCTGAATTTTCTTTTTGCCATTGCTGATCAAAGAAACATGCCCATTCGCAGCAGTATGAAGGTCATCATCCTTCTTTCCGTTTCATTTCTGCTGATGACAGTGGAAACATGGGTAAGCAGCTATGTTGCCGTATCCGGATTACTTGCAGTTGTAAGCATGGCTTGCACTCTCAAAATACAAAGCAATCCTGCGGTAATAAAAAAGCTTTCCGAACAATTCGGAAAGCTTTGGATAGCAGCTGAAGTATTGCTGTTCGTACTGGTTGGGGCTGCTGTGGATATTCGCTATACATTGACAGCAGGATTTGCTGCTGTGGTGATGATTCTCATAGCACTGATATTTCGTTCCGCAGGCGTCCTGATTTGTTTGTTCAGAACCGGGATGAATTGGAGCGAGCGTTTCTTCTGTGTCATTGCTTATCTGCCTAAAGCAACAGTGCAGGCTGCAATTGGTTCTGTCCCTCTGGCCCTTGGCCTGCCCTGCGGAAAAATCGTGCTGTCCGTAGCAGTAGCAGCGATTCTCATTACTGCGCCGCTGGGAGCTTTGGGTATCGACTTGTGCAGTAAATATTGGCTTCAAAAGGAGAAATGTTAGACCAACCTGCATTGCTCTGGCAGATAAAAGTCCACCGTATTTAACAGGGATAAGGGAATCCCTGAGAGCCTGTTATTAATGAATCACGGGGGATGGGAATATTCATGCAGAAGATGCTTACTGTTCAATCAGCATATGTTTCATGAGACCCAAATCAAAAGCGTTGATTATTTCATCCTGGTACAGATCCCCGGCTTGCCAATCAGTTAAATTACCGGCACCAAGCAGATATTTCTGCATCATAATAAGATCGGTGATACTGAATATGCCATCGGCATTGACATCACCCAGAACCTTTTCTGCACTGCCTTCACTGAGAAATACCCATGAATGAATGGCGATATACTTATCGGAGAACACAAAATAGAGATCGTGTGTTCCTCCTATTGCAGCAATCTCACTGTTTTTGATTGTTGTGAATTGATCCTTAGAATCAAAGTCGATACTGGTTAGCACTTCGCCGGTGGGAGAGTCCAGCCGTACCTCGATCCTTCCGCTTCCCTTTACACTGGCAAGAAAATCAACAGGTCCGTCCAGCAGCGGTGCATCCGAAGTTCCGTCTGCACCGCCTGCAGTGTCCGCGGAGAAGAATGCAATAGCATCATCAGCCTTGCTATATCTGAATTCCGCATTATCGGAACTGTATACCTTATCTCCGTCAGAGAACCCGTTCCAGATATTTCTCAGACCATCCGCCCATTCTCTTGTATTGGTGAGTTCGGTGGAAATATCAATCTCATATTTCTCGTTAATGGTAATACTGTCAACTACGAATGTAATAAGTGCATCGTTGTTCACCCGGAAATACCCCATGTTCATGAAACCGTCTGCACCGCCCATATCGCAGGTGATTGTATAGTTTCCGGGTCCTGTAACAGCAGCGGAACCGGCACACTCCACACCTTTATTAGTTGAAGGATACATGGAAACTGTTGTATCCTGATCAACACTTGTTACGGTGATATTGTAGCGGATTGTGTCAACGGCTGTTTTTTCAAGTACAGGGGGTTCTTCCTCTGTATCCGTCTCGGCGGAGGAGGTGAATTCAACCTCTTTCACACTGAACCATGCGCCTTCTTCACTGCTGATCACGACGGGCGATTCCATATCCGAAGTATCATAGCGGATATCGGCAGTATTGTTCAGCTCTGCGGCAGAATTGACAGTGAACGGGTCAACCGGACTTACGGACTTTACGCCTTTCTTGGTTCCGCCTGTTTTTTCAATTGTTACATTTTCTTCATCCACATTGATCAGATCAACACCCAGACTTCTGTAGCTGCCTGTAATTCCCATTCCCTGTTTCAGAGAAAGTGTATGATAGAACATATACCAGTTGCCGTTGAATTTTTCCATATGAGTGTGGTTATTGGAATAGTCAAATCCGGAAATTCCGGGATTGACAAAGCATTCCCCCTTCATTTCCCAGCTTGACGGATCAAGGGGTGTTTTCGTGGTCATATAGACCATGCCGCATCCGGCAGGTGCAGGGCAGTCATAGGGCCACTGTTCAGAATGATCGGACCAGTCAGAGCAGTAGGTGTAAACGTATGTATCATTGATAACGTTCAGTTCGCTTGCCTCAAAAAAGTACGGCGCAGGTATTTCTGAAAAATCACTTGCAAAGGAAAGCATATCGTCTCCAAGCTTGACAATTCTTGCTGAACCAGGCATAAAATCGGTTCCGCTGCTGGCTTTTCCGCCGCCGAATGAAAGCCAGCCATCGCCGTTTTCATCAATTACCACGCCGGGGTCAAAGGGATTGGGACAGTCTTTCAGACCGGGCGTATTGGAACTGATCAGTGGTTTCCCGAGCGGATCGTCCCAAGGTCCTAACGGGTCGGTTGCATGGATAACGCCGACACCGAGACCGTTATTGGAAAAGTACAGATAAAAGTGGGTTTTCCCGTCGTCCTCAACTCTTGATACAATTGATGGCGCCCATGAATTGGTGATCCAAGGAGCAATCTCCCCCACATTGATTTCACCATGATATGTCCAATTTACCATATCATCAGTGGAAAATACCACAAAGGACTTGATCTTCTCATAGGTATTGTCCACATCGGCACCTGCAATTTCAAATTGTTCATGATCATTTGTACCGAATACATAAAGTCTGCCGTTATATTCAACGGATGTAGGATCAGCACAGAAGAAATCGGAAGAAATCGGATTATTATATTTTGTGCTCTTATAATTATTTGTGCTGATTTTATCTGTACTAATAGTAATCCCTCCTGTTGTTTCCACTGCGTCAAGCGGCGAAAGATCTGCATCTGAGGCGTCTGTTACATACGATGCAGAAACTCCTGCGTACATTACAGCGGACACAATGCAAGCGAAAAAGCGTGTGAAGCGGTTTGTTTTATGGGTCATTGTTTTCCCTCCTGAGTAAGAACCTGTACGCATTGACCAATTGTTCGGATAAGAGATCCGTGTGTGAATACAGCTTCTGAAATTTTATTTGTGACTGGCTAAAGGGAACCTCTAACCTTGTTTTTAGAGGTGGGACAGGGGGTTTTAGTGGTTCCCTAATTACAGTATACTGTTTTTTTCAGAAACAGTATAGAAAAATACCGACAACTTATTAGCACAATCACGACATGAATTCAATGTTGAAAATGACACGGAAATATGGTATAATTATCTTAGTTGGAGGTGTTTTTTATGATTCAGTTTCAGTATAGGCTGTTTGCAGATTCGGATGATTTCCCCATTCATCTGCAATACGGCTATCATGATAAATCACTTTATGTACATTCCCATGAGGATTTTTGCGAACTTGTGATCGTTCTGGATGGTTCGGCGGATCATATTGTCAATGGGAAAAGCTATGGAATAGCATTGGGTGACGTCTTTGTCATTAATCAGTTTACAGAGCACGGTTTCTTTCAGCCCGATAAATTGAAAATATGCAATATCATGTTCAAACCGGAGCAGGTTTTTGACGATACCTATGATATGAAACAGCTTGCGGGATTTCAGGCATTGTTTGTACTGGAACCGCATTACTCACAAAATCACAGCTTCTGTGCGCAGTTGAAACTCACAGCTGATGAATTCAGAACGACAGAAGCAATAGTGACTGAAATCATGGAGGAATATCTGAATCAGAGATGCGGCTGGAAGGATCTGGTGCTTTCCGGCTTTCGCAGACTTTGTGTGATTCTGTCAAGATTTTACCGTACTGACAAAGTAAAATATAACAATGAAGTTCTGAAGCTTGCGGATACAGTTGCCTATATTGAGAATCATTTTTCATCACATCTTACGCTTGCAGCATTGGCGCAGATTTCCGGATATTCTGATAGACAGCTAATGAGAATCTTCAAGGCTGCATTTTCAGTTACCCCGAATGAATATATTGCGGACCTCAGAATGAAAAAAGCAAAGCAGCTGCTGGAATCGACCAATCTTTCAATCGGAGAAATTTCATGGATCTGTGGCTTTGACGATCAGAACTACTTCAGCAGGTTTTTTAAAAGAAATACGGGTATGACACCAACGGAATATCGTGCAATTTTTCAAAAATAACGGATGACGGCACATGCCATATTCTGCTCCGGTGTGGCGCATCAGATGTCCTGCAGTCAGCATATGGGCACCTCTAAAAACTTGTTTTTAGAGGTGCCCATAAATCGATGACTCACATCCGTATCCTGCGGTGTTTAATGGGTGTATGGCGAGCAGGCTCTTAGTCGGAATCCGATACAACAATATTCTGAAGCCAGACACCGCTTCTGACCATAAAAAAACCAATCATAACCTTGATAATTTCTGTGAACTGCACCAGGAAGAAAACGACGGTAACGGGAAGAGCAGTTCCTTTGGCAAGGAGACTGGCAAAGGGAATCACGATAACCCAGGTGTAAACGCTGTCAAAGAGAAAGGTCACAATGGTTTTTCCGCCGGAACGAAGGGTAAAATAGGCACAGTGGGAGAAGGCGCACAGGGGCATGGCAAGGGCAGCGATGAGAATGAAACTGCATGCCAGTTCCTTGATGCTTTCCTCCGTGTTATAGATGGCAGGGAAGAGCCGCCCGAACATAGCCATGACTGCGGCAACTGCTGCGCAGCAGGCAACACTGAAGAAGATCATTTTGTTGTCCGCATCCCGTGCCTCCCTGAGTTTTCCAGCCCCCAGATATTGTCCGACAATTACGGCGATGCAGGCACCCAGCTGGACATAAACAATGTTGAATAGGTTGGTAATGGTGGAGGAGATATTCTGAGCGGCAACCACATCCAGCCCCCGGACTGCATAGCACTGGGAGATGGCTGCCATCCCCGTTGCCCAGAGCATTTCATTAATCATCAAGGGGGTTCCGGTAATGAAGATATCCCGGCAGGTCTGTCTGGGAATGACGGGGCTGCGGTATGCGCCGCAGATAAAGCGGTTTTTGGCTTGATTACAGTGCGTCCAGACAATCACAATCACGCATTCGATAATACGGGCAATCAATGTGGCAATGGCAGCCCCTTTTACGCCCAGTGCCGGGAAGGGACCTGCTCCAAAAATCAGCAGCAGATCCAGAATCAGGTTTATCCCCACGGCAGCTGCACTTGCCAGCATGGGTACCAGCGTCTGCCCCGTTTCACGGATAGTGCTGACATAAGCCTGGCAGACGGCGAAGGGCAGGAGGGATGCCATCATGACCAGCAGATATTCCTTGCCGTATGCAAGAGCCAGAGCGATATCTCCCACATTGCTGCCATCTTTAAGATACAGAGAAATCAACGGTGTGCTCCAGATGCCGAACAGGCACAGAGCGGCTGCTGTGATGCCGATGCATGCATACATTTTAAAACGGAATGCATGCATCTGCCCTTCATAATCGCCCTTGCCGAAAAACTGTGCACCGAAAATTCCAGCACCGGATACGCCGCCGAAGATACAGATGTTAAATACGAACAGCAGCTGATTGACAATTGCAACGCCGGACATCTGTTCCGTTCCGATCTGCCCGACCATGATATTATCCAGAAGGCTGACAAAGCTGGTAATGGCATTTTGAATGATCATGGGGAGAGCCAGATACAACACTCTTCCGTAAAAGGCTCTGTCTCCGATAAATGTAGTTTTGAATTTGCTGAACATATTGACCTCGTTTCAGGTGAGGGTTGACGTTTCACTTTCTGCATTATGCTATTATAGCACAGGATGTACCATTTTGCAAGAAGTTTTTCCTGTTTCTGCCGCTCATCCAAAACGGAATAGGCGCTTTCGATGGTAGTATTCTCTCTATTATTTCCTTTATTCCACCGGAAATGCTGGAATCCATGTTCCAAGGGCGATCGCTGACGAAAATTTTCCACCCAACGATGTTGTCAATTTAAGCAAACCTCTAAAAACTTGTTTTTAGAGTTGGGGGTGCAGGGCGAAGCCCCACCAAGCCCTAAAAAGCAGAGGCTGCGGCATGCAGTGTGGCTCGCTGCGCTCCCTGCAGTCCCTGAAACATAGACGAAAAGTTTTCTGCAAGAGGCGGGTGGAGGGTACACAGTACCCTCCACAAACTTTCCGAACTGGCAGTTTGGTTTCAAAAGCGATTGGCCTGTACATGTCTCGTTGACAGCTTGACAGATGATGCAAAAAAATGTATAATGTAAAGGTACCGAAATATATGCAAGGAGACTGAAATATGGAAAAACACAAGCAAAAGGCGGCTGACCGGGAGCATGATGAAGCAGGAAGCATCAATGATACGCTGATTATGCTCCTGCGGGATATAAGCCATACGATGCGTTCTCTTTATGAAGGAAAGGGAAGCCAGAAACGGGTTTTAATTGTACTGAATGGAACAGGAACAATTACACAGGGTGCGCTGACCAAACGGCTTGGCATTCAGCCGGGATCTGCCAGTGAGGTGATTGCAAAGCTGGAGAGTGCAGGGTTGATTGACCGCAGGCCAAGTGAAACTGACAGGCGGACAGCGGACATCACACTGACTGACAGCGGAAAGAAGCTGGCAGCACAAGCCCTGGAGCAGCGTAAGCGCCGGCATGAGGAGATGTTTTCCTGCCTGACAGAGGATGAGAAACGGCAATTGCTGTCATTGCTTGAAAAAGTCAATGGGGACTGGGAGGAACGGTACCGCGATACCGGAAGAACAAAAGCGCATCCCGGTCGTCGTCACGGTGGAAAGCATTGTTTGGAAGAGGAGATATGAGCTTATGTGGAAGTATATCAGACGCTATTTGCCCTATGCTATACTTGCTGCACTGTTTATGGTAGGTGAGGTGCTGATGGATCTGATTCAGCCCGGACTGATGAGCAGAATTGTTGACGAAGGTGTTCTCGGCCTGAACAACGGCGGAATCGGGGATCTGACTGTAATCCGCACATTGGGGCTTCAAATGATCGGATTGGTTTTATTCGGCGGATTCTGCGGTTCCATGAATAATGTTTTTGTACATATGTCCGGACAGAATATCGGAAACGACATGCGGAAGGCTTGCTTCCGGAGGATTATGACGTTTTCCTTTCCCCAGATTGACCGCTTCGGCACAGGCTCGCTTGTGACAAGAGTGACAAACGATATTACTCAGGTGCAGAATTTTGTCTCCCAGTTTGTACGGGGAATGATCCGCACCTTTTTGCTGATGTTCGGTAGCATCTATTTTATGTTCCGGCTGAACCGGGAGTTCGGACTGATTGTGCTGTGTGCGTTTCCCTTTGTTGTTGGCTGTCTTGCGTTTTGCCTCTCAAGGGCAAACCCGCTGTTTTCCAGACTGCAGGAACAGCTGGATGCTGTTAATACCATGATGCAGGAGGATGTATCCGGCATCCGCATCATTAAAGCATGTGTCCGTGAAATCAGTGAAAAAATCCGGTTTGGAAAAGCAAATGACGCATTGATCAGAACGCAGCTTAAGGTATTGATTATTTTTGCTTTCATGAATCCGGTGATCAATGCATTGATGTACCTCGTTGTTGCCGTCATTTTGCTGGTTGGTTCATTTGAGGTCAGGAACGGCGGTGCAACGCCGGGTGTCATCATGGCAGCCATTACCTATACCACGCAGCTGCTGAATGGAATTTTGATGCTGGTCATGCTGTTTCAGAATATTTCCAGGGGGCTTGTTTCCTGGAAACGTGTGAAGGAAGTGCTGGACAGTGAACCGGAGCTGAAAGACGGTTCCTTTGGCGGCACCACACAGCAGCAGGGAGAAATTGAGTTCCGGGATGTTTCCTTTGCCTATCCCGGCACGGACCGGATGGTTTTGGAGCATATCAATCTGACCATTCATAAGGGTGAAACGGTTGCAGTAATGGGAGCCACCGGATGTGGAAAAACCAGCCTTGTGAATCTGATTCCCCGTTTTTATGATGTGACGGCGGGAGCAGTTCTGGTGGATGGCGTGGATGTGCGGGAATACCGCCAGCATGCGCTTCGTGCACGAATTGCCGCAGTACTGCAGAAAAGTGAATTATTCAGCACAACCATCCGGGAGAATATTGCATGGGGCGCGCCGGGAGCGGCATCGGAAACAATAAAGGCTGCTGCGGTTACTGCACAGGCAGATGATTTTATTTTCCGGACATCGGAGGGCTATGATACCATGGTGGCAGAACGGGGGATGAGCTTATCCGGCGGACAGAAGCAGCGTCTTTCCATTGCCAGAGCAGTTGTGAAGGATGCGGAGATTCTGATTTTTGATGATTCCACCAGTGCGCTGGATCTGAAAACGGAAGCCAGCCTCTATGACGCCTTGCAGCAATCCCATCCGGGAGCCACGAAAATCATTGTTGCGCAAAGAATTGCCTCTGTGCGCAGAGCGGACCGGATTGTTGTTCTGGAAAATGGCAGGATTGCGGCAACCGGCACACACGGGGAGCTGCTTGCATCCTGTGCTGTTTATCAGGATATTTACCATTCACAAATGGGCAGGGAGGATGAAGTACATGAGTGAACAGAAAGTGCCAAAACCGGAAATAAAAACGATTCCAGGCACACGTCCCCGTGAACGGTTTGCCGAAGTGCAGCATGCCCAGAATGCCGGTGCGGCTCTGAAACGGATTGCAGCCTATTTTGTGCAGGAAAAAATACTGGTGCTCAGTATGCTTGCAGTTGTGATTCTCGGTACCCTGTTCGGCATCTTTGCGCCAAGTGTGCAAAGCAGAGCCATTGATATCATTGCGGGGACAGTATCCGGCAGTCTTGCTGCGACAATACTGGTGATGCTTGGCGTCTATCTCCTTTACAGCGGCTGCCAGCTCCTGCAGGGACTGCTCAGTGCCCGACTGAGCCAGCGCATTGTAAAGCGGATGCGGGAGGAACTGTTCGGAAAAATTGTAGATCTGCCCATCCGGTACCTGGATACCCATTCCCACGGGGATGTCATGAGCCGGATGACCAATGATGTAGAGAATATCTCCTCCACGGTTTCACAGTCGCTGCCGTCGCTGTTTTCCGGTGTGCTGACGATTGCCGGCACGGCGGCAATTATGCTGTGGTATTGCTGGCAGCTTGCCCTGCTGAGCTGCGCAACAGTGATTCTGACACTGCTTGCCACGAAGCTTCTTTCCGGAAGGGTGCGCAAGTTTTCCCGCAGGCGGCAGACGCTGCTGGGACAGCTCAACGGCACTGTGGAGGAAATGGTGTCCGGGTATCGTACAGTTGTTGCGTATAATCATCAGAACAGTACAACGGAGGAATTTTGCAATACATCGGATTCCCTGACCAAGGCAGGGATAAAAACGGATATCTTCAGCGGCATTATGGGACCGATTATGAATTGCATCGGTAACATTGGCTTTGTGATCATTGCAGTGTTCGGGGGATATTTCTCCGTACACGGTTTGATTTCCGTGGGTGTGATCTCCGCCTTCATTGTCTATGCCAAGCAGTTCAGCCGTCCGATTAATGAAATTGCCCAGGTATACGGACAGCTGCAAACCGCCGTTGCCGGAGCGGAACGTGTATTTGCCGTATTGGATGAGGCGGATGAAGAAAAATCCGGTGAACCGATGGCGGAAGAAAAGGACATGACGGTGACGTTCCGGGATGTACAGTTTTCCTACGTCCCGGAGCATCCGGTGCTGCAGCATTTTACACTGACGGTGCCTGCCGGAAGAAAGGTAGCCCTTGTCGGTGCAACCGGAAGCGGAAAAACCACTGTTGTCAATCTTCTGATGCGTTTCTATGATATTGACAGCGGTGAAATTCTGATCAACCGGCAGAATGTTCAGGACATTTCACGGGACAGTCTGCGCCGGAATATTGCCATTGTATTGCAGGATACGGTTTTGTTCAGCGGCACAGTGCGGGATAATCTGAAATACGGCAGTGAAGCCATCACTGAGGAACAGCTGGAAAAAGCAGTGGAAATGAGCCATTGCCAGGAACTGCTGAATATGCTGCCTCAGGGATATGATACCATGCTGACAAGCTCCGGCGACAATATTAGTCAGGGACAAAAGCAGCTTCTTGCCATTGCCCGTGCTTTTGCTGCTGATCCGAAAATTCTGATTCTTGATGAAGCCACCTCCAACGTGGACACCCGTACAGAAAAGGCAATTCAGGATGCCATGCATCTTGTGATGCAGAACCGCACCAGCATTATTATTGCACACCGTTTGTCCACCATCCGTGATGCCGATCTCATTGTTGTGATGGACCACGGCAAAATTGTGGAAAGCGGCAGTCATGATGTGTTACTTTCCCGGAAAGGCAAATACTATGATCTGTATATGACCCAGTATGCTGGATTTGCAACGTAATGCCGGTTCCGTTTTATTTCTTTCTTACACCGGCAATTGCGTGAGGAATGAACAAATGCACCGCTGTTGACTACAGCGGTGCATTTTACTAATATTCTGTTTACTCTGCAAACAGCGGTGTGGATAAGTACCTGTCTCCCGTATCGGGCAGGAGAACTACGATGTTTTTTCCGGCGTTTTCGGGACGTTTTGCAAGCTCGATTGCAGCCCATGCAGCTGCGCCGGAGGAAATCCCCACCAGAACACCTTCGCTTTTTCCAATCAGCTTGCCAGTCTGAAATGCAGCCTCGTTGGTGACGGGAATAATCTCATCATATATTTTAGTGTTCAGTACTTCCGGAACAAAACCTGCGCCGATTCCCTGAATCTTGTGGGGACCTGCCACACCTGTGGAAAGTACCGCTGAAGAAGCAGGCTCTACTGCAACAATTTTGATATCGGGATTTTGGGATTTAAGGTATTCTCCCACACCGGTAACTGTGCCGCCCGTGCCCACGCCGGCTACAAAAATATCTGCCTTTCCGTCAGTGTCTTCCCAGATTTCCGGACCGGTGGTTGTAAGATGCGCCTTGGGATTCGCCGGATTCGTGAACTGTGAGGGAATAAAACTGTCAGGAATCTCTTCTGCAAGCTCCTGTGCCTTGGCAATGGCGCCCTTCATACCCTTTGCACCATCCGTAAGTACAAGCTCCGCACCATAAGCCTTCATGAGCTGTCTGCGTTCAATGGACATGGTTTCAGGCATCACAATGATGATCCTGTACCCCCGCGCCGCTGCGACCGCAGCAAGACCAATTCCCGTATTGCCCGAGGTCGGCTCAATGATCACGGAGTCCGGTTTCAGTTTGCCGGTTGCTTCTGCTTCATCAAGCATTGCTTTTGCAATTCTGTCCTTGACGGAGCCGGCAGGGTTGAAGTATTCCAGTTTTGCAATGATTTTTGCATTCAGCCCCAGTTTTTTTTCAATATTGGACAGCTCCAGCAGGGGCGTTCTGCCGATGAGCTGATCCGCTGATGTGTAGATATTTGCCATAAAAACATCTCCTAATCGTTATTGCACAGCTGCAAAGCCGTGTGCAAGGTCTGCAATAATATCATCAATATGCTCTGTACCGATGGACAAGCGGATGGTATTGGGTTTGATCTCCTGTTCGGCAAGCTCTTCTTCCGAAAGCTGGCTGTGTGTAGTCGTTGCCGGATGAATGACCAGGCTCTTGACATCTGCTACATTGGCAAGCAGGGAGAAGATGTTCAGATTATCAATGAACTTGTGTGCCTCCTGAACGCCGCCCTTGATTTCAAAGGTGAAGATGGAGCCGCCGCCGTTGGGGAAATATTTCTCGTAGAGTGCATGGTCGGGATGCTCCGGCAGGGAGGGGTGATTTACCTTCTCCACCTGGGGATGATTGTTTAAGAACTCCACAACCTTCTTTGTGTTTTCCGCATGCCGTTCAAGACGAAGGGACAGGGTTTCCGTGCCCTGCAGCAGCAGGAATGCAGCAAAGGGAGAAATGGTGGCACCGGTATCACGCAGCAGAATTGCACGGATGTAGGTGACAAATGCTGCCGGACCAGCTGCCTGTGTAAAGGAAACACCATGATAGCTGGGATTGGGAGCTGAAATTGCCGGATAGTTTCCGGATGCTGCCCAGTCAAATTTGCCGGAATCTACGATGACGCCGCCAAGTGTGGTACCATGTCCGCCAATGAACTTTGTTGCGGAATGTACTACAATGTCCGCACCGTGTTCAATCGGTCTGATCAGGTAGGGCGTACCAAAGGTATTGTCCACGACCAGCGGAAGACCATGCTTGTGTGCAAGTGCCGCCAGAGCGTCGATATCTGGGATATCACTGTTGGGATTGCCGAGTGTTTCAATGTAGATTGCTCTGGTATTCTCCTGGATGGCTGCTTCCACCTCTTCCAGATTGTGAATATTGACAAAGCTTGCAGTGATGCCGAAGTTGGGAAGCGTATGTGCCAGCAGATTGTAGCTGCCGCCGTAGATGGTCTTCTGCGCTACAATGTGTCCGCCGTTCTGGGCAAGTGCCTGGATGGCATACGTAATCGCTGCCGCACCGGAAGCAAGCGCCAGCGCAGCTACACCGCCCTCCAGCGCTGCAATGCGCTTCTCAAATACATCCTGTGTGGAGTTGGTCAGTCTTCCGTAGATATTGCCTGCGTCAGCCAGACCAAAACGTGCGGCTGCATGGGCGCAGTCATGGAACACATAGGAGGTGGTCTGGTAAATCGGCACTGCACGGGAATCGGTTGCGGGATCGGGGTTCTCCTGTCCTACATGGAGCTGGAGAGTTTCAAATTTGTATTCAGACATTGATCATCTTTCCTTTCATAAATGGTTGTTGTTTGTATTCTTCTTTTCGCACTAACAGCAGCACATTCGTCCGAAACGATAATTGTCTCTCACAAGCTGTTCAAAATAATGCATCATATGCTTCACACCTATTTCTGAATTAATAAAAACACGCAATTACCTACTTAACCTGTAGGTTTAATAAGATTATAGCATATTTTTACCGCTTTGTCAATAGGCTATCAGAATTTTTTTATAAAAATGCCGGAAAAATATGATTCCCATTCCTGATGCCGGCACAGGGGATGATAGGGGACGGAATTCCTATCAGATACAATAATCATTTCCGTCCATACCTGTCCGGTGATCCATGATGTCCTGCAGCGTGATGCCGTCAAGATATTCTGCGATTGTTTTGTACAGGCCCTCCCATACATACAGCGTCATGCATCCATTGGCTTTGGGACAGCTGTTTTCACTTGCCTCCAGGCAGGCGACCGGTGCCAGATTGCCCTCCGTGATTCTGAGTATTTCGCCAACAGTATAATCCGCTGGTTCCTTGGCAAGCATGTATCCGCCCTGGTAGCCGCGGTTGGTTTTCAGTAATCCGGACTTACTCAGCAGCGGTACAATCTGTTCCAGATATTTTTTGGAAATATCCTGCCGTTCTGCAATATCTTTCAGAGCTATATATCCTTCATTCTGATGAATGGAAAGATCCAGAAGCATTCTGAGTGCATATCTGCCTTTTGTTGAAATTTTCATTTTTGACGCTCCTTTCCGAAAAAACCTCTATACCCTATTATACCATAGGTTTTCTGTGTTTTCAAGACCATTTTTGATATCCGGCAGGTATATTATTGGAAATTTCTCAAAAACCTATTCTGATACGAATTCTCTATCAAACTACCCCAATAGTTTGATAGAGAGCGTGTGCTAACGCATAGTCTGAGTGAACACAAACACGGCATCATCCAATTAAGAATGATGCCGTGTTGCATTATGATTCATTCGTATTATAGCTTAGCCCCAAGGATTAGTGCTGCCGCCGGAGGAGGAGCTGAGCTGCGTACCGCCGGAGATGGTGCCGCCATAACCAGCTTTCATGTTGCTGTTGGCAGCGCTGACGCCGAAATAGGTTGCGCCGCTAACGGTTCCACCTGTATAGGCAGTAACACTGGAATCAGGAGAGCACATTACCATTGCCGCAGCAGAATTTGCAAAGGTCATTGTTGCCAGAACTGTGCCGCTGGAATTGGTAAAGGTAACTGTGGAATTGGCACTGATAGATGCACTCTGGTTCAGGAAACTATAGCTGCCGGGAATGCTTTCACTGAACATATCATTGCTGCCGCCTGCAACAACAACGCCGCCGCTGTAGCTCCAGGTGCTGTCGCAGTCAATAGGAGAATTGCCGCCGCCGGTCTGAGAAACGAATACATAACCACCGCTGATGCCCAGCGTTCCGTTGGAATCCAGCCCGTCACCGCCTGCATTGACATAAACATAACCACCAGAGATATTCAGAACATAGCTGCCGGAACCAGTGCTGCCGGTATTACCGCCCCAGCCTCCGGGGCTACCGCCCCAGCCTCCGGAGCCTGAAGTACCGGAACCATCCGTACCGCCTGCTGCATTATAACCGTCATCGCTTGAAGTGACCATAACAGAACCACTGTACTGGTAAATATTTTGACCTTCCACGCCTTCATAGCTGGCAATGATATCAACATAGGGAGTATTGTAATCTCCGCCGGAGACACCAATGTTCAGAGTGTTGTCAGAATGCATGCCGTCATCTGCAGAGGCAAGAGTCATCGTACCACCCAGCAGGTTCATGGTACCTGCGCAGTGCAGGGAATCGTCTGTGGAATCAATATTCAGTGTACCGCCATTAATGGTGAGGTTGCCGCCGCTCTGATAAGTGGTACCAGCCTCGTCATACAGACCTACGGCTTTGATGCCTTTTGCACTAATATCCACTTTATTGGAGTTGCCTTCACCTCCCATGCCGCCCCAGCCGCCGCCGGAGGAGGAGGAGCTTCCCTGATATGTATTGCCGGAATAGGTATAGATAGTCAGGTCGCCGCCGTTCATGGTAAATTCCTGCTCAGCCTGAATACCATCGGAATAAGAATTGATGTTAATGGTACCGCCATTAATGGTTACATAGCCTTTACCAGTTTCGGTGCTGTTGGACTTTATGCCGTCACCGCCGCTGGTGCCGTTGTTGCAGTTTACTGTAATATTCAGTGTGGAATAATCCGTATCTTCAGGATCACCGATTCTGACAGAATCATTACCGCGGATGCCATCTCCTTTTGCAGTTACTTGAATCGTACTGTTCCAGAGTTTCAGGTCATTCTTGCATACAATGCCGTCTTCATAATTTCCGTTGACAATCAGTGTACCTGTACCCTTGATTTTCAAATCATCTCTGGAGAAAATTGCTCCATTAACGGTAACAGTTTCATTATCACTGTTCACATAAGTATCCGTATGGGTGGTACCGTCAGAAATTGTATTGACAGAACCGCTCTTGGCAGAGATAATACACTCATCGCCTACATTTTCTACATAAATGGGAGCCACGCTGCTGTTGCTGATGGTAAGGCCTGTCAGATCCAGCTGAACAATTGCATTCGGTTCTGCAGTATCGTCGGTGGAAACAATCAGCTGTCCGTTGGAGCTGGTGCCGTTTACTTCATATTCGCCGGCTTTCTGAATGGTAACAGTGCTGCCGGAAACGGAAACAGCATCACTGGAAGACAGGACATTGCCGGATGCATCATAGAGTGCTACGCCGCTGGTGCTGTAGGTAATGGTTGTTACGGCACCGGTATCAATTGTGCTGCCGCCTTCCATAACTGCAACGTTATAGTACTGGGTTGCTGTGCCAGTGTTCTTGAAGTTACCGGAGGTATCGGTGCTGTGGTTAACCTGGGATCCGCCCACATAAACCTGATATGTAGCAGAAGCATTCAGGCTGCTGTCACTGATGAGCACATAATCATACTTTTTGGTGGTGGTGAAGGAAGTGGTGCCGATGGTAATGGCATTGTCCTTTTTCCATTCTGCTGCCATATCAAACATCATGATGGTCTGAGTGGAACCGCTCATGTCGATGGCTTCGTTGCCGTTTACCTGGTAATCAGTAGCAGTTGCAATGACAGTACCGCCGGTGATATTGAGCAGACCTGCTGCATCAAGACGCAGACCGCGGTCGCCGCCGGCTGTCAGCATACCGCCGGAAACAGCAATTTCTGTACATGCCTGTACAGCATCATTGCCTGCCTTGACAGTAACAGTACCGTCAAAGAGGTAGATACCCAGATCCTTGGACTTAATACCGTCCGCAGAGGAATCAATATCAATGACCGCACCCTCAATTTCGATATTGTTATCAGAGACAATGGCATCGGCATCGGCTGTATCGGAGAAATCAGAGGTGTTGACAATAATAGTGCCTCCGTTGAGGTTCATTTTCTTATCTGCATAGATACCGGTATTCATGATGCTGTTTACAGTCAGGCTGCCGGTACTGCTCTTTGTGACTGTAAGTTTATTGTTGGTGTAGATAACACCGCTCTCAGTGTAGGCTGCAGCGGAGGTATCCGTCAGAGTGTTGGTGCCATTCAGCGTAATCTTGGTTTTCTCAGAACCGGAAGCTGCTGCACTGTAAATGCAGGGCATGGAACTGCCCGTCATGGTAACATCAGTCAGAATCAGCTCAACATCCGAGGTGTCTGCCGCTGCAGTTTCAATGTACAGCTGACCGTCCGTAATGCTGCCGTCCACATAGTACTGACCGGAAGCAGTGATCTTGGCAATTTTACCGCTGATGCTGACAACCTTGTTGTCATCGCCCTCGACAGTAATGCCGCTGTCACTGAGGTGAATGTAAACAATATTGCTTACCGGATCGCTGCCCACCATTTTCTTCAGTGCAGCCAGATCAAAGGTATTTACGATACCATCCCCGGTCAGGTCAGCATTGTCAAAGGCGTCCTGTGACAGGCTTCTGTTGCCCAGCAGATATTCCTGGAGTGCCAGTACATCGGCTGCGTCCACTGCACTGTCAAGGTCCACATCTCCTACCATGGTCTGAACTGCTGAAAAATTCAGCACCGGCATGGATGCGCACATCGTACCGACTGCCAGCAGACTTGCCAGACCGCGGTATAAACGGTTTCGTGATTTCATCGGTGATCCTCTCCTTTTATAGTTATGTTATAATGATCCGTACGATTGCAGAGCAGAGACACTACTGCAATTATTTACAGTATACTTTCTGTTTCTTAAAGAAATCTTAAAATCAGGAAAGGTAATAAAATTTTTTTAAAATTTCAGAAAAATCTATGCACAGTGATGGAGAACAGCGCCGGACACTATATGCCCGGCGCTGCAATCAAGGTCTGGAGGCTTCCCGTCAGCACAGGGAAGCGGTGCAGAGTACCAGTTCTCCCTCCCGGGCGGTTACCTGGACGCAGTCCCCCGGATGAAGCTCGCCCCGGAGCCACATCCGGGAGAGGGGATTTTCCACCTTTTGCGTGACAAAGCGGCGGATGGGACGCGCTCCGTACCGGGCGGTTTCCGGGCAGGATGCTGCTGTCCGGACTGCCTCCTCGGAAAAATACAGGGTAAGCCCCATCTGTCCGGCACGGTCCGCCGCTTCTGTCAGCTGACGGCGTGCAACAGCACAAAGGCTTTCCTCATTCAGGGCACTGAAGACTAATACCTCGTCAATGCGGTTGAGCAGTTCCGGCGGCAGGATCTGACGCAATGCTTCGGTACTCTGCTGCTGGGATGCCTTCTGGGAGAGAAAGCCTACGCCGCTGCCGTTCTGGTGCATTCCGGCATTGGATGTCATGAATATCATGCAGCTGCGCAGGCTGATTTTCCTGCCGGAGCTGTCGGTGACCATGCCGTCCTCCAGAATCTGCAGAAGAATGCGGAGCACATCCGGATGTGCTTTTTCAATTTCATCAAAGAGTACCACGCTGCAGGGATGCTGGCGGAGATGGCGGCAGAACCGGGTTTCCTCCTCATAGCCCACATAGCCGGGCGGCGCACCGATGAGCTTGGCAGCAGCGTGAGGCTCCATATATTCGGACATATCCACGGTCAGGAGTACCTCCTCGCTGCCGTAGAGACATTCTGTCAGAGCCCGGACCAGCCCGGTTTTCCCCACGCCCGTAGGCCCCAGGAACAGGAAGGAGCCAACAGGTCGGCACAGATCCCGGAAACCGCTGCGGGCACGGCACACAGCATCGGAGAGCTGCGCAATGGCTGCATCGTGTCCGATGATCCGTTCCTTCAGTGCTGCCGGAAGATGCAGAAGCCGTTCCTGTTCTGCCTGAGTCAGCTGCTGCAGGGGAATTCCCGTCCGCACAGCCGCAATGGCAGCAGCATCCTCTGTCCGGACAGCCGGGCATTCCTCACCGCCGCTGCCCATGGCAGCTCTGGCGCAGGCTTCATCCATGAGATCTATTGCTTTATCGGGGAAATTCTTGTCAGCAATATATTTCTGGGAGAGGGTCACACATGCCTCCAGCACCTCGGTCCCTAAAGTGACATGATGATAGCGTTCATAATGGGCTTTCAATCCTTGCAAAATGGTGAGAGTTTCCTCAGCGCTTGGCTCCCGGATGGTGACGGACTGGAACCGCCTTGCCAGTGCGCCGTCCTTTTCCAGGCTCCGGCTGTATTCCTCCGGGGTGGTCGCACCGATTATCCGCAGATCCCCTCTGGCAAGCCGGGGCTTGAGCATATTGGCAGCGTCAATTGCCCCTTCCGCAGCGCCGGCTCCTACAATGGTATGCAGCTCGTCAATAAACAGGATGATCCTGCCGCTGCTCACCGTTTCATCCACACAGGCACGCACACGTTCCTCAAAGTCACCCCGGTACTTTGCGCCGGCAAGCAGTGCGCCCAGATCCAGGGAGAAAATGCACATTCCTTTCAGCTGCTCCGGTACCTCTCCCCGGACAAATCGTGCAGCAACTCCCTGGACAATGGCAGTTTTTCCCACACCGGGCGCACCAATGAGACAGGGATTGTTTTTGGTGCGGCGTGAGAGAATCTGCATGACCCGGTCGATCTCCTCCTCCCTGCCGATAAGGGGATCCTGCTGCTCCTCCGGAGTACTCAGGAGCTTGCCGTACCGGAAGAGGCTGGGATAATCCTTGGCTGTTGGCAAGGCTGGCTGGCTGCGGCGCAGATACTGCCTTCCGGTGCAGGCTTGTTCCATTCCTTCCAGATCGGCTTCCATGGATTCCAGAAGCTGGACAGCGGCGCAGTTGTCGTCCCGGAGCAGTGCCAGCAGCAGCCACTGAGCATCCGTTTCCGTATTGCCCCCTGCATCGGAGAGCTGCTGCGCCTGAAGGAACATCCGGTGCAGGGCTGGGGTCATACACCGATAGCCGGGGGAGGTTTTGTTCCCTTTTCCCACTGTCCGGATGATTTGTTCACGGAGCCTGGACTCCGTAATACCGCATGATGTGAGAATGTCCGCAGCGGCATTGGGCTGCTGGTGCAGCAGTCCCAGGAGATAATGCTCCGTTCCCACATAGGTATGCCCCATCTCCCCGGCAAGACACATGGCTGCGTCCAGCGCAAGGACGGCGCTTTCCGAAAAACGGTCAATTTCATAGTGTTCACTGTTTCTGGGCAAGACAGTTCCGCCTCCTTTGGTTATGGCAAAAAAATCGGCACTGCCTGGAAATTCCGGCAGGCATGCTCCTATAGTATACCATGGTTTTCCTGCGATATTTGTCGGAGCTCTGCTTTTTGGAAAATTTTTAAAAAACACTTGACAAATCTGTGCATAGGTGGTATACTGTATATATAGTATATACACGGTATACCGGTTATGATCAGTTCCGGCACCGTGCATGTGGGCACAGGGAAAGGAGAGTCAGAATGAACATCATCATCAGCCATACCAGTGAAAAGCCCATGTATGAGCAGATAGAGGACGGCATCAGAAAAGCCATCTGCGAGGGCGAGCTGCAGAACCACGAGATGCTGCCCAGCGTCCGGCAGCTGGCAAAGGATCTGAATGTAAGTGCCATTACCACCAAGCGTGCTTATATCGACCTGGAGCATGAAGGGCTGATCTACACCATATCGGGCAAGGGAACCTTTGTCCGTCTGGACAATCTGGAGGCGCTCCAGAGCAGCCGCGAAACGGAAATACTGGACGCACTTAGTGAAACAGTAAGGGAATGCCGGCGCATCGGCATAGCAAAAGAAACCGTCATGAATGCAGCGGAGGCTGCCTACGGCAGCGAAGATGCCTGCGGAAAGGGAACAGAAGTATGAAAGACTATGCATTGGAAATCACAGAGCTTTGTAAGGAATTTTCTGATTTTCGGCTGGATAAGGTATCCTTCCGGCTGGAGCCCGGTATGGTAATGGGGCTGGTGGGGGAGAATGGTGCCGGCAAGACCACCATTATCAAGCTGATACTCAACGCTGTGGAGAAGAGCGGGGGAAGCATCCGGGTATTCGGAATGGATCATGTGGAGCATGAAGTGGAGGCAAAGGAGCGCATTGGTTATGTGGCGGATGAGGACTATCTTATGGTCAACGCCAATCTGAAGAAATATGCCAGGGCATTTGCCACCATGTACCGGAACTGGGATCAGGCACTTTTTGAGAAATACGCCAGAATGTGGAATCTGCCCCCGAAGAAAAAATTCTCCGAGTATTCCAAGGGCATGAAGACCAAGGCAATGCTGGCGCTGACCCTGGGGCATCACCCGGATCTGCTGATTCTGGACGAACCAACGGCGGGACTGGATCCCGTTGCCAGAATCGAGGTGCTGGATATTCTCCGTGAGATAGTTGCGGACGGGGAGCATGCAGTGCTGTTCTCCACCCATATTACCGGGGATCTGGATAAAATCGCGGACTGCGTCACGGTACTGATCAACGGCAGGGTCACAGAGAGCATGGCAATTGACAGCATTGAGGATAAGTATGCCGTCATTTCCGGCAGCCTGTCACTGCTGGACAGCCGGCATGAGGAGCTGTGTGTTGGCATCCGCCGGGGCAGCAGCAGCTTCGAGGCGCTGGTGCTCCGGAAGGATCTTCCGGCGTTCGGGGAGGTTTCCGTACATACACCCAATATTGAGAACCTCCTGACCTTCAGTATCTGGGGAAACAGGGAAGATATTGTGGATCTGGGAGGTGCGGACAATGCGTAAGAAAAAGGAACAGGTCAGATACAACCCTGCCTGGTCCGCCGTCAAGCGTGCGGACAGAACAAAATTTGCCATAACCGGAGGCTATCTTCGTTGGATAACTCTCTTCTATATTGTGCTGGGTTTGTCCATGGCAGTGCTGCTTATCAAAATGGTATTTCATGCAGTATCACTTGATACAGCAGAGTATGAAGAAGATTATATGGCTGCAATGAATATGTGCAATGCCGCCTTTATGTTTTTCTTTGTTTACATGCTCAATGCCGTCATGCCGGGCAGCCGGAAAACGGAATCCAGATCCAAGGTGGACGGCTGTCAGTTTCTCTATAAAGTGTTTGCCTGCATGCCTGTGAAGAGAGTCACCATTGTGAAGCTTTCCTTTCGGTACTTCATTACTATGGCAACCTTCAACCTGGGGATGATGCTCCTTGCCAACGGACTTACCCTGTTCCTGCCGGTATTTGATCCGACGAAGGGCAGTATTGCCATCATTTCCATGCTCCTGGCTCTGGTGCAGCTGGCGCTTTACTGGGGGCAGTTTTCATCCTACTGCCGCAAGCGCAGTGCCAGATCCATTCTGAGTGTGGCAGGGTTGATTGTGTTTTACATTTTCTGGTTCGGGTTTATGAATGGAGCATTTGACCGTCTCTTTGAGCTGGAGGCAGTCCGGGCAATGGCCGGTGTGCCTGCCATCCTTGTCTGCGTCGCTGCTTATGCAGCGGTCTGGATTATTGAAAAGGCAGTGATTGAAACGAAAGCTGCCTCCTCCAGCTGGATGGATGAATAAGAAGGAGTGACGGAATTTGAAAACAATAAGAAAAAACAGCAGTATCGGCGGCTGTTATGAGATGCTGGGAGCCTATTCCATTGCTGCAGTTGCTTTTTGCATTGTGACTGCCTGCAATTTTTTCGATGCTGTCATCGGCTGTGATATGGACGCATTTGGCTCAACAAGCGTCTATACAGGCATGATTTCTGCAATAGTTCTCTGCGGTGTGGGCCTTGTGATTCAGGCAGTGTACAGCCAGAATTACCAGCTGCTGTGTGTGTTTCCCATAAAGGCCTCCAGCGTGCCCCGACAGATGGTGCTGCTTCTTGATCTCATCCATCTCCTCTGCGCTGCAGCGGATGCTGGAATGCTGCTGCTGTGCGGCTACGGAAACCTTGTGCCTCTGAAGCTTTCGCTTGCTCTGGTACTATATATGGTGGCACACATCACCCTTTGGCTGAATGTCAATCCGGGTATGAGCCGGACGGATATCCGCAACGGCAGAAAGGGCATGATAGTTGGAATAACGCTGCTGTATATCCTGGTCATATCAGCGGTGTTAACCTGTTATATTCTGGCTGGGGGAGAGTATGAAGGAACATCGGTACAGACTGTGGGCATAATTGCTACTGTTGCGGCAGCAGTGCTGGCAGTGCCCGTGCGAATCCTCACTTATCGGGGCGTGCGCAGCAAAGTGCGCCTGATCAAGGTGTATAAGGGTGCCGGGAAGAAGTCCAGAGAAGTGTCCTATGTGTAGCAGGAACATATGGGATACCATAACAGAGAGACAGTGAAACCATAACAATTTCGTTCAGCTCTGCGCCTACCGGTGTAGAGCTGGACGGGACTTTTTTGACAGTCTGAGAGGGGGCAGCAGCCCCCTCTGACCGCAATGAGCAGGAATCTTTTTCCCGAAACATCGGCTGAGTGACTTGACATTTTTCTGTCAATGTGCTACAATATAATTAGAAAAATCAGGAAAAGCAGCAAAATTCAGCTTTTTTTGTTTCTGAAAACATGATCTGCGTATGAATGATCATATAGGTATGGCAGGAATGCTATACTTTTTTCTATTCTTGCTGAAAAAGCATATGGGAGGAATGATTATGGAAGGATTATGCAGCACTCTGATTGGCTACCTGATTGGTTGTATCAATCCGGCTTATATTGCGGCGAAACACAAAGGCTTCGATATCCGGAAATCCGGATCCGGCAATGCCGGTGCTTCCAATGCTGTTATTACCATGGGAAAGGGAATAGGGGCTGTCAGTGCTTTCTGCGATATTTTCAAGGCGGTATTGGCAGTAAAAATTGTAATGCTGCTGTTCCCCAAATACAAGCTTGCCTGGTCCCTGGCTGCAACTTCTTGTATTTTAGGACATATTTTTCCCTGTCAGATGAATTTCCGGGGCGGAAAGGGGCTGGCCTGTCTTGCAGGGATTGTACTTGCTTATAACTGGCGGGTTTTCCTTGTGCTGTTTGCCTGCGCTCTGTTGGTGGCACTGCTGAGCAATTACATCTGTTTTATTACCATGGGAGGTGCGATTGTTTTTCCATTTATCTATGGTTATCTGGAACACAGTCTTCCGGGAACGCTGGTGCTTCTTGCAGCCGCTGTGATCATCATTTACAAACATATTGAAAATCTCAGGCGTATCCGCAACGGTACGGAAGCGCACATCAGCTTTCTTTGGAAACGTAAGGAAGAGATTGAACGAATCAAACATAATCATCATTAGTGAACAACGGCGTCTTCTGCATATACAGAAGACGCCGTCAGACTGTCGGAAAGTCCCATCCAGCCGCAGTGGGCAACCCTTTTTTGACAAGTCATTTTTCAATAAGGCGCTACATTATTTTACACCGTACTGCTCACGGTATGCCAGCATGTTATCCAGGTATTCCCTGCCCGGAACAATTTCATTCCGGATCGCATCAATGATATCCTCCATGGTAACAATGGGGTATACCGTCACCCCGAATTCCTGCTTCACTTCCTGGACAGCGGACAGCTCGCCGGTACCCTTTTCCATACGGTCCACAGTGATGACCATGCCGGTTACATCCACATCCGCAGCACTTTTCAGCTTAGGCATGGATTCACGCAGTGCCTTGCCGGAGGTCATTACATCATCAATGATTACAACCTTTTCGTGATCCGTCAGCGTTTTACCGACAAACATGCCGCCCTCGCCATGGTCTTTGGCCTCCTTGCGGTCAAAGCAGTAATTCACGTCAATACCGAACTTGTTGCTCAGTGCCACGACAGCGGACACAGCAAGCGGAATGCCCTTATAGGCAGGACCGAACAGCGTTTCCACAGGAATGTTATTGGCGTGGATGCATTCAGCGTAGTATTCACCCAGTTTTGCCAGCTGTGCGCCGGTTTTATAGTTGCCGCAGTTGATGAAATACGGAGCTTTTCTGCCGCTCTTCAGTGTAAATTCGCCGAATGTCAGCACGCCGCAGTCCACCATGAATCTGATAAAGCTTTCTTTGTAAGTCATTTTGATAACCTCCGTTTTTGATATCACCTGTATGGACAGGCAGATTTTTGAAAGGATAATAGAAAACTCCTACCATAGTATACCATACTTTCACATAATTTGCAAGTAAAAAGTCAGCAAGCATGTGTATGATGCTTGCTGACGCATTATAGGAACCTCCAAAACATGTTTTTGGAGGTGGGGGTGTGGGGCGAACAATGCTAACAACTTAAGAAGAACACATGATACTTGAGCAGGTTGAAAGGGCGCAGCCCTTCCCGGGGTTGAGGGGTCGGAGACCCCCTATCATTGCCCCCTTCCTTCAGGGAGGGGGGGCGGGGGTGGGCAATTTTGACAAACAATCCCTTAAGTTGATGACATTGGTGGGGTGACTCCCCACGGGGTGGGGAGATGCCCCAAAGGGGCAGAAGGGACAGGCGTCGGTCAGGCGAAGCCCCACAAAATCCACCTTTTAAATTTCTTTGATTATAAGAACAGGGGTTTTTAGAGGTTACCTTCTGTTATTTTCAAGCGGTCTGGAAATCTTTGTTAGGAGAAGGACCACCAATCAAATGTAAGGTCGCCGCAGAATACAAAATACAAATCCTGTGTACCGCTGATACTATCCACGGGAACTGTGATTTCAGTAAAAGCACCGCTGGATGCCAGCACATCCACATAGCCGATTGCTGTGCCCGTAGGACTGCCCGTGCAAATTTTGATCGCGCCGCCGTTTGCAGATGCTGCTCTTACCGTGAGAGATGAAGCACCGTTTGCGAAATTCACACCGGATACCTGAATCCAGTCGCCGCTGTCAATGTCGGTCACCACTGTATCGCCCGTACCGCTGACATTGATGCCAGCCTGATTGGACATGGTTTCCGCCTGTACCTTATCATAGGGGCTGAGCGGTTTCAGCTGCGCAATGCCTGCCATAGTGCCTGTTACACTGTTAAAGCTTTCGCCGTTCATGGTTATCCTGTCAACCTGAGGACTTCTGTAATTTCCTGTAATTCCCATGGCTGCTTCTACTGCACGGGCATGGTAGAACAGATAAAGCTGGCCGTTCAGTTCCACAATGGAGTGATGATTATTGCCGTAGAGCCCGAAGAAATTGCCCTGATTCCTGAAAAGCTCTCCGCCGTAGGTAAAGGGTCCCATGGGGCTGTCGCTTACCATATACTGGATGGCACCGCTTGTCATGCCATAGCTGTTGCCGCTGGTATTCCAGTTGGAGCAGTAGGTGTAATAATACTTATTGCCGATTTTATTGATGCCGGAATCTTCAAACAGATAGGGAACGTCAAGCGTCTGCGGATCTCCTGCAAGGCTGATCATATCATCCCCAAGCTTTACAACTCTCGCAGTTCCGGGATTTGCCTCCTGACCTGTCGGTACGCCTCCGCCAAAATAGAGGTAACCTGTTCCGTCATCATCAACAAAAACTGCAGGGTCGAAAAGCCATGTGACATTTGCGCAGTTCGGCGTGGAACGGCTGATGAGTGCCTGCCCAAGGGGATCCGACCAGGGACCTGTAGGACTGTCCGCTGTGAGAACACTCACACCATTGCCTCCGTTACAGAAATAGAGGAAGAATTTCTCCTGTCCATTGATGGTCTTGTGCGCTGCACAGGGTGCCCATGAGTTGGTTGCCCAAGTAGCTGCGCCTGCGGCACCTGCCACCTGGATGGCACCGTGGTCCGTCCAGTTTACCATATCGTCGGAGGAAATGCAGTTGATTTTATTGATTTGTCCATAGGTATTCTCAACGACATTTCCGCTGCTGTCATATTCAATAACATCGTTTGTGGTGTAGACATAAACTCTGCCGTTATACTCCATTACACCGGGATCTGCACCGAAACGCTGCGTAAACAGCGGATTGTTTTCACCGTCATTCTTGTAACTGCCTGCAATTGTAATGGTACTGAAGAGCTGCTCCATGGCAGCTGTATCTACGACCCGTTCTGCAACAGGAAATTCTGTGATTCTGACAAGCAGATAATCCTGAATGAGCTGAATATCTGTTGCGTCAAATTTGCCGCTTTGGTCAACATCGGCTGCAATCTGCGCGGCTGTGCTCTCAAAACCGTTTGTATAGCAGCTCTTTGCCAATGCAAGGTCAAAGGCATTAATGATCCCATCGAAATTGATGTCGCCGAGAATGATGGTCTGGGAACCTGCACCGAGAATTGTTGTGCCGCCCACGGCTCCAATTGCCTCATCAATATAGAAATTATAGGTGCTGTCCGCAGTTTCCACATACAGCTGCATATTGGTGGCATCCGAAGGAATCAGATAATTTGTATTGGCCAGCTGCACCCATTCGCCTTTGATTGCTGTTGCCTCTGCAACAGTAGAATACTGCGTTTCCCCGTTTGCGTCAACGTACTGAAGCTTCAGATAAAATGTCTCGGTGGCGTCTCCGTCAAAATACATGGCATTGACGCTGAAGCTGTACGCATTGCCCGGAACAAATGCCCTGGGATTCAGCGTTCTGTACACGCCGTTCCATGCAGCGGTTCTGTCCATGACAAGCAGTGCCTCGCTGCCAACGTAAGCAGTACGTGCGCTTGTGAGAATTGCTGCATCGCCCCGGGGCTGCCAGCTGTCGGTGTCCCCCTCAAAGGTGCTGTGGAAATACCAGCCGTACTCATCCGGCTCTATGGTGCCCACATTGCTTCCGTCACCCCATTCCGATTCAGGAATCATTGAAATGAGTGCGGTATAGGCAGCCTTGGGGTTATTATTGGTATCGTAAAGAAGGGGAGCATTTTCCGTCTTGATCCAGGTGTTGGCGTCATTCGGTCCCCACATGCAGACTGCCGTTACCTTACCTGCATAGTTTCCGTCATTGATGTCCATTGCCGCCTGGAAAACAGCTTTGTACTTCTCTGCCTGCTGATCCAGTGTATAGGTGCCGCCTTCAATGCTGATGTCAAGCTCAGTGATCTGC
Source organism: uncultured Ruminococcus sp. (assembly GCA_964644275.1). Classification (GTDB taxonomy): domain Bacteria; phylum Bacillota; class Clostridia; order Oscillospirales; family Ruminococcaceae; genus UBA3855. The sequence goes on along the minus strand of CAZXVI010000002.1, from coordinate 17,293 downwards.
ACCTCACATCCGATACCTGCAAATTTCTGCAATGCAGCGGTATAGGCGGATACGCCCGAAAATCCGTCATAATTTGCATTGATATGGGACTGCATGCCGATGCCGTCAAGCAAGCCCTTTTCATAAAGGCCTTTGCACATCTCGTAAATACAGTCACGCTTATGATCCCAGTACTCGTTATAGTCGTTATAGAAAAGCTTGCAGCCTTCCGGGGCATACTTTCTTGCATAGGTGAATGCTTTCTCCACGAAGCTATTGTCACCGTAAACGGAGACCCATGCAGAGGTGCCGCTTGTGGTATTGGCATCCCCTGCCTCTCTTGCGCCGCCGTAGTTGGCAGTTCTGTTGGCGTCATCGCTGACTGCTTCGTTAACAACATCGTATGCATACAGGTCAAGCTCAGGATACTGCTCTTCAATCAGAGCAAACAGATTCTTGATGTAGCTCTCCATACGGGCATCCATAACAGAAGAAGAAACCCATGCACCGTTTGCGTCAAAGTTTTCCTTGAAGAACCAGGTCGGCGTCTGACTATGCCAAACAAGTACATGCCCTCTCATGCTGATGCCGTTGTTGACGCAGAAATCCATAATCGCAGCAGCATTGTTGATGGTCACTCCGATATTGGTGCCGCTGCACTGGGACTGTACCAGCGTAGCATCGGGCTTCATTTCGTTTTCACATTCAATGCTGTTGTAATCCTTGAGAATATTGGCGGTAATGGATGAATTCTGAACTGTGGTGCCGTTCAGGATATTGCCGACTCTGAAATAATTCGCAAATTCGTCCTTCAGTCCCTTATTTTCGGACGCAGCATACACTGCAGCTGTATTGTGTTTCTCCTCCGATGTGACAGAAACCTCATCGAAGCAGAAGTCGTTTGTGCTGTCCGTTGTGAGTGTCAGACGAAATTCATAGCTGTTTTCCGGCGCTGTATAGTCCGCAGAAAGCTCCGTCCAGGTATTTGCCTTTGCCTCCATGTTTGTCAGCTCTACAGTCGTTTCCTCACCTGTTTCGGAATCAATGCAGAGCAGGGAAAGATGGAAATTTTCGTCCGTCTCGCTGTAAACCTGCACACTGTAAGTATAATGAACACCGCCGCTGAGATAAAACCCTTTGGCAGAGCTTGCACCCTCTGCCGAAGAGGTTCTTCCCGAAACACGCATTCCTCTTGAAGCTTCAAAGCCCTCTCCGGGTATGGCACGCAGTCTGACGGAATCGCCGTTTCCGTACCAGCCGTCAAAGTTCACTTCAAAATCATTGTGTACATACTCTGCTGCATAGGCTTTTTCCTCTGTGAAGGGCATGAGAGATGCCATTCCTGCGCAGCAGACCAAAGAAATAGTAGCCGCTGCTGCTTTTTTGAAATGCATAGTATTCCTCCTTCTGATTGGTAAAATGTTACGATTTTTTGAAATTAATACATTTATTTTATATTAAAAAAAGACCGAAGTCAATTCACAAATATGCTGATATTTTAGCACTTTTGTGCTGCACCTTCTTGACTGCGTTCATAAAATATGGTATAATAATAGTAACAGCTCGTTGATAAAGCGGCAATTTCGTAACATTTGCCCACCCCCTGACGGTATGTTGTGGAGGGTACTGCGTACCCTTCCCCCGTCTCATGAAGAGGCTTTTTCGACAGTCTGAATAATAGTAATTCCTTATATTTCAACAGAGAAAAAATTAAAATGGGGAGGAATTCCTATGCGAATGGATGAAATCGGGTATCATCACAGGCATGATCCCCTTTTTTGCATAGACCGGCCGAATGGTGCCGGGGACTGGCTGTTTCTGGTGATAAAAACGCCGGCGGTATTCCGCATTGAGGGGAAGGAAATCAAGGTAAAGGCGGATTCCTACATACTGTATACACCGGAATACCCTGAATATTATTATGCGGATCATGAAGAATATGTTGATGACTGGATTCATTTCGGCCCCGATGAGGAGGAGGAAGCGCTGATCCGGGAGCTGCTGCCCTTGAATACGCCGGTGTATCTCGGTGATATTGCTGCAGTTTCCAAGATTGTCCGCAATATGTGCTATGAGTTCTATTCGGCACATATCCACCGTCAGAACACAGTGGATTTATATCTGAAACTACTGATATATAAGGTACATGAACAAATTATTCTGCGGCAGCCGTCGCAGGGATTCTCGGAATCCCTGTATGGTGATCGGCTGATGTGGATCCGGGAATGTATTTACCGCTGGCCCTGCCGTGACTGGAATGTTGACACTATCGCGGGGGAGCTGGCATTAAGCCGTTCCCGTTTCCAGCACCTGTACAGTGATACGTTCGGAACAAGTGTCACGCAGGATCTGATTCTGAGCAGAATTCAGTTCGCATGCAATTTGCTGAAGCACACAGAGATGTCCATCGGTGAAATTGCTGATACCTGTTTGTACAGCAACCCTTCCTATTTTATACGGCAGTTCAAGAAGATCACGGGCATGACGCCCAGTGCGTATAGGAATAAACAGTAATAAAACCCTCAAAACAGCGGCGGATGCCGATGTTTTGAGGGTGCTTGTTTGAAACGATTACCGGACTTTGATTTACAGATTAATAATTTACAAACAATTCTCAAACACTTTTCAAATATGCTGAGGATATCATAAGAACAGCAGATGAGATACAGAATATCTGATCGAAGCAGAACGGAGGTAATCACAATGAAAAAAGAAAATTTTGTTACTCTTGTAATGTCCACCATCGGCGGACTGATCTTTGCACTGGGTATGTGCATGGCATTACTGCCTGAATGGGATGCATTTCAACAGGGTGTAGTAATGGGAATTATCGGGGCGGTGATTCTCCTGGCAATGGTTCTGGTGCGCAGAAAGATGACGGGAGCACCTGCGGTCAGGGTCAACGGCAGAACGGTCGGAATCGTTATCTACGGGATAATAGGAGCACTGGTACTGGGGGTAGGCATGTGCATGGCAATGGTTTGGGAAGGTCTGATGCTCTGGGGCATTGCGGTAGGAATCGTGGGAATTGTTCTCCTGCTGGGACTGATTCCGATGATCAAAGGCATCAAATAAAGAGACCCTTTAACAACTTGCTTTTAGAGGTGGGGTGGAGCGAAACCTCATAGAATCCGCCCTTTCTTCTTTTTTGATGTTAATAACAGAGGTTTCCAAAACAAGCATTTCCAAAAAAATCATAAGCCAATAGAGCAGATTCAATTTAACAGGAGGTAATTGCTATGGCAAAGTCAAAACTTGTTGCGGCAAACAAGAAAGTGGAAAAAACGGTTGTCGGTGCATACCAGGCAATCGAAAACGGTGTCGTTGGCACCTACAAAAAGATTGAAAATGGTGCAGTTGGAGCATACCAAAAAATTGAAGACAAATTTGTAGATCGTTTCCTGACGGAAGACGGTGAAACTGTGGAACAGGCGAAAGAAAGACTTTCGGAAAAGAACGACAAAACAAAGAAAATGTGAACCAATGAACGGCGGAGAATGGAATCTCTTCGCCGTCTTTTGGATGAAAATTCTTCCACTCTGCGATGATTCATAGATTTTTAATACATATATGTTATGATAGAAAAACAAAGGAGGAATCGTATGAAAGCAGCAATTTATTACGGCAAAGAGGACGTCAGAATCGAGGAACGGGAAAATCCTGTCTGCGGTGATAACGATATTGTCATAAAAAATTTATATGCCAGCATCTGCGGAACAGATGTGGCAGTGTACACCCATGGTCCCAATACGGGGCATAAAATTACCGTCGGTGAAGAGTTCGGCCATGAGGTGGTTTCTGAAGTTGCCCAGGTGGGGAAGAATGTGAAGGGAATCAGGGTCGGGGAGATTGTGTATCCCTATCCGCTGCTTGCAACGGGTGATCCGAAGCGTGCAGGCACCATCGGGGGATTTTCCCAGTATATTCTGATTCCGGACTGTGAGGTGGGAAAGCAGATTTACAAGGTCAGCAATACAATTCCGCTGAAAACCGCAGCCCTGATAGAACCCTTCACAGTCGGTACAAGGGCAGCAAGACGCTCTGATCCAAAGCCAGGTGAAAAGGCAATTGTATTCGGTGCCGGAACCATCGGCATTGCAGCGGCGATGGCGTTAAAGCAGATCTTTGGATCCAATCAGGTCATGCTTGCAGACGTTTCGGCATTCCGGCTGGAAAAGGCGAAGGGGCTTGGTTTCCCTGTGTGCAATCCGGCAAAACAAAATGTGCAGGAGGAAATGAAAAACGTATTCGGAGAAGCGCATGGTCTGAGCGGAGTGACTGCCGATGCGGATATTTTTATTGACGCCGCAGGTGCAGAAAGCATTCTGGATACCTTTATGGAAATCGGGAAAATCGGAAGCCGTTTTGTCGCTGTAGCAGTGAACAAGGCGCTGAAACAGCTGGATGTTCTGCATCTGACCTATGCACAGAAAAGCATTATCGGCTCGGGAGGCTATATGCCGGAGGATGTCAGGGATGTCATGCGCCTTATGGAAAGCGGCGTGTATGACATCGAATCCATCATTACCCACGAATTTTCTCTTGAAGAAATTGCAAAGGCAATTGCAGCTGCCGCAGATCCCGAGTGCGCACTGAATGTTGTGATCCACTATGCAAAAGCCTGATAAAATGAAACGCTTCCAGAAGCTGCTGCAATGGATGCTTTTTCCTCCTCTGTGGGTTGTTGCAGCCGCATGTCTGATAGGCTTTCCGTTTGTCATTGTTGCGTTAAGCTGTTTCAGCGAAACAAATCCGCTTTCCTATGCCGCTTATATCCTCTCGGCGTATGCTTTCACAGTTCTGATTATTGCATTCCCGAAAATCAAAACCATCATCAGCTATCGAATCAAAAATAACCCCATTGTGGACAGAATCAACAGCCATCCGATTGGGAATCTGCTTCTCAACGATCTTGTTTTCAAAGGCAGTGTTTCGCTGTACCAGGGCTTGCTGGTTAATCTGTTCTATGCAGGCTTCAAATTTGTAACAAGCCTGATTTATGGTTCAGTGTGGCTGGGGGCGATTGCGGTTTATTATGTTATGCTGTGCATTCTCAGGCTGCATTTGATTGTCAGCTCACGCAAGACAGCAAGACTGGACAATGGGAGAAAAAAGCTGACCCATGAATTCCGAAGCTATCGCAGCACCGGATTTCTCATGTTTTTGCTGAATGCGGCAATGGGTGGTATGGTCGTCCAGATGATCTGGAAGAACGAGGGCTATGAGTATCCGGGCTATGTGATTTATTTCTCAGCAATGTACACGTTTTATGCATTCATCTCTGCAATTATGAATCTGGTGAAATTCCGCAGGGCAGGCAGCCCGATTTTGTCGGCATCCAAGGCAATCAGCTTCGCAGGTGCCCTGATGTCCGTGCTTGCGCTGCAAACAGCAATGATTTCAAGGTTCGGGGAGGGGGATGAACGGTTTCGCATGGAAATGAACAGCATTACCGGCTCATTTGTGCTGGGAATTACGCTTTTCATGGCAGTGTATCTCATTGTTCGCGGACAAAGGGTGCTGCATAAGCTGGATAGGAGGTGAGCAGTTTGAAAAAGAAAATCATGTCCATTGATGCAAATGGAAAACCCATCCCAAAGGAAATCACATACATCCCCTTTCGATATATCCTTGCCATTCTCCTGACGGTTCTGGAAACCCTGGGTGTCATTGCATTCCTGGTTGTACTGGCAAAGTATGTGCCGTATTTTTATCTTGCGATTCTGCTGACGGAGATATTCGTTGTTCTGATTATTATCAATTCAAATGATAATCCGGATTATAAAATTCCCTGGCTGCTGGTTGTACTGCTGGTACCCGTTGCAGGCTTTATGATTTACTTTATGTACTACTCAAGAGAGCTGCCCAGAAAATTCCGGAAGAAGCTTGCCAAAATACAGGATGTACGGATGAAAGATGATTCTGCCGAATTTGCCAGTCTGAGAAATGAGGACATCCTTGCCTATCGTCAGGCGCAGCAGCTTTGCAAGACCGCAGATACGCATCTTTACCGGAATACGCAGATGACATATTTTGATGTGGGCGAGAAAATGTATGATTCGATGCTTGCAGATCTGAGAAGGGCAGAACAATTTATCTTTCTGGAATTCTTCATTATTGAGGAAGGCATTTTCTGGAATTCAATTCTGGAGATTCTCAAAGAGAAATGCCGGCAGGGTGTTGCGGTAAAAGTTGTATATGATGATATTGGCTGCATGACAACCCTGCCGGGGGATTATGACAAGGAGCTTTCCAAGTATGGCATCAGTGCCGTTCCCTTTGCCAGACTGCGCGGTCAGGCAAACAACGAATTTAACAACCGCAGCCACCGGAAAATACTGGTGATTGACGGAAACGTCGGATATACAGGCGGTGTGAATATCGCAGATGAGTACATCAACCAGAAGGTCCGGTTCGGGCATTGGAAGGATACCGGTGTCCGCCTGCGCGGTGAAGCTGTTTCAGAACTGACAAAGATGTTTCTCATTGATTACTCCATGAATGTGAAACAAGCTGTGAATGCGGAAGAATATCTGCTCCCTTGTCAATGCGAGGGCAGCGGATACATTATCCCCTTTGGCAGCGGTCCCCGTCCCATGTATGAGAAAGAGGTGGGCAAATCGGTCATTCTGAATCTGCTGAATCAGGCGAAGGAGTATGTCTACATTACCACCCCCTATCTGATTATTGATAATGAACTCTGTCAGGCAATTGAAAATGCGGCAATCCGGGGGATTGATGTGAAAATCATCACACCCCATATTCCTGACAAAAAGCTGATATTCGGAATGACCCGAAGCAGCTATCAGAGATTCCTTGACAGCGGTGTAAAAATTTATGAGTATGAGCCGGGATTTATCCATGCGAAGATGTACATTTCCGATGATGCATTGGCAATGATCGGTACGATTAATCTTGATTACAGAAGTCTGGTGCACCATTTTGAAAACGGCGTATGGATGTACCGATGCGATGTTATTTCTGACATGAAGCAGGACTTCCTCGCAACGATGGCGCAATCCATCAAAATAGAGAAAAACAGCCTGAAGGATACTTTGGCAAAGCGGTTTGTTCGTGCGGTGGTAAAAATTTTTGCACCGCTGCTGTAATAATGAGAACCTCTAAAACCTTGTTATTTGGGGTGCGGGACGGGACTTTGGCGGCACTGAATCGCTATTGATTAAGAGAAAAGGGAGGAAACCAACATGGTCAATATTCTGGTTCTGGAAGATGATGCGAAATTGAATCAGACAGTCTGCACCTATCTGAACGACTGCGGATTTCACGCAAAGGGTTGTCTGAATGCCAACGACGCCTATGATGAAATGTATAATCATCTTTATGAAATGATTATCTCCGATATTATGATGCCGGAGGTGGACGGTTTTGAGTTTGCAGAGAATGTACGGCGGGTGAACAGGCACATTCCCATTTTGTTTATGTCTGCCAAGGATGATCTGCCCTCAAAACAGAAAGGCTATCAGCTGGGCATCGACGATTATATGGTAAAGCCCATTGAGCTGGATGAGCTGCTGCTGCGTGTCCGTGCGCTGCTGCGCCGTGCCAATATTGAAGTGGAACGAAAGCTTGTAGTGGGCAATCTGGAACTGGATGCAGACGGCATGAGTGCAGTGGTGGACGGAGAAGAAATTCCCGTCACAACGAGGGAATTCAACATTCTGTATAAGCTGCTTTCCTATCCGAAAAAGACCTTCTCCCGTGCCCAGCTCATGGACGAATTCTGGGGCATAGAATCGGAAACCAGTCTGCGTGCAGTGGATGTCTATATTACGAAGCTGCGGGATAAGTTTTCGGCCTGCAGCGGCTTTGAGATCAAAACCGTGCGCGGTATCGGCTACAAGGCGGTGCTTTTATGAAACATATACGAGCTTCCGTAAAAATGTCACGGTTTCCCGTATCCCTGCTTGTAATTTTCTTTCTGGTGCTGCTTCTGATGTCGGGCATACACTTCGGCCTGATCGTTCTTGCCAATGAACGAAACTGGAGCGAACTTGTGCAAACCATCATTCCCATGGTTTACTGGTTTCTTGTAGCCTTGGGACTGACTTTATTCACAGGCTGGCGCGTCAGGAGAAGCTATGAGATTCCTATGCAGAATCTGGCGAAGGCTACCTCAAAGGTAGCCCATGGGGATTTCTCCGTCTATGTCCCCACAACGAATACTTCGGACAAGCTGGACTATCTCGATGTAATGATTATGGACTTCAATAAAATGGTGGAGGAGCTTGGCAGCATTGAAACCCTGAAAACGGACTTTTTCTCCAATGTCTCCCACGAGATCAAAACGCCCCTTGCGGTAATTCAGAACAATGCAGAGCTGTTGCAGCGGGATCACCTGAGTCAAGAGCAACAAAGAGAATGTACGGAAACCATTCTCCACGCCACCAAACGGCTGTCCAACCTGATTACCAATATGCTCAAACTGAACAAGCTGGAAAAGCAGGCAATCAAACCTGTTCCGCAAAGCTATGACGTGTGTGAACAGCTCTGTGAATGCGCATTGCAGTTTGAGAATATCTGGGAGCGTAAGAATATCGAATTTGAGGCGGATCTGGAAGACAGGGCAATGGTTGAAGCTGACGAGGAACTGCTTGCCATTGTCTGGACAAATCTCTTGTCCAATGCGCTGAAATTTACACCGGACGGCGGTTCAGTGAGACTGGCCCAGACCTCTGACAAGACATCTGTCACAGTTTCCGTTGCAGATACTGGCTGCGGCATGAACGAAGATACGATGAAACATATCTTTGATAAGTTCTATCAGGGGGATGCTTCCCATTCCACCGAGGGAAACGGTCTGGGTCTTGCGCTTGTGCAGCGGATCCTGCAGCTGTGTGACGGTACGGTTACGGTGAAAAGTGAAGTCGGCAGGGGAACTGTTTTTACAGTACAACTGCCCGTGTCATTCCGCAGTGAGGAGGGTACAGATGCGTGACATGAAACCGGATTTTGTGGCTTATGAATATAAGGAAATTACTGTGGAAACCAAAAATGTCTCCATGTATCTGGACTGCTATGAAAATTTCGGCTGGACAATTGATGAGAACCGGTCTGTGACAGACGGTCCGAACCATACGACGATTCATTTAAAGCGTGACAGGCATATCATGAATAAAACAGAGCTGACACGTCTGCAGCGGCATTTTGAGGCCTGTGCCAATGAGATCCGGACACTGGAACATTCCAGAACATCTGCTGCGACCATGTGGGCATTGATTGTCGGCATCATCGGTACAGCATTTATGGCTGGTTCCGTGTTTGCTGTGACCCATGAGCCGCCTATGATCCTGCTTTGCATTCTCCTTGCTGTTCCTGCATTTCTCGGATGGATTCTGCCCTACTTTTTGTATAGGCAGATGGTTCAGAAACGCTGCAGGAAGGTGGGCCCGTTGATTACGGCAAAACAGGATGAGATTGAAGAAATCTGTGAAAAGGGACATTCACTTCTGAAATAGCTGCGGGATCAAGCGGCAATTATGATTCCATAGGAAAAGAACATGGCTTGTGATTCACTATTGACAAATCACAAGCCATGTATGCTGTATACGATTCAATTTAAATGCAGCAGTTGATACTATTTTCATAGCCGCCAAAGGCGGCGTATGAGAATGCACGCTCTCTATTAAACTATTTCAAGAGTTTGATAGAGGATTAGTATTATTTCTGAGAAATGGTAATGGTGTATTCGCCGTTGACATATTCACCAACAGTAATGGTAACACCGGGATCAATGGTCTCATTTTCATTGGAATCATACCAGTTGAAGCCGGAAATACTGCTGTCAATGACATCGCCCGTGGTGAAGACGCTGCCGCCCTCGGCATCATTTGCCAGACGAATTGTACGGATGCCGTCATCATCAAAATTGGTAAATGAAGAGCCGTTTTCGTATTTCAGGAAATCACCCCAGTAGGTATCAATTGCTTTCTCTGCATTAATATGGTATACGCGGATGCCGGTTCCGACCTCCTGCCAATACCACATATCACGGTTAATGCCGGTGTTGTTGCCGTCCGGTGTGACGAATTCAATCATCATATATTCGGAGAAATACTGACCATCCAGTGTGCCGTAGGGAATAATGACGCAGTTGCCGTCCCCGGTCTGGGCGTTGGACAGGGTGAAGGTCTGGGTACCTGCACTGGCATCATAAACGGATACCTGATCATCATAGTACCAGCCCAGCATCAGCTTGGAGAAGCATCCGAAATCGGAGTAAGCATCCGAATCCATCAGTTCCGTACCGGCATTGCCGTGGAGGCCTTCATAGTCATCGGAATAGTACAGATAATAATCCGGCAGACCCATGCAGTGCCCCATTTCGTGGAGATAGCTGCTGACGAAGTTGGTGTAATTGGTCTTAGACTCAATCTGTGCATTACCTGTGATGATATGACCAACACTCTTTCCGTCTACCTTGTAGCCTGAGGAAATAGTACCGGAAGGTCCTGCACAGGGCCACCAGTTGTCATCTCCAGCAGCTGTGGGAACAGTGAACAGGGTTGCGTCAATTTTGCCGTCCCCGTCTCCGTCAAACTGGCTGAAGTCCACACTGTCTGTGAAAGCATCAAAGCATTCCTTGGTGAGCTTTTCCTTGTCATTGTCATAGGCGGACTGGTTCTCCTTGGTGGTGTAGCGGAAAACCTGACCGTCCAGCTCCATGGCTCCCTTGGAGGAGCGGCTGTAGAAGGCACTCATGCTGTCAAAGGGGAAGTTTGCGGAGTCCAGATTTTCTTCGCCGAAGGCAATCTGCTCGATTTCTTCCTCACTCAGCTCCGTGCTGTATGTGCAGTCGGGGAAGTCCACGTAGAAGATGACCAGCTTGGCACTGCCCTGACTGGGGAGGGAACCGCCGCAGGATGCCAGCGGTGCGGTGATATAATCACGCTGCTCCGTAGGTGCTTCTGTTGGTTCTTCGGTAGGTGCTTCTGTTGGCTCCTCAGTGGGTGCTTCTGTTTCCAGCTCAGTTTCTGTAGGAATTTCCGGTTCTGTGGGCAGCTCGGTATCCTCCACTTCTTCCCAGATATCGTCCCAGTTTCCTGTCAGAACACGATGCTTGAGAATGCCGAGATCATAGACATTTACAATATTGTTCTGATCCATGTCCGCGCGATAGGCAGCATCGGCGCTCTCAAGAGGAGCTTCTCCCAGCAGGCATTTCTGCAGCTGAATAATATCCACTACGGATACGGTTTGATCGAAATTCAGGTCGCCCCGATACCCGCTCCAGACCAATTCTGCGGATGCGGTGCTGGTACCCGCTGCACATAATGCTGCGGCACTGGCAAGGCAGGCAAGTGTTTGTTTCCAATGTTTCATTATGTAACCTCCCATTTTCAATATTGGGCATTTTCGGAGAATGCAGGTATGGAGCTTAGCTCCGGCTTATCCTGGGTTTCAGAAAACGCCCCTTTCTCATTTTACGTGAATCATTTCACATTTTATAGTATATCACAGTTTTTTCATAATTGCAATACATTATGGAAAATTTTTGGTAAAAATTGCAAAAAAGCCCCCTGCCGTTAGGAGGGGGCATGTGGCAGGAATTCAACGTCAGGAACGGGAATTTCCTACAAATTCTGTGATCAAAGAGCTTTCGGGAATCTCAGCCGGATCCAGAGCGGCAGCATCATTCAGAAAACGAACCGCATCCTCAATCAGGGATTGGTCTTCCATGATACGGAGGGCATCCAGCAGAAAACTGCGGTAAGCACAGATTTCGTATGCCATAAAAGTGTCAACGTCATAGGTGGAACGGTTCTTGTACGGCATGATATACTTGTTTTCTCCGTTTTCCACACTGTAAAACATCCGCAGGGTGTTATGGAAAGAACGTTTCCGGAAGAGCTTATCCCTTACCAGACGGCGCATCAGACGGATTTTAGAGGGATGCAGTACCAGCCCTTTATTGGTAATTCTGGTGCGGACGCTGACATAAATCCGGGAAGTTTTTTCATCGGGGAAGGGAATGACCTCCGGGTTCAGGCTGTGGATTCCTTCTAAAATGACAAGCTCGCCAGGCTTCCGGTGCAGCACATTGCCGCTGATTTCCCGGCGGGATTCCTGAAAATTATAGAATGGCAGCGAAACCGGTTCGCACTGCTCTATCGCATGGAGCTGTTCACCCAGAAAGGCGCTGTCCACACGGGAAGGGGATTCCAGATCCAGCTTCCCCTCAGCAAACAGAAGCTTTTCCTCCTCTGTAAGGGGGCTGAAATAATTATCCAGAGAAAGGGTATGGGTCTCAATCCCCTGACTGTCCAGGATGTGCTCAATCATCAGTGCTGTAGTGGTTTTTCCGGAGCCGGAGGGGCCGGACAGCAGGATAATGGGGCGTTCCAGACGATGGGCAGCGATGTCATCTGCAATTGCAAGCAGCTGTGTATGATAATGCTGATCGGTTTCCGCCAGGAATCCGGCGGAGTTCCGGTGCAGCTGTTCGTTGATGTGATCCAGTTCAATGCTAATCATAGAGAACCTCCAGTCAGTAATGTTGACATAATTATACCATATCTTGGGAGAGAAAGCAATAGGTTTGCGGAAAATCTCCGCCGTGCTGAGGATTGACACTCCGGGCGAAAAGTGCTATAATACCAAACGGCAAAGAAATTTTTCAGATGGGAATTCCTGCACACTTGTTTTTCGGGATTTCCCAATGTTCACAGAAATGGATGATCGTTCATGAAAACTCAACAATCCGGACGTATGTCGAAATCCTGGGTGGTCGCTGCGCTGGCACTGGTGTGCTGCATGCTCTGGGGAAGTGCTTTCTCCGGCGTGAAAATTGGCTACCGTTTGCTGGAAATCCGCAGTGAGGACTGGGCTTCCCAGATGGTATTTGCCGGGGTGCGTTTCTTCCTTGCAGGCATCCTTGCCCTGCTTATGGGAAGTGCCGTTGAACGCAGGGTACTCCTGCCCACTAAAACTGCCCTTCCGAAAATTGCGGTTATCAGCCTTTTTCAGACTGTTCTTCAGTATTTTTTCTATTATATTGGTCTTGCCCACACTACAGGGACCAGAGCTGCTGTAATCGTTGCTGCCAACACCTTTCTGTCCATTCTGGTGTCCGCTCTTATCTTCCGGATGGAAAAATTTACTGTCAGAAAAGTCCTGGGTTGCCTTCTGGGCTTTTCCGGCATTGTGCTCATCAACCTGGGTGGCCTGGCCGAAACGGGTGCGGTTACGTTTCTGGGGGAAGGTTTCATTTTGCTGAGCACTGTTGCCAGCGCTTTCTCCTCTGTATTGATGAAACGATACTCCGAAGAGCAGAACCCTGTTCTTCTCAGCGGCTGGCAATTTGTTGCAGGAGGCGGTGTGATGTGGCTCTTTGGTGCTGCCAGCGGCGGAAGTCTTGGTACCCTTACACCGGCATCTGCCGGAATCCTGCTGTATCTTGCCTTTGTTTCCGCGGCAGCCTATTCCTTGTGGGCAGTACTTCTCAAGCATAATCCTGTATCCAGGGTTGCTGTATTCGGATTCCTGAACCCCCTGTGCGGCGTGCTGATCTCCGGTATTGTCCTCCGGGAAACCGGTGCTTTCAACCTGCAGGGTGCTGCTGCTCTTTTTCTGGTTTGTCTGGGAATTGTGACGGTCAATATTTCGGTTTCTGTGAAATCCGGCACATCGAAATAATACTTGCAATTACTGGCGAAATATGCTATAATAACAATAGTGATCAGGGAATAGGAAAGGAGCGAATTCATGAAAAAAACAAGCATCCTCAGCCTTTTCTGTGTACTGCTGGCTCTTGCTTCCGCAGGCTGCAAGGCAAATGAAACAGCCGATGATTCGATGGAAACCACAGAGGCTGCTTCCCAAGAAGAAACGATTGTCCGGACGCTGGGCTATATTACAGGCCACGGCGAAACAGATACCGCAGAGCTGACAAAGATGTTTGCGCAGCTGGAAACGGACGGCTATACCTGGGAGACGCTTACACTGACGGAGATTCCGGCGGCTCTGGGCGGTCTGATTCTTTCCGACCCCAAGGAGGATCTCACCAGGGAGGAACTGAGTGCGCTGGATGAATACATGGATGCCGGCGGACAGGTACTCCTGCTTATGCCTGCTTCTGATGCGGACACACGCTTTAAGTATCTGGAGCAATTCCTGGAGGAATACTGCATTGCACTGGACTATCAAATTGTCAGCGAAACTTCCAGCGTCAATATGGTGAATGACGACCCGTATTTTCTGACCGGATCCTTAGTATCATATCCTTCGGGCATGACACTCTATTCCGATAATGTGACAACTTTCTCGCCATTTATGCGCAATGCGCGCTGCTTTCATATAGTCTACGGTGAAAGTTATAATGCTTCATTGATTGACTGCATGGTGCAGACGGGGGATACTGCTGTGGGAACTCCCTGGGGCGGTGTTGAAGATGATCCTCTGACCTATGAAGGCGAGGCTCTGGACCTGATGGTATATTCTCAGAACAAGGACCGCAGCTATTCGGCTGTGGTTGCAGTGGGCAGCAATGACTTCCTTCTGGATGAGCACTACGATGAAGAAACATCAAAATGCATGACGGATTTTATCTATAGTACTCTTGATTGGTTTATGCGCTATTAATACTTTGCGGCTTCGATCAATTTGTACATTTCCGATAGAAAAATTGTGCATCTTGCACAAATTTTTTAAAAACTATTGAAAATTTAATGGAATTATGTTATAATGTAACATAGTAGGCTGAAAAAGACAAATAGAGGAAACCGTTTACACCGTTCCAAAGGCAGAATACTGTCCGGAATGGTGCTGCTTACATAAAGAATACTGCATTGGGGGGGAATATCATGATTACATATAGCCATCTCTATACGACGGCTGAGGATTTTAGTGCATTTTTGGAGGAAACAAATATTGCAGCAGATCGTTCAATGCTGGTACGTGTACATACTACAGTACACAAAGCGTCGGAAATGGCAGCCTTGCTGGATATGCTGCGCAGCCGTTTGCCTTATGCCAGAATTGTGGGATGCAGCAGTCCTTCTGTTATTTTTCATGGCAGACGGCGGACAAATGTGTGCATGATTTCCATTACCGATGTGGATGACTGTGATCTTTCAACTGCGTCCCTTCCATGTTTTACACAAGGGAATACACAGGTTCCCGGGGATGAGCTGGCACGCCAGCTTTGCAGGGAATTGAATCTGTATGAAAAAAACGGTCAGATGGTGATTTTTTTGCCCCAGGATTATTTCCAGTGTACCATATTTGCAGAAACAGTCAGCAACCTGGCACCGGGGATCCGGATGATCGGCGGTATTGCAGATGATGCACAGGTGTCCCTGGAAAAGGGCACGGAGCTGCATAATGATTTTACTTTTACAGAGTATCATTGCGGCCACAGCTATCTGTCCGCAGCAGTAATTGCTTCACCGCAGCTTCGGTGCTGTGAGACATTTGCACTTGGCATGGATAAAATTACCGGTACGGCGCCGGTGACCTCCTATCATGATAATATTATCTGCAGTGTGGCAGACAAGCGTCCCAGTGAATGGCTCCGGGAGCTGGCAGGGGAATATATCAGTGCCGAGGACAGTGATGTGATTCGGATTTTTCCCATTTACCGCAAAAGCAATGATCTCTGTGGTTTTCCGGTTTATTTTATCAATGAGGGAGATGAGCGGGGAAGCGTGATGATCGTGGATTCCCTGAAAGATGGGGAAGAAGTGGGCATCGGCTACCTGGATACCAATCTGGTTGTGGATGAGGTTGTGCACATGTACCGCCAGTTGAAGAGTCACCCTATTGAAACCTTATTTGTATACAGCTGTACGCTTCGTGCCGAGATTCTTCAGAACTGTTCGGAATGGGAACTGGAACCCCTGACGAATACCTGTGCTTCCGGTGCGTTTCTGGGCGGAGAATTTTTCCATGACGGCGAGCGCAATCATTTCGGCAACTGTAATGTTGTCATTTCTGCTCTGGCAACCAAGGAGACCTATCTGAGTCTGAATACCAGTGTGCTGAATCATACTCATCATCTGTATCATGACAATGAACATCTTGTTGACTTTCTTACTACCAGTGCTTTGGTCATGCGGGGAGGCAACAAAATCAGTGAAGAAATGTATTCCCGCCTGTATGTCAATGAAAGCATTGGTTTGGGGAATATGTCCAAACTTTTCTATGATATTCAGGTTAAGAAGATGAATAAGCTGTGCATGATGTCCGTGCGCAATGCCAGCGAACTGGTTGCTTATGCCGGTTATAAAGCATACGGGCAGATGATTAACGCTATTGTAGAAAAGATACAGCGCTTCTTTGACCATAAGCCCATGCAGTATTATATGACGGAGCAGGGGGATGTGATGGTTGCCGCCAATAATGAGATCTCTGCTCCGGAATTTGAGGAGGAAATGCGGCAGCTCTATGACTATCTTCAGGTCATTGAATACAGCCGGATGCTGCCGGTTTTTGAGTTCTGTCTGGTACTGGACGCGGATAATCATCTGGTGCGCAATGCCAAGGTGGTACAAAGTGTTCTGAGAACCCGTAAGGATCTGCGGTTCCTGGTTTACTCTTCCGACATGGGAATGGAAGAAAGCAGCGTTCATGATGTGCAGATGGTGCAGGTAATTAACGATGCCATTGCACATGGGCGTGTAATTCCATTTTATCAGGGTATTTATGACAATACCCAGAAAAAAATTACGATGTATGAATCCCTTATGCGGCTGACTGATGCGGACGGCAGAATCTATTTTCCTAATGAATTTTTCCCTGTGGCGAAAAAATACGGTTTATACGGACATTTATCCCGCCAGATGGTTGATAAGGTAATGCAGAACTTTGAGGAAAAAAAGATGCAGGTAACGATCAATCTTTCTATGCAGGATATTATGGATGCAAAGATGACAGAGATGATCTATGGTCATATGAAGCATTCCCGTTACCCGGAGAAATATGTCTTTGAAGTAGTAGAATCGGAGGATATTAATGACTACGATGCCATTGGAGCCTTTGCAGAGCAGATTCATGCCTACGGAGGCAAGCTGGCACTGGATGATTTCGGCAGCGGTTTTTCGAATCTGATTCATGTACTGCGTTTGGATCTGGACTATCTTAAAGTGGACGGAGGCATTATCCGTAAGGTTTGCGAGGACGAGGATTGTCGGCAGCTTCTGGAGCTGGTTTCTGTTTTCTGCAGAATGCGGGAAAAGAAAGTGATTGCAGAATTTGTTGAGAATATGGCAATCCAGGAGGCGAAATAGCGGATAATAACGGCGAGTCGCTAATGTTTCATCAGGTGTTCGGGCGCCAGGAGCATCCAAAAAGCTTCAAG
>CAZXVI010000001.1:0-151954 GCA_964644275.1 uncultured Ruminococcus sp. | reverse complement strand
GGCAACACCGCATAAATCCCACATTCAGACAAGAAGATAAGAAAAATCCCTCTGCAAGAAGCAAAGGGACGAAACAATGTTAAATTATCAGCCGCAAGGCGCACTGAATCAGACCAACAGAGATATTCTATCAGCCAGATACAGATTCGCCAATGCGAACATAATATAATTTTTGGCAGTCTGTTTTCGCAGACCACGGTATCGTGTTTTCCGATATCCGAATAGTCGTTTAACGACTGCAAAAACGTGTTCCACTTTGCAGCGAACGGTTGACTTTTGATGCTCTCGTTTCTTAGCGGCATACTGACCGCTTTTGGATAATTTTTTGATGGAAGACGGACGTCGGTTGATGATGTATTTGATATTTTTGCCATTCTTATTCTTTCGTATAGCTTCAGGACGCTTCTTCGCTCCGATATATCCGCTATCGCCATGCAAAGTTTCTTCCTCACCATGCATCAAATCGCTGACAGCAGTCACATCATGTTCATTTGCAGCTGTCGTTTTGACATGATGAACCAGACCGGATTCACGGTCTACTCCGATATGTGCCTTATATCCAAAGTGCCATGTACTGCCTTTTTTAGACGAATGTGCCTCAGGATCGCGTTCTTTTTTCTTATTCTTTGTAGACGAAGGTGCTTCAATAAATGTGGAATCAACGATCGTACCCTTTTTCAGAATTAAATCACGCTCTGTCAGGATCTTTACAATTTCATCAAAAATCTGCTTCTGCAAATCATGTTTAGTCAGAAGATTTCTGAATCTTCCTATCGTGTCTCCGTCCGGAACGTCATCAGGTGAATTTATGTAGCAAAAAGCTGTGAACGCACGACTGTCGATCACTTCATTCATTACTTTCATATCTGCTAAATCATATAAATTCTGTAAAATGAATATTCTGAGCATCAATTCCAGTGGATATGGTTTATTGCCGCGCTCTCCTTTGTAATAGAACGGCTGTACAAGGTTTACAAATACTGCCCACGGAATTATGCTATCCATCTTTTCAAGAAATTCTTTTTTATTGGTTCTGGCTGCACCAAATTCATCATTTATTTCTGCCAGTCTCATCTGTCTTTCCATATCTATATTATATCACTTTTTTCTCCCTTTGGCAACTGTGCGGTGTTGCCTATAATAGAAGGCGATAATGTCACCCCGTTCAAAGTTGCTTCTTTTACTGCAAATCACCAGTTCATCGTTAGACATCGTGGGCGTCATACTCATTCCCGTCACCCGGAGCACCGGAAGGAACAGCATAGAAACCAGCACTGCGATTGCGGCAACCACTAACAGAGAATTGACAGTATCCCAAAGAATTTTCCGGAAATTCCTGCGGTACTGCAATCGTTTCAACTCAGCTTCCAGCTGGGATGCCGTAGGAAGATCCCGTTTGATTTCCTGCTCCATACCGTCACTTCCCCGCCGCCGCAGCCTGACTGACTGCTTCCTTCACTGCGGACCGTATCCGCTCCAGATCTTCATCGGAAAGATTCCTTGCGGAAATGACGGTTTCCATCTGCTGCCTGAGGCTTTCGTTCTCCTGGCGGAGCGTTTCATTCTCCTTCTGAAGATAGAAAAGTATCTCAAGCAGATCCGCTCGTTTCAATTTTCGTACTTCTTTATCCGTCATTTGCTCCACCGCCCCATTACGCATTCTTCTGCTGATGTGTATTTCTTTCTCTTTCATTATAAGGAAACAATTACGATTTGTCAAGTGGTTTTTGTATAAAATGCACATTTTTCTCTTTATCAACAGAAGCAAGCTGTCTAATTTGTGCAACTTAACAAAAATATATTTACTGTTAGTATAATTCAAGTAAGAAATCAATATTTCTCTTTCAGCAATTGGGAATAGGGGGATTGGATGGAATTTTTTCCTCTTTCCTATTCCCCTCCCAACTGTCCCCTTGCAATTCCTGCAGGGGCATGGTATAATGAAACTATGACAGTGCGGACATCCGCACGAACGATACAGAAAGCAGGAACATTATGGCAAAAAAGGATCGAATTATCTATGTTTGCAGCGAATGCGGCTTTGAGAGCTCCAAATGGAACGGCTGCTGCCAGGGCTGCGGCGCCTGGAATACGCTGGAAGAAACCATACCGCTGACTTCCGGCAGAAACAGTCATCCTCTGAGGGATCTTTCCAGCCGGATTCACACCATCGGCGAAATCAGTACGGATTCCGAGGTGCGCTATGGCACGGGCTGCGGCGAGCTGGACAGAGTTCTGGGCGGCGGTTTGGTGAAGGGTTCCATTGTACTCCTGGGCGGTGAACCGGGCATCGGTAAAAGTACATTATTGCTGCAGATCTGTCAGTACCTGGGAAAAAACCACAATGTACTGTATGTTTCCGGAGAGGAATCCGCTCGCCAGCTGAAGCTCCGTGCGGAACGGCTGGGTGTTGTTTCCAACCGGCTGTACATTTTAACGGAAAATGATGCCCAGGCAGTCTGCGACACCATCGCTGCATCGAAGCCGGATATTGTCATGATTGACTCCATACAGACCATGCAGATTCAGCAGCTGACCTCCAGCCCCGGCAGTCTTACCCAGGTACGGGAGTGTACCAATCTCTTCATGCATACGGCAAAAAGCCTGGAAATCCCGGTTTTCATTGTGGGGCATGTAAATAAGGACGGTGCTATTGCAGGTCCGAAGGTCATGGAGCACATTGTGGATACTGTACTGTTCTTTGAAGGGGAGCGCCACATGAGCTACCGGATGCTGCGTGCGGTCAAGAATCGTTTCGGCTCGACAAATGAAATCGGCGTATTCGATATGCAGGAAAAAGGGCTGAAGGAGGTAGAAAATCCCTCCCAGATGCTCCTGGCCGGGAGACCTCTCGGTATTTCCGGCACCTGCATTGCCTGCGTCATGGAGGGTACCCGTCCGATCCTTGCCGAAGTACAGACTCTGGTTTCCAAGAGCGGCTTTGCCGCACCGAGGCGAACGGCAACGGGTTTTGATTACAACCGCATGGCACTGATGCTGGCAGTGCTGGAAAAGCGCTTCGGACTGGCCTTCGGGGCGATGGATGTGTACCTGAATATTGTGGGAGGCTTCCGGCTGGACGAGCCAGCCGGCGATCTGCCGGTAGCGCTGGCACTGTATTCCGGCCTGACGGACAGAGCACTGCCGGACAAGCTCATTGCCATCGGCGAAGTGGGACTGGGGGGCGAAATCCGCAATGTTTCTCACATTGTCCGCCGTGTTCAGGAGGCAAGGCGCATGGGGTTCGAGGTATGCATAGTACCCAAGCAGGCACTGAGTGCGCTGCCCAAGAGCAGCAAAACCCTGCGGATTTTTGGTGTAAGCAATCTGAAACAGGCATTCTCCGCACTGGCAAAGCTGGAAGAGGAATCCGCTCAGCAGAAAAGCCTGTAATACATGGGAGCATTCAAGAAACACCGTGCAACGGAATTTGCACGGTGTCTCCTTTTTTCAATGATTCATATCAGAAAAATCCTTCTGCCCTTCCGGACGGTTTCAGGTACTGATTTGCAAAAATGCTGAACAGCATTATTCTGCGGAAAGCGCAGGGAACAGGGAAACAGCTTCCTCCAGGTAAGCATCTATGATGTCATCCTCGGACAAATCATAGTTATCCGATAATACATAATAAAAATATGCATCACCCAGCGCCTCGCTGTAGAGACTCATATTGCTCATATCAATGTGCTCCGCTACATCGATCAGCACTTCAATTTCGTCCTGACCGCCCAGGAGGGGATTATTGTAGTACAGATCCGACATTACTTCACGGTTATTTACATAGACACCGTAATCCAGCGCATAATCATACATGGTATCTTCGTCCACCGTAAAGTAACGAATGAAATCCGCTGCCATGGAGGCACTATTGCAGTTGGCGGATACGCACAGCCAGGTACCGCCCCAGAAATAGGATGCAGGACCTTCTACAATGTTCCAGTTGCCTTCTGCGCCGCAGCACTGCTCCAGCTGTGCACCGGGACCCAGGCACCAGGTGGAGAAGAAGTAGCCAAAGGTTTCGCCATTCTGACCTACCTCAAACCATGAACCATCCAAAGCCCATTGGGAAACGGACATGTCTACATAGCCGTTGTCAATATATCGCTTTGCCATGCCTGTGAATTCCTCCACACAGCTGCGGTTGATGACGCCGTCATTGATCCAGGGAGTTGTAATGGTGTCCCTGTACGCCTGCCACATGCCCGCAAGGGTTGCGCAGACGGTAATGTCATTTTCTGCCAGAATGGCAGCTGCACTTTCAAAGCCGTCCCAGTCCCCGATGTATTCCTGCATATCCTCAGGGTTTGTAATGCCCAGGTATTCCTCCGCCATATCCGTATTGTAGCAGAAGCCGCCGGGGCAGATCTGCCATGCCGCAGCCATGAGTTCCCCATTCTGATTGGTGCCTACCTGGAGGGTATAGTCGTAAGCATCACCGTACTCCTCCTCAGAAATGCCCAGGTCGGAAAGGGGGGCACTATAACTATAGTCATTGATGTACTGCTGTATCCAGTCTGCTTCGGCAACGAAGAGATCCACATCCTCCTCGCCGCTGTTCAGGAAGGTGGCAAACATTGTGCTTGCCTCACCGCCGCTGTAGCCGCAGTTGACATACTGCACATCCACATCCGCAGTATACCCCCTGTCGGCACAGAACTGGTCAATCATGCCGTCCAGATCATAATCCGTCCAGCAGACAATGGACAGGGTATCATCCGTATCGGGCAGGTTGCAGCTGCTCTCCGGCTTCTCTGTAGC
Source organism: uncultured Ruminococcus sp. (assembly GCA_964644275.1). Classification (GTDB taxonomy): domain Bacteria; phylum Bacillota; class Clostridia; order Oscillospirales; family Ruminococcaceae; genus UBA3855. The sequence continues at coordinate 147,196 of CAZXVI010000001.1, read as the reverse complement.
AGGCTCCGTTTCCGGCTCTGTTTCCGGTTCGGTCTCCGGCTCCGTTGGTGCCTGCGTTTCAAATACAGGGGCGCCTCCCATGGCATAATCCAGGGTTTCCTCGTCAATGCCCATATCCTCCATGTCATCCAGAGTCATCTCATTGGGATAAGCGCCGATACAGCCCTCATATTCCACAATTACACCCTCTGCGCTCATATTGTTAATGCAGAAGGCAAAGCCGTCCAGTTTTGACAGCTTATCAAAATACCGGTAAGTAGAATAGAGAAGGTACTCACAATTGTCCGGATCTGCATCCTCCGGACTCAGGCTGCCGTCCGGTTCCTTATAGGCACTGTCAAACACATAATAGCCGTTCAGAGCAGTATAGTCCTCTACATCCATATCTACCAGCGCACTGGATACCGCCCGGTAGAGCTTCTCCGCATAGCGGTTGGCATCCTCCAGATTCTCCTCCAGTTCCGCCTCGTCCGGCTCCTCCGCCTGACTGGAGCTCTCCTCCTTGCCGCTGCTGCCGAACAGCTGGTCACGGAACAGGAAACAGGTTCCGCCGCCCACCAGCAGCACCACAGCCACGGAAACCGCTGCAATCACAGGTGCCTTGCTCTTCTTTGCCGGCGGCACCTGACCGGTAATGCCTGCCATGGAACCGCCGTCATAGGGATCCGCCTCCGGAACAGAATAAACAGGTTCTGGCCCGGCAGCAGCCGGCTCCGGTACCGGCTGATTTTCCGGTGCTGCCGGGGATTCCGGTACCGGCTGATTAGCCGGCGGAGTTACAGGCACCAGGGGCATGCCGCATTTGGCACAGAATTTTGCGTTATCATCATTGGAAGCTCCGCAATTGGTACAAAACATATCCTTTTCTCCTTTTCTGTTTGCTGGCAGTTCTGTTTGACAGACCATGCCGTTGATTGTTTTTCTTGCAACCTCTGAAAACTAATTTTTAGAGATTTTCTTTTATTATACCATAGACTTCTAAAAATTTCCACTCTTTTCTCAGATTTTTACCGAATTGCAAATTTTCCGGCTGTGCATCCGATGGTGCCGTATATGAAAATGACCGCCGGAAACGAATCGGCGGTCATTGAAAGGGTGCCTGCTGACCCCGGACTCATCGCTGCCCCAGGCAGCATCCGGAATTGCAGGCCGCTGTTCTGTCAGGCAGCGGGTATTGCCCACAGCGCAGCGGGATCAGATTGTATATCTGCGTTTCTTGTCATCGCATTCAACAAAGACATTGATTTTCACGCAGGATTCATTGTCATCGTGTTTATCATCCGGACAGGACACCTTTGGTTCGGACTTGGAGCATTTATCGCATTCAACGTAAATGTTCAGCTCAACATAGCTTTCATTCTTGTCTTTCATTCTGTTCACCTCCCTGATACAGAATATGATCACAAAGGAAAAGTGTTACATGGTTTTGACAGTTTGCAGCGGCCGGACACGGTGAAATTGTCAATTTCGCTTTGATATGGTACAATAAAACTTGACACATCCTCCCCAAAATGATACAATAAAGAAAAAGAGAGAGAAGTGTCAAAACAAGGGCTTTCAGAAGCTGTCATTATATAAAAGGGAATGAGGGGTGATTTCATGGCATTTATCGGACTGCTTGCCGTTAGCATCGGACTGGTGCTGCTTGTCATAGTGCTCAGTCTGACGCCCATTGTGGTTGGTACAATCCTGATCCGGAAAACCAGATACCGTAAAACAGGAACAGCACTGCGAATCATTGGCTATATTCTGATTCTTCCTTTTGTTGTGACTGCCGGCACCCTCTTCCTGATGGCGGCGGGCGTATTTCCGGTTTGACAAAAATTCTGCATACAAATAAAAAGCGGTTGCAAAGGGCGGCAGTCCTGAACAGAAATGGAAGGCAAGCATAAAAATTGATTTGCGTGAAAATTCCGGGAGTGCCTCTTGACAAGCCATAAAAAATACGCTATAATATACTCGTATACGTTGAACATGTGTAAGTAGTGCGCATTATGAGCATCACAGAGAGCCTGTACCATTGGCTGGAAGTACGGGTAATGCAGGTGCGGATGAATTTCAGCATGGGAGTAATCTGCGAAATTCCTCCTGCGGATATAAGCAGAGTGTTAGCATTCACCGCAAAAATGCGTCAAGTGCGGAGCATATGCTCCGAAACTGGGTGGTACCGCGGGTATTAGGCTCGTCCCTGTTCATTTGCAGGGACGGGCTTTATTTGTTGACAACGAAAGGTTACCTCTAAATTTTACAGAAGGGAATCTCTAAAAATTTGTTTTGAAAGGTTCCCAGAAAGGAATATGCTATGTTAGAACAGATGACAGCACTGCGGCAGGAATTTGCAGCAAAGCTGGCTGCCGTACAGAGTATTGCGCAGCTGGAAGAGCTCCGTGTGGAATACCTCGGCAAAAAAGGCAGTGTCACCGGTCTGCTCAAGTCCATGAAGGATCTGAGCGGCGAAGAGAAAAAGAACTTTGGTCAGCAGGTTAACCTGCTCAAAAATGAAGTGACCGAGGCAATTGCAGCCAGAACGGAGGCACTCAGGCAGGAGGAAATCCAGCGTGAAATTGATTCCATGCCGGAATTCGATGTTTCCATGCCCCCCTCCCTGGAGCGCGGCTCCTATCATCCCATCACCCTCGTACAGCGGGAGTGCGAGGCCGTTTTCCGCTCCATGGGCTTCCATGTGGAGGATTACAGCGAAATTGTAACCGACTATGAGTGCTTTGAGGCATTGAATATCCCCAAGCATCATCCGGCGCGTGACATGCAGGATACCTATTATCTCACCAACGGACAGCTCCTCAAGTCCCACACTTCTGCGGCGCAGAATGCCATCTACAGGAAGTACAGCAAGGAACTGTTTGAAGAAGGCAAACCCATTAAAGCGATTTTCCCGGGCAGATGCTTCCGCAACGAGGCAACGGACGCCTGCCACGAAAACACCTTCTTCCAGATGGAAGGCGTCATGGTGGACAAAAACATCTCCATCTCCAATCTGATTTTCTTCATGAAGAACATGCTCTCTGAGGTGTTCCGGCGTGATGTCAAGGTCAGACTGCGCCCCGGTTTCTTCCCCTTTGTGGAGCCTGGCTTTGAGCTGGATATCAGCTGCGCCATCTGCGGCGGCGAAGGCTGTCCCTCCTGCAAGAACAGCGGCTGGCTGGAGCTGTGCCCCTGCGGTATGATCCATCCCGAGGTGCTCAAGGCAGGCGGTATTGATCCGGAGGAATACACCGGCTTTGCATTCGGTCTGGGTCTGACAAGACTTGCCATGATGAAGTATGGTATCAAGGATATCCGTGATCTGAACAGCGGCAGTCTCAGAAGCCTGTCCCAGTTCACCGAGGATCGCTAAGAGAGGAGGCAGGAAGTATGTATTTATCAATGAACTGGATCTCCGATTTTGTTGACCTGTCCGGTCTCGACAAAATGCAGCTGATTCATCAGTTTTCTCTTTCCACTGCCGAGGTGGAAAATGAAATTTTCAGAAAGGGCAGCCAGATCAGCGGCATCGTGGCAGCAGAAATCAAGTCCGTCGAAAATCATCCTGAATCCAAAAAGCTCCATCTGCTGAAGGTGGATATCGGCGAGGCTGAGCTGGTGGATGTTGTCTGCGGCGCACCCAATGTCCGTGTGGGCATGAAAACTGCCTTTGCCAAGCTGGGCGCACAGATCGGCGATATCACCATCGCACCCAGAGCACTGGCAGGCTATACCTCCCACGGTATGTGCTGCTCCGAAAAGGAAATCGGCATCAGCGACAACAATGACGGCATTATGGACATTACGGATGATATCCCCAACGGCACCGATCTGAAAGATGTTTATGCCATCGACGATATTATTTTTGAAGTGGACAACAAGTCCCTGACCAACCGTCCCGACCTGTGGGGACACTACGGTATTGCAAGAGAGTTTGCAGCCCTGACCGGCAGGCCCCTCAAGCCCATTGAGGGCGTGGATCTGACACAGTACAAGGATCTGCCGGGGATTGACATGAAAATTGAGGATCCCCTGTGCCAGCGGTATTCCTGCCTGCAGGTGGAGAATATCCGGCGCAATGTCAGCCCGGTAAATATGCGCATCCGGCTGTACTACTGCGGCATGAGAGCCATCAATTTCCTGGCGGATCTCACCAACTACATGATGCTGGAAATGGGGCAGCCCATGCATGCCTTCGATTCCCGCAAGGTGGACAAAATCCGCATCAAGCGGTTTGACAAGCCCTTCACCTTCCGGACGCTGGACGGCGTGGAGCGTAATATTGACGAGGATATGCTCATGATCTGCAATGATCATACCCCCGTTGCCATTGCCGGTATTATGGGCGGTCTGGATTCTGAAATCGTGGAGGATACCACCACCCTGACCCTGGAATCCGCCACCTTTGATGCAGTTTCTGTCAGAAAATCCACTGTTCGTCTGGCGCACAGAACCGACGCTTCCATGCGCTATGAGAAGTGCCTGGACCCGGAAATGACCGTCACTGCCATTGCAAGATTTGTCAAGCTCATGCTGGATGCAGATCCGGGGGCACGGGTAGTCTCCTCCCTGACGGATGCATATGCCTTCCATTATCCCAAGGTGCAGTTCCAGTTCAGCAAGGCATTTGTTGACCGCTACACCGGCATTGCAATCAGCAACGAAACGATTGTTAATACGCTGACCTCCCTTGGCTTCGGCGTGGAGCTGAAGGGCGATGAGTTTGCTGTCTCCGTTCCCAGCTGGAGAGCCACCAAGGATGTGACCATCAAGGCGGATATTATTGAAGAAATCACCAGAATTTACGGCTATGACAACTTCGACGTACACACTGCTGCGGCGCCTCTGTATCCGGTGCGTGCTGCACTGGAAAAGAGCGTGGAGGATCAGATCAAGGATCTTCTGGTAAAGCGTTACTCCCTCCATGAGCTCCACTCCTATGTCTGGACCTACAACGATGAATACAAGGCACTGGGAATGGAAGTGGAGGACAACATTACCCTGATCAATGCCACAAATCCCAATATTGAAACCATCCGCCGTTCCATCGTTCCCACACAGCTGTGCCAGGTGAAGTACAATACCGGATATGCCCCCGATTTCGGCGTATTCGAGGTGGGCAGAGTTGTGGATGGAGTCAACCCGGAGACCAACCTGTGCAACGAGCAGAAGAAGCTCTGCATCACGCTGTTCAGCAAGACCAAATCCACCGAGCAGCTGTATCTGGAGCTACGTGATATGCTCTGCGTAATGGCGGATGACTGCAAACATGAGGCGCTCTCCTTCCGGAAGAAGGAAGCTTCCCACTCCTACCAGCATCCGAAAAACCTGAACTGCATTTTCTGCGGCGATGCGGAAATCGGTGAGCTGGGTGTAGTACATCCCACTGTGGTGAAAAAGCTGGACAAGAAGGCTTCCGTTGTCTATGCAGAAATTGACATACAGGCATTTGCAGGGATCCCGAACCGAGGCATTTCCTATGAGGAGCCTTCAAAATATCCGGAGATGGAAGTGGATCTGACCTTTGTAACGGACACCTATGCACCCATTGGTGCCGCTGTAACGGCAGCAGACTGCGCACTGATCCAGAAGATCAGCGTTGTGGACACCTATGCGGATCAGAACGGCAAGTCCATTACTGTACGCATTGTATTTGCGGATAAAACCAAGACCCTGACCCGTGAAGAAGTTACCGCTGTTGTGGACAACATCATTGCTGCCCTGGCTGCGGACGGCATTGCGCTGAAAAACTGATTATGACTGAAAGTCCCTGCGTTGCAGAACGCAGGGGCTTTGCTGTATTATTCCTGTGATGGGGTTCCCTCCTTCTTCGCATCCGGATCGGGATAAATATGCTGCTCAATATAAGCCATCATCCGGTTGTATGTAGAGATGCTGTAACCAAAGCCGGCAATAACGGGCAGCAAGAGCAGATCCTTCCAGAAGAGAAAGCACAACACCATAGCACCGATAATCACAAGCATGGCGACGGTCATGGAGAAGAAATGCTCCTTTCTCCATTTTGTTCTGAAATAGGAAAAACGCTCCTGCTGTGTAAAGGCACTGCTGCGCAGGGCAGCTTTCAGATTGGTTTCAGCCTCTTCCCGGAATTCCTCCTCCCGGAGGGGTCTGCCTGCCAGCAGCTCATTAATGCTCAGACTGTACAATTCACTAAGCTGCTGCAGGGCATCCACCGGCGGCATATAATTGCCGTTCTCCCACCGGGAAACAGTTTTATTGGTAACTCCCAGCTTCTCCCCCAGCTGTTCCTGGGTCAGTCCCTTTTCCTTCCGCAGCTGTGCAAGGTACTGTCCCACTTTTATGGTATCCATGGATGTTCCTCCCTTGTGATTTACTGCAGAGGCTCTCTAATACTATTCTCATACGCCGCCATAGGCGGCGTATGAGAATGGACGGATTTTATGCTGTTTTACGGCATAAAATGGCGAGTGCGTCAGCATGCGCTCTCTATCAAACTATTGGGGAAGTTTGATAGAGAATTAGTATAAAAGCCCTCTGTAAGTATAGTATAGCACATTTCACAGAAAAAGTCTTCCCCATAAACAGCGAATGCACCGGAAGGAAGCTCTGAAGCCTTATTTTCAGAGGTCCCTCCGGTGATTCCCATTAATATTCACAAATATCCGCTTTGAGCATCTGTCTTGACCGTGTGACAATTAACGGAATAAGCACGGCAAGGTTGCAAAGCAGCAGTCCTCCAAGCGCCATGGGATGAAAATACCGAAGATACTTTCCCACAGGATAGAGCACCAGATTGTTGAACAGATACAGTGCAAAAAAGAACACTGCACCGCCTGCCGCAAGGGCAATTCCATCCATACACAGCAGCTCACCGGTGATTTTTCCGATGATGCGGGCCTTGGAGATTCCGATTGCCCGGTAGACCGCAAACTCCGGATTTCTCCGCTGATACATGCCGACAAACGCCGCATTGATTGTCACTGCCAGAATGACTGCCATCAGCACAAGAATAAACAGATAAATCATATAGAAGGTTTCAAATTCTCCCTCAATCTCCGGACGCATCATATCGTGTATCAGAACATTGTACTGTGCCTGCACACTGTAAAGATAACTGTAGAACTCCTGTCCTTCCATGCCGTTGCCAAGAATCAGGACGGGAGTGACAGAGCCGGCATCCCCATCAATAAAATACAGGGTATAGCCGTCCTCTTTTGTAACTGCATCAAGTGTGAATTCTCCGTAAATAGCGTCACTGAAATCTTCATCCACTGTATCGCCGATCTCAAGGCCTCGGTTTTTCGCAAAACGATCGCTCATAATCAGACTGCCGCTTTTCAGGTTATCAAAGCTGCATTCGATGTTCATATGCGTACAATAGGTTTTAAAATCTTCAACGGACAAGAAGGTGATACTGAAGGTTCCGGTTTCAAATGCCATAATTGACTCCCAGTTGAAGAAATTCGATACCCCCATTGGCAGTACGTCAACCTGATCGTTGTCTGCAAGCGTCTCCGTAAAGGCGCGAAAATCAGAATAATCCTCATCGTCACTGACCGGATAAACGGACGTAAATTTCTCATAGTAGTCCATGGGAAGCTGCCAGTTGTCCAGGGGATTGGTCACATAAAGGCCGCCCAGATACGCTGCATAGCCGAGAAACAGCATGAATATCAGCAGGGCGCAGCGTGCCTTGTTTTCCCTGATAAAATACATTGGTGAGAACGGTTTCACAGCGCATCACCATCCCTGACTGCGCTGATCCTTCCGTCCCACATTTCAATGATACTGTCCGCACCTTTCAGAATGGAGCGGTCATGGGTGATCACCAGCACCAGATTTTCCTTCGCATAGTCTTTCAGAATTTCCATAACGGCAAACGCATTTTCATGGTCGAGCGCTGCGGTGGGCTCATCCGCAAACAGTACCTTGGGAGTATTGATCATTGCCCTTGCAATGGCAGTTCTCTGCCGCTGACCGCCTGAAAGCTTCGCCGGCCGTTTGTTCCATTCCCGTTCTCCCAGGCCGAAGCCTGAAAGCAGCTGCTGTGCCCGTGCTGTAACGTCTTTTCCCTGTCTTGCCGCTGCTACAGTCACATTGTCCACTGCGGACATATATGGCACAAGAAAATGCCGCTGGAATACAAAACCGAATTCATTTCTTCGCAGATTTTCACGTTCGCCGTTTTTCAGATTGGTGAGTTCCCTGCCGTTGTAGAGAATCTGCCCGTCCGTAGGCTGTTTTAAAGTAGAAAGGCAGTACATGAGCGTGGATTTTCCCGAACCGGACGGTCCGATAATTCCCACAAATCCTTTGTCGGGCAGCGTCAGATCAAAACCGCCCAGCGCATAAATCTTCTCTGCCTTTTCCATATCGTAAATCATTGTGATTGTTTTTACCTCAAACATGGTTTGCCTCCTGTTATACTAATTCTCTATCAAACTATTGAAATAGTTTGTTTTAGGGGTGTGGGGTGACTCCCCACGGGGTGGGGAGATGCCCAAAAGAGAGATGGGCGCCGGTCAGGCGAAGCCCCACAAAATCCACCTTTGATTCTTCTCCTGTTTTAAAAACAGAGGGTTTTTAGAGAATACCTAATATAAATCGTCTTCCATTGCATCAATGGTGCGGATCCGATAAAGCGCATAGCGGACCGGAAGCTGCAGGATCCCCAGCAGCAGTACATAGGAACAGAGAATTTCACCTAAGGTTTCGGGATAGAAGTACCGGCATCGCAATCCCTGCGGTTTTACCATAGTGTAATCCAGTATCACCACCGAAGCTGCAATCAGCACGCCACCCAGAAGCAGTGCTGCGGCAAATGTAAACAGCAGCTCCCGGATAATCGAAAAGTAGATCTCCTTGCGGGAAAAACCGATGGAACAGTACAGACACCATTCATTGTGACGGTCCCGGAGATAGGTAGTATAGACAACAGTCAGTGAAATGAACAGCAGCAGAAGAATTCCGATATAGATGTATGTAACGGAACCGCCGATCACGTCCACTACTTCCTCTTTCAGGAATTGTTTGCCCCATGCATAGTCCGTCACTGTATCGTAATTCTCCCGTACATCAATGCCCTCCTCATGCAGTACCGCTGTCAGATCCCCAATGCCCTCAGACAGGACAACAAGATATTTGTTTCCATAATCGTTGTCGGCAGGGATTCCGCAGCCGAAATAGCCGTCATAATCAAGCACCCCGACAATGGTATAATCCTGATTATAATATTTCTCGTTGAAATAACCGCCGATGGTAAAATGATTATTCTTCATTGAAGCTGCATCCACAACCATCTCGCCGGGATGTTCGGGAAGCCTGCCGTCAATCAGCTCCGCATCCATATGTTCCAGTACACCCGGAATTTCCTCTTTGGACAGCAGCGGTGTTTCAACAGCCAGCTGACCGACTGCGGGCGAAATCTCAACATACGCAACCGGTGCATAATAGACCTCATTCACACCCTCGTATCCTCTTAGCTTTTCGGCAAGCTCCAGATTCCTCTGCAGATACTGCACACTGAACTCCTCACCGCTGCAATTGTCCACGTCAATTCCAAGAGAGCTTCCGGCAAGGCTGATGTACTGAATGTGCTGTGTGGTTTCTGTTGCAATGGGCCGGAAGGTTTCCTCCGTGGTGGACAGCAGGAACTGTGTCAGATAGGTCAGTACAAAGGAAAGCCCCAGACTGACAATCAGCACAGCGACCCGACGCTTGTTGTTTCTGATGTACTTCATAGCAGATAAGTTCTGCTGCATATATGCCCCTCCCTTTCGTTTAATGATGATGTACGGATCCATGTCACTCCGGCAGACAGCAGCCGGAATTTCACTGACGCAGCCGCCCTTCAACCTGTACGATCTATTACAGCATGAAGGTTCAGTAGTATTTTACCATATTTCTCCTGGACAGAAAAGTAACCGCAGTCACATTCCGACTATGACTGCGGTCATATTTTAGAGCCTGTTTCGTATCTGAAGATAGCCGGATTTTCGAGCAGATTTTCGTCCTGACAACGATCATTCGACTTGCAATACTGGATGTATTGCAAGTCGGACGGGCGAAGTCAGGGCGGAACGATGCCGAAAAGTCGCCTGTTGGAAGATGGGGAACAGGCTCTTATCCCTGCATCGCAACAATCAGTTTTGCCCTGTCATGGATTCCGGTTTTGTCATAAATGGAGGAAATGTAATTTTTCACCGTGCCTTCGGAGATATACAGCGTTTGCGCAATCTGCTTGTTGGTCAGGCCCTGTGCAAGCAGGGTGCAGATTTCCTGTTCACGGCTTGTCATTCCATCCAATAACGAGGTATTCTGTGCTTTGCCGCCCACCAGCATCGCAAGCCGCTGCATGACCTTGCTGTCAATGACATTCCGTCCGTCCATGATTTGTTCAATTGCACCGAGAATCGCATCCTTTCCGCTGTCCTTGAGCAAATAGCCGTCCGCACCGTTTGCAATAGCCTGTGTGATGTTGTTGTCATCGTAAAAAGTTGTCAGCACGAGAATTTTTACAGCGGGGTATTCCGTTCTCATCCGGGAAATCAGCTCAATACCGCCCATCCCTTTCATATTTAAATCCACCAGTGCAAGGTCGCATTGCTTCCGGGCAAGCAGGGACAGCGCTTCATACCCGTCATGGGCAGTGCCCGCACTTTCTATACCGTTCAGCGTAAGGATAATTTCCAGACTTTCCAGCAGCAGCGGTTCATCGTCCACCAAAAGTACCTTCAGCTTATGCATACCCATCCTCCTTATACAGCGGCAACGTAATTGCCGATTGAAAGCCGTTCTTATTCTCAAATACCGCACAGCCGCCGCAATGCTCAGCATAGGAAATCAGCTTTTTCAGCCCAAAGCCATTCCGGATTCTTTCCTGCGCATTCTGGGGTGAAAAATCACTGTTTCCGTTGTCAGCAGCACACAGCTTCAGGTGTCCGCTGTCGGCAATCATGCTTACCGTGAACCTGTCCGCATGTCCGTGCCGGACTCCATTTGTCAGCAGTTCCTGCAAAGCACCTGTAAGAAACTCGGTGTGCTCATGAGGAAGCAGCAGGCCGGCAGAATCATCGGGAAAATCAGTGCGGATCTGAATCATGGTGTCCATAGCAAAGCTGTCAATCACTGCATTCAGCTCGCTGATAAAATCCTCCATGGAAACACACTCGTTTTCACTGTCCAGCACACGAACCGCACGCCGGATGGAAGTCAAGCTGCTCCGGATTCTCTGGTTGGCGGCATTCATTTTTTCCCTGGCCTTATCCGGCGCAGTATCAAACAGCATATCGGCAGCATCCAGCGTCATAATGGCAGCAGTGATGGAATGTCCCACGCTGTTGTGAATATTGCGGCTGATGGTTTCCCGTTCCTCAAGACGAGCGTTTTTGTCAGCCAGATAGTTCCGTATCATCAGCTCCTGATTGATTTTTTTCTCATACATCTCATTGACAGCAGTGACGCTGACAGATCTGCTGATCTGGCTTTTTGCCGATAGACAGCTGACTGCCAGCTGTTCGGCAAGCCATATGCCGACAGATATTATAAAAAGAAGCAGCCCGCTGCCAAGAAGATGCGGTAACGGCAGATCACGCATGAAAATCCAAACTGCAACATAGCTTACAGGCGGAAGGGCAAGCTGTAAGCCCTTCCCCGCTCTGCATGCATAAAGAATCAGATAAGCGGCCGCACTGCCGGACAGCACAGCAAAGGCTGCAGAAATGAGGATTTGTACGGCAAGCGCTGTTTTCCCAGGATCGTCTGTAAGACTCCGGACAGCAAGCAGCAGCAGCAGTATCCCGCACAGCAGCATACAGAGATAGGGAAAAGAGGAGGTAAACAGTGCCACGGCCGTCAAAATCAACAGCAGAGCGGAATCCTGCACAAAATTTTCGGTTTGTTTCATTTTTTTCATCCGCCTTTCTGCGATGGGCATTCATGGGATTATGCAGAGGTACTGTCGGCAATATTTCACTGCCTTCATTATAGCATATTTATGCCGGGATTGCAATGCGGCTGACACAAATTCTCCCGCCCAAAACAGAGTTTCGATTTTCGTCTTTCCTTGACAAATTTGTAAAACCATGCTAAAATAAAAAGGTACCTAAATGTTCAAGAGGCGATATGATGAACAAAGATTTAACCGTTGGAAATGCAACAAGCGTGCTGTGGAGGTTTTGCCTGCCGTTATTCGGCAGTATTATTTTTCAGCAGCTGTACAATATTGCTGACAGCTTTGTTGCAGGAAAATTTGTAGGCGAGGACGCATTGGCAGCAGTGGGAAACAGCTATGAGATTACGCTGATTTTTATTGCATTTGCATTCGGGTGCAATATCGGCTGTTCCGTAATTATTTCCCAGCTGTTCGGCAGTAAACAGTACAGTGAGCTGAAAACTGCCGTTTACACGACTCTGATTGCAAGTGGCGTACTCTGTGCAGCCTTAATGGCAGTGGGCGCATTGTTCTCTGCGGATTTGCTGCACCTGATCCATACGCCAGAAAATGTATTGGCTGATTCACAGCTGTACCTGTATATTTACATATTGGGTCTGCCCTTTGTATTTTATTACAATATTGCGACGGGTATTTTTTCTGCTCTGGGAGATTCCAAAACACCGTTTCTCTTCCTTACCTGCTCCTCACTCTCCAATATAGCCGTGGACATTCTATTTGTCACTGCCTTTCAAATGGGGGTTGCCGGTGTTGCCTGGGCAACTTTTATTTGTCAGGGGATCAGCTGCATTCTTGCGGTAATATTCGTTTTCATGCGGCTGGTAAAAATTGAAACGGAAGAGAAGCCAAAGCTGTTTTCCTGGCAGCTTCTGGGCAAAATCTCCATCGTTGCTGTTCCCAGTATTCTGCAGCAGAGCTTTATATCCGTAGGAAATATTATTATTCAAGGGACGATCAATTCATTCGGCTCATCGGTAATGGCTGGCTATTCTGCCTCCATCAAGCTGAATAACCTTGTCATTACTTCACTGACAACTCTTGGCAACGGAATTTCTAATTTCACCGCTCAAAATATCGGAGCAGGGAAACTGCCAAGAATCAAGGAAGGAGCCCGTGCAGGTCTGAAGCTGGTATGGATGCTATGCATTCCTTTTGTCATTGCGTACATCTTTGCCGGGAAATATCTTGTTTATATTTTCCTTGATAACCCTGTAGGAACGGCAATGTCCGTCGGAGTGGAAATACTGCGGATCCTTGCACCATTTTATTTTGTTGTGGCTGCAAAGCTGGCAATTGACGGCATTCTCCGGGGTTCGGAGATGATGACGCAGTTTATGATTGCAACGTTTTCAGATTTGCTGTTACGAGTCATCCTTTCAAGAATTCTGTCGGGTCCCTTTGGAACAACGGGCATCTGGGCTGCATGGCCCATTGGCTGGACTGTTGGTCTGACGCTGTCACTCTTATTTTACAAAACAGGCAAATGGAATCGTAACGCCCCCCTTTCCAAAGGAACGTAATCCGGTATAATGCAAATCAACTTTCCCCCTCCCTGAAGGGAGGGGGAAAGTTTGTGTAGGGTACTGTGTACCCTGCATGCGCCGAAGGCGCAGCGAAACCATAACAATTTTGTCCAGCCCTGCGCCGGCAGGCGCAGCAGCTGGACAGGACTTTTTCGACAGGCTGATAAAAGGGATTGGTATTATTCATGATCAGGGAATTCTTTTTCCCACATTTCACGGGTCTCATTTCCCCATGGCTGCCCTCGTTCATATAGCTCCAAGGCTGCATAGCCGTTCTGTTGAAAATCCTTTTTAATGCGGGAAACATAGCCGTCGCTGACACCAAGCTGCCGGGCAGTATCTTTTCCTGATAACCCATTCTTCAGCAAATGAATGATTGCAAGCCGGGTTTGGTATTGCTCCTCGCGATTTGTTTTTATAAATCGTGTTTTACTCTTGGATTTTGTCATAGCTTCCTATCCTTTGTTTTTTCAGTTTCATGTTACCGTGAATATTCTCTCCTGCAAGCAAAGTCCGCCTAAAATCAAAGCCGATGACGCATGATCATCGGCTTTGATTTTCAAAATGGCGTCAATCAGAAATATCAATAGCCGAAAGCAGGCACTGTGGATAGCTGCTTTTCATTGATATACCGATTACTTCTTCAGCTTCTTTACTGCTGCAGGCTCTGCAACCTGATGGCAGCCGAAAATAGAAGCTGTGTCGCTTGCCTTGACCGCGGACTTCACGCCGATCTTAGCGATCATATTCAGTACCTTTTTCATTCGTTTCTCCCTCCTTTCCGCCATACATTCCAACTAGCATAAAGAGCATTACCACAAATAGCGTTAATGCTATAACGGCTGAGATGTGTACGTTGATATGGTAGGCAATTAAGCCTGCCATTATGATCAAGAGGCCAAGCATCACAGAAATATTTCTGTATTTTTTCTTCTCCTCTTTATCAATTGGTTTATTAGGGTTTTCAATGGGCGCATACAGCACAATGGTTGTGATGTATGCAGCACTCAGAACCACATTTGTTGACAGCGTATAAATTTCACCGATAAACCGGCTGCTTGCAATCAGTATCACAAACAGATACGCCGAGAGGTACACAAATGTACAGATGACAGTGCTCTTCGCATGGTAGCCGCCGCAGTACTGCCGCAGCACTGCAAAAATCAAAAAGAAAATTACAGAATACAGCAGCTTGTGCAGCGCGAAACCCATGAGCAGCACCAGCAGTGCATTAAACAGATTGAAAAACAACACTTCATATCCATACTGACAGATTTCAACATCATCCTCTGCAATGATATTTTTATGATATAAAAAATCAGCTATTCTGCGGCTAAAAAAAGTAATCACATGAATCACTTCCTTTTTTCACATTATAGCTGATTCGAAAACAAATTGCAAGGGGTTTTGCATAATCGGGATTTTTTTGCACAATCGGGAATATTTTCTACTGAAATTTCAGTCTGACATCCACGGAAAGGCTCCCTGCCTCCTCTGAAATATTAAACATCCCGTCATATTTTGTCACTACATCCTTGACTGTCAGAAGTCCAAGGCCATGACGGTGTTTTTCCTTCTTGGTTGTAATGAAATCCGGATTCTCCTCCAGAATCGACCCGGAAATGGAGTTTGTAATAATCATCACCAGATAGGCCTTATTCTCACTGATGGTAATTTTGACAAAGGGATGCTCGCATTGTACTGCTGCCTCTATGGCATTATCCAGCAGGTTGCCAAGCAGGACACTCAGATCCATCTCAGAAAAGGCACTGAGATCCGCTGTGATCTGGTATATAAAGTCAATCCCATGCTTTTTGCAGTAGGAAAGCTTCGTATTCAGAAGCGCATTGATAATATCGCTGGAGGTTGTGATTAAATGGAAGGTATGGTCAATTTTTTCCGTGCGGATTTCGGAAAGATATTGCAGTGCCTGCTCCGTTTTGCCGCTTGCAATCAGATCGGTGGTAATGTCCAGATATTTTGAGACATCATGGCGGATTTTCTGCATTTCCAGTGAAAGCTCCTTGAGGTCATTCAGGGATTTGCTCTGCTGTGCCACCTGAACCTGCAGCTTGGACAGCTGAAGCTTTTCATTCTGATGCTTGTTCAGCATAGTAAAAAGATAGAACGTTACAGCATTGATAATCACCATGCTGATTGCAGCCGCATTCAGGAAGAAGTAATTCATAGCGGACAATTCAAACTGATATGCAAACTCAAAAATGAACAGGGTAACAATCAGGGAAGTTCCGAAGATCAGGATTACCATGGTCCATTCCAGCCGGTGCAGACGATTGACGATCTTATGTTTCATCCCCAGTACAAAATACACCGCCATAAAATACAGGAACTTGGTAATGAACAAAATCATGCAGCGGAAGATGTTGCGGTCATTGATCAGCTCTGAAATATTGCGGTCAAGGATGGAACTGAACAAGGTCAGCACCACAATGTTGATCACCGCAATCAATACAATGCTTATGACGGACGCAAAGAGCTTCTCAGCAATGCTGCCTTTCAGCAGCAGCAGGCTCAGAACAAACAAAATCGCTACATAAGTAAAACCATACAGTCCTTCAAAGCTTGTGAAGGAGTTAAAAAATGTCGTACATGCAGCCAGCGCAAGTGTGAAAGCTGCCATGGTCAGGCCATGCTTCTCATAGCGGTAGCCATTATAGCGTGTCAAAAAATAGGCAGCCATAATCGCTTCTGTCAGTGTTGCGGCATACTCCACAATATCCCATATCAATGCATTTCCCTCCTTGTCAGATTGGCATACTGCCGTTTAATTTCCGTGATCCGGTTCTTGCTCAGGGGCAGCTCGTCCTTACTGTCAAGAACCACACTGTTTCGTTTGATTTCATAGATATAACGGTAATTGACCAGATAGCTTTTATGGATTCTAATAAAACCGGCATTCTCGTATTTTTTCAGCAGACTATTGAGGGGTTCGCTGATTCTATACTCATATCCATAACAATCATGCAGAAGAATGTCATGTTTGAAGGACTCGAAAAAGAGGATTTCCGTCAGTTTAATTCGCTTGGTTTCTCCATCCAGAGAAAACTGGTACACCATGCTTTCGGAGGCAAACTTATTCTGGAGGGACTGCAGCAGCTCCGGAATCTCCACCTCTATTTTACTTTTCCGGATGAAACGGTACGGTGTATACTTGAAGGATTCAAAGACGAGCTGCTCCATGTTCGTTACAAAAATCAGCACTGCATTGGAATGCCGCCTGCGGATCTTTTCTGCAATCTCAATACCGCTCAGCTCCGGCATATCAATATCCAGTACCAGAACATCGTACATCTGTTTGGTGCAGTCATTAATCAGCGCTTTGCCGCTGGTATAGACCCGGATCTCATGTTCAACAGCATGCTCAGTGAAAAACGTTTCAAAGTAATTCTGCAGTTTCTCAATATACAGGGCATCATCATCTGTAATCGCAATGCGGAGCATGGTGCTCCCTCCTTTCGTTGATGTTGCAAAAGCATAGCAATCCTGTAGAGAACATCTAAAAACCTCTGTTTATAAAATTGGAAAAGAAGAAAAGGGGGATTTTGTGGGGCTTCGCCTGACCGGCGCCCGTCCCTTCCGCCCCTGTGGGGCATCAATGTCATCAACTTAAGGGATTGTTTGTCAAAATTGCCCACCCCCCGACCCCCTCCCTGAAGGAAGGGGGCAATGATAGGGGGTCTCCGACCCCTCAACCCCGGGAAGGGCTGCGCCCTTTCAACCTGCTCACGCATCATGTGTTCTTCTTAAGTTGTTAGCATTGTTTGGGGCATCTCCCCACCCTGTGGGGAGTCACCCCACACCCCCGCCTCTAAAAACTAGTTTTTAGAGGTTTCTTGTATGTATTGCAAGCCGGACGGGCTAAGTCAGGACGGAAAACTGCCGAAAAGGCGCCTGTTGGAAGATGCTGAACAGGTTCTTATACAAGCTGTCCCCGGTATAAAAAATGCAGCCGGTAAAACTACTGTTTCTACCGGCTGCATCAGTGTTGACAGAAGTGACTGCGGTGCATGGAAATGGGAACCGCATTGTTCTGCAAGACACGATACAAAAATGGGAACCTTGCCGCACAAAGCTTTTTACGGCATTCCCTTTAAGGAACCTCTAAAACCTTGTTTTGATAGTGAACGTCAAACATAATTTGACGTTTGCTATAGAAGTGAGGGCGTGGAACGCTTCCCGCAGGGGGAGATGTCAGTTTTAAAGGTTGCCTTGACTGATTTACTGATATGCCGGCTCACAAGTGAGATTAACTCCAAGACGTTTGAAAACCTTCTCATCCACAGCGGAGAGGATCACAGAGGAATGCACCTCGCAGCCCCGGAGCTTGTCCAGCTGCTGCATGCACAATTCTGCTTTTTCATCCGTTGCCGCACAGATGGACAGCGCAATGAGGGTTTCGTCCGTATGCAGACAGGGATTCCGGTTCCCCAGGTGATCCACCTTCAGGTGCTGGATGGGTTCAATGATGGTGGGAGAAATCAGATGGAGATCATCCTCCAGCCCTGCCAGCCGTTTCAGCGCATTGAGCAGCAATGCGGAGGAAGCCCCCAGCAGCTCAGAGGTTCTGCCAGTGACAATGGTGCCATCCGGCAGTTCCATTGCCGCAGCCGGCAGTCCTGTCAGTGCCGCCCGCTGGAGCGCAGGTGCTGTAACAGAACGATCGTTAACCGTAATTCCTGCCTTCTTCATAAGAAGCTTCAGCTTCATAGTGATATCCTCACCGATAAGACCTTTCCGCTGATCACAGAGGGCAGCATAATAACGGCGGAGAATTTCCTGCCGCGCCGCATTCCGGGTCACTTCGTCATCAATGATACAGTTCCCCGCCATGTTAACGCCCATATCCGTGGGCGATTTGTAAGGACATTCCCCCAGAATTTTTTCCAGCATGGCAGTCACTACGGGGAAAATTTCTACATCCCTGTTGTAGTTGACCGTCGTTGTACCGTAGGCCTCCAGGTGGAAGGGGTCAATCATATTCACATCATTCAGATCGGCAGTTGCTGCCTCATAGGCAAGATTCACAGGGTGATTCAGGGGAAGATTCCAGATGGGGAAGGTCTCAAATTTTGCATACCCCGCCTTGCAGCCCCGAGCGTTTTCATGGTAGAGCTGGGACATGCAGACCGCCATTTTACCGCTGCCGGGACCGGGGGCAGTCACAACCACCAATTCCTTTGTTGTCGGAATATAATCATTCTTGCCATAGCCCTCGTCGCTGACAATTCTGGAGATATCCGACGGATAGCCTTCAATGGGATAATGCCGGTACACCCGGACACCAAGGGATTCCAGCCGCTTCTGAAACGCAACTGCCGCTGTCTGTCCGCTGAAGCGTGTCATGACAACACTGCTCACATAAAGGCCGATGTTCCGGAAGCAGTCAATCAGCCGGATGACATCCATGTCATAGGTAATACCAAGATCACTCCTCAGTTTGTTCTTTTCGATATCAGCTGCATTGATTGCTATGACAATCTCCACACGCTCCTTGAGCTGCAGCAGCATCCGCAGCTTACTGTCCGGCTGAAAACCGGGGAGGACTCTGGATGCATGGTAATCATCGAAAAGTTTTCCGCCGAATTCCAGATACAGCTTGCCGCCGAACTGGGCAATGCGGTTCCGGATATGTTCCGACTGCATATGCAGGTATTGTTCATTATCAAATCCAATTGCG
Organism: uncultured Ruminococcus sp.; assembly: GCA_964644275.1. Taxonomy (GTDB): domain Bacteria; phylum Bacillota; class Clostridia; order Oscillospirales; family Ruminococcaceae; genus UBA3855. The sequence goes on along the minus strand of CAZXVI010000001.1, from coordinate 128,058 downwards.
GGCATAAAAGCACCTCTTTCATTATTTTTCTGCTTATAGGATACAATTCCGACATGTTAATTATACAACAAAACGGATTGCATTGCAAGGGGGAACTTGCGCTTTTCCAAAAGGAAAGCTTCCGTTCCTCAAAAACAGGGACACTCCGCCATGGCAGAATGTCCCCGTTGTCACCGGTGGTTCAGCTGTTCCTGTTCCGGAACACCGCCGTTCATATAGAAATTTCTCAGAAGCACCAGAGAACATCCCGCAAGGAAATCAGTACGATTTTCGACAGTACTGCAGACAATGTGTTCGGCAATATCGTCCCCGGCATATTCCTTGATGTAGCGCTTGAAAGCGGAAAATCCGCGCTCTGTCAGCCCAAAATGATGGAGCACTACCCGCTGTGCCTGGAAACAGCATACCAGATTGTTCATCAGGACGCTCCAGTCCTGCATAATTTCCCTGACAATTTCCTCGCAGCGTTTATCCCCTGCAGAAACTGCCTGATACATTTGTTCCAGGGTCACGCGTTCAATATACCCGTCCGTGGCATTATAGAGGAAGGGCGTGCGCTCCCTGCTGTATACCTGTGCAATTCTTGCCTGCATGGCCTGAACGGACAGCTGGGCTCTTACTGAGCCGGCAGGATACCCATCCTGCTGCCGGCCGCCGGGGCGGACAATGCAGCGCTCCGTCAGATAGCTGTAGGTCAGATAATCCTGTTCATGCTTTTCCGGCCGAAGGACGGAAATGTTAATATGATTGCCCAGATGCAGATACACCTGATTCTGGTGCTGCATGCTGCTGCGATGAAGGTCTGCATTGGCAAGAGCCAGCAGCCACACGGCATTGCCGCAGAACACCGGAGGCAGCTTGGAGCTGGAAATGCCCTTGACCAGCTCGGTAAAATCCAGGGTGCCGTCCTTATAGAACACACGCATTCTGCCGATCATAATCGGCATTACGCCGATGCCAAGGCCCAGCACATCCTCCTTGCTCAGACAGCTGTTGCTCATCATCCGTTCCGATGTGGACACAATGAACTGCAGGATTTCTTTCCGGGAGGTGTGATCCGTACAGGGCATACAGGACTTGTCCAGAATCTCCATATGCATGGTGCAAAGTCCCACAGTAATCTCCTGCTCGCTGATCACTGCGCCCAGCACAAATTTGTAATTGGCGTTGATATCCAGAAGGATCTTCCGCCTGCCCTTTGGCAGCTTGTCCTGCTGGGTATTCTGATAGGGCGCCTCCCCGATTTCAATCAGAAGCCCCTCTTCAATCATGGCATTGGTAATCTGGGTAATGGAGGCCCGTGTAATCTGCAGCTGCTGGGATAAATCCACACGTGAAATCGGGCCCGCCTCCCATACGGTCCGCAGTACCTGCATTCGGTTAATTCGCTTTAAATCCAGTTTACTGATACCGCTCAGCATGATGGTATGGCCCTCTTTCTGTTACAACTCTGCAAGGAGCAGAAATCAGAAAATTCTGCTCTGTTTACTATTATATCACATTTTCTGCAAAAAGGCAAACAAATTGATAATTTATCTGTATTTCCGTTGTTTTGCACAAGATTCCTCGTAAAATTTTGGTATACTGCGCAGTATCAGAAGCAAAGCCGCTCATAAACAATCATCATCACCGGCATGGTAGCAATGGAGAACAGGGTTGTCACGCCAAACAGCTCCGAAGCGTAGGCGGCATTCTTCTGATAATTCAGGCACTGCATGGTACACATGGCAGCAGCCGGGGCAGCTGTGGCAGCCAGCACTGTCATTTCCACCGTCCGGTCCAGGGGGAAGAGCAGGAATACCAGAACCACTGCAAAGGGAATCACCAGCAGCTTCAAAACACTGACATAATAGACACGGGGCTTGCGCAGAACACCCGGCAGATCGGTCTGTGCAATGGTAGCACCTGCCACAAACATGGCAAGGGGCGTATTCAGCTCGCCGATCATGGTAAGGGTATCCCCCAGCAGGGAAGGAATGGTGATTTGCAGGAAAAACAGAAGCAGTCCCAGTACAATGGCGATAATTGCCGGGGAACGCAGCACCTTCACAACGGATTTCATGCTTCTCTGGCCGGAGATCTGCATCACGCCATGGGTCCAGGCAAGAAGATTGAACATGCAGAGAAAAGCCGTGAGATAAAACACACCCTCGGAGCCGAACATGGCCTGGACAAGGGGAATCCCCATGAATCCGCAGTTGGAGTAAATGCAGGAAAACCGCTCAATATCCGTTTCACGCTGCTCCTTCCTCGGGATTGCCAGATAGGCGATGAGCATGGCAACAGCATAAGAAACCGCAGAGAGCAGAAAGGTCCAGCCCAGATTTGCTACCAGCTCCCCCTTCAGCTCACGCTGAAAGGACATGAGAATCACAATGGGATTGATGACCTTGAGGACAAGTCCGGAAATCTCTGTGACAGTTTCCTTGGAAAGAAGGCGAAAACGAAAGCAGCCCGCCCCCACCAGAATCAAAATCAGCATGACAAATGCCTGCTGCAGAATGACTGTTGCCATAATAGCCTCCATAAAAATATGCCCGATATCCATGACCGGGCAGATGGGATTGTTCTGTTTCTATCATAGCACAGGATTGCCAAAAATGCAAGGGAATCGGAAGATTTCGACAAATACGCCAATTTTCCACCGGAATGGTCAGCAAAAACTGGCAGCGGATCTGGCTGCATGGAGGTCCTTTGTGGGATTCCCCTTTTGAGATTTCTCTAAAGGGAACCTCTCAGCATGTCAATAAAGGCCAAAGTCAACCAGAAACGCAGAAAAAGCCCCGCCTTGCGGGGCTTTTTCCACTTATCGCATTAAACTGTAAATCCCTGCGCCCGGAAATTGTCAATCAGATCCCCCAGAATTTCTGCATTGGTGGAGGATACCGAGTGCAGCAGTAAGATCTCACCGCCGTGGGCTCCATCCGTCAGCTTTTCCAGGGACTGTGCCGGGTCGGGCTGATTATCTGTGAGCCAGTCCACATGGGCACCGCTCCAGAACAGGGTCTTATACCCCAGGGACTGAGCAATGCGCAGCGCATCCTCGGAATATTCGCCACAGGGGCAGCGGAAATACTGCATGGTATAACCATATTTCTGAATCATAAACTCATGGAGGGAGGAAATTTCCTCAATGGCTTCCTCCTCACTGAGGGTGGGAAGACTTGCATGGGTCATGCCGTGATTGCCCAGCATGTGCCCCTCCTCAATCATCCGGTTGACAAGCTCGGTTTCCCGTTTGGCATAATCACCGGTGAGAAAGAAAATTGCTGTCACGTTCTTTTCTGCCAATACGTCCAGGATGTCGTCCGTATAGCCGTTCTCATAGCCCTGATCAAAGGTCAGAATAATCCGGCTTTTGTCCGCCGTTGTCGCATATGCGTCATATTGTCCGTACTGTGCATCGAATTCCAGCGCACCCAGAGGGCAGTTATCCCCGTCCACCTGCGTACCCTGTCCATAACCGATGGCATTGCCGGATGCTGCCGCAGGCATACCCGTCACAAGACAGCAGCCCAGCAGCAAGCCAGTGAACCATTTCATACAATCCCTCATTTCTGCGGCAGATGCCGCTGTTGTTATTGTGCCGCTCCGGCACCGGGATATGAGAGGGAATTGCTGTACCTCCCGGAGACACCAAATGCCCGTATCTTGTGATGATACGGGCATTGCCTGTTCCGCAGCGGTTCAGGGAATCAGTGGTTCAGATAGGACTTCACCAGCACCTGCAGCAGCTCGTCACGGTCAATATGACGGATCAGACTGCGTGCATTGTTGTGTGTGGTTATGTATGTCGGATCCTCGGACAGAATATAACCAACAATCTGATTGATCGGGTTGTAACCCTTTTGTACAAGAGCATCATAAATAATGGTAAGATTCCGCTTGAGCTCAATTTCTCGCTCTTCATTTACTGAAAAAGTCATTGTTTTATCATACATAATGCTCCCTCCTTACGGGAAAAAAATTTGCTACTGTTATTATACCCGATTTTCACCATTACCTCAATAGTTTACACCAGATTTCCTTTTGCTTTCTCCGTTTTGTAGGTTTTGAGACTGCAAATTTTGTGCAATCTGACGAATTCCGCAGGGGCATATTGCCCCCACGGATCGCTGCGGCCCCTTCAGTTCCGGGGGCAGCAGACGTTATTCGCAGTTGCAGGTTCTCTTCACGAAGGAATTGCAGTCAGTACATTCCGGTACAGTGGGGTTCGGCTCATGCGTACCTACTGTAATACAGTCGAGACTGCAATAATTCTCAGTAACCATGTTGTTCTTGCACTGGGAAACGGTGCACTTGATGTTGGTATTCTTCTTCATCTGGTTCATCCTTGTTTCCTTCTTTCATAGGATTTTGTCCTTTGGGACAATGCTATTATGTGCAGTGAACAGAGGATTATGCAGGTAAAATTTTCATTTTGATTCAGAATCCTTGTATTTTTCTTTCAGCGCCTGGTTCAGCTCTGCAATTTCCTTTCTGGAAGTCAGATAATAGGAAAGCGCCGTGAAGGCATATACCAGTACCACATCAAGCACCATCATCAAGGCTCCCATACCGTTCCTGGGAATCCAGCGGAACCAGAAGCCGATGGCAATCATCATCGCACACAGTATGAGAAAGTGCATTACAAGTAATGCAATCATTCCTCCTTTGCTCCTCGTTTCCCAATTGAAGAATACAGCCGTTACCAGCGCTGTGGCAGCACCGGCAAAGAGAATCCGCCATAACATTGCATAGGTCAGCGTACTGCCCCAGGCAGAAACCGCACATACAATCAGGATTGCCGTAGTAATATACGCAAAATATTTAATCAGATCGGACAGGAATTTCATCGTTTTCCTCCTTCCATAATACCCAGTTTCCGTTTCAGATCCGGCACATACTGCCGGGAAATAATGGTTTTTTCTCCGTTGCGGAGCTTTGCCTCCAGGCGGCTGCCGAACATGGGGGAAACCATCACAATTTTAGAAATATTGACAATGACGGACTTTGAAATGCGGAGAAAGTCGGAATTGGGGTACAGCGCCTCCAGCTCATAGAGCTTCTGATGCACCTCATAAACCTGGGCTTCGCAATAGGCAAAAACCCGGTTATCCACGGACTCAAAGTAATAGATCTCCTTTGGTGAAAGCTTGACAATGCCGCCATCGGCATAACCGGTCAATGGCTTTCGCCGTGCTTTGAACTGGCTGATCAGATCAAGGAGATCCTCGTCCATTTGTGCGCAGCGGATAATAATCTCATCCTCTGCTCCCTCCCTGGGCGATTCAATGGTAATTTTCATGCATGCCTCCTATCTGTCCCTGTGCCTGCCATACTTGGTTACAGCCGCTCCCAGCAGCAGGAATACCATGCCGCATGCCAGCAGGATGCCAAGACAGGTCCCGATGCCCACAGTATGGCTGCCCAGCTTCAGCGTGACGCCCACTGCCTCACAGTAGCTTTCCCGCATTTCTTCCGGCGCTCCGGCAAAGCATGTCTCCGCCGCCCGTTCCGTCATGAGCTGCCGGAACATGACAGTGCCATAGAAAATGGGTGTACATTTGAGCACCATGGCAATACTGTCCGCCAGGGAACCAATGGGCAGGTAAATGCCCCCCAGGAAGCCCACCAGTGTCCCGATCACGGTGCCTAATCCACTCCATGCCCCTTCACTCCGGACAAGCACGGCAAGGCAATACATGATACAGGCATAGGTGAAGGAATTCACCGCCATCATTCCCAATAAAATAAGATGATCCATGAACGAAAATGCAGCAGCGCCCTGCCAGACACAGTATGCCTCTGAAAGTGCCAGTGTCAGCGTACAGATCATCATGGAAGCAAGCCAGGCAGCGCTGATGTAGCTCACGGCGATGGTCAGCCGGCTGACCGGAGCAGTATAAATGGACTGGAGCTTTCCCGTCCCCCTGTCCCGGATCATGGCACTCAATACGGAGAGGGTTACTGTCACCGCATTGATGGAAATCACCCCGGCACAGGTCCACTGGAGCACCAGCCGGACGGCATTGACTCTATCCTCTGTGGCATCCCTGCCGGGAAGCTCCCCAAGGGCGGAGGTAATGGAGGAAACATTCATATCCCCCAGAAAGAACACCATCAGTACGATGACAATCAGCATGGACAGCAGGGAGAAGAACACTGCCCCGGTATCCCGGAGATAGATACGGAGATTCCGTCTGACAAGCTCAGCAAATGCCGTCATGATCATCGCCCCCTTCCTTTCCTACTACCTTGAGGAACACATCATCCATGGTTCCCTGCACCACTTCAAAACCGCTGATCCGGTCCCGGAGCTCCTCCAGCAGCGGAAGGGCATCCATCGTCCGACTCACTGTCAGCTGCAGCCCCGCATCCACAACCGTGGCAGTATAGCCCTTCCGGGCAAGCCGGGCGGCAATGGCGGCAGTCCTGTCTCCGGAGCAGTACAGCTTCAGGGTATCGGCAGCATATTGCTCCTTCAGTCCATGGGGCGTTCCCTGGGCAAGAATCCGGCCCTTGCTGATGATGACAATTCTGCCGGCACGGGCAGCCTCCTCCATGTAATGGGTTGTCAGGAATACCGTCATATTGGTGCTGCGCCGCAGTGTCTCAATGGTCTCCCACACTTCCTTTCGTGTGGCAGGATCCAGCCCCGTAGTGGGCTCATCCAGAAATAAGATTTCCGGCGTGTGCATCAGTGCAGCGGCGATTTCACAGCGGCGCTTCTGTCCTCCGGAAAGGGTGCGGTACCGCTTGTGCAGCAGCTCCTCCAGCGTAAAAATCCGGCACAGCCGAGAAAGCCGTTCCCTGGCTCCGCTGCGGGAGGCACCGTGGAGCATCCCCCGGCACAGGAGATTCTCCCGGACAGTAAGCAGATCATCCAGGCAGTTCTGCTGGGAAACAATGCCGATCCTGCGTCGGATTGCTTCATCCTGTTTTCCCAGCTCACAGCCGCAGATGCTGGCGGTTCCTCCGTCAGGGGCAATGAGGGTGGAGAGCATATTGATGGTAGTGGATTTTCCGGCACCGTTCACCCCCAGAAACCCCAGCAGTTCCCTCTGCTCCACGGAAAAGGAGATATGATCCACAGCCGTCAGGCTGCCGTAGCATTTTGTCAGCTGGTTTATTTCTATAGCATTCATGTTGTCAGTCCTTTCTTGTTAGTTCTTCTGTATTATAGCATAGTACCCCACCTCTCCGCAAGGATTTTTCATCAAGATGCACCTTGCACGGGGTAAGCTGCAGCAAAATTCCCCGGCTCCGCATGGGAACCGGGGAAATTGAGAAAGGATGATACTGTCACTTGAATGCCGCCGATCCTATTTGACCTCGGAAGAGAGGGGAAGATTCAGCCCCTTGATGGCATTTGCTACCAGCCCTGCCACTGCATTGGCACCGGTCTCGGTAAAATGGGTCATATCCGTATCGGACAGCTCCGTGGAAATCAGATGGTAATTATAGGCGGCATCATAGCCAATGGCATTGTAATGCTCCACCATCAGTGCATTGAGGTCAATGCAGGGAATGCCGTAATAGCTTGCCAGCTGCTTCATGGCGTCGCAGTAGGTGGCATAGCTGCCCTCAAACTGCCCGGTGGAGCTGTTATAGGCTTTCAGTCCGAGAACTGTGGTCACCAGAATGGGGGTTGCGCCTTTCTCCAGCGCACCTTCAATATAGAACGCCATATAGTATTCAAAGCTGCCCTCCGTTCCCGGAACGGAACCGGAAACCGGTGCATAGCGTTCTTCATTGGTATAGGCGGAATCATTGATTCCGAACTGTACCAGCAGATAATCCCCCGCCTGAATCTGATCCAGAATCGTCGTCAGTCTGCCGTTGTCGTAGAAGCTCTTGGAGCTTCTGCCGGCAATGGCATGGTTGGAAACCGTGACATTGTCCGAGAAATAATCTCCCAGGTAGGCACCCCAGCCCTGCTGCGGCGCATAGCTTGCATTATAGGTCTGTACAGTGGAGTCACCGGCAATATAAACCGTAATATCACCATTTTCCGGAGTAACGGGTTCTTCCGCCGGCACATAAATCTCTGCTATCGGCTCCTCCGTCCATTCCACACGCAGGTAGTCCATATTGGGGCCGCCCTCCGCCGTTGCGGAAGTCAGGCGGATGAGATTCTCTCCCGCAGTCAGCGGAAGCACAATTCCGCGTTCCAGCCATGTCGTCCAGGATTCCGTACTCAGGAAATCCTGCATCCAGTAATCAGTGCCGTTGTTGACCTCCACCTTCATCTGCCGGTTATTGGTGCTGCCGTTGGCGATTCTGAACGAGCACAGGTAATTGCCGTCCGAGGGCACAGTAACGGTAAATTCCACAAAGCTGCCGGAAATATTATCCAGATTCAGGTATGCATCGGAGGTATAGCCTGCATTGACGCTTTCCGTCACGCCGCGGTTATAGGCAGCATCGACTGCGTAATACACACCGGAGCCATTCTGCACAGCCTCCAGGCCGGACTTTGCTATGATGAAATCCTGTAAAACAGCACAGTCAGAAGCTGTTACAGCTGCATCCGCATTCACATCGGCTGCACGCCGCTGGGTATGGGTCATGGCTCCGCCCCCAAGAATCTTCTTGAGGATCGCTTCATCGAAGACATTGACAATGCCGTCCTGATTCAGGTCGCCGGGAATCACATCGCCGGCGGAGGGAACTGCAGGTTCCAGAATCCAGCTCTGGTTCGCAGTGCCGTCACGTTCCCACTCGATGGCAGTTGCTGCTTCCTCCAGGGAACCGCCGCCGATTCCAATGGCACTGCCGTCAGTTGTTACCTTTGTTGCAATGACGTAGCTGCCGTCCCCATTCGGGATGAATTTGAACTGCTGGGCATCATGGGCAGTATCGCTCCATACACCGATATTGGTTCCGTTGCCGGTACCTGCATTTGTCACATCCAGCAGCTTGGTTTCGTCCGCAGCACTGTACAGCCGGTAGTAGCCGTCCCCTGCCGCTTCTGCCTTCCAGAGGGAGTACCCCTGGTCAATGCCCGCATTCGACGCCTGCACAACATCCGTGCCGTCCGCCGGCGCACCTGCCAGGGACAGATACAGTCCGCTGTTGGCATTCCGGAGCATAAAGGTAATGCCCTCATCAAGGACTGCATCCTCTTCCGGTTCAGTGCTGATGCTCCAGTCAATCTGGGATGCCGCAAGCTCAGCAAGCTTCATGGCTCCCTGACGATTGGGGTGCAGATCATCCCCCTCACAGTACAGCTCCAGTGTGGCATCATAGCCAATGGATACCGTGTAATCCTGCCACAGATTGAACAGGTCAATTACCTGTACATTTTCTGCTGCTCCGATGGTATCCAGTGCGCCGCCGAACCAGCGTCCGGTCAGGAGGGGACTTCTGTTCACATCACTCGCTCTGCCCTGCTGCTTGACCAGAATCACCTGCATTCCTTTGGCCTTTGCCTGCTGCACCATGGAGGTAACTACCTCCGTATATTCTGCCTCATCGGAATAATTGGTATCATTGATACCGATGGAGATGATATAGATATCGCCCTCCTTGCCGTATTTAAGAATGGGCGCAAACTGTCCAGCATCCACAAATCCCTTGGCATATTGACCGCTGGCAGCCAGGTTGCGCACCTGCCATTTTGTCGTGTCAATATACTGATCCAGCACCTGACCCCAGCCGGCCTGGACGCTGGTATCCTTGGGATAGTAATTGCAGACAGTGGAATCACCGCACATCCAGATGGTGGGCGGCAGCTCCGTATCATCGGAAACCCATTCAATTTCCAGCGCACTCATGGTGAAGGCATAACCCGTCTTGCCCTCCGTTGCCATAATATTCAGCTGCCCGTCCGTAATGGGAATCAGGATGGAATCCGTTGCATTGTCACCGGTCATGTTGATGATCTGCAGCACATCCTCCGCAGCCACGGAGGTACGGTTGGTATTGCCCAGTGTAACCGTTACACGGTACAGACCGTTGGGCAGATCCACATTGAAAGTATTGGAATAGCTGGTATCCGTAAACTGCACCGCATCGCTGAGGGCGTCACTGCCCGAAGCGGTGACATCCTTCACACCGGAGGTATTGGCAAAGCCATACCCCAGAGAACTGCTGTAGCCGGTGGAGGCGCTGACGCCGGTATAGCCGGAGGCAGTACCTCCGGAACCGAAGTCAAATTTGTAATTTGATGCAGCCGCTTCTGTGTTCCGGTTCACGAAAGTCAGCACGCCATTGCCGCTGACGGCAGGCAGCATCATGGCGCATGCCAGAAGTGCGCCTGTCACACGTTTCCACAATTGTTTCATCAGATTTCCCCCTTGAATTTTTTATGAACGCAGAAATGATTTCTCCATGTTTCTTATCATCTGCGCCCTTTTTGTCTATTTTACAGGATTTTACTTTATTTTACAATGAACAGAACTATTATAAACTGATCTTTTAAATCATATTTAAAACGTTTTCAAAGAAAACTCGTTAAAATCAATCGTGTAAAATATAGATTTGACATTTTTATAAACAAAATCAATAAAAATTCACATTTAAAATATAGGCCTCAGAAAATGCCAAAGGCTGCGGCAGCTCCGAAGGATTTCTGTGAGATTTCTTCCAAATCGCTTGCAAGAAGTATCAAAACGTGGTATACTATAAGGTAAGGCATATGCCGCGGGGGCATTGCGCCCCGAACATTCCAAGAGAAAGAAGTGTGTCATCCATGACTAAAATCACTATATTCTCCGGCTTCCTCGGAGCAGGAAAAACCACTCTGATCAAAAAGCTCATTGCAGAGGGCTACACCGGTGAAAAGCTGGTACTGATCGAAAATGAATTCGGGCAGATAGGCATTGACGGCGGTTTCCTCCAGGATGCCGGCGTGGAAATCACAGAAATGAATTCCGGCTGTATCTGCTGCAGCCTGGTCGGGGATTTCGGCAAGGCACTGGAACAGGTGCTGGAGCAGTACAAACCGGACAGAATTCTCATTGAACCCTCCGGCGTGGGCAAGCTCAGCGATGTTATCCGTGCAGTACAGAATATCCATGCCCATGATGTGGAGCTGGACGGTTTTACCACCGTTGTGGACGCCAAGAAGTGCAAAATGTACCAGAAGAATTTCGGTGAATTTTTCAACAACCAGATTACCTATGCAAGCTGCCTGATTCTCAGCCACACCCAGGGACTCTCCCAGGACAAGCTGGAGGACTGCATTCACCGCCTGCGTGACTGCAACCCCACAGCTCCCATTGTTACCACGGATTGGGATCAGCTCACCGGCGCACAGCTCATGGAGGCCATGACCCAGAAAAACACCCTGGACGATGAGCTGCAGGCTCTGCTGGAGGAGCAGGCACACCATCACCACGAGCATGAGGAGGATGGCTGCAGCTGCCATGACCATGAGCATCATCATGACCATGACCACGAACATGACCATGAGCACGAGCATGACCACGAGCATCATCATGACCATGACCACGACCATGAGCATGAGCACCATCATGAGCATGAGCACGGCCATGAACATCATCACCATCACGCAGATGATGTTTTTGCAAGCTGGGGAACCGAAACGGCAAGGACTTACACTACAGAAGAAATCCAGGCCGCACTGGAAGCTCTGCAGGATGCGGATACCTACGGTATGGTGCTGCGTGCCAAGGGCATTGTTGCCGGCACGGACGGTCAGTGGATTCACTTTGACTATGTACCCGGCACACCGGATGTACGCCATGGCAGCGCCGCTACAACGGGCAGGCTGTGCGTCATCGGCTCCGGCATCCATGAGGAGCTGCTGGCTCAGCTGTTCCATGCTGAATAAGGAAGGGGGCACGGCAGTATGCCAATGAATCAGATGGAGGATATCCCGGTATATCTGTTTCTGGGGTTTCTGGAAGCAGGAAAGACCAAATTCATTCACGAAACCCTTATGGATAAACGTTTCTGCAACGGAGAAAAGACCCTGCTGCTGCTCTGTGAAGAGGGAGAGGAGGAATATGACCTTTCTGCCTATCCCAGTCCCAGTGTGTTCCAGAGGGTGATCGAGGACAAAGAGGACTTCAATCCGGGGCATCTGAAACACCTCCTTGAGGAGACGGGCGCTACAAGAGTGGTGCTGGAATACAATGGTATGTGGACAATCAATGACCTGTTTGAAAATCTGCCCGTAGAGTGGGCGGTCTACCAGGTAATGTGTTTTGTGGATGCCGGAACCTTCCTGAATTACAATTCCAACATGCGCAGTCTGGTTGTGGACAAGATCAATATCAGTGAGCTGGTGGTCTTCAACCGGTTTGAGAAGAGCATGGACAAGGCGGAGTTCCACAAGATTGTCCGCGGCATCAGCCGCCGCACCCAGATTGCCTACGAATATTCCGACGGCAATGTGGAATATGACGACATTGAAGATCCCCTGCCCTTTGACATTACCAAGGATGAAATTGATCTGAAGGATGAGGATTACGCCCTGTGGTACCGGGATATCATGGAAGAACCGGAGAAGTACCACGGCAAGACCATTACCTTCCGGGGTGTGGTGGCAAGGGACAAGAAATTTCCGAAAAACACCTTTGCCATCGGCAGACATATTATGACCTGCTGTGTGGAGGACATTCAGTTCTGCTGGATAGTAGCAGAATGGGCGAAGGCGGACCTGTTCGATACCCGTCAGTGGGTCAGAGTGACTGGCACAATTTCCGTACAGAAGCACAAGCTGTATCGGGGCAAGGGGCCGGTACTGCAGGTGCAGTCCATCGTCCTGACGGATGCACCGGCACAGGAAGTGGCGACATTTTATTAATACTATTCTCATTTGAACATCATGATACAAATAACTCCCCGAAACCCATGGATTTCGGGGAGTTATTTGCGTTATTGCAATCACAACAGCCAGGGCATGATCAGCTCCGCTGCCAGGGCTGTACCGGAGGCGGCTAATGCTACCACAATCAGCGGCTGCTGATAGTAGGCAAGTACGCAGGCAACGGCTGTTCCGGCAATGGCAGAGGGAAAATCCCCCGTGGCATAGAAAATCGACGGAATGGTCATGGCACTGAGCACCGCATAGGGAACATAATACATAAAGCTCTTAAAAAACCGGGACTTGATTTCCCTCCGGAATAGGGTAAAGGGCAGCATACGAATGAGGTAGGTCACCCCGGCCATTACAATCAGATAAATGGCAATACTCATGTCTGCTCCTCCTTTACCGGGAACAGCAGCGCTCCCACGGCGGCGGCAGCCACAGTACAGATAATAATGGCAAAACCGCTGGATACAAAGGTCAGCACATACCTGAACAAAATACTGCACAGGGCAGCAATCACCACCACTGCCAGTACACCCCGGCTTTTCCGGCATGGAGGAATCATAATGGCAAGGAACATCCCATAGAGGGCAAGTCCCATGGCACTGGTCACCTCCGCCGGCAGCAGCTGTCCGGCTGCTGCACCAAACAGGGTCCCCGCAACCCAGCCCAGAAACGCAGTCAGAATCATGCCGTACAGATACCGGGCTGTGAGTTTCCCCTCCTGGGAGGAGGCAACGGCAAAGATTTCGTCCGTAATGCCGAAGGCTGCCAGGCAGCGTCTGGGCGTGGTGAAGGTTTTGTCCAGCTTCTGGGACAGGGAAATTCCCATGAGGCTATAGCGGAGATTGACGACCAGCTGGGTCAGTGCCATCTCCAGATAGGTTCCCCCCGCCGCCATAACGGTCAGACCTGCCAGCTGTCCGGCAGAGGTCAGGTTTGTTAAGGAAATAACGGCTGCAATCCAGATGTCAAAGCCCTTCTGGATCATCTGTATGCCAAAGCCGAAGGAGACGGAAAGATAGCCCAATGCAATGGGAATGCCGTGGCGCACGCCCTTCCAGAATGGTGATGTCATGATGATTTCTCATTTCCTCCTTGATTGACACGAATCCCCTCCCTGCATCCGGCAGGGAGGGGAATTTGCTATAATCGTTCTGCTTATGAGCGGTTGATTAATAATAGGAATAATAACCCCAGTCAAAGCTATAGCAGTACTTGTAATAATCACTCAGAGTATCGCTGGAAATCAGTGCCTGCACATCCTCATCCAGCAGCTTATTTTCCTTGCCGCCGGTGTACTGGAACAGATCGCCCTTTTCTCTGCTGGTGCTGTAATCATACAGATAGAGGATATCACCGTTGACTGTGAATACCGCATCATGCACGTCCTCAACAAGTTCTTCTGCCTTGCCGTCCTTCCAACGAACCAGTGTACCGCATTCATCATCGGAATCCCAATCCATAAAGAACAGTATTTCGCCGGTTTTCTCGCAGTACTCAGCCTTGCCCATGTAGACTTCGCCGACTTCGGCACCGTCGATATAGATGTTAGCAGTTTCCTCGTCGTCATTGTAGTCATCATAATATACGATATTGCCGCTTTCAGCGATAGAGGCACCATATACATCCTGTGCAACGCTTTCCGGTTTGCCGGGTGTACTGTCGATGGTCACCTTGAACAGCTCACCGCCGACAAATTCCTCGTCGTACTCATCCCAGTAATCATCGTAAACCTCATCATACTCTGCATTGTCAATGTAGAACAGGGTCTTGCCGTCATCGGAAAGCGCCTCAATGGTGAAGCCTTCTTCCTGGGTTTCAATAGTGGTGGCAGTGCCGCCCACTGCTACCTGGAGAATCTGGCTGCTGCTGAGTGCCTGCTCCTTGATATCATAGCTGGTATAGCTGTAGTAATCCAGAGTGGAAATCTTCACCTTCTCAATCTCTGAAGCACTTGCCTTGAATACGATGACAGCCTTATCAGATGCAGACGCATAGTCGTAGCCGCTGTAATCAAAGGAATCCGTTACCAGAACATCCTCATTGCCATCGAAGTAGTAGAGAGAATAGGTCTCATAAGTATAATCTTCCAGCTCCTCGCGGATATAATCTCTCTTCTGCTTTTCATAGTACTCATCATACAATGCGTCATACTGATCCCAGTACTCATCATAAGCATCCCAGTAGTCATCGTAGTCATCATAGTCATCATAGTCCGGATAGGGCAGATCATCGGGATCCATGAGATCCGCATCGGCAGCTGCCATATCATCGTCTACCAGATCGGACAGGGGATGCTCCTCGGAAATGACGTAATACATTTCGCCGGAATCATAGGTCTTCACCACGCTGTATACATCGGATGCAACCTTCTCTGCCTTGCCTCCCTTGGTATACTTATACACTCTGTCTTCCTGCATGTAGAAGATCACGGACAGATCATCGGAATATCCCTGGAGGGAGGTAACATCGCTGTCAATCTTTTCCTTATCCGCACCGTTCTCCTTGATGTACAGACGATCATCATCATCAATGTACAGTACAGTCTTGCCGTCCTCGGATACCTTATAGCTGAAAACATCACTTGCGATTTTTTCCTTATCAGTGAAGTTTGTCTGATACAGCGTACCATCCGTTGTCAGGTAAGTCACCAGACTTTCATCCTTGCTGACATAGTAGGACTCCACATTATTTGCCAGCTTCTGCGGCTCAGACTCTTCACTGATGCCCTTGACATAGTACAGGGTGCAGGAATCATAGTCCGTCTTGTCAGGATAAATAGCCAGATTGCTGGTGCCGCTGATGTATACAAAATTCCCAAGGCTGTATGCTGCTGACTCTGCATACAGTGTGCCGTCATACAGATCGTCACTCAATTCCACAGGATCGGACTTGAGGTTGCTGAATACAAGCTGATCGTCCCTGATGTACAGTGCGCAGTTCTTGGATTTCTTACCGCCGGTATTAGCGGCAATCAGTGCAATGGCAACTGCTGCAATGGCTGCTACAGCAACAACTGCACCGCCGATCAGCAAAAACTTCTTGCTACCTTTCTTTGCAGTGGAATCCGCTGCATTTGTTTCCGGAACAGGATTATATCCGGTATTCATGGGTGTGGTCTTAGGCGCCTCTGCTGCTGCAGGTGCTGCCGTGGAAACCGGTGCCGACTGAGGAGCGGGGGCTGCCTCAGAAGCCGGTACTTCCGCTTCTATTTTGGAGCCGCACTTATTGCAGAATTTAGCACCATCTGCCAGCTCATTGTTACACTTGGGACAATAAATCATAATATTTCCTCCTATCATGTTGTCCAACCGGCATATTGTCGGTTATTGTCGAAACTTCATATAACCTATACAAATTATTATACCAGATGCCGTTCTTCCTGTCAATACGCTAAAGTGACATTATTTGCACAAAAATCAGTTAGTGATTTGTCAAATCGGATGAAAATAGTAAAAAAACGGTAAAAACCCTCGCAGTCCGGTGACAAAAAAGAGGCTGCTCCGGCAAAACCGCAGCAGCTGAAAAATGCGTTTGTTATCAATAGGGACTCATGGTTATGGATTACTGATTTGTGCTGCGCATCATACTCTGGCGCATTTCTTCATCTGCAATCATCTTTGCTGCAAACTTTGCAGCCACTGCCATCAGAAGGAAGATAATCAGAAATACAATGGGCGTAGCAGCAACACTGCCGCATTCAACCTGTTCGTTTTTAAAATTGACACCGGCAAAAATCGGAACCAGCTGGGAAATGGTAGACACAATTGCCGTATTACCAAGCCATTTGCAAGCACCGGATGCATCATCGGAAAGAACCTTCGTCACAGTAATGGCACCAATGCCAACAGCAGCAATGATGATCAGGATTGCCAGAACCAGCATAAAAATGCCAAAACCCCATTCACCGTCAGCCTCATCCAGGAGTTTCCCCAAGGAATACGCCTCTTTGTAACCGAACATTGAAATCTTCCAGCAGTTGAAGGCGAACATGCCAATCAAGCCGACAATGGTCATAATGAGGTATACGATACCGCCGATAAAGGTCACAGCTCTCCAGTCAACAGGAAACCCGGCGATGTTTCCTTTAATGGGCTGGTGATTCGCCCGGTTCGGCATGCTGAAGCTGCCGCCCATATTGTTATTTGCTGTACGGATGGTCTGGGCATTACCGGCTACCGGCGTACCGCACTTACTGCATATTCTTGCATTGTCATCCATATTATTTCCACACTTCGGACAAAACATAACTTTTTACTCTCCTTACAAATCATTTTGCAGAACATTGCTCCCTCTGCTCGGATGTCGGGAATTTACGCTTTCCCCAGCGTTGTCAACCATGATCCCTTTTCTTTTTTTAGCTAACCTCTAAAACCAAGTGTTTAGAGGTTCCCTTTATGTATTCATCAGTTGGCACAGTACTGTTGTGCTGTGCGCTGCTGATTACGTTGTATTGCAGCCCGGATTTCCGTATTGATCCCAGGCTTCGTGCATGCGCTTCAGTGTTTCCTTCTTGGAGAGCATCCTGCCGCATTCCTGCAGAAAGTCCAGATAGGAAATCAGCGACGCGGCAAGGCTCTTTTCCCTGACTGCCAGAATCCGATATTCCTCTGCAAGCTCCAGCATAAAAATCATTCTGCCGTCCGACCAGATGTTCACCACCCGGATTTTACTGTGATCCAGAAAGGAGCGCAGCAGCAGCTTGGGTTCCAGGCCGTCACTTTTTTCGGCATGCCCAATCAACAGGCGGAACAGCTTTCGCCTCATCTGAAGGGGAAGCGGCTGGACAAGCTTCCTGCTAAATTCATAGAACTCCTCTGCTTCAAAGAACTCCTGCATCCCCTCCATTGAAAAGATCACATGAATCCTGTTCACATGCATCATCTGATAATGGAGAAACTCCAGGTATTTCTTGGTAATCGCCCCCTTATCCGGCAGATCGGCAATATACTGGTACACCGCCTTGCCGTTGCACTCATACAGCACGCAGGGATATTTTTCCGCAATATACAGCTCGCAGGGCTTCTGTTCCTTTTCATCCTGTGCAAAAATCTCGCCGTTGCCGCTGAGGAACTCCTCCGCACTGGAAAAGCTTCTGCCCAGAAGCGAAGCCTTCTGGTAACGGACGGCAAATTCCTGCTGGTAATAATGGATGCTTTCCTCGGACTGAAGGTACATTCCGGCACTGCAGTCCCGGTTCATGACCAGCACTGCACTGTCCGTAATCAGCATAAACGGAAACATGGAGTATTCATAGAAACTGCGGATATTGATGTAGCTGCAGCGCACCTCAACTCCATCCGCCATCAAAGGCAAGGCATGAAAGAACATGGAAATATTCTCCGGAGAAGGCACATTGACATCGTTCAGATACAGCAGCCAGCTGCATTTTCGCCCCTGCTCCGCCAGTTCCTCCCTGATGACGCCGCAGATATCATCACATTCCGGCTGGAACAGCATCCGCAGTTTTCCCTGCCCATGGCGGAGAATCTGGCGAATTGCCACAACCACTCTGCCCTTATTTGTGAAAAACCTTCCGTTTTCCGAGGGAGAATACTGCACGATATCTGAGCCGGTACGCTTCCGGCAGACAAAATCCGACAAAAACAACTGCTCAACCGCTTCTGTCATATGATAATAGGAAATGCCAAAACGCGACAGCTTGTAGGCACTGAACAGTGCCTCCTTCTCATGAATACTTAGCCGCATGGCATTTGCAAGCTTATTGACCGCATCCATACTGCCGGGCAGGGCGGCTCCGCTGCGCCATTTGCTAAAATTGGATTTGCCGATATGCAATTCTTCGCAGACATCCACTGCACGCAGTTGATGATGCTGCATCATTTCGTTGAGTAATTCATTAAAGTGCAGCAAGTCACCGGTCACCTCCCCATTGGCTGCCGCCAGCCAACAGTATTACAAATACAATTTTATGGCACCTCTAATAACCTTCTGTTCTAAAGGTTCCCTTTATGGAATGTATATACTAATTATACCATAAATTTTGTATTTTGTAAATAGAGTATGCAAATTTTGTAGAATACTACAATTTTTCCTGCAAATATGACGGCTGCGTGCGTATCGGCGTATCACAAACGCCAACTAAATTTGCCGTTTGTGATAATAGTAATTGCTGCGATTGTTATTGTCTGAATTCCGACTGCGCTGCATCAGCAGGCTGCCAAAAGCCGCTGCCATAAGAATAAAGCCGGCAATCCAGTATACACGGGACAACGGATTTGTGGTTCCGTAAATTTCCAGAACCCCCTGAAAAATGCTTCCAACGGTCCAGGCTGACAATGCCGAATGATAGGCATTGCGAAAGATTCTGCCGGGCAGAGGACATTTCTTCGACAGTCCGATGCCAAGAAACGGAAGGGCGCCTCCTATAAGGGGGAAGGCAAAAGCGTAAATCATGGCATAGGAATAAACCCCATGGCTGAACAGCTCATAAATACCGCCGAACAGAGCAAAGAATACCGCAGCTGCCAGATACACAAGGGAGGTTTTCAGTGCCAGCTGCCGTTCAGCTGTCATAGCCGATATAGACAATATCGCTCACCTTTCTTTCTTCAATGTCCTCACCATTGGCAGTGGGTTTGTTGATAATTTCTCCATTGAAGTACATGGTTGCCGAACCTCCGCCATCCAGATTATAGGCAGTCACCACACCCAGATCCTGCATTACTTCTGCCAGCTGGTGAAGAGAAAGTCCCTCGCTCTCCTCCGTTCTGCCATCGGACACCACAAAAGCATAATGCAGAGCACTGTAAATTCCCACTGCTGTACGGGGATTGCTCTCCTTTGCCTTGCCCACCTCTTCCCGCTGGGTCACCATTATTTCGTGATCCTGCAGCAATGCAGGCCCGAAGGACAGCACATGCCTGACTCCCTGCTCCAGAAGTGCCTGGGCGGTAATGTCACGCTCGTTAAAAATCATGAATGTGCCATCCTCCAAAAACGCAAGATCTTCCTTGTCCTCATCCGCCTCATCACGATAAATCACACCGTCACGAAGGACATAGCCCTCTGTCTGCGCACCGTAGAAATCCCCATTGACGGCAAAAATGGCATCATTGGCTATGGCAATATCCGAAGTCTCCTCCTTAATATTTCTGCCGTAGCTGTTCTCTGCAAAGGCAGACCTGAAATATTCCGGCGATGAAAGCACAACATCTGCCACATAAATTTCCGTATCGTATTCCCTGTACTGCGTAATGGTAATCGAGATATTCTTGTCCTTGTAGGAAGTTTCCGTTACCTGGAACTCTGACGGCTGCGTTTCTTCCGCCTCATCCGCAGCACTGTCCTCATCTACCACAACATAGGCACGGGGAATCACAAAAGTGTCCAGAACTGCATATAGCGTAAATGCAATTAATACAACAGTAAAGATAATTCCGTATAAATTGCTTTTCATCCACAACTTCATTCTTTGGTTTTCTCCTTCTGACTGCCGGATGATCGGAACACCACGGTCCGCTGCATGATCCAGCTGACGCTGAACAAAATCAGCTCCACAATGATTTTCGCTAAATAGGGATTCATATGCAGAATCTGCAGCAGTACATGGAGCAGCCCGGTATTGCAAAGCAGAATGCATGCCGCCAGCAAAAAATACTTGACCGCACTGCGCAAAAGC
Source organism: uncultured Ruminococcus sp. (assembly GCA_964644275.1). Classification (GTDB taxonomy): domain Bacteria; phylum Bacillota; class Clostridia; order Oscillospirales; family Ruminococcaceae; genus UBA3855. Next base: position 107,650 of record CAZXVI010000001.1, on the reverse strand, counting down.
GGTTCCCTGGTACGAAAAACCAGGTTCCGATTCAGGGTAAAGTTCACCGTTGCGCTGATGACTCTTGCCAGCACATTGGCAGCAAGGGTGTACTTTCTTCCCATGAGCAGAAGGAACAGGCTGTAGCATAGATAATCCACCCCAAATCCTGCCAGGGAAGAAGCGGAAAACTTCACAATTTCCTTGTAAACTCTCACTGAGTCCCGAATTGCATGGAAATGGGATCCGGCGTTATGATCGATATAAATGGTAGCTATGGGAACCTCCCGAAGGGGAATGCTCCGTCTGGCAAACTCCATGAGCACGTTCATTTCATACTCATAGCGTTCCCCCGGCACTTCCAATAATGCAGGGATCAGGGAGATATGGGACGCACGCAGGCCTGTCTGGGTATCGTAGATCTTCTGACCTGTGACAACCTGAAACACCTTCCGTGTCACTGCATTGCCAAAGCGGCTTCGCAGGGGTGATGCAGCGGACTGTTTCCTGCTTCCAAGGGCATAAATCCCATGATCCTGCTCCACCAGCTCACAGAGCTTTACAGCATCATTAATCCGGTGCTGACCGTCACAGTCCAGTACGACCACGGAACAATCCTCATTTCCATAGTGCTCCCAGATATAGGAAAACGCCTGCTTCATAGCATAGCCCTTTCCATGGTTCTCCGCATAGGAAATCACATGTGCATAGGAACGTGCCTGCTCAAAGAGAGCAGCATAGGCTCCACCGCTGCCATCGTCCACAACGATACAAGTAAAATTCTGCTGTACCGCGCAGGCAAGCAGATCCAGAATCCGATTCTCCGGTTCATAGGCCGGTATGACGGCAATCCGTCTTGGAACCACAATTACACCCCCGCTATTTCTGTTCCTTTGTCGTTTTTCCCATTATATCATGTTATACCTGAAAATGCAAGCCCCGGAGGTTAGAAAATTCATTGGTTTTCTATTGATATTTCGGAGGAAACGACAAAACGTCTTCTGTTAATACAGGGGACGTTTTCAGGCTGTCGAAAAGATCCTCTGCAAGAGGCGGGGGAGGGTAATTTTTTCGAAACTGCTGCCTTTATCAATAAGCCGAAAAAGTCCCCTGCTAAAGCAGGGGACTTTTTAGAACTTAATTCAAGTCGTTGTCAAAATCGGGAATTAGTCCTTCTTCTTAGCAACCATTGCTACGCCGCCCAGAACAGCGATTGCTGCTGCTGCGCCAACGATCGGCAGAACATCAGCGGAGCCGGTCTCAGGAGATGCAGTGCTGGACTCAGGAGCCTTTGTAGCTGCCTCTGTCGGAGCCTCGGTCTCTGCCTCTGTCGGAGCCTCGGTCTCTGCCTCAGTCTCAGCCTCTGTCTCGGGCTCTGTCTCAGGCTCTGTCTCAGGCTCTGTCTCAGGCTCTGTCTCTACATCCTTGATCTTGATGAAACCGTCTGTGTAATCAACAGTACCCAGCTCAACATAGTTGATTTCTGCATCGCCGGATGTGTCCTTGAACAGGTGAGACTTAGCATCATCAGCTACATAAGTAATGTCATACTGATCACCGGGCTGAGCATCCTCCGGAACTGTTACCAGAATCATAGCAACATTCTTGTCAGCCTTTGTGTAGGCTGCTGCTGCTGCCCATGTGTACCATGTCAGGGGCTTATCTGTAGAAATGTCATATGTCATGGACCAAGCCAGTGTCTCGCCGCCCAAATCCATAGCATCATCTGTATCAGTTACGATCTCAAAAGTACATCTCTCATCAACCAGTGTACCGAACTCTACAGCGGTCAGACCCTTATTCTCGGTCAGAGTAATATAGATCGGAACTGTATAATTCTGAGCCTGCAGTTCTTCCAGTGTCAGTTCAACCTGATCAATTGCAATTGTTGCACCATCAGCAGATGCAGAAGCCGGGATTGCTGCTGCGCAAGCAACCAGAGACATTGCAGCTACAGCTGCCATTGCCTTCTTAAAGTTAATCTTCTTCATTTTAGTTATTTTCCTTTCAAATAAATTTTATATATGCATACGCCGCACCGTCCATGCGGCGTATAACATGTGTAACTAGAAAATGGTTTTAACGTTCAGCGCTTAGCCAAGCACTTTGTTGTACCAGGTATCAGCTACGCTGAAGTCCTCATTTCCGCCCTGTGTACCGAAGATAGCAGAGTACTTCAGAATGTAAGCCGCATCGGTTGCATCCAGCTTGCTTGCATCGTGTTCAGTATTCTCATCGGAAACTTCTGCCAGGAAGAATGCAAAATACTCAAGTGTCTCATCGTCCGCTGTCTTGATTACTGCATCTGACTTACCACTACCAACTGCTGCAGCATACTTCAGAACCATGGCAGCATCTGTTGCGTCTGCAACGCCGTCCAGTGTAGCATCGCCCTTTACGCCGATATACACATCAACCGTTGCGTCTTCTACCAGAACACCGTCATAATATACATAGAGGGATACTGCTGCATATGCTTCATTTACCTCTGTGAATACATCAGCAGGTGTCAGGCCTTCCACTGCGCCTTCTTCATCAAGGCCGAAGGAGAACAGTGTCAGATCCGCATCCTTTACGGATTCATCAACAACTTCGCCATCCTGTGTTACAACTACATTGATGATTGCACTCTCAATCAGATCTTCAGCAGTGAATGCCTCTTCATCATGGGAGAACCAGAATGTTGCGCCATATGCGGTAATGTCAATGGTTTCTTCTACTTCTGTTTCAGGTTCTGTTTCAGGTTCTGTCTCAGGCTCTGTTTCGGGTTCTGTCTCAGGCTCTGTCTCAGGCTCTGTTTCGGGTTCCGTCTCAGGCTCTGTTTCAGGTTCCGTCTCGGGCTCTGTTTCAGGCTCTGTCTCGGGCTCTGTTTCAGGCTCTGTCTCGGGTTCTGTTTCAGGTTCCGTCTCAGGCTCTGTCTCGGGCTCTGTTTCAGGTTCCGTCTCAGGCTCTGTTTCAGGTTCCGTCTCAGGCTCTGTTTCAGGCTCCTCTACTTCCTGTGTCTCAAAAGTGATCACTCTCTTCACATTGAAGTAAGCACTGCCGGACTGGCCGTCCACACTGCCTGTTGCAGATGCCTCAACAACCTTGTAGGTTACCATGGAGCCTTCTACAACCTCCAGGTTTTCAGCAGCCAGCTGTTCATTGAAATACGTATACAGAACTTCCAGATCATCTGCTGTCAGATCATCTGCAGTCTTGGCTGTTGCACTTGCTTCGCCAGCACCGTTTGCTACAGCTGCGGAAACCTCAACATCGTACAGGCCATAAGCAACATTCTCAATGTCAGCCAGAGAAACGTTAATTGCATAGCCAGCTGTACCAACAGCTTCGTTAGCCTGTCTCAGCACCTCATTGAACAATGCAGTTACGCTGTCCTTAGCCAGCGCTTCGGATACGGTGTCCGGAATCTTCTGAACATTTGCGTTATCCGGATAAGCTGCCTTGAACTGTGCAATGATATCATCGCAGCTTGTGCCTGTATAGGACTCGTTCGCTGTCTTAGCCATTGCATCGTCATACTTCTTCTGAAGATCTGCCAGCTTTTTGGTATAACCTGCTACCTGACCCTCGAACTCAGCAGCAACGCCTGCTTCAGCCGTCTTCTCAGCGATCTCGTCAATCTTTGTCTGTGCGTATGCCAGAATCTCAGCTGCGCTCATCTTTTGACCGTCAACAGTCATTGTTACTGCGCCGGTTACTGTTTTGCCGGTATACAGAGCTGCTGTGTCAACCTTGATGACCAGCTGACCAGTTACTGTGAAATCTGCCGGATCCAAAATGTCCGCAAAATCCTCCAGCTTTACGCCCAGCACGTCTGCCAGATAGTCAACATCAGCAGTAATGGTTACATCATCTGCATTGAATGCTGCTACCACCTTTGTGCTGTTAGCCAGGATTTCCTTCAGAACAGTGACAGCCCATCTCTCGGAGCTGATGCTCTCAGCCAGAGCAGCTGCGTCAAGTTCATAGGATGTGCCCTGCAGATCAGCCAGAGCGCTGTAAACGGACTTGTTCCAGTTGGATTCCTGCACATATGTACCGTCGCCATTATCAGTAATTGTTGCGTCCACAGGCACATTCATGAAGGTATCCATCGTGATTTCCTTCTGCGCACCGGACACATCCGTATCCGCTGCAAAAGAAGCACACAGAACAGTTTGTGTCAGAGCTACCGGTACTGCAACCGCAGCAGCCATTGCTCTTGTCAGAAATGACTTCTTCATGTTCGATTACCTCTCTCTTCTTTTGATAATTTACTTTTTTTGGATGGACAGCTACCCCTTTCTCGGAGTTCATATAAACTGCCTTATATGTAATTTCCCCTGTCCTTTTTCCCAAAACATCTCAGTATTCTCTCAACACTAAAACGTTTTATACTACATATTTTATCACATATTTCCGAGATTGTCAATACACCATTTCGTTTTTCTTTTAAAATATTGCATGAACATTCCGGGCTTTTTTATAAAATTTGCACAAAGGAAACAGTTTTTCTTCCTATTTCACCACATATATTGCATATTATGCACAATGTGCTCTCATAGGCACAGCGGGCAAAGCTTTTGCTCTGTCCGCCGTACCAATGTGTAAGGAGAATTTGGTAATTTCTGATTTATTCATCCGTGGGCTTTACCTCTTCCAGGGTCAGCTCCACGCTCCGTTCCGAGCCGGAACGATAGATTCTCAGCATTATTGTATCACCGGCATCGTACTCATTTTTCACCTCATTCAGTTCATCCACAGTAGTCACTGCCACATCCTGGATGGCAACAATGACATCTCCGGTCTGCAGTCCTGCTTTATCAGCAGCCCCTCCTTCCGTTACGGAGTATACATAGACTCCCTCGGGAATATTGAAGCGCATTGCAGTGCTTTCGTCAATATCCATGGAGGTAATGCCCAGCTGGGGTCTTCCGGCAACACAACCGTAATTGATGAGATCATTGATAATGTCGGCTGCATCGGAAATCGGGATGGCAAAGCCGAGGCCTTCCACACTTGCAGAAGAATAGGTGGAGGTAATCTTAGCCGAATTGATACCGATTACCTGACCGTAGCTGTTCAGAAGGGGACCGCCGGAGTTGCCGCTGTTGATGGCAGCATCCGTCTGGATCAGGGTCATTTTCTTCTCGTTAATGACAACCTCCCGGTTCAGCGCAGAAACAATGCCGCAGGTAGTGGTGCCGAACAGCTCAAAGCCCAGAGGATTGCCAATTGCAACCACCAGTTCGCCCACCTGAAGATCATCACTGCTGCCGAATTCAGCCGCTGTCAGGCCGGTGGCATCCACCTTGAGCACTGCAAGGTCCGTTTCCAGGTCATAACCCACAATTTCTGCATCGTATTCCGTTTCATCCGACATGAGCACTGTAACGCTGACGGCTTTTCCGTATTCATACTCACTGTCATAGATACAGTGTGCATTAGTAATAATGTATCCGTCAGAGCTCATGACAATGCCGGTGCCGGTACCCGTAAACTGCTGGGTCTGTTCTCCGCCGTTAAAATAATAATAGTAATTGTAGTAGCTGCTTGAAGTACCTTCAAAAACGGCGCTGACGCCCACTACGGAAGGCATGGCCTTTTCGACAATCTCCGGAATGGTCAGTGCATCCTCCGGAGCCGCCATGCTGATCCAGCTGACAGCGGGGACAGCCGTATCTTCCTTACTGTCATCGTTGTCTTCATTCAGGGTTTCCGCCGTCTGTTCCACTGCACCCCCATCAGCATTCACATTCTGCTTGCTTGATTCCTTGCGGTCTTCTACAGAGGTAAGGGAAGAGTCCCTGTCTCCGAAAATCTTATAAAGCTGGATGGAGGAAGCAGAAACCAGCGCCAGTGCCGCAATGCCGGCAACTGCCTTGGCAAAGGTTCTTCCTGCGTGCTTCTTTTTCCTGGGCGGTTCTGCCGGGTCGGAATAGTAGTTCACATAATTGGCAGTACCGGGAGTCGTCTGTTCCGACCGGGAATCGTAGTAGCCCTGATGATCCATCGGATTCTGTTCATGATTTGTCTGATTTTCATTATTGTGATTGAACATTACAATCATCCTTTCTATGAAACAGTTTTGACTGCGTCGTTCCTTTTGTTATTTTTTATTATACTCCCGAATGTGATAAAATGATGATAACCGGCGGAAAAGAGGATTAAAGCAAGGTCAAAGAATGCATACGAATCCTCCGGACTGCAATATCCATTACAGCCCGGAGGATGGATGCGCAGAACCGGGAAGCTTCTGCTGCTTGCCTACCTGGAACGCTTTCTATTGTAAACCAGCAATGCGCCAAGCAGTTCCGCTCCGTACAGAGCGGCAAATACCCCGTTGATCATTTTCAGCCCTGCTTTTGCAGCACGGTATGCTTCTCTGGTGATAACAGTAATCGGCAGCAGAGTTTCCGCCTTCTCATTATAAGAAACAACAGCAACGGACTCATTGCGGCACAGGTATTCACACAGAACATTTCCCTCGCTGTCCGTCAGGGTTTCCTTCAGCGCTTCTTCCTCGCTGATCGGGTTTCCGGCTTCGTCATAATATTGTATGGGCTCGTCGTCAATGGGAACCTCTGCCACTATCGCCATGCCGTCCTCGTAACCAATTGGCACTTCCTGCTCCATAAATGCAGCAAAGCTGTCATAATCCCGGAACTCGATTGTTTGACAGAAAGCTTCCGCACCGAGTACCTCATTGACAAAGAGCTGTCCCACAAGGGTCACCGCTGCCGCTGCCGTCAGGACAAGGAGGCATCTGCGCCGGAGGGGGCGGTTGCGGAGGCGGCACTCCTCCTCCCTTTCTGTCAGCGCATATATTCCTTTTTTCAAAAGGATACGATGCACCGCAAGGCACACTATTATATATATAATAAGAGCAGCACCTGCATAGGCAATCCCGCTGCGGAACCAAGCATCCGCAGTCAGCCCTGCATAGGCATCCCCGGGCATGGTGACAAGGGGCAGCGTGAAGCCGAACAGCACCGCCGCCATTCCCATAACCCCATAGGCAAGGCGGATGACGGATGTTCTGAACCGGTTCGCTCCCGTGCAGCCCAGGCTGTTGTCACCGACGCTGAGAAACGCATTGCTGACAAAAATCAGCTGGCAGATGACGGCTGCCAGATCCAAAACCACACCTGCAAAAAAGCCGATGTATGCTCTGAGAAATCCAAAATTCCCGATCATAGCAGCAAGGAGCCCGGCAAGCAGAATTCCCATTGCAATGAAACTGCGGTTACGGTATCTGGTCAGGCTCACTGCCAGCAGATGCCGGTACTGTTTTTCTCCCTTCGGTGTCATTTCTGTTTCACAGGAAGACCCCGTTCGTTCCTCCATGGGCTTGCGCTGTCCCCGAAGCAGCTCATCGCAGGTCACATGAAACAGTTCCGCAATCACGACGATCATGGAAATGTCCGGTGCGCCCTCGTCCCGTTCCCAGCGGCTGACAGTCTTATCGGACACATTAAGCTGTTCCGCAAGCTCCTTCTGTGTCATTCCGTTTGCCTTCCGCAGCGCAGCAATCAAACTGCCGATTGTTTTTCGTTCCATTGTCATTACTCCTTTGTGGAAACCTCTAACCCCCTGTTTTTAAATCGTGAAAGAATAAAAGGTGGATTTTGTGGGGCTTCGCCCCACACCCCCACCTCTAAAAACAAGTTTTTAGAGGCTCCCTTATAATAGAATAAAGTAATCGCAGCAGCCCTCCGAATACATACCCGGAGGCTTTGTACTGCCCCTATTCTACCATTCTGACAGTGAGAATGCCACCCAGCAGATGCAGAATCTCTCTCGGATTCCGAGAATCCGCTAAAAAAGCCGCTTTTGACAGATCGTAGCAAAAGCGGCTTGCGTTACCATGCATCCGTCAGACCGCATCATCCAGATACACTTCCAGATGGTAGCGGGGACGGCGCTTGGATTCCAGGTAAATTTTACCGATATATTCACCGACAATGCCGATGCCCAGCAGCTGCAGACCGCCGATTCCCCAGACGGAAACTGCCAGGAACGTCCAGCCCACCACGGTGTAACCCAGAAAATGCCGGACCAGCACATAGACCAGCATCAGCAGACTCACAAGGAAAATGCCGATTCCCAGAAACGTAATCATCCGGATGGGCTTCACGGACAGGGAGGTAATGCCCTCAAAGGCAAAGGCAAGCATTTTCTTCAGAGGATACTTGGATTCTCCCTGCAGTCTGGGCGCACGGGAATAGTATACCACATCACTGCGGAAGCCCACCATGGGCACCAGTCCCCGGAGGAAGAGATTCACTTCCTCATAGCCCGACAGCTCCTCCAGCACCCGTCGGCTCATCAGCCGGTAATCCGCATGGTTATAGACCATTTCCACGCCCATGGCACGCATCATTTTATAGTAGGTCTGTGCCGTGCCCCGCTTGAAGGCAGAATCCGTTGCACGGTCGCTGCGCACACCGTAGACGATTTCACAGCCGTTACAGTATTTTTCCACCATCCCGTCCATGGCATGAATATCATCCTGGAGATCCGCATCCAGTGAAATAACCGCATCACAGCGGTCACGCACCGTCATCAGTCCTGCCAGGAGCGCACGCTGATGCCCGTAGTTCCGGGAAAGCTTGATGCCCTGGAAGAGCTTGTTCTGCGTATGCAGACCACGAATCAATGTCCATGTATCATCCTTGGAGCCGTCATCAACAAAAACGATGCGGCTCTCCGGAGAAATGCTTCCCAGCCGGGTCATTGCCCCCAGTTTTTCTGCCAGCTTTTCCGCAGTTACCGGAAGCGCCTCCTGCTCATTATAGCAGGGCACAACCAGGTAAATTACGGGGCAGTTCCGATTCTGTTCCATCCGCAGTCCGGCCCGTCAGTTCCAGGAAGGTGTGCCGCCGCTGCCGATCTGTGCAGCATAGATCAGAATCCTGGAAGCATCCGTTGCATCAACAACACTGTCCCTGTTCACATCACCGGCGGTTACCTGATTGCTTGTGAAAATGCCGCTGCCTCCGGTACCGATATTGGCTGCATGCTTCAGAACAACCGCAGCATCCGCAGCATCAACCGTACCGTCACCGTTCACGTCGCCCGTATCCAGCTCTACAACTGCGGCAAGAACGGCATCCGCAATCCATGCCTGCCCCTCTGCCGTAGGGTTCATATCCAGCTCATCCAGATTCACATACCGATACGCATAGCCCTTAAACCCGGTAAAGACATCAATGACATCACAGCCGTAGCTGGAAGCAATCTGGTTCAGGGAATCATTCACAGAACCGCTGGTCTCATCATTCAGATTATTGGTTACAATATTGCAGACCATATTGTATGCATCCCGGCGCTTTGCGGAAAGCTCATCAATGTTTTCAATGGTATCAATGCAGTTGTACACATTCTGGTACACCACCTGTGCGTCGGAATAGACAGAGAGTTTTTCACCGATCTCCAGCATATTGGCAGCGGCAGCGGCACGATGGGACTTCACTGCATAGGTCAGATCCGCACAGTAATTCTGCAGATCCGTTTCCGTCAGGCCGTAATCCGCCAGCTGTGCGCTGAACACATCCGCAAACTGCGCAAACCCGAATTCATCCATGAACCCCCATGCGGTATCCATGAAATCATCCATCATATCATGCAGGCCGATGCTGACCAGGATGATATCCGCCTCTTCCAGTGCCTGCTGCACTTCTGCCGTTTCCAGGCTTGCCAGCAGGTCGGCAGTGGTATAACCGTCAACAGCAAAATTCGTTACCTCGGCGCCGAGGGCTTCACTTACAAAATCCACATAGGTCTTGTCCAGATAGGTTGTGACAAATTCGCCGTCCACCCTTCTCACCTGCGCACCAGTGGAAATGCTGTCGCCCAGGACAACAATCTTCTTCGCTTCCTCTTCTGCGGATACAGAAACCGCACCGGCGGACAAAGCCATCACTGCTGCTGCCAGGCCAGCTGCACATCGTCTGAAATGTTTGTTCATTGTTCATACCTCCATAAGTATCCGGATCCATCCTGTTTTTCTTCAATGTCCGTACCTATAACAGTCCTATAGTAACCTCTAAAAACCCACGTTTTTATAATCAAAGAAATGTAAAAGGTGGATTTTGTGGGACTTCGCCCCACCCCACCTCTAAAAAACAAGTTTTTAGAGGTTCTCCTATTATAATTGTATAACAAACCGCCGCCCTTGTCAATAGACGCAGGGCGGTTTTATGGCTGTAATTTTTCCCATTTCAGAAAATAATTTCCTGACGGCATTATTTATACTTTTTCTTCCGTAGCAAAAGTACGGCAACAATAATTGTCACAACAATGGAAAACACTGTGGGAAACCAGGTCTCTGCCAGGGGCAGACCGCTGGTGTTCATGCCGTAGAAGCTGAAAATCATGGTGGGAATTGCCATAATAATTGTAACCACCGTCAGACGCCACATCACATAGTTCATGTTGTTGGAGATGACCGAAGCAAAGGCCTCCACCATACTGGACAGAATGCCGGAATAGATATGGCTCATCTCAATGGCCTGACGCACCTCAATGAGGACATCCTCCAGAAGATCCTGATCCTCTTCATAGAGCTTGATGGTTCTGCCCCGGAGGAGCTTTTCAATGGTAACCTCATTTGCCTTCAGAGATGTGGAGAAGTAGACCAGGGACTTTTCCAGCTCCAGCATCTGCACAAGCTCTTTGTTTTTCATGGCACCGCTGAGCTTCTGCTCCATGATGTAGGAGGTTTTGTCAATCTGCTTCAGGTCCTGCAGGTAGACTGCGGTAATGCGCAGCAGCAGCTGCATGACAAACCGGGTTTTCATGCGCGTCTGCACCCCCCGGACAACGCCCTCCGCCATATCACGAAGCACCCGGTTGTCCTTGAGGGATATTGTGAAAACATACTCCTCTGTAATAATGATACCCAGAGGCACTGTAAAGAAAAGGATGGTTTCCTCCGTCTGGATTTCCGACACGGCTGTGTCGACAATAATCAGCGTCTGGTCATCCTCACGCTCAATACGGGACGATTCCTCCTCATCCAGAGAGGAGCGGACAAAGCCGCTGTCCAGTCCGTAGCGTTCAATGAGCTGCTGTATTTCCTGCGCCGTCGGATCCACAACGGAGATCCAGCAGCCGGGCACAGGCGAAGCAACCTCCCTGACACAGTTATCCTGTGTCTGATAGAAACGAATCATGATGATGCCGCCTTTCTGTTACGCAAACGGCACACGGACACCGTTTGCGGTCATTGTATTCGCTCGCCCGTACGGGTCCGTACTCATGAATGTCACCTCCGGTTATTATCTTGTCCGGGTTCTAAAAAAACCACAGCTACTGTTATTATACCAGATTTTTTACTTTTTGGCAACCACTTTTCTGCAAGTTCCTGAAAAAAATTCAGATCCGGGGGATTTCCTGTTCAGTCCTGTCAGATTCCGGCAGAAAAAGGCGAAGCTTTTGACTTGAAAAATGCCGGGAAGTATGTTATAATAAAAGTAATTGAACAACCGGAGCAGGCGGTGCAGCAATGTACCGTCCGAAATTGTTATGCGCACAGGACGATATCAGAAAGGAGCACCAACGGAATGGGAATTATGGAAATTTTTGCACAGCTCTCCGCTGGCAATACGCAGACGGGGGGCAAGCCCCAGTGGCTGATTGTGGGGCTGGGCAATCCGGGAATGGTTTACGAACACACCAGACACAATGCCGGTTTCATGGTCATGGATACCCTGGCAAAGGCACAGAATATTGAGGTGAACCGCATGAAATTCAAGGGCTACTGCGGAGATGTCACACTGGACGGTCAGCGCTGCCTCCTCCTGAAGCCCAACACCTACATGAATAACAGCGGAGAGGCTGTGGCAGAAGCCATGCAGTTCTACAAGCTGGACATGGATCATCTGATTGTGGTCTATGACGACATTTCCCTGGAGCCCGGCAAGCTGCGCATCCGCCGGAAGGGAAGCGACGGCGGTCACAACGGCATCAAGAGCATCATTGCTCTGACCGGCTCCCAGGATTTTGCACGGATCAAAATGGGTGTGGGCAAGAAGCCCCATAAGGACTACAATCTGGCAGACTGGGTACTCTCCAAATTTACCGGGGCTGAGCTGGCACAGATGGACATTTCCTGCCGCAATGCCTGTGCGTGCCTTGCACTGATGGTGAACGGAAAAACGGATGCTGCCATGAACCAATACAATGCATAATACACAGGTGAACTATGAATTTCTTTACACAGACTTTTTCAGAATTACAGGACTGGAAGCGGCTCTGCGGCGCACTGGATGAGGGAGAGGTTCCCGTCTGCGTCACAGGACTTTCCGCCGTCCACAAGGCACAGCTGGCACTGACCCTTGCCCAGCAGAATACCCCCGCCCTGCTCCTGCTTACGGGCACGGAAGCCGATGCCATCAGGCTGTGTGCGGACATCAATGCCATGGCGGGGCAAACCGCTGCCATGCATTTCCCGGCAAAGGAACTGCTCTATTCCTCTGCGGAGAGCAAATCGGCAGAATACGAGCATGAACGGCTCCATGTCCTCTCCGCCGTCTGCCGGGGAGAAATCCGCATCGTCACTGCCGGCGTAGAAGCCGCCATGCAGCCCACCCTGCCCCCGGAAATTCTGCGCAGTGCGCACATCTCCCTGGAAATCGGCGGCTCGGTAGATCTTGGTGAACTGATCCGGAAGCTGACTGCTGCCGGCTACACCCGCTGCGAAACCGTGGAGGGCAGGGGGCAGTTTGCTGTACGCGGTTCCATCGTGGATCTCTTCCCGGTGCAGCTGAACAGTCCCATTCGTATGGAGCTGTGGGACGACGAGGTGGATACTCTGTCCTATTTTGACCCGGAAACCCAGCGGCGCACGGACAGCGTGGAGCATGTTGTCATTTCCCCGGCGGCGGAAATTCTCTATAACCCGGCAGAGCTGACAGAAAAAATCCGCAGCTTTGCGGCAAAGGTAAGGGGCAAGCGCACCCAGCAGATCCGGGAGCTTCTGGAGCACGACATTGCACGTCTGGAAGCCGGACTGGGACTTGCCAATATTGACAAATACTATTCTCTGGTGTACCAGCACACGGTACTGACGGATTATGTGCTGGGGCCGGTACTCCTCAGCGAATACAGCGATATTTCCCGGCAGGCGCAGAATCTTGCCGCCCAGCGCCGGGAGGATCTGCAGATTCTCTTTGAGGAGGGCGTCCTTTGCAAGGGGCTGGACGGTAGTCTTCTGGATTTTCCGGCACTGCAGTCGATTCTGGAAAGCCGCAGCTGCATTTATGTAAGCCAGTTCCTCCAGAGCAGCGAGCGAATTCCCTTCCGGAAGATCATCAGCATGGAAGCGCTCCAGAACGCTACCTGGGGCGGTGAGATCCGGCAGCTGCTGGAGGACCTGAATGAATACACCTCCCAGGGCTACCGGACGGTACTGGCAGCCGGCAGTGAGAAAACCCTGCCCATTCTCATGAATGACCTGCAGGAAAGCGGCATTCGCTGCAGCATTGCCCAGGAGGATGATCTCTGTCCCCCGGGAGCAGTTCTGCTGACAGCACGGAGCATCAGCGGCGGCTTTGCCTACCCGGAGAACAAAACCGCACTCATTGTCCAGACCAAAATGCATGCCGCCAAAAAACGCCGTCCCAAACACAAGGCTGGGATGGAAATCCGCACCCTTGCGGACCTGCATCCCGGCGACCTGGTGGTTCACGCCATGCACGGCGTGGGACGGTTTCTGGGCATCCACAAGCTGGAAATGGAAGGCATTGCCAAGGACTATATCACCATCCAGTATGCCGGCAGCGAGAAGCTCTATGTGCCGGTTACCCAGCTGGATCTGGTCTCCCGGTACATTGGCGCCCAGGACGAGGGTGCAGTGAAGCTGAACCGGCTGTCCTCACCCCAGTGGCAGAAAACCTGCAGCAACGTCCGCAAGGCCGTCCGGGATATGGCAGAAGAGCTGATGAAGCTCTATGCCAAGCGGGAAAACAGCAAGGGCTATGCCTTCTATCCGGATGACGAAATTCAGCGGGACTTCGAGGAACGTTTCCCCTATGCAGAGACGGATGACCAGCTCCAGAGCATTGCTGAAATCAAAAGCGACATGGAGCGGGATCGTCCCATGGATAGACTGCTGTGCGGTGATGTGGGCTTCGGCAAGACGGAGGTCGCCTTCCGTGCAGCCATGAAATGCGTCCTGAGTAATAAGCAGTGTGCCATTCTGACCCCCACCACGGTGCTGGCGCTGCAGCATTACCGGACAGCACTGCAGCGGTTCGACCGGATGCCCGTGCGGATTGAAATGCTCTCCCGGTTCCGCACGCCAAAGGAACAGAAAAAAATTCTGGAGGATCTGAAAAAAGGGAAAATTGATATTATCATCGGCACTCACCGCATTGTGCAGAAGGATGTGGAATTCCACGCTCTGGGGCTGGCTATTATTGACGAGGAGCAGCGGTTCGGCGTAGCACACAAGGAAAAATTCAAGGAAATTTTTGCAGGAATTGATGTGCTGACGCTTTCCGCAACGCCCATTCCCAGAACGCTGAACATGGCGTTGTCCGGCATCCGTGACATGTCCGTTCTTGCGGAGCCTCCCCAGGACCGCTACCCGGTGCAGACCTATGTCACCGAATACCAGGAAGGCGTTGTCATGCAGGCAATTACCAGAGAACTGAAGCGGGGCGGGCAGGTATATTACATTCACAACCGCATTGATACCATTATGCACTGTGCCGCACGCATCCAGAATCTTTTCCCCGATGCCAGAATTGCCGTAGCCCATGGCAGACTCAGTGAGGAGGAAATGTCCGATATCTGGCAGCAGGTAGTGGAGGGAGAGGTGGATATCCTGATCTGCACCACCATCATCGAAACCGGTGTGGATGTGGCAAATGTCAATACCCTGATTATTGAGGATTCCGACCGGCTGGGGCTGAGTCAGCTGTACCAGCTCCGGGGAAGGGTGGGGCGTTCCAACCGCCGTGCCTATGCATATTTTATGTTCAGGCGTGACAAGGTGCTAACGGAGGTTGCCTCCAAGCGTCTGGAAGCCATGCGGGAATTCACCCAGTTCGGCAGCGGCTTCCGCATTGCGATGCGTGATCTGGAAATCCGGGGCGCCGGCAGTATCCTCGGCGGCAAGCAGCACGGGCACATGGAGACGGTGGGCTACGACATGTACATGCAGATGCTGAACGAAGCCATTGCCGAGGTCAAGGGCGAACCCATCCAGCGTGCGGCGGCCTGCACAGTGGATATTCAGATCGAGGCATACATTCCGGAGGATTACATCGAGAGTACCTCCGCCAGAATTGACATGTACCGGAAGATTGCCACAGTCCGTGACGAGGAGGACGAATCCGAGCTGATCGACGAGATCATCGACCGCTACGGCGAACCGCCGAAGGCGATCATCGGGCTGATTACAGTTTCCCTCATGCGCAACACGGCAGCTGCCATGGGCATTACGGAAATCACCCAGCGGTCGGGGAGCCTGCAATTCTTCATCCAGTCCCCGGAGCCGGAACAGATTGCGGCACTCTCCGGAAAATACGGCAGGCGGATTCTCTTCTCCTGTGTGGAAAAACCCTTTATCGGCGTCAAGCTTCTGCCCAACCAGAAACCGGCGGAGCTGATGCAGGAGGTTATCTTTTGCATGAGGGATGCAAAATAAACGGAAATCCCCTGAGAACCGTCATTCTCAGGGGATTGTTTTATACATTCGGGTTGTTGCACCCGCATTCCAGATAGAACTCTTCATCCAGCAGCTCTGCGCCATTTGCCTTCGCTGCGCGGACTGCCGTCCTATCATACATTTCATAGTCTTCAATGATGATCGGTGTTTTTTTGCCGAAGCGTGCTTCCGTCACGCCCTCTGCATGAATCTGCATCACCGCAAGCACAGCAAGGTCGTACACCTGATCTTCCACACTGATATCATCCTCGTTCAGATCAATCCCCTTCGCTGCAAGCCATGCCGTCATGGCATCGTTTGGAAAATTGCTGAAATAGTGTTCCTTCCAGCCCACAAAATTCCATGGGGAATCACTGCCTGTTTCTTCTTCCTCGCACGCCCTTGTCTGATAGGCAAACCAGAGATCCCCAAAGGCGTGCATTTGTTCATCGAATGCCGTGTGGTAACAGATTCTCATCTTATTCACATCCGCATCCGGAATCGCAGCAACAACTTCCTTCAGCCATACTATCATCTTACGGAGAAAATCCTCGTCCGCTGCGTCCGCCGCCTGCGGTTTGTATTCTGCCAGCTGCTTTGCAATATCCACGGGTTCAATGCTCTCACCCATCATCTGCACCAGATTCTGGAATTCTGCCATCTGCTGTGCATCCAGTTCCAGACCCATCTGCTGAAAGATGTCCATGCTTTGGTTCATTTTCTGATTAAAAAAGTCCTTGGGATCCATTATTTCTCTTCCTCCCCATACTTTTGTACCCGACTGAACGGACAGCCGCAGAAATCCTGCCGGTACAGGTCATACTCCGCCGACAGCTGAATGGAACGCTTGTAGCCCTCTTTCTTCTTGAAATCCGACGGGAGCCAGGGGATGCCGGATTCCTCTGCAACAGCAAAGCCGCAGTCATTGATGAAAAGGACATCCTTGTGGGGACTGACGGTCAGTGTGGTGGCAAAATAATCCGCACCAAGCTCCTTTGCGGTTCTTGCTGTCTCCCGGAGACGCAGGGCAATGCATTTCCGGCAGCGTTCACCCCGTTCCGGCTCACCGGCAAGTGCCTTTGCAAAGGCAAGGAACCGCTCCGGCTCATAAACACCCTCCAGCAAACGGATTTTTCCGGGCAGGGGCATCTCCCGGAGCAGGCGCTGCAGTTCCTCAAGACGGTACTGATATTCTTTCTCGGGCAGGATGTTGGGATTATAGAAAAACAACGTGATTTCGGCATGATCCGCCAGCCGTTCCAGCACAGCGCTGGAACAGGGCGCACAGCAGGCATGTAATACAACATGCGGCGGTGCTGCCGCCGCATGGAGCATGGTTTCCATTTCTCGCTGGTAATTGCGCTTCTGCATTACTGCACTGCTCCTGTTTCGGTGGACGGTGCATCGGTGGGACTGACAGTGCTGTAGCCCATCTGTGCCGTGGTCAGGTATGCCTCAATGCCGTCTGCAATGGCACGTGCAATCTGCGCCTTATTATCCAGAATCCATTGGGACTGTTCCACCAGATCGTGGAATTCCACCTCCAGCAGACAGCAGGCATTCTGGTTATTCAGAATTTCATACAGCTCCCTCTGGGTTTCATCCTTTACGCCCCGGTCCTCGGTGGGAGTCAGTGCGGCAACCTGATTATAAACAGCCTCCGCCAGTTCATAGCTGCCCTCAATATTGGTATTGTAATAGCACTCCGTTCCCACGCCGCTGCCGGATTCGCCGCCGGAATTGGTATGTAATGCCACATAGGCGCCGCAGCCCAGGGCATTGCCCGTCTCCACCTTATTCTTTACAGTATCATCTTCCTTGCAAATGAATACAGTATAGCCGTCCGCCTCCAGGTACTGCTTCACAAGACCGGCAAGCTCTATCATGGCAGCCCCTTCCGTCACCGTATCATCACAGGCATATACATTGTCATACTGGGTGGAAGGGCTGAGAAATACTGCCTTGGAATAGTCTATCACAGCCTCCGTTGTGGGCTGCATCTGGAGGGATTCGGAGGTTGGCTCTACAGGGGCATTTGCAGGAGTCTTGTCCTTGCCGCAGGATTTGCAGGCAGCCACCAGCACCACAATCAGCAGCACCAGGACAATCAGCACGCCCAGAAGCCTGTCCCATCTGGCACGGCTGTATAGATCCACCCAGTCCTGCTTCTGGCGGCGGTCATCGGGAATCTGCACATCCAGCTTGTCCAGCTCACGCTGTGCTTCCCGAAGTCTTGGAGTATCCTGATTTTTAAAATAATTATCATTATCCCGGAAGTTTGATCGGTTCCAGTTATCATTTCCATTCGGTGTAGTTGCCATAATGGATGCCTCACTTTCTTAGAATCTCTGCCAGTATCCGGAAGCATTTACTCCGATACATACTTCTTATAGTATACAATAAATTCCGACATTTGTCAACAGTTTTGATGCAGCCTTTTGGGCAGTCCATCCCGCTCCGGGGAGGGACTTTTAAAGGCGGTGCTGCGCATCTCCTCTGCCAGAGGCTGGCCCTTTTGATTTTTATAAAATTTTTACCTGAAACACTTGTATTTTTTCCACAATATGCTATAATAAATTATATTTAACAATTGGACAGAAAGGGGTTATCAAGATGAAACACTTACATCGTATTGCCGCCGGACTAACGGCGTGCGCCATGCTGCTTTCCGGAGCCGCACTGCTGCCGGAACTGACAGCGGATTACAGCATTACAGCAAGTGCGGAGGATTCTTACACGGAAGGTACCTATGACGTTCTGACCTATCAGAATTATGGGGACTATATTGTGATTACGGACTGCGATTCTTCAGCAGTTGATGTGGAGATTCCAGGTGAGATTGATGGGGTGCCGGTGACAAGTATCGGAGGTGCAGCATTCGATGACTGCACCAACCTGACCTCTGTCATCATTCCTGACAGTGTGACAAGCATCGGGGGGTGGGCATTTAGCTGGTGCACAAGCCTGATCTCTGTCAGCATTCCTGGCAGTGTGACAAGCATCGGGGAGTGGGCATTCTATCAGTGCAAAAGCCTGACCTCCGTCACCATTCCTGACAGTGTGACAAGTATCGGGGGGTGGGCATTCTCTGAATGCATAAACCTGACCTCTGTCATCATTCCTGATAGTGTGACAACTATCGGAGCTCGTGCATTCGGTGCTTGTACAAGCCTGACTGAAATTAATGTCACAGACGGAAATACATCGTATATGGATATTGACGGCGTTCTGTACAATGCTGATTGTACAGAATTGGTGGCATATCCCGCTGGCAGAGGAACTGCCTATTCTATTCCCGATGGAGTGACAAGCATCGGACAGTGTGCATTCTCTGGATGCACAAGCCTGACCTCCGTCACCATTCCTGACAGCGTGATAAGTATTGGACATGGGGCATTCTACTCTTGCACAAGTCTGACCTCCGTCACCATTCCAGACGGCGTGACATACATCGAGGAAATGACGTTTTATTTTTGCGAAAACCTGACCTCCGTTACCATTCCTGACAGTGTGACAAGCATCAGGAATTGGGCATTCTCTGGATGCACAAGCCTGACCTCCTTCACCATTCCTGACAGCGTGACAAGTATCGGGGAGTTGGCATTCTATGCTTGCGACAGCCTGACCTCTGTCACCATACCTAATAGTGTGACAACTATCGGAGATGGTGCATTCGGTGATTGTACAAGCCTGACTGAAATTAATGTCACAGACGGAAATACATCGTATATGGATATTGACGGCGTTCTGTACAATGCTGATTGTACAGAATTGGTGGCATGTCCTGCTGCTGACAGAGGAACTGCCTATAAAATTCACGATGGCGTGACAAGCATCAGGAAGAGGGCATTCTGTGGATGCAAAAGCCTGACCTCTGTCACCATTCCTGACGGTGCAACAAGTATCGAGGAGTGGGCATTTGATGGATGCACAAGCCTGACCTTTGTCACCATTCCTAACAGTGTGACAAGTATCGGGGATTCGGCGTTCTATTGGTGCAAAAGACTGACCGATGTTTACTATTCCGGCACGGAAGAAGAATGGAATATGATCTCAATTGGAGACGAAAATGACGCACTGCTCGGCGCCACCATTCATTTCAATTTCATGGAACCCGTCCTCTATGGTGATATCGACGGTGACGGAGAGGTAACCATCTTGGATGTCATCGAACTGAGCCAGTTCCTCATGGGCAGCGGAACCCTGACTGCACAGGGCACCGCCAATGCGGATGTTGACCAGAACGGCAGTCTCAATTCCACGGATACGCTGTACATCGTGCAGTACCTGGTTAAGCTCCTGCCTTCCCTGCCCGTATAATGTTTCATAGTACAAACGCCCCGGTTCTTGATGAGCCGGGGCGTTTTGCTGCCGAGCAGAACAATTTTTATCCAGAGGAACGGAGGATTTGAACGTGATAATGCCGCCCATACGGGCGGCATTCCGTACTCAGCAGCACCAGGAATTCAGCTGCTCCTCAATACGCAGGAGACGGTTGTACTTGGCTACCCGCTCACTGCGGCAGGGCGCACCGGTTTTGATCTGACCGCTGTTAAGGGCAACGGCAAGATCCGCAATGGTGGTATCCTCCGTTTCTCCGGAACGATGGGAAACCACCGCTGTATAACCCGATTTTCTTGCCATGCGGATGGCGTCCACCGTTTCCGAAACTGTACCGATCTGGTTGAGCTTGATCAGAATGGAATTGGCGCAGCCCTCACGAATTCCCCGGGACAGGCGCTGGGTATTGGTCACAAAGAGATCATCCCCCACCAGCTGCACCCTGCTGCCAATGGCGGCGGTCAGCTTCTTCCAGCCGTCCCAGTCCTCTTCATCCAGCGCATCCTCAATGGACACAATGGGGTACTTGTCCACAAGCTCCGTCCAGTGGGCGATGAGCTCATCAGAGGTATACTGCTTCCCGCACTTTGGCATACGGTAGAGATCGGACTGCTTATCCTGTTTCCACTCGCTGGATGCGGCATCCAATGCCAGACGGAAGTCCTTCCTCGGCTGATAGCCTGCCCCAGTAATTGCCTCCAGGAGCAGCTGAATCGCCGCCTCATCGCTCTCCAGATCCGGTGCAAAGCCGCCCTCGTCCCCCACTGCCGTGCTCAGACCCCGGCTTTTCAGAATGGCTGCCAGCTTGTGATACACCTCTGCGCACCAGCGCAGTCCCTCTGCAAAGCACTCAGCTCCGACGGGCATAATCATGAATTCCTGCACATCCACATTGTTGGCAGCATGGGCGCCGCCGTTGAGGACATTCATCATGGGAATGGGCAGCGTTCTGCCGCTGATGCCGCCCAGAAACTGGTACAGCGGCATGTGATGGGACGCCGCTGCTGCCCGGACGCAGGCAATGGACACGGCAAGAATGGCATTTGCTCCAAGACGGGATTTGTCCTGCGTCCCGTCCGCCTGGCACATGGCACCGTCAATCGCATAAATATTGTCCGCATCCATACCGGTCAGGACGGCGGCAATGGTGGTATTGATGCCGTGTACTGCCTTGGTGACGCCCTTGCCCCCATAAAACTGTTTGTCATTATCGCGCAGCTCCAGCATTTCGTGGACACCGGTGGAGGCGCCGCTGGGGGCAATTCCTCTTCCATAGCTGCCGTCCTCCAGGAACACCTGTGCCTCCACAGTGGGATTGCCTCTGGAATCCATGACCTGTCTGCCGATCACGCTTGTAATTTTCATTGACATTGCTCCTTTCAAAGAATCTGATTTCAGCATTGACCAAATCCTGCCATTTCATACGAGGGAATGGATTTTTTCGGAAACTCAACAAATTTTATCGCAGCTGTCACAAACTTTTCACGAAAGTCTTGTATCATGGTAGTAAATCTGATATAATAAAGACAGAGCGCCGGGTGCGCCGGATGTCACGCAACAATTAAGGGAATCTCTAACAATGATATAGAAAGGACGCAATTATGAGCAAACTGTTAATCGTGGATGATGAAGTCAATATCCGTGCCGTGGTCAGAGAGTATGCAGAGTTTGAGGATTACGAGGTGGATGAAGCCGCCAACGGCATGGAGGCTGTGGAAAAATGCCGCCAGAATACTTATGACCTCATTATTATGGATGTCATGATGCCGAAGCTGGACGGCTATTCCGCAAGCAAGGAAATCAAAAAGCACTGCGATACCCCCATTATCATGCTCTCCGCCAGAGGGGAGGAATATGACAAGCTCTTTGGCTTTGAAATCGGCGTAGACGACTATGTGGTCAAGCCCTTTTCCCCGAAAGAGCTGATGGCAAGGGTAAAGGCAGTCCTCAAGCGGGGGCAGACCGAGCCTCCGGCACAGCAGGACCGCATGAAATTTGAAGGTCTGGAGATTGATCTTGCCGGCCGTGAGGTCTATGTGAATGGACAGAAAGCCTCCATGACGCCAAAGGAATACGACCTGCTGTTCTATCTGGTACGCAATAAGAATCTGGCACTGACCAGGGACAAGCTCCTGGAAGCTGTCTGGGGCTACGATTTCTTTGGAGATGACCGCACGGTGGATACCCATATCAAGATGCTGCGCAACAGCCTGGGCGAATACCGGAAATTCATTGTCACCCTCCGGGGCATGGGGTATAAGTTTGAGGCCAATGCGGATTAAAAAGCTGTACCGGAAGATGCAAAGCCAGATGACCCTGCGTGCCACATTGTGCATTTCCTTCATTCTCTTTGCATTCATTGTCTCCGGTCTGCTGTGGTTTTTTGAAGTCATCCTCCTGGAGCGCTTCTATTACAACTCCAAAATCAAGGAGGCGCAGAATATTGCTGTTTCCCTGCTGGAATCCTACAATACACCGCAGTTTTCCAATTACCTGACCTATGCTGCCATCAACAATCAGGTCTGCATTGAGATCCTGGACAGCAGTGGAAGAATTCTCCATGAACGGGATGTCATGAGCGGCAACTGCCTGATTCACGGCTGGGACAAGTACGACTCCCTGTACTATCTGCTTTCCGAACTGAAGAACAGTCCCGACGGCACCATCTGCATGGACCTCTATGATTCTGAAATCAGCAGCCGGACCCTGGTGCTGGGGGTTGTCATTACTTCAGGCGGCCGGACAGAAGGCTATCTCTTTCTCAATACCATTCTGGAGCCGGTTGGCTCTGCCGTTAATATTCTGAAGGATCTGCTGAAGGTGATTACCATCCTGATTCTGGTCATCGGCTGTCTGATTGCGGTGTACCTGTCCAACCGGCTGGCCGGTCCCATTGTGCAGATTACCCGCTCTGCCAAACGTCTGGCGCATGGGGATTTCAATACCAAATTCGAGGGCGGCAGCTACCATGAGGTGGATGAGCTGGCACGCACCCTGACCCATGCGGAATACGAGCTTTCCCGTGTGGACAGCATGCAGCGGGATCTCATGGCCAATGTGTCCCACGACCTGCGCACCCCTCTGACCATGCTCAAGGCCTATGCGGAAATGATCCGTGATCTGTCCGGCGATAACCCCGTCAAACGAAATGCCCATCTGCAGGTGATTATCGAAGAAACCGACCGCCTCGCTCTGCTGGTCAACGATATCCTGGATCTCTCGAAGCTGGAGAACGGAAACCAGAAGCTGGATCTGGAAACCTTTGATATTACCCAAAGACTGAACGATATAATCACAAGGTACAAAGGGGTTTCCGAAAAAATGGGGTACCACATTCACTTCACAGCGGATGCACCCGTACAGGTTACCTGTGATGCCGGAAAAATTGAACGGGTCATCTGCAATCTCATCAACAATGCAATTAACTACACCGGTGAGGACAAGAATGTCTATGTCCGCCAGGTGAATACCCCCGAGGGCGTCCGGATTGAAGTGGAGGATACGGGCGAGGGCATCGAAGAGGACAAAATCAACCGGATTTTCGACAAATATTACCGCAGCGAAAACCACCGCCGGGAAGTGGTGGGAACCGGACTGGGTCTTACAATTGTCAAAGCCATTCTCAAACTCCACGGCTACCATTACGGCGTCAGAAGCAAGCTGGGAGAAGGCTCAGTATTTTGGTTTCACATAAAAGTATGAGGGTATGCCAAAAAAGCAATTTCCGCCTTTTCACAATTTTACCATCTGTTTAACACAATACAATGATAAGATATTTTTTGTCAATGAGAAAGTCGTTGCTTTTCTCTGACAAGTCCTATTTCAGGTAATAACGTTTTTACCCCAACGTTATTATAAAATCCCCAATAATCCCTATATCATGGCATAAAGACCTCACTATGTGAGGTCTTTATGCTTTTTTCGCATCTATACAGAAGCCAGTATGCGCTCACACAAAATATTGAATGGCAGCTGTCCGCAGCATCCGGCAAATTCCCCCCATGCAATCCCTTGTACCGACTACGCCGGTTAAATTCTGATAGACTTTGGCTATCAGAATGAAAGAAATTTGTATAACATCTTTTTCACCTGGACTTTTGCGAACTTTCAAACGCTTTTCATAAATCTGTCACACAGCAGAAGTATACTATAATTACTCCACAGGGAGTACAAATTATCCTTGATAATTAACGTTACCCCAGCGTTAATTATAAATCCCTATAATCCCTATATCATGGCAAAACGCCCCCGCTCTTAGAGTGGGGGCGTTTTGTTTCTGTTTTCAATTATCATCCGTATCCAAATTAGCGAAATGATAATATCTGTACCGGCATTTACTGTTATCCATACGAATTTTAAGAAAAAATTTCCAAAAGAAATATGAAACATGCACAAAAAAAGCCGTCGACTTTTTTGACTTTTGTAATTTCGGCGTATTGTATCCTTATAAAAAATGTTGTATAATAGTTATAATGTCTGTTTTGCACAGAAATGCAGATACTATTCCTTCTCCGGGCTTATTATAGAAGTGCATTCCGGAATAATACAGATAAAAATGATATCATCACAAAGATCAGGGGGAAATTACATGTACACTCGTCTGTTCAAGCGAGTACTGGACTTTTTTCTTGGCATAATTGCGCTTATCATACTGGCAGTGCCGATGCTGATCATTGCATTGGCGGTCAAGCTGGATGACCCTAAAGGCAGGATTATTTTCCGCCAGACAAGAGTGGGACGCAACGGCGCAAGATTTAAAATTCTGAAATTCCGTACAATGGACTCATCCACACCGAAGCATGTACCCAGCAGCTGCTTCAGTGCTGCTGAATATGAGAAGCATGTCACAAAAATCGGCAGATTTCTGCGCAGATCCAGCCTGGATGAGCTGCCGCAGGTATTCAACATCATCCGGGGGGACATGAGCTGGGTCGGTCCCAGACCCATTCTTGCCAACGAGATCCTGCTTCTGGAAGAACGGGAAAAGGCAGGGCTTCATCAATACCGTCCCGGTCTGACCGGCTGGGCACAGGTTAACGGCAGGAATACGCTGACGGATGAGGAAAAAGCACGGTATGATGCAGAATACATCCATCGTGTTTCCTTCTGGTTCGACTGCTTTTGTCTGATAAAAACCATCGTGATCGTGATTACGAAGAAGGGCTTCCTGGAGGGCAGCAAGGATCGTCTTGACCGGCATGCCGATTTTGAAACCACGGAGGAGCCACAGCCTTCTCAGGAACAACTGCTTTGTATGAAGTAATGCAAAATGCTCCGCATCTGCGGAGCATTTTCATTCCTATATGACTTCCTTACAATACTGGGTTAACTAAAACTCCGGCAGACAACTGTCTGCCGGAGTGAAAGAACTTCCTATCCTATGACAGCGGGGAGCACTTATTCCGCCATCAGCTTTTCAGCCGCTGCCATTTTGACGCAGAGCACAAAAAGATCCATTGCAGTCTGAAGCTCCTCAAGCTCCGGATAGGTGGGGGCAATGCGGATATTCTTATCCTCCGGGTCCCTGCCATAGGGGAATGCTGCACCGGCACCGGTCAATACCACACCGGCTTCCTTGCAGAGCGCAACAATGCGCTGTGCGCAGCCCGCAGGTGCATCAAAGGAAACAAAGTAGCCGCCCTCCGGTTCCGTCCAGCTGCCGATGCCAAGAGGTCTCAGCTCCCGTGCCAGGGTATCCAGTACCACCTGAAACTTGGGTGCAATCAGGGCTGCCTGCTTTTTCATATGGACTGTAATATTTTCAAATTTGCCGTCAAAGAATTTTACGTGCCGCATCTGGTTGATTTTATCAAAGCTGATGGTGAACACTGCCATTGCCTTTGTCAGATCTGCAAGATTTGCCTTGCTGGCAGCCATCAATGCCACACCGGCACCGGCATAGGTTACCTTTGCAGTGGAGCCAAACAGGTATACAATATCCTCATTGCCGCAGCGCTTTGCCTCCTCCAGAATGGGCAGGATCACCCTGGGCTTGTCAGTCAGATGATGGATGCAATAGGCATTGTCCCAGAAAATACGGAAATCCGGTGCTGCCGGCTTCAGGGCTGCCATACGGCGGACCACCTCGTCACTGTAGCTGATTCCGGAGGGATTCGCATACTGGGGCACGCACCAGATGCCCTTGATCCCGGCATCCTCCGCCACCAGCTGCTCCACCAGATCCATATCCGGACCGTCCTGGGTCATGGGAATATTGATCATCTCAATTCCGAAAAATTCTGTGATTTTGAAATGTCTGTCATAGCCGGGAACGGGGCAGAGGAACTTGATTCCCTCCTGCTTGCTCCAGGGCATATTGCCCATAATCCCATGGGTATATGCATAGCTGATGGCCATGTACATTGCCTGAAGGCTCGCATTGCCGAAAACGAAAACCTCATCCGGCTCCACACCCAGCATGGGTGCAAAGAGCGCCTTGGCCTCCGGGATCCCGTCCAGTACGCCATAGTTACGGTAATCCCCCGCAGCTCCGTTCAGATCTGCCGCGGTAATGCAGTCCAGCAGACCGCTGCTCAGATCCAGCTGTTCCGGGGAGGGCTTGCCTCTGGACATATCCAGCTTCAGATTCTGTGCCTGATAATCCGCATATGCTGCCTTACAACTTTCATAAAATGCGGAAAGCTCCGCCTTGCTGTAGGATGTCAGTTCCATGTTCATCGTCTCCTTGGAAAACATATTGATGGGCGGTATGCCGCCTTTTTCTTCTTCCCTATTATACTGCAATACCGCCGGTTTTGCAAGCAATTCCTGCCCGGTTCCCTTCGATTTTGTCGAATTAAACGGAAATAGCAATAAAAATCCTCCCCTGCATGTGAATTTTGACATGATATTTGTCCGTATGATGCAATCATATGTTTTTGTATCGTGTACAAACAAGAAAAAATCCGCCCCTGCCGGCGGAGCACGGAAGGGAAACAAAAGTTTTTTACAATATCCCCTTGACAAACGGGCGAAAAACGATTACAATAATAATGTTGTATGATAGTTGAGTAAATACCTGCCTTTGACCGGGGAGGTTTTGCATCCGGACAGCACAATGCTGCTGCACCGGATCACGCAGCAGTAATTGCAGCTTGAAGTCACAAGACTTCTGAACTTTATATCATTCATTATTTTTTTGAGCCGCAGCGCCCTCTGCGGTTGGACTATACAGCCTCAATATGTTTAAGGGAATATTCCCTTATGGTTTTTAAGGATCCCGGTCCTTTATCACAAATTGAAAAATGAATAAAGAAGCAGCATTTACCGCCTGCGTAAAGTTTACGTACAATAAATAAACTTTACTATGAAACAAGGAGGTAATGCACAGTTATGGATAAGTTGATCATACCACTGATTGTACTTGTTGTGCTGCTGGCAGCTGCTGTGGTTGCATTGCTTATTGCAATGAGAATCAGCAGCCGGAAGGCATTCGAAAAGGGCATAGAGCATCGCAAGCAGGAAGCAGAAGCAGTCCTTGGCTCTGCAGAACAGGAAGCCAGAAACAAGGTTCTGGAAGCAGAGCAGAAGATTGCAGAGGCAAAGCGTGTACTGGACGATGCACATAAGAAAGCCGAAAGCAAGAAAAAAGAAGCACTGGTAGAAGCAAAAGACGAAATTTACAAGCTGCGTCAGGACGCGGAAAAGGAAATCCGTGACCGCCGCAGTGAGGTTTCCAAGCAGGAGCGCCGGATTCGCCAGAAGGAAGAAAATCTGGAGAAAAAGCAGGACAGCATGGACCGCAAGGAGGAAGCACTGCAGGAAAAGCTCAAGGCTGCCGAGGATCTGAGAACAGAAGCAGAATCCCTCAAGAAGGTGCAGATGGATACCCTGGAGCGAATTTCTGAGCTGACCCGTGAGCAGGCCAAGGAGTACATTCTTCAGACCCTGGAAGAGGATCTGGTACATGAAAAAGCAGTCAAGGTCACTGCCTATGAGCAGCAGATCAAGGAGGACTGCGAGGAAAAGGCAAGAAGCTATATTTCCCTGGCCATTGCAAAATGCGCTGCGGATCAGGTTTCAGAAGCAGCCGTTTCTGTTGTTGCACTGCCCAATGATGAGATGAAGGGCAGAATCATCGGTCGTGAGGGCCGCAATATCCGCACCCTGGAAACCCTGACCGGTGTGGATCTCATTATTGACGATACGCCCGAAGCCATCACCCTTTCCTGTTTTGATCAGGTGCGCCGTGAGGTTGCAAGAATTGCCCTGGAGCGTCTGATTGCCGACGGACGGATTCATCCCAGCCGTATTGAGGAAATGGTGGAAAAAGCAAAGCGTGAAGTGGAGCATAAGATCAAGCAGGAGGGCGAACGTGCCGTTCTGGAAACCAATGTTCACGGCGTCAACCACGAGCTGATCAAGCTTCTGGGCCGTCTGCGGTTCAGAACCAGCTACCGCCAGAATGTCCTGACCCACTCCATTGAGGTAGCGCAGCTCTCCGGTGTGCTGGCTGCGGAGCTGGGCGTGGATGTGAATCTCGCCAAGCGTGCAGGTCTGCTCCATGACATCGGTAAGGCATTGACCTCCGAGGTGGAAGGCTCCCATGTACAGATTGGTGTGGATGTCTGCCGCAAGTGCCATGAGAATGCAGAGGTCATTCATGCCATTGAAGCCCATCACAATGATGTGGAGCCCCGTACCGCCATTGCCTGTATCGTACAGGCTGCGGATGCCATTTCTGCGGCAAGGCCGGCAGCAAGAAGCGAAAATTACGAGAGCTATATCAAGCGTCTGGAAAAGCTTGAAGAAATCTGCACCTCCTACAAGGGCGTGGAAAAGTGCTATGCAGTACAGGCAGGCCGTGAGATTCGTGTCATGGTGCAGCCGGATGTCATCAGCGATGAAAAGATGGTACTGGTGGCACGGCAGATTGCACAGCAGATTGAAAACGAGATGGAATATCCCGGACAGATCAAAGTCAATCTCATCCGTGAAAGCCGGACAGTGGATTACGCAAAGTAATACGATTCATCGGAGGACGGTACACGCCGTCCTCTTTATTATTATCAGAACGGAGGATTCCCCTTATGGCAAAAACTATTTTTCACACAACGGAGAAATCCAATTTCATCCTCAATCTGAGTACGGAACGGTATCAGGGCTATCTGCTCAGAATCCTGCTGGGCTATGCAGTGCTCATGCCCCTGTTCTGTATTCCCCTGGAATTTGCAGGTCTCTATACCATGCCCGGTATGGCGCTGTCCATTGTGGGTGTTTTTGCAATGGTATTCGTGCTCATCGGTTTCATGAAAAAGGTGACCCCCGCTTCCCTGCACCTTCCCGGCTTGCTGTGGCTGAGTATGGCAGTCTGGGCAGTGGTCAGCCTCAGCACTGCCTATGAGATGAATATTGCGCTTTTCGGTGCGGATGGCAGAAATGAAGGCCTGCTGTCGGTTATTTTCTACGGGTGTATCTTCCTGCTCAGCGCACAGCTCGGCTCCGGCAGCAACCGGCAGAAGCTTATGAACGGTCTGCTTGTACTGGGATTGGTACAGTGTCTCTGGGCATTGCTCCAGTCCCTGCCCTTCGGTCTGGATTCCTATTACAAGCGCCTGGATCCCCTGCTGCTGTTTGAGGTCCGCCTGCCCTCCGGACTCACGGGAAGCCCCATTTTCCTGGCAATTCTTCTTGTTATGCTGGAACCGGCAGCCGTTCTTGGCGCCGCCTTCGGCGAAAGCAAACGGCAGCGGATTTTTTCCACAGTCTGCGCTGTATGCTATGCGGTTATCGCCGTAAAAACCCAGACCCTCATCGGCATCGGCGGCATGGCGGCAGCGCTGCTCCTGACGGGAATTTACGCCGCTGTAAAAAAGCAGAAATCCATGCTGCCAAAGCTTGCCGCAGTCCTGGCTGCCGGGGCAGTGGGCTGCATCTGGGTATTCCTGTCCCCCACGCTCAACGGTACAACCTATTCCACCGCACACACCAAGGTGGAAAACCAGTTCACATTGTATGACAGTGCCATCATCTGGCAGGACAGCTCCTATCGTCTGTGTACCAGCGGTTATTATTCCACCTCCGACAATCCCAACGGCACCTTTACCATCGAAAGCATTACGGACAGCTACGGCTATCTCTGGAGCCGGACGCTGGAAATTATCAAGGAACACCCCGTTGCCGGAACGGGGCCGGACAATCTGGTCTATGCACAGATGAACCAGAGCTCCGAAATCATGAGCAACCTCAATGCCTTTGACCGGTGCTATAACTATTATTTGCATCTGGCGGCGACCATGGGGATTCCGGGACTGCTGTTGTTCCTTGCTCTGGTTGTCATTGTTCTCATCCGGGGTGCAAGGCAGCTCCGGCAGGGCGGATGGCGTTCCGCTGCCATTTATTCCGGTGTAATTCTGTACCTGGCTGCTATGATCATCGGCACCAGCGCCGTCACTGTTACACCCATATTCTGGATGCTGGCAGGCTGTGCCTTTGCTGAGAATCAAAAGGCATAAACCGGCTGTTTGCAGCGCACCACCCTGAAAAGCTCCTCCCCTGGAGGAGGAGTTGGGATGGGGGAAGCTTACGGAAACCGCCTAATAAAAAATGTTTTGCGTGATCCCTCAAAATTTCCACTTGACAAACGGTTTTTTTTGTGGTATCATTATGACAAATCCAAACCGCAAAACGCAGATGAGGAAGACAATGCACGGGGAGCTTCTCCCGGCATCCTTCAGAGAGCTGTGAGCAATTGGGCTGAAACTCACGGCAGGATGTGCATGCAGCGTATACCACCTCGGAGTCTGTGCTAATCCACAGCGGCTCACCACCGTTATCGGGTGCAGAATAAGGTGCGCTTTTCGCACAAATTCGGGTGGAACCACGGTGAACACATCGTCCCGGAGTTATGGCATTGCCATAGCCCCGGGGCGTTTTTGTTTTTGTATTACCATTTTTATCAATCTGTGCGAAAGCCCCTGTATCGGGGATTTGTTCCTGCATTCCTGCCAAGAAATGTGTTCTTGCCATTCCAACGTTTTCTCCATGCCCCACAAGGGGGGGTATGGGGAAAACGCCTCGGGATTCCAAAGGGATCACATCCCTTTGGCAGGGGGGTGGGGGACAGAGTACCCCACTGCAAGGGCGTCCGCACAGATCCATGAAAGGAGAATTTCGTATGCTGAAACTAACACTGAAAGACGGCAGCATCCGTGAGGCAGAGGAGAACATTTCTGCTGCGGAGGTTGTCAAGGGCATTGGCATGGGACTGTACAAGTCCGCCTGCTGCGTAAAAATTGACGGCGAGGTCTGCGACCTGCGCACTCCTGTCACAAAGGACTGCGCCTTTGAGGTTCTGACCTTTGACGATCCGGAGGGCAGAAAGACCTTCTGGCACACTGCGTCCCACATTCTGGCACAGGCAGTAAAACGTCTGTATCCGGAGACAAAGCTTGCCATCGGTCCGGCAATTGACAACGGCTTCTACTATGACTTTGACGCGGCACACCCCTTTACGCCGGAGGAGCTGGAAAAGATCGAGGCGGAAATGAAAAAAATCGTCAAGGAAAAGCTGCCCCTGGATCAGTTTGAGCTTGCCCCCGATGCGGCAGCTGCCAAGCTTCGGGAAATGGACGAGCCATACAAGGTGGAGCTGTGTGAGGAGCACGCCGGCAAGGGTGAGCCGATTTCCTTCTACAGGCAGGGCGATTTTGTTGACCTGTGCGCAGGCCCCCACCTGATGACAACGGAACCTGTCAAGGCCTTCAAGCTCCTGTCCTGCACCGGCGCCTACTGGAGAGGTTCCGAAAAGAACAAGATGCTCTCCCGTATTTACGGCACTGCCTATCCCAAGGCTGCACAGCTGGAGGAAGAGCTCAAGCGCCGTGAAGAGGCAAAGCTGCGTGACCACAACAAGATCGGCCGCGAACTGGAATATTTCACAACAGTGGACTATGTGGGACAGGGTCTGCCGATCCTGCTGCCCAAGGGTGCCAGAGTGGTACAGCTTCTCCAGAGATGGGTGGAGGATGTGGAACAATCCAAGGGTTGTCTGCTGACCAAAACGCCCCTCATGGCAAAGAGAGAAATGTACAAGGTCTCCGGCCACTGGGACCACTATCTGGACGGCATGTTCATCATCGGCGATCCCCATGACGAAACCAAGGAATGCTTTGCAATGCGTCCCATGACCTGTCCCTTCCAGTACCAGGTATTCCTGAACAAGCAGCGCTCCTACAGAGATCTGCCCATGCGCCTGACCGAAACCTCCACTCTGTTCCGCAACGAGGACAGCGGCGAGATGCACGGTCTGATCCGTGTACGGCAGTTCACCATTTCCGAGGGGCACTATATTCTCCGCCCCGACCAGCTGGAGGAGGAATTCAAGGGCTGTCTGGAGCTGGCGAAATACTTCCTGGATACCGTTGGTCTGCTGGAAGACTGCACCTTCCGTTTCTCCCAGTGGGATCCGGCTAACCCCGGCAACAAGTATGAGGGCACCCCGGAGCAGTGGGAAGAAGCACAGCGCACCATGGGCGAAATTCTGGACAAGCTGGGCGTGGAATATGAAATCGGTATTGACGAGGCCGCTTTCTACGGACCGAAGCTGGACATCCAGTACAAGAATGTATTCGGCAAGGAGGACACTCTGGTTACCATCCAGATCGACATGCTGCTGGCAAAGAAGTTCGGCATGGAATATATTGACCGGGACGGCTCCAAGCAGACTCCCTACATCATTCACAGAACCTCCCTTGGCTGCTTTGAACGCACACTGGCTTATATGCTGGAGCATTTTGCAGGTGCGCTGCCCCTGTGGCTGGCGCCGGAGCAGGTTAAGCTGATTCCGATTGCCGACCGTCATCTGGAATGGGCAGGGGAAGTGCAGAAAGCACTGGAAGCTGCCGGCATCCGCTGCTCCATTGACGACAGAGCTGAGAAGATGGGCAAGAAAATCCGTGAGGCAACCCTTGCCAAAACCCCCTACATGCTCACCATCGGTGACAAAGAGGTGGAAGACAGAACGGTTTCCGTCCGTTCCAGAAAGGGCGACAACCTGGGGACAAAAACCCTGGACGACCTGCTCTCCATACTGCTGACAGAAATTGCAACAAAGGCGAAGTAAGACTAATTCTCATACGCCGCCGTACCGCTGAATCACCAAACTGCCGCCCCGCACAGGGGCGGCAGTTTATGTTTCGTCATTCTGCAGAAAAACTAATTCATAAACTTGTGAAAAATCCCGATAAATAATCAGGGAAACACGATTGACATTTGATTACAAATGTGTTACAATAAGAATACAATACGATGATTCGGCGATTTTTTCGCCCGGGAGGTAACCTATGAAGTTTTCTGACGGACTCTGGCTCAACAAAAAGGGCTACAGTGTGTACTATGCAACACAGGCATATGAATGCACACACACCAAGAATTCGATTACTGTATTCGCAACGGCTAACGCTGTTTATAATCGCGCCATGACACTGGGCGGCGTAACATTCGAGATCACCTACACTGCGGTGGCTGATGATGTGATCAAGGTACATATTGTACACCACAAGGGCACCCTGCACAATCAGCCGAAATTTGAACTGAACGAACCGGCGGACTACACTGCTGAAATCCGGGAAGAGGATGATTTCATCGAGATGACTGCCGGCGGCACCAAGGTGCGCATTAAAAAGGCTTTTGACTGGGATGTGGAATATTCCTACAACGGCAAGCGCCTGACCGGCGGCGGCTGGAGATCCACCTCCTATGTAGAGGAAAACAAGTTCCTGGCAAAGGCTCGCCTGGACGCCATGGCAGACGACCAGTTCTTTAACTACCCGGCGGATCCCCGCACGACTTATATCCGTGAGCAGCTCTCCCTGGATGTGGGCGAGTGCGTCTACGGTTTCGGTGAAAAGTTCACTACTTTTGTCAAGAACGGTCAGAATGTGGAAACCTGGAACTCCGACGGCGGCACCTGCTCCGAGCAGAGCTACAAGAGCATTCCGTTCTACATTTCCTCCAGAGGCTACGGTGTGCTGGTGAACAGCTCCGACAAGGTTTCCTATGAGGTGGCATCCGACACCGTTTCCAAGGTATCCATGACCATTCCCGGCGAGGAGCTGGAATACTACTTCTTCGGCGGCGGAAACCTCCGGGAGGTTCTGATGCACTATACCGATCTGACCGGCAAGCCGGCGCTCCCCCCTGCCAACACCTTCGGTTTGTGGCTGTCCACCTCCTTTACCACGGAATACAATGAGGAAACTGTCAACTCCTTTATTGACGGTATGTTCGAGAGGGATATTCCCCTGCAGATGTTCCACTTTGACTGCTTCTGGATGAAGGGCTATGAGTGGACCAATCTGGAATGGGATACTGCACAGTTCCCCGACCCCGAAGCAATGCTCAAGCGTCTCCACGACAAGGGTCTGGGTGTCTGCTGCTGGATCAACCCCTACATTTCCCAGCGCTCCAGACTGTTTGACGAGGGAGCTGAACAGGGCTACTTCATCAAGAATCCGGACGGCAGCGTGTTCCAGTGCGATCTGTGGCAGCCGGGTATGGCCATTGTGGATTTCACCAATCCTGCTGCCCGTGAGTGGTTCGCAGAGGGTCTGCGCAAATTGTGCCGCATGGGCGTTGACGCCATCAAGACCGACTTCGGCGAGAGAATTCCCACGAATGTAAAATACTACGACGGTTCCGACCCCATTGCGATGCACAACTACTACACTTATCTTTATAATAAGACAGTCTTCGGCGTACTGGAGGAGGTTTACGGCAAGGGAAAAGCATGCCTCTTTGCAAGAAGCGCCACCGTCGGCGGTCAGAAGTTCCCCGTACACTGGGGCGGCGACTGCTCCGCAGAATTCACCTCCATTGCAGAAACCCTCAGAGGCGGACTGTCCCTGTGTGCTTCCGGTTTCGGCTATTTCAGCCATGATATCGGCGGCTTTGAGCAGACAGCATCCCCGGATGTCTACAAGCGCTGGTGCGCATTCGGCCTTATGTCCAGTCACAGCCGTCTCCATGGCTCCACCTCCTACAGAGTGCCGTGGGCTTATGAAGAGGACACACCGGACAATCCCGAAAACGCATGTGCAGTTCTGCGGTTCTTCACCAAGCTCAAGGGCAGACTGATGCCCTACCTGTTCTCCCAGGCTGTACAGACTTCCGCAACCGGTGTTCCCATGATGAGAGCCATGGTGATCGACTATGCAGACGATCCTGCCTGCCTGTATCTGGACAAGCAGTATATGCTGGGTGACAATCTGCTGTGCGCTCCGGTTATGAATGCAGAAGGCACCGCTGATGTTTATCTGCCGGAAGGCAAGTGGACGGATATCATTACCGGAGAAATCTTTGAAGGCGGCAGGTATGTTCACAGAACCTGCAGCTTCCTGGAGATGCCCATTCTGGCGAAGCCCAACTCCATCATTACCTTCGGTCAGTTCGAGAAGAATGTGGTATATGATTATGTGCAGGGTGCAAATGCTGTCATTTATCAGCTGGAGGACGGCAGGACTGCGGAAACCTCCATCTATGACAGTGATGCAAACCTGGCAGTGACCATTCAGGCTGTTAACAACGGCGGCAGAATCACCGTTACTGCAAGCGAAACCGACAAGACCTTTACCGTTTCCCTAGCGGGGACGGACAAGTCCGTTACCCTGGGCGGCGGTGTAACGGAGGTCGTACTTTAAGTTCCACAAGGCTGCTTCTGAAAACCCCTGTTTTGTCAGCCGGTTTTTAGAGGCTCCCCAATAACAGACTTTTACCTGTCGGGGTGAAAGGGATGAGTATAACTGTCGTTGTGCAGGAGAGGAGCATTGACAATGGCGAAAAAAGAAAGCTATGAGTATATCTGGACGGATAAGAAACGGACAATTTTTGGTCTGCCCCTTTCTTTCACCCGGTATTACCTGACACCCACTAAATTCATCTGCCGCACCGGTCTGCTCAGTCTGGTGGAGGATGAAATTGATCTCTATAAAATCACGGATAAAAAACTGATTCTGCCCTTCTGGCAGAGAATCTTCAAATGCGGCACCATCCGCATCTACAGCCGTGATACGGATTCTCCGGAGAAGGATGTCATCAGCATCAAGAAGCCCCGTGAGGTTTCCGCACTGCTGGATAAGTACATCACCGAGCACCGTGACCGCTACGGCATCCGGGGACGTGACATGATGTTTGATAACTGCAATTGCGATAATATCGATGACTATTAATTCTAATCCTCCAGATTGTAATATCTATTACAGTATGGAGGGCGGCTGCCGCTGTTTTGAAGATTCGTATTCCACAACCGGAAAGGAACTGCGCTCATGAATGTCACTGCAATTCCCCCGAAAGGGGCAGGCCTGGAAAGCCTGATTACCGAAAAAAAATCCTGCTGGGACCGCCTGAAGGCGGAGAAACGCCCCATCTTTATCTATGGCATGGGGGACGGCGCCATGAAAATTATGTCCGTTTTCCGCCAGTACGGAATTGCAGTAGCAGGCATTTTCGCAAGTGATGAATTTGTCAGAGGCCATTCCTTTGCCGGCTATCGGGTACACAAGCTCTCCGAGGTGGAGGAAATGGTGGATGATTTTGTCATTGTCCTTGCCTTTGCAGCCGGCTACCCCTCCCTGGTGGAATATATCAGGGAGCTTTCCAAAAAGCACCCCCTCTATGTCCCCGATGTGCCGGTCATCGGTTCGGGGCTGTTTACCTATGACTATTGCATGGAGCACCTGCAGGAGCTGAATACTGTGTACCGCAGTCTGGCGGATGATGAATCCAGGCGGGTATTCCTGAATGTAATCCAGTTCAAGATCAGCGGAAATCTGCACTATCTTGACCATATCACCACAGAACCGGAGGCAATCTACAAGGAGATCCTCCGTCCCAGCCGCAATGAAACCTTTGTGGATCTGGGAGCCTACAACGGTGATACCATCCGTGAACTGCTGGAATATACAGGCAACCATTATTACGCCATCCATGCCGTAGAACCGGATAAAAAGAATTTCAAAAAGCTGGTGCGCTACATAGAAGAAGAAGAGAAAAAACGCATCAGCGTCTATCAGTGCGCCGCATGGTGCAAGGACACCGAGCTGCCCTTCAGCAGCAAGTCCGGCAGACAGTCCGCCCTGTCCCCTGCCGGCACAATGATGCCCGTGCGCAGCGTGGACAGCATCCTGCAAAAACAGGTGCCGACACTGATCAAAATGGATGTAGAAGGCTTTGAACGTGAGGCGATCTGGGGAGCGGCACACGCGATTGTCCGCTATTCGCCGAAGCTGGTGGTGGCAATGTATCATCGCAACGAGGATATTTTTGAGCTGCCCCTGCTGATTAAGAAACTGAATCCGAACTATAAGCTGTACATCCGCCACAGATTGTATATTCCCGCATGGGAAACCAACCTCTATGCTGTGACGGAGTAACAGGAACCTCTGAATTCTTACAGGAAAACTCTAAAAACTCCTTGTTTTTATATCAAAGAAGTATAAAAGGTGGATTTTGTGGGGCTTCGCCCCACACCCCCACCTCTAAAAACAAGTTTTTAGAGGTTCCCTACAGTATTCAGAGGCTGCCTGATCACGTTTCTGGAAACGGAGGAACATCCAATGTCAAAGTATATCCGCATGGCTGCTGTACTTCTGACAGCAGCAGTCTCCATTACCTTCGGCGCCCTTGGTGCTTCTGCCGCCGAAACGGCCGGTGAAACCCCATCCGCAGCTGTTCTTCAGACGGAAGAATGTGCGGAGGGCTGGGTAGCCTGCCAGGGCAAGTTTTATTATGTACTGCCCGACGGCACCTATGCCACAGGTGAAACTGAAATTGATGGATTTCCCTATCTGTTCGGCTACAGCGGTGCACTCAAAACCGACTGGCAGACAGTGGGCGGCAACCGCTATTACTATGATCCTGCCACCGGCACGCCTGTGTTCGGGTGGGTGGACTACTTCGGCATGCAGTACTATGTTACCGAGGAGGAGGGCAAGCTGACCGGATTCCGGGAAATCGGAGAGGATTCGTACTATTTCGGTACGGACGGCACTCTCCGCCGGGGTGCATTTGCTGTTGACGGTACACTTTATTGCTCCAATCCTGATACGGGCATTCTTTCAGCCGGACTGCAATACACTGATGCAGGCATCTACTGCACGGACGCTGACGGCGTCACCCTCTCCGGCTGGCAGACCGTAAACGGACTTCGCTATTATCTGGATGAAACGACACATCTTGCCCATACCGGACAGTTCATGACGCTGGATGGTGTTACCTATTATTTCGGCGAAGACGGTGTCATGGCAACGGGCTTTCTCACTGCCACTGACGGCAAGCTCTATTGCTTCGATGAAACCGGTGCCATGTACTGCAGCGGCTGGACCGTACTGGACGGCAAAACCTATTACTTCAATACCAATGGAACTGCCAAGCGGGGTTTCACTACCATCAGCGGCAATACCTATTATTTTAACGGCAGCGGCGTGATGCAGACGGGACTGCGCACCATTAAGGATAATCTCTATTATTTTGCTGAAAACGGTGTGATGCAGACGGGCTGGATCGAAACTGATGGCAATACCTACTATATGCTTCCGGAGGGCATGGCAGTTACCGGATGGCATACTGTGGACAAGCAGAGCTATTATTTCTATGAAACCGGCATTATGGCCGCATCGGTAACACTGACCATTGACGGATTCAACTGCACCTTTGATGCAGACGGCAAACTGATTTCCAAAACCACTCCAGCCATTACGCTGGATGTGCCGGACTACAAGCAGTTCGATGAGCAGTGGGGCAGCGTTGCCCTCGGCTCCACGACCATCAAGAGCTCCGGCTGTCTGGTCACCGCCATGGCAATGCTCCACTCCTACACCACCAATTCCGCAGTGACGCCGGTCACCATGAAAAATATGCTGACCTTTACCAGCGGCGGTGCGCTTGCCTACTGGTCGGAAATCTCTGCCCTTGGCTATACCGTGGAAACCTATGACAGCTGCGCCGTATCAGAGGACATTCTCCGCTGTATCTACAATCAGCTTTCTGCGGGTAAACCCGTTGTCATGGGAGCCAAGAACAGCTCCAACGGACAGCATTATGTCACCATTGTAGGGTATACCGGAGACGGCACCTCCTTCTCCGCAGATCAATTCCTGATGAATGATCCCGGCTCCAGCTACCGGTATCTTCTGTCAGAATATCTTGCACTCTTCCCGAAGCTTTATAAGCTGATTTACTGATGCTCCTGCTCAGCCCCTGCTGCTTTACAGCAGGGGCTGTTCGTTTCCTTTGCAGCAGGCATTATTTTTCGCAAATTTGCCAAAAAATCCTGTGCAATACTGTAAAATTTACCATATTGCGTACTCTTGATTTTTTATGCGCAATATGCTATAATGAAACTACAAGCAGAAATTTGGCAAAATCACTAGTAACTGGGAGAAACAAATGATAACCTTTTCAGAAGCAAAACAAAAACTGGAACCTTACGGCCAGACACATCTTCTGCGCTGGTATGATACATTGTCCGAATACGAACAGAGCGCTCTGCTGGAACAGATTGAAGCACTGAATCTGCAGCTGCTGGATGTGTTTGCTGCACACCGGAACGAAGCCCCCAGAGGGAAACTGGAGCCCTTAGGTGCCCTGACACTGGATCAGATTGCACAGCGGCGCGGCGAATATGAGACCGCCGGTCTGGATGCCATCCGCCAGGGCAAAGTGGGTGCCGTTCTGCTGGCCGGAGGCATGGGAACCCGACTGGGTTTTGATAAGCCCAAGGGCATGTATGATATGGGTGTCACCCAGCCCCGCTATATTTTTGAATGCTTGCTCCGCAACCTTATGGAGGTTGTGGACAAGGCCGGGGCTTTCGTTCCGCTGTTCATTATGACCAGCGAGAAAAATGACGAGGATACCCGTGAGTTCCTTGCCGAAATGAAGTACTTCGGCTACAACGAGGAATATGTTCACTTTTTCGTGCAGGAGATGGCACCTGCGGTGGATGAGCAGGGCAATATTCTCCTGGAAGAAAAGGGCAGAATCGCCACTTCGCCCAACGGCAACGGCGGCTGGTTCTCGTCCATGGTCAATGCCGGTCTCCTGCCGCTGCTGGAGCGTGAGGGGATCGAATGGCTCAATGTGTTTGCCGTGGATAATGTCCTGCAGCGCATTGCGGATCCCTGCTTTGTAGGCGCTACCATTCTCTCCGGATGCAGTTCCGGCAGCAAGGTGGTCAGCAAGGCTGCGCCCGATGAGCGCATTGGTGTCCTTTGCCTGGAGGACGGAACCCCTTCCATCGTGGAATATTATGAGATGACGGAGGAAATGGCGACCCGCCGGGAAGCAGACGGCAGACTCTCCTATAATTACGGCGTTATTCTGAACTACCTGTTCAGAACGGAGCGTCTCAAGGCGCTGACCGGTGCCAATATGCCGGTGCATGTCGTCAACAAAAAGGTGCCCTTCCTCAATGATGACGGCAAGCTCGTAAAGCCGGAGTCGCCCAATGCTTTTAAATTTGAAACACTGGTTCTGGATATGGTACATATGCAGGATAGTTGTCTGTCCTTTGAAGTGGACAGAAACAAGGAGTTCGCACCAGTGAAGAATGCAACCGGCGTGGATTCCGTAGAAAGTGCAAGAGAGCTTCTCCGCCGGAACGGCGTTGTGCTCTGATGCACCCGAAATACGCATCGGCTCTGGAGCAGTTCCCGTCCTTTGCAGCAGCTGCTGAGGCACTTTTGCCGGATCTGGCCACCGAACATGCAAGGCTCACCGCTCAGGTGACTGCACCGGTTTTGTTCGCCTATGTATGGTACGTACTCCGGGAAGCCGAAGCCATGGGGCTGAAGCGGCTGTATTTCCTGGCACGGGACGGCTATGTTCTCCTGGAAATTGCCAGAGAAATTGCCGCCGTCCACCCTGTGAACCTGGAGCTTCGGTATCTGTACTGCTCCCGTGCATCTCTTCGCATGCCCACTTATCACAGGATTGCGCCGGAAGAAGCCCTGGATCTGCTCCTGCACCGGGGGACCAATCTGACAAGACGGCATATTCTGGATCGTGCCCATCTGACCGATGCCCAGCGGAAGGCCGTCTATGAACAGCTGCACTGCCGGGAAGAAGAGGAACAAACGCCTTTGACAGAAGGTGCTTTTGCTGCATTCTGTCAAAGTCTGCGCAGCAGTTCCCTGTTTCTGGACTATGTCAATCAGAATTCCAGGGAAGCCTATGATGCTGCCATGGGATATTTCCGGCAGGAAGGATTGACGGACAGCATTTCCTTCGGGATTGTGGACAGCGGCTGGACCGGCTCCATGCAGCGCAGTCTTC
Source organism: uncultured Ruminococcus sp. (assembly GCA_964644275.1). GTDB lineage: Bacteria > Bacillota > Clostridia > Oscillospirales > Ruminococcaceae > UBA3855. Next base: position 66,420 of record CAZXVI010000001.1, on the reverse strand, counting down.
GTCAGCTTTCTGACGAAATCCCGCCCATCACCGGATTCTATTTCGGCATGTTTGCCAGACCCCAGGCCGCAGAGGACGGCACCTACCGGACCTGGTATTTCTCGGCGGACAGCAGCATCGGGATCCGCACGAAATTCAGCAACAATGTGTTTGAATGCATGTGCGCTGCCGCTCACGGCATGACCATGGGCTACCGGAAAGAAACAGATACCCGGTATGTGCCCGTATGCCGGGAAACAGCAGCAAACCGGGCAATGCATCCTGTGATAGAAACACAGCTGGAAGTATGCCGGAGATTTGCGGCACAATGTGCGCAGCAGATCTCCTATGACAGCTTCCCGGACAGGACGCTGCACCGGATCAGCCGGAAGCTTCTGCAAGGTCTGATGTACCGCACTGACAGGGCAGAAGCTGAAGCATTCGCCGATTTCCCGTTCTGTGATGATGTCACAGAATCCTATACCAGCACGCTGGTGCGCCGGGGGCAGGAAACTGTCCTCCGGGAACATATGCTGCTGCACAGACTTTTGCGGAGGCTGCGCGGCAGGAAACCATCCGAAGAATTATTCTGGATGTACGGTACTCTGGCTGTCAGCAGTCTGCGCCTGAAAGCCCTGTGCCGCCCTGCCCTGCGTGCATGGGACATCCTGCGGTATTGGATCGACAGCTGCAAGCAGCTGTAATACGACACTGCTGATTTTGTCAGCGGAACTCAGGCGGACTGTTGTCTGCCTGAGTAAAAATTATACCTATGACCTAACAGAACAAAGACTACTGTGACGAGGACTTTCCAAAAATCATTGAGGGGGAAGAAAATGGAAACTCCACTGATCTCCGTCATTATGGGTGTATATAATGCTGACCGGAAGTTTCTGGTGAAAGCGATTGATTCCATTCTTTCGCAGACCTACGAAAATCTGGAATTCATTATCTGTGATGACGCATCTGACAACGGCACTTCGGAATGGCTTGCCGAATTTGCCGAGAAAGACAGCCGAATACGTATTTTGCAGAATGCAACCAATCTCCACCTTGCCGGCAGTCTCAACCGCTGCATTGCTGCCGCCAGCGGAACATTCCTGGCACGCCAGGATGATGACGATATTTCCGAACCGACACGGTTGGAAAAGCAGGTGGCATTTCTCATGTCCCATCCGGAGGTGGATTTTGTGGGCAGCAACTGCAGCCTGTACAACTCCCACGAAGGGGTTTTCGGGGAGCGTGCCATGCCCGCCCTGCCGGATAAAAAGAATTTTCTCTTCAACTCTCCGTTCATACACGGTTCCCTGATGTTCCGCAGCTCCTGCCTGAACGAAAATATGTGCTATGCCGTGACAAAGTGGACACGCCGTACCGAAGACTATGAGATGTTCATGCGCATGTACAGCAACGGGATGCAGGGCGCCAATCTTCAGGAAAATCTCTATTGCTATCACTACGGAAGAAAACAGCGTCACATTGCCATGCACTACCGGGTGGACGAAATGGTGCTGCGTTACCGGGGCTTCCGTTCCATGGGATTGCTTCCCCAGGCGCTGCCCTATGTTGTCAAGCCCATTATTCTGGGGTGCATGCCGGAAAGTCTGGTCTGCTCGCTGCGTGAAAAGTTTGCAATGTAATGTATTAGTATAACAATAGGGAATCTCTAAAAACTCTCTGTTTTTATAATTGGAAAGGAATAAAAGGTGGATTTTGTGGGGCCTCGCCTAACCGGCGCCCGTCCCTTCTGCCCCACACCCCCACCTCTAAAAACAAGTTTTTAGAGGATCCCAATAGACTTAGCGAAAAGCTGTACTGTACGGAACAGATTGCCGTTTCGTCGGCTTATGCCGATGGAACGGCTTTTGGATTTTTCAGGGAAAAAACAGAAGGTTTCCATTGACTTTTCATATAAAAGAATGTATAATAAAGGTGAGTATGATCGCGGCAGAATACTCACTCTGTTATGCGTTTCTATGACACAAATTCACATCTGCCGCAGGGTTGATTGTATGAGAAAAAATAATATCTTGTGGATTGAGCTGGTATTTGCCATTCTCTCCATATGGATTCTTACTTATGTAGAAGGGCATCCGGGGCATGCCATCTATGCATTGCGGATTTATGTGCTGGTGCTCATCGGACTGACCATGTCCCTTGTGCTGGCGGTGCGCTACTACCAGAGTCAGCACAGTTCCGTGGATATTGAACGTATCTGCGATATGGTGCGCAGCGTCAAGGTGCCGGCGCTGATCTGGGCAAGTGATCTGTCCACACTGTATACGAATCAGGCAATGGACGAGATCCTCGGTATCAGTGAAAGCGAGGATCCCGGGGACAGCGCTGTTTTGCTGACCTCCTTTTTTCATAATATCGGTCTGAACTCCCAGAACGCAGCGGAACAGCTCAACGGCAGGACCTATGACAGCGCCCTCCATGATGCTGAGGGGGGGAAGCATTACATCAGCTGGAGCACGTCGCTGCTCAAGCGCAATAAACACGCCTCCCTGTACTTCTCCATCGGTTTCGATACCACTGAGCTGGAGGAGGCCAAGCAGTCCCTGACTGCCTACGCACAGAATCTGGCAGTTTCGCAAAGCCGCTATGTCCTGTCCATGAAGCTTTCAGGTATTGGTATTCTTTTGTGTGAAAGCATCCATGACGTATACTATGTTTCCGATGAGGCCAAGGCATTCCTGGGGATTCAGGAAGACCACATTACCTTTACTGATTTCCGCAAGAAGCTCCACCCGGATGACCGGATTCTGTTCGATGACTATCTGAATAAAATCCGCAATACCAAGGCGGATACTGCTTCCGGCAAGCCCCGCTCCCTGGAGCTGCGGATTCGTCCCCATGCCGGCAAGCCCTACATCTGGTATGCATATCATTATCATGAGAATCTGAAAAGCTCCAACGGCGCTCCCATCATCGGCGGTGCGCTCATTGATATCACAGGCGAAAAAGCCAAGGATATGACCATTGAACGCCTGGCATTTCTGGACGAAATCACAGAGATTGCCAACCGGAACAAGCTCATCCGGGACGGCGAAGAAGCTTTCCGGATCTGCCGGACCATGGGCACCTTCTGCTGGGTAATTGTTCTGGATATTGACCGGTTCCACATTGTCAACGATTCCTTCGGATATGAAAACGGAGATAAAATTCTCCGGAACTTCGCCCATATTCTCTGTAAATATGCTTCCAACGGCGGCTTTGCCGCAAGAGTCAGTGCGGATAATTTTGTGCTGGTGCTCCACGATTACACGGACTTCGGTGACGAGGAGCTTCCCGTCCGCACCATCGAACGGATCCGCACGGATATGAGTGACCTGACCACGGGGGAATTTGCCTCCCTGGCACTGAGCTGCTCCGCCGGCTTTGCCCGCATTCCGTCGGACGGCAACAATTTCACCGATGTGCTGGAGCATGCGGAATTTGCCCTGGCCATGGGCAAGGGCGAACTGTCCTATCTCATGGGCTATGATGCTACCATGCACCAGGAAATCGTCAGCCAGAGCGAGATGGAAAAGGAACTGGCAGACGCCATTACGGAGCGTCACCTGCAGCTGTACTACCAGCCCAAGGTGAGCCTGCATACCGGCAAGATTACCGGTGCAGAAGCGCTGATCCGCTGGATCAAACCCGATGGCACCATGATTTCTCCCAATGTCTTTATTCCCATCGCCGAGCGCACCGGACTGATCTCCGAGATCAGCCAGTTCGTACTCCGGGAAGCCTGTCAGCAGAATGCCATCTGGCAGAAAATCCGCCTGACGCCGATTGTCATGTCCGTCAACTTTGCTTCCGGTGACTTCTATCAGAAAAATGTCTGCGAGGTCATTCAGGATGTTCTGGCACGGACGGGACTGGAAGCCCGCTGGCTGGAGCTGGAGCTGACCGAGCGGCTTGCTCTGGGGGATATCAACTATACCGTGCAGCAAATGAACGCTCTGCGTGAAATGGGGATTCAGATTGCTATGGATGACTTCGGAACGGGTTATTCTTCCCTGAGCTACATTCAGCTCCTGCCGCTGACACTGCTGAAGCTGGATCGTTCCTTCATTATTGAAATCGAAACGGACACCGTGGCACAGGAAATCGTTTCTGCAGTCATTAAAATCGCCAAATCCATGAACATTGAAACCATTGCGGAAGGCGTTGAGCTGGACGGACAGGCTGCCATTCTGAAGGATATGGGATGTGACTACATCCAGGGGTACCTGTACGGCAAACCCATGCCGGCAATGGAATTCCAGAAGCGCTTGGAATTCAACACCTATGGGAGGTCTTAAATCATGAGCGAATCCACCAACAAAACCGTAAAACGCAAGCGTGCCTACACCCTTGGGGAGGAAATCTTCAACTCCATTTCCCACGGCGTGGGAGCACTGCTCTCAATTGCAGGGACAGCTGTCCTGATTGTCATGTGTGCCATTAACGCCGGTGCCATCGAAGTTGTTTCTGCTTCCGTGTACGGTGCATCCCTGATCATTCTGTACACCATGTCCACCCTTTACCACGCCATCACCAATCCTACGGCAAAGAAAGTGTTTCAGATCCTGGATCACAACACCATTTTCCTGCTCATTGCAGGCACCTATACCCCCTATGCCCTGTGCTGCATTCCATCCCCGGCACTTGGCTGGACCATCTTCGGCTGCATCTGGGGCGCCGCCATATTCGGCATTGTGATGTCCTCCATCAATCTGGAAAAATTCCGCAAGATCTCCACAATCTGCTATATTATCATGGGCTGGGGCATTATTCTTGCAGTAAAGCCCTTGTATGAGGGAATTCCCACCTTCAGTCTGGTTACACTGATTACAGGCGGTGTGCTGTATTCTCTGGGTGTTATTTTCTACACAAAGAAAAAAATCCACTACATGCACTCCATCTGGCATCTCTTTGTTGTAGGCGGCAGCATCCTGCATTTCTTCTCCGTTCTCTATGCCATTGCATTGTAATGGTATTCCGTAAGCGTACAATTGTATGAACACATGAAATATCCGTTAAGGAGGAAATTAGTATGAAAAAACGAATCGGTATCCTGACCAGCGGCGGTGACTGCCCGGGACTGAATGCCACCATCCGCGGCGTTGCTAAGGCCTGCTACGAGCGCATGGGGGAGGACAATGTAGAAATCGTCGGCATTTCCAACGGCTACTACGGTCTGATCCACGGGCTGACCAAGGTAATGCAGCCCTCTGACTTTTCCGGCATCCTGACCCAGGGAGGAACCATTCTGGGTACCAAGCGCCAGCCCTTCAAGATGATGACCGTCATTGGCGAGGACAATGTGGACAAGGTCAAAAACATGAAGGAAACCTACCGCAAGGAAAAGCTGGACTGCCTGCTGACGCTGGGCGGCAACGGCACCCATAAAACCTCCAAGCTCCTGGCGGACGAGGGACTGAATATCATTGGCCTGCCAAAGACCATTGATAACGACATTTACGGTACGGACGTAACCTTTGGCTTTCATTCGGCTGTGGATATTGCTACTGACGCCATCGACAGACTGCACACCACTGCGGCAAGCCATTCCCGTATCATTGTCTGCGAAATTATGGGCAACAGAGCCGGCTGGCTGACACTGTATTCCGGCATCGCCGGCGGTGCGGACATCATCCTGCTGCCGGAAATTCCCTATGACATCGAGAAGGTATGCAATGCCGTTGTCAAGCGTGCCCAGAAGGGCAAGACCTTCTCCATCCTTGCCGTTGCAGAGGGTGTGTACGATGTGAAGGAAGCTGCCATGAAAAAGAAGGAGCGTGAGAAGCTCCGTGCCCAGAACGGCAATGCAACCAACCGGATTGCAGCACAGATTGAAGCGGCCACCGGCATTGAAGCCCGTGTCTGCGTTCCCGGCCACATGCTCCGCGGCGGTTCTCCCAGCGCTTATGACAGAATGCTGGCAACCCAGTTCGGTGTGCATGCAGCCAAGCTGATTGCTGAGGAAAAGTTCGGCAGAACCGTTGCCTATGTGGACGGCAAAATTACTTCCAATAAACTCGCCGACATCGCCGGCAAAAAGAAGCTCGTTGACCCCAAGTGCCAGGAGGTGCAGGCGGCAAGAGAGCTGGGCATTTCGTTCGGCGACTAAGAACTATAACACTAACAGGAATCCCCCGATACAGGATATCGGGGGATTCAGCTTGTCGATAAAGCGGCAGTTTCGTAACATTTGCCCACCCCCTAACCCCCTCCCTGAAGGGAGGGGGAAAGTTTTTTGGAGGGTGCTGCGTACCCTCCACCCGCCTTTTGCATAGGACGTTTCGTTGATGTTTCGGGGGGTGTAGGTGGCGCAGCGAAATCATAACAATGCAGTCCGGCCCTGCGCCTACCGGCGCAGGGCTGGACTGTTTCGACAGTCTTACTGTGATAGATATTACAGAAAGAGATTAGTATGACAACAAATTACAACAGTATTTTATACTATTCTCATTTGAAATGAAATAGCGAGTGCGTTCGCACACGCCCTCCATCAAATTATTTTAATAGTTTGATAGAGAATTAGTATTGCAAAAAAGTCTTGACATTTTTCAGTTCCCGTGCTAAAATGAATATAGATTCATTTTAGAAGGAGGCGGATTTATGCGAACCCCCAGCAAAGAAAAGGAAGAGGAGATTCTTCGTGCAGCTACCGAAATATTTGCAGAAAAAGGGTATTACCAGGCCTCCATACAAAGCATCACCCAGAAAGCCGGCGTTTCTACAGGCACCTTCTACATCTATTACAAGAATAAAGAAGAGGTACTGCTTGCGATTTACCGCAGGTTTTCCGCCCGTCTCAGTGATACGCTTGCCGGAAAAACCGCCGTCCCTTATTCTGACAGCACAGAAAAACTCATTGTCTGCACCACCGCTGTAATCCGGATGTATGCGGAGAATCCGCCGCTTTCGCTGATTCTGTTAACCAAGATTATCGGCATGAGCAAGCTGTCGGAGGAGGAATACTATGCGGTTTTTTACCGCATGAGCAAAGTGTTTGAAGGATTGCTTTCCGAAACGGGACAGACTGTATTTGCCGATAATTATCTCGCCGCCGTCGCCTATCTGCAGCTGCTCAACAGCTTAACTGCACAATGGCTGGCAGATCCGGCAGGACGGTCTTTATCCGAGCTTATTGAAATGATTCTTACATATAACTTCAATGCCCTGCAGCTGCATGCAGGCAATATGAGCAATACAATTCGTATGGAACTGGAAGGAGAGAACGGACATGCACCGCAGTATTAAAGGCTTCACACTGGTAGAACTGATTGTTGTTATCGCAATTATCGGCATTCTTGCCGCAATTCTGGTGCCCAGCATGCTTGGCTATGTAAAAAAATCCAAACAGACCCAGGCAAATGAAAATGCCAAGGTCATCTATGACCAGCTTACCCTGAGTGCTCTGGAACTGGATGAGAGGGGCATTTCCATGGGACCCAACGGCAGCTTTGTTTTAAGCACCGTAGGAGTTCCCGGAGATGTGGGAGATTGCGTAGAAATGAACGTATGGCTCTCGGGATCGGGTTTTTCACAATCCCAGCAGGAAGTGATTCAGATGCGTTCCGGAGGTTATATCGACATTGTGTACAGAAACGGCTATCCCGTTTCCGTGGCATGGTCGAAAAGCAAGGATTCCGATGCTGTGATCGGACGATACCCCGACGCCGTTTCCCTGGGGGACGGCACTACCTGGCGCAACTGGGACGATAATGTATGATGCAGCAACCATACCAACATACCGCGCCCGGGCGGCATGCTGTCCGGCGATTGACGGCGCAGCGAACCGCAAAAGCTTAGTCCAGCCCTGACTCCCTCCCTTTAGGGAGGGTAATGCCATACCCTCCATCCGCCCTCCTGCGGAGTGCTCTTTGGCTGTTATGGGGGTGGTAGGGGGCTTTGCCCCCTACATGCACTAAACGTGCAGCAACATAAAAATTCTGTTCAGCCCTCCGCCGGCAGGCGCAGCGGCTGAATGATACTTTTCCAAAGACGGACATACCCTGCCTGCGGGGTATGTTTATTTTTTCTACCTCAACCTTGTGAAATTCTTGACAAAGCACTGCTTTTGTAGTAAAATAAAAAGTACAAGTGATAACTTTGATTTATGATCAGTAGGAAAGGATGGATTCAAATGGGTTTGACGTTAACAGAAAAAATCCTCCGTGCCCACCTGGTAGACGGTGAGCCGGTGAAAGGGCAGGAAATCGGTATCCGCATTGACCAGACACTGACGCAGGATGCAACCGGCACCATGGCGTATCTGGAATTCGAGGCAATGGGGGTTCCCCGTGTCCGCACGGAGCGCAGCGTGGCATATATTGACCACAATACCCTCCAGAACGGATTTGAAAATGCCGACGACCACCGCTTTATCGGCAGTGTTGCCAAGAAGCACGGCATCTATTTCTCCCGTCCCGGCAACGGCATCTGCCATCAGGTGCATCTGGAGCGTTTTGGAATTCCGGGCAAGACCCTCATCGGCTCTGACAGCCACACTCCCACCGGCGGCGGCATCGGTATGATTGCCATCGGCGCAGGCGGTCTGGACGTGGCAGTTGCCATGGGCGGCGGCGCTTACTATATTACCTATCCTCAGATTGTCAAGGTGAACCTCACCGGCAAGCTCTCTCCCTGGGTTGCAGCCAAGGATGTGATTCTTGAGGTGCTTCGCCGTTTGTCCGTAAAGGGCGGCGTGGGCAAGGTCATCGAATACTGCGGTGAAGGCGTCAAGACCTTGTCCGTTCCGGAGCGTGCCACCATTACCAATATGGGCGCTGAGCTGGGCGCAACAACTTCCATTTTCCCGTCCGACGAAATCACAAAGCAGTTCCTGGAAGCACAGGGCAGGGGCGAGGTCTGGACGGAACAGTCCGCTGATCCCGATGCGGTTTATGACGAAGTGGTAGAAATCAATCTGTCCGAGCTGGTTCCCCTGGCGGCATGTCCTCATTCTCCGGACAATGTCAAGAGTGTGGCAGAAATTGGCAAGCTGAAGATCGACCAGGTCTGCATCGGTTCCTGCACCAACTCCTCCCTGCTGGATATGATGAAGGTCGCACACATTCTGAAGGGCAAAACCGTGCATCCGGATGTTTCCCTGTCCATTGCCCCCGGCTCCAAGCAGGTGCTGAATATGATGGCGGACATGGGTCTGCTGTCCATCCTCATCGACGCCGGCGCAAGAATTCTGGAAAGTGCCTGCGGTCCCTGCATCGGTATGGGGCAGTCCCCCAATTCCGGCGGTATCTCCCTGCGAACCTTCAACAGAAACTTCCTGGGCCGCTCCGGCACCAAGGACGGTCAGATTTATCTGGTATCTCCGGAGCTTGCAGCGATTTCCGCAGTCACCGGCTACCTGACGGATCCCAGGGAAATCGGCGAAATGCCCGAATTTGTCCTGCCTGAGAAGTTTACGGTTCACGATAACATGATCGCTCTGCCGGCTTCCGAGGAGGAAGCGGACAGCGTGGAAATTCTCCGCGGTCCCAACATCAAGCCCTATCCGGAGACCGCTCCCCTGGAAGCTTCCATTACAGCTCCCGTTTCCCTGAAGGTGGAGGACAACATTACCACCGACCATATTATGCCGGCAGGTGCAAAGATTCTGCCTCTGCGTTCCAATATTCCCGCAATTTCCCAGCACTGCTTCACTGTATGTGACGAGAGCTTCCCGGCAAGAGCCAAGGAGCTTGGCAAGAGCATTATTGTGGGCGGTGCCAACTACGGTCAGGGTTCCTCCCGTGAGCATGCGGCACTGGCGCCGCTGTACCTGGGCATCAAGGCCGTTCTGGTGAAGTCCTTTGCAAGAATTCACCGTGCAAATCTGGTAAATGCCGGCATCCTGCCCCTGACCTTTGTCAATGAGGCGGATTATGACAGCATCTCCCAGGGCGATGTACTGGAGCTGGCTGACATCCGTGCAAAGGTTGAAGCCGGCGAAACACAGTTCAATGTGCTGAACAAGACCACTGGCAAGGAAATTCCTGTGCTGTGCGAACTGACCGGCAGAACCAAGGATATCATGCTGGCAGGCGGTCTGCTGGATTATACCAGAGAGAATCTGAAGTAATCAGGCTTCTTGGCAACCATGATATGAGGTGAAACGAAAATGATGTTAAGTCTATATGAAGTAATGGCACGGCGTATCCGTATCCGTTCCTGGAAGGACCTGGTGCTGGCTCTTGTTGCAGTACTGGTGATCCTCTGTGTGCAGTGGGTACTGAAAAAGCTATTCCCGAATATGCCAGAAAAGGCTGTGACAATCATCTGCTACGGCATCGGTTTTGTCATCATCTTTGTGGGCGTATTTACGCTTAGCGAGTAATATGCCGCTGCTGCATTTTCTACAGATAAAACGGGAAAATGACCGTATCTTCCGAAGCGGTCACTTTCCCGGAATGCATTCTGAAACGGTGACGGAAATCTCCATGCCGGACATCCGCAGACGCACCCTTTACCGGGTTTCCGAACACACGGTGGAGCTGGACACAATCTCCTGCATCATAACAAAGGGGCGGGGAAGGATCACTGCACTAAACTTTGCCAACGCCATGTTTCCGGGCGGCGGCTATCTTCTGGGCGGCAATGCGCAGGAGGAAAGCCTTTGCAGGGCATCGCTCCTATACTATACCATCCGCACCCAGAAACAATACTACCGCAGAAACCGTCTGCATGTGCTGCCGGATTATACGGATACTATGATTTATACGGAGAATGTCCCGGTGATCCGGCAACATGACGGCAGCTTGCTGGACAAGCCCGTACTGTGCAATTTCATCACCTGTCCTGCGGTTAACCGCACCCTCGGAAAAGTTTTGTTTTCCAGGAGCTATCTGCATGCTGTTATGGAACGGCGGATTGCCGGCATTGTACAGCTTGCCGTTTCCAGGCAATCCGATACCATCATACTGGGGGCATTTGGCTGCGGTGCATTCGGAAACAGGCGGGAGGAGGTATTTTCCTTATTTGAAAATGCAGTCAACCGCTTTGTTCCCGATCAAATACAAGTTCTGTTTGCTGTTCCGGAGGAACGGTAAACCTGCAAATTTCATAAACGGAGGTAACTATCAATGGCTGAGAAAATCAAAATGACCACTCCTCTTGTGGAGATGGACGGCGACGAAATGACCAGAATCCTCTGGCAGTGGATCAAGGACATCCTCATCACTCCCTATGTAGAGCTGAACACGGAATACTATGACCTGGGTCTGGAACACCGTGAAGAGACCAAGGATCAGGTAACATTCGACAGTGCAGAGGCAACCAAGAAGTACGGCGTTGCGGTCAAGTGTGCCACCATTACCCCCAATGCGGCAAGAATGCCCGAATATAACCTTTCCCAGATGTGGAAATCCCCCAACGGCACCATCCGTGCCATTCTGGACGGTACCGTATTCCGCACCCCCATTCTGGTAAAGGGCATCACCCCCTATATTCCTACCTGGACAAAGCCCATCACCATTGCCCGTCACGCTTACGGAGATGTCTATAAGAACACCGAAATGCAGGTCAAGGGCGGCGGCAAGGCTGAGCTGGTTTTCACTGACAAGGACGGCAACGAGACCCGTCAGCTGATTCATGAATTCAAGGGGGACGGTATCATCCAGGGTCTACACAACATTGACAACAGCATTGCAGGCTTTGCAAGAGCCTGCTTCAACTACGGTCTGGATCTGAAGCAGGATGTATGGTTTGCCACCAAGGATACCATCTCCAAGCAGTATGACCACCGTTTCAAGGATATTTTCCAGGAAGTATTCGATGCCGAATACAAGGAGAAGTTTGCGGCTGCAGGCATTGAGTATTTCTACACCCTTATTGATGACGCAGTGGCTCGTGTCATCCGCTCCAACGGCGGCTATATCTGGGCTTGCAAGAACTATGACGGCGATGTGATGTCCGATATGGTTTCCACCGCTTACGGTTCTCTCGCAATGATGACCTCCGTTCTGGTTTCTCCGGACGGGATCTATGAATATGAGGCAGCACACGGCACGGTACAGCGCCATTATTACAAGCACCTGAAGGGCGAAGAAACCTCTACCAACTCCGTGGCAACGATTTTTGCATGGAGCGGTGCCCTGCGCAAGCGCGGCGAGCTGGACAATATCCCGGCTCTGTGCGACTATGCGGACAAGCTGGAGAAGGCAACCATCCAGACCATCGAGGAAGGTGTGATGACCGGTGACCTGTATCTGCTGTCCTCTCTGGAGAATAAGCGCAAGGTCAACTCCAGAGAATTCCTGGAGGAAATCAACATTCGCCTTTCCGCATTAATGCAGTAAGGAGCGGATTACCATGGCTAAGCAGGCAATTTCCATTCCCGTCATTCGCCGACTCCCACGGTATTACCGTTTCCTGGGGGAGCTGGAACAGGAACGGGTGGAGCGGATTTCTTCCAGAGAGCTGGCCATGCGCATGGGGCTGTCCGCCTCCCAGATCCGGCAGGACTTCAACTGCTTTGGAGGCTTTGGGCAGCAGGGCTACGGCTACCATGTCAGTGCCTTGCGTGAAAAAATCGGAAAGATCCTTGGCGTGGACGAGGAAACCGGCGTTATTCTGATCGGTGCCGGCAACCTTGGCAAGGCCATTGCAGCACATATCGACTTTCAAAAACGCGGCTGCCGGCTCATAGGGATTTTTGACAATAATCCCCAGCTGCACGGCACTGCCGCTGCAGGACTTGCGATTCGTCCTATGGAAACACTGGAGGAATTCTGCAAGTCCAACCATCCGCAGGTTGCCGTGCTATGTATTCCGAAAGGTGCAGCACAGACCCTGGCGAATCAGCTGCTTCGGCTTGGTATCAGCGGTTTCTGGAATTTCAGCCACTTCGATCTGAAAATCAACAATCCAGGTATCATTGTGGAAAATGTACATCTGGGGGACAGCCTGATGACCCTGGCGTACTGCATGCACCACCGTGAGGACGCATAAACAACAAGAATGCAGGAATCCCTGCCCTTCACAGAAGGGCAGGGATTTCAGTTTATCAAAAAATGGGACGCAGAGGGTTCGTATCAGACTCCGGATTCCAGCCAGCTGAGAAGCCGGAGGATCTCCTCCCTCCTGGCAAGGCCATGGGAAAAGGCCGTTGCACCGCCTGCCGCCGTTCCCATCCGCAGGGCGTGGGCATAATCTCCTTCCTGCATACCGGCAAGAAAGCCTGCCACCATGGAATCCCCTGCGCCCACGGAATTTTTCATCGTTCCGGGGCATACGCCGCAGTCACGGCGTATGCCGGCTGCATCCAGCAGCAGAGCGCCGTGCTCCGCCATGGAGACAAGTACATTCTGTGCCCCCATTTCCTGCAGCTTCCGTGCATACCCGGCAATGTCGTCCTTGGTCTGCAGGGAAACCCCGAAGAGGGTCCCCAGCTCATGATGGTTCGGTTTTACCAGAAAGGGCTTGTAAGGAAGCACACGCAGCAGCAGTTCGCCGGAGGCATCCACAATGATCCTGATCTGCTTATGGGAAAGGCGCTGCAGAATGCGTTCGTAAAAATCCTGGGGCAATGTGCCGGGAATGCTGCCGGCCAGCACCAGGGTATCCCCATCCTGCAGGGCATCCAGCTTCCGGAACAGTGCTGCAAGAGCGGCATCATTGATCCGGGGACCCTGCCCGTTCAGCTCCGTTTCCTCTGCGGATTTCATTTTGATGTTGATCCGGGAAAAACCTTCAGTAAGATGAACAAAATCCGTGGCAACGCCTTTTTCCCGGACGCCTTCTTCAATGGCAGCTCCGGTGAAGCCAGCCACAAAGCCCAGAGCCACGGAGGGGATTCCCAGCTCCCGGAGGATAAGGGACACATTAATGCCCTTTCCTCCGAAGTAGAGCTCTTCCCCACTGCTGCGGTTCACAGCCCCAAGCTGCAGACGGTCAGTGTGTACCACATAATCCACTGCCGGGTTGCATGTTAGCGTATAAATCATTGTCCGCGCCTCCGCTGCATCAATACATGGTAGTGTCATCAAAATAGATGTCGTAGCCGTCGATGGTGAAGTTTACATAATCGGTCTCATAATAGTCCCCATAAAAGTCATCAATATAGAATCCATAGAGGTACTCGCCATCCGGCAGGAAATCAAAGGAAATCTCAAAATCTCCGTCAAAGACATATTCCTCTCCCACATACTCGCATTCCGTCCAGTCATCCAGCTCATAGGCATAATGTACGGGAACAATCACATCCCCCACCTTGAGCGGTTCTGTCTCACGGGCGGAAGCGCCGTATTCGTCCACGCCGGCCCAGGTGCCCAGAATCGTGACAATTCCCTGATTATAATAGTGGCAGATGCGCAGGTAGGTCGGCTCATCATTGAGGTAGATGGGGCAGGTATAGATATCATAGCCGCGGCCCTCTTCTACAATATAGACGGAAAGAATCTGTCCATCGGGCAGGGAGAACCAGTAGCCATCGAAATTATCGCTGAAATAGCCGTTCTCCCAGTCCGCATAGATGTCGCAGGTAATGCCCAGCTCAATAATATCATTGAGATCTTCGGAGAACAGGTACACATTTGCCTGCACGCTGGCGGCATTGTACAGCCCCTCTTCCGAAAGATAGAAGCCATAGTAGCCATCCTCATCCAGGAAGGGTGCCACATCAAAGGTGATGGCCTGGCTCATGCCCGTGGGTTCAAAATCGTCCACATAATTCCACTGGTCGTCATTGTCCTCTTCATAATAATAGCAGTCATTGTCTGCATCATAGAGGTAATCCCCGTAGCCCCAGTCCACACCATACTCCAGCATCTCCTCATTGTCATAGCCGGACAGATCGCCGCCGCTGGTCAGACCGTAAGCAATTTTATCCACAAACCCCAGATAGTAGGGGCTGATACAGATATCCTTGAAAATACTCAGTTCCTGGGAGCCCTGCACCTGGAGCGGATAGTACATGGACAGGCCGCTGGAATCGCTGTGGGCATCCCCGTTGACCATATAAATCACTGCTTTGTCCAGAGCATCCAGTACCGCCTGGGCATTATCGGAATACGCCATACCGGCGCTTACCAGACCGCCCATATCCACCATATTGGTATACCCCTCGCTGCGGTTGTTGCCGCCGTAATTTTCTGCATCCTCAATGTCACGCAGCACAGCAGCCAGGGAAACCTCGTCCTGTGTCAGCGCGTACAGATCCTCCGCATAGACATGGAATGCTTCCATGAGCGGATCCATCTGCTGCAGGTCAATGACGGAGAGGGTTGCATCATCCTCGGAGAAAATATCCTCACAGGCCTCAAAATAGCTGTCGCAGATCTCCTTGCCCAGTTCTTCACCGTCCGCCTCCGGGTGCGCACAGAGATATTCACCGATGGCTTCATAATCCCAGCCATAACCGGGCACCACCTCTTCGGAACCGACCATATAACGGGCATGACTTGCCAGAATGGCGGCAGTTTCCGCTGTTCCCATCAGACATGCGTCAAAGCCGATGAACTCGAACTGATCGGTCATCTGCTCCTGCACGCTGTAAAGAGCTGCATCAATCTCCTTCAGGGACAGGCTGTCCAGGGTGTATTCATCAAAGCATACGCCATTGATACTGCCGCCGCCGTGATTCCAGAACACCAGTCCCATTCTGGCAGCCGGATAATGTTCCACACCCCATTGAAGGAATGAGGTCAGCACAGCGCCATCGCCCATATTGTCGTTCTTCTGTTCCTCCAGCAGGGTCATTTCCCCGTCACAGATTTCAAAACGCTGGAGCAGATCCTCATCAATCTCGGCGCACTCCCAGTCCTTGGCACCGCCCGTCTGAACAATGAAGCGGATATCCTCGTTGCCGGTAGCCTCCAGCATTTCCTCAATATCCCAGCTTGCCAGTCCGCCGTCCGTCTCCAGATCGGAACCGCACAGATATACAAAAATGGTCCAGGTGCCGTCCTCCCCCATGGGCACAAAGGTATCCAGGGTATCACGGTTAATTTCCAGGGTACTGCCTTCCCCGTCTTCTTTTCCATCCTCTCCGCTGTTTTCGCGGGCTTCGCTTGCCTCCGCAGAATCATTCTTTGCGTCATCCTCCTTTTCCGCAGAATGACCCGGTGTTTCCTTGGTTGGCTCCCCCTTGTCCCTTGTCAGCCAGCAGCCCGCACCAATTCCGATGCCCAGCACACAGAAACAGGTAATTACAGCTGCCGCAATTTTCCCCCTGCGCTTCCGGGGTGCCGGCTGTTCGGGAACGGGCGGATAAGTATAGACCGGCAGCGTCTGCACGGGAACAGGCTGCTGCTGCACCGGCGCAGGTGCGCCGCATTCTGTACAGAATTTCGCTCCGTCGGGGAGCTTGTGACCACATTGATTGCAGAACATAGAGATGCTCCTTTCGTTATGACAGCAGCTGGAAGCAGTCCCCCCGACATTCCTTTCACCGGCAGCACCGGAAAACGTCCGGCTGCCGGAGCGAATGCGTTTGGTATAGGATTCCAGCTGACTTACGATTCTTTTCCTAATTATAGCACAAATGCATGCTCCTGTCCAGCATCTTTCCGGAAAAAATAAAAATCATGCGATGAATTCACCGCAGGATTCCAGCTTGTTACGCTTGTGCAAGAGCTTTGCCCAGTACACGGCATTGCTCCAGCGCCTCATCGCCCGGTATTTCGTTGACTGTCAGACCTTCCTCATTGACCAGTACTGCACCGGAAGACCTGGCTCTTTCTTCCCACTGGCGCATCCATTCGCCGTCCCCCCAGCCATAGGACCCAAACAGCGCAATACGTTTTCCGCTGAGCGTGCTCTCCTGTGCGCTATAGTACGGCTCGAACTCGCCTTCCTCCAGCGTTTCGTTCCCCATGGCAGGGCAGCCGAATGCAATCCCACCGTAGGCGCTCAGATCTGCGGGAGCTTCGGCAACCGCAAACAGCTCCGCTCCGGCACCCTCGGCAACCGCCTGGGCCATAGCCTCCGTATTGCCCGTGCCGCTCCAATAAATGACTGCTGTTTTCATACAAACTACCTCCGTTATGCAATTTTCAATGCCTGGTATAAGTCAGCACCTTCATGCAGCCGCCTGCAAAGATAGCTGCGGCACTTTTCATAACAGGCGAACGAACGCCTTGCCTGCTCCTCACTGCCGTATACCTTCCAGCAGCCGCAGAACTTGTACTTCTCTCCCCGGTTTTCAATGAAGCCCCTTACATCCTCCAGGGGATAGCCAAGGAAAATGCCGATCTCATGAGGGAAATCACCGCTCTGCCGGATTCGGTCGGACAGTATGGCAAGACAGACCTCCGGATCCTCTCCCACCGGATAGCCAAACTCCGTCAGCATCCCTGCAGCCTTCGGCTCCGCCAGGCGGTGTGCCAGAAGCTTCCTGCTGTATATCAGCAGCAGTGCATGATCCCGGCAGCTGCACAGAGTACGGCAGTGCAGCCCTTTTACCGCAGCACGGCGGTTGAATTCCTCCGTTCGCTCCTCAATATCAAACTCCGCCCTGGACAGCGTAATCAGATTTGCGCATTTGACCCCCAGCAGTGTAGGGGCTGTGTGGAACGCCAGCTTCTCATAAAACCGGCACCGGGCTGCTTCTGTCATGGAACTTCCTCCCTTAGTTAGTTTTTGCTAACTTCATGCTATTTAAATCAGGAATTCTGTGCTCCTGCTGTGCAATACTGCTCCAGTACGCTCTTGAGCGCACTGACGCTTGCATTATGGATTCTCGCAACGGGGATGTCATGCTTCTGGGATTTCTGATTGACACGGGTTACCATTTTATGGGAACAGGTATTGGTAAAAACCACCATCAGATCGGGCGTCCCCAGCTTATTCTCAAAGTCTGCGGGCATCTGGGTAAACACCTTCGCTTTGCAGCGGTATGCCTTGCAGATATCCTTATACCTGGTTGCCATGCGGTCATTGCCGCCCACGACTACCACACTCATTGTTTCACCTCATTTCAGTTAGCTTTTGCTAACATTCTACAGTATACCATGGATGGGGCAGTTTGTCAAGGGGAAATTTCCCTGGGCAACATAACAATCCGTTTTCTGAAGTTTCCTGCTCTTATTATGTATCACAAACAGAAAAATATGCAGTTCTCACAGAACATTGGTCTTTGGCAGAACTTTGGCGGATTAGTATCAGAATGAAGGGGTTTCCTGAATTTCTTGAATTTTCTGCTTGCATTTTTCTGAGTATGTGGTATAATTGAAGTGTATGCAAATCCCATCAGGAGGAGCCATGAAACGAATTACAATTATTACCGGTCACTACGGCAGCGGCAAGACGAATCTTGCAGTAAACCTTGCGGTCAAAGCTGCGGAGGAAGGAATTTCCACAGCGGTAGTGGACCTGGATATCGTGAACCCCTATTTCAGAACTGCCGATTTCAGGCAGCTTTTTGACGAAAAGGGCATTACGCTCATTGCACCGGATTTTGCCAACAGCAATCTGGATATTCCCTCACTGCAGTTTGACCTGGAGCAGCTTGCCGCTTCTGCGCAATGCCTGATCATTGATTCGGGCGGAGACGATGCAGGCGCTTTTGCGCTGGGTCGGTTCTCCGGGGCTTTGTCCACTTATCAGGACGACCTGGAAATGCTCTATGTCATGAATCAGCGGCGTTATCTCACAGCCACGGCGGATGAGGCGCTGGCGCTGATGTATGAGATTGAGACAGCAGCACGGATGAAGCATACTGCAATTGTCAACAATACGAATCTCGGCAGAGAAACCACGCTTGCAATGATAAAGGACTCTGCTGCATTTGCTGCCGAAGCCGCGGAACGATCCGGTCTGCCGCTCCGTTTTACGACCTGTCCGGAGACATGCGCCGGCTTATGTGATACGGAAGGTTTTTTCCCCGTAAAGGTTTATGTCAAGCCTTTGTGGGAGGAATGATTTTCATATATACCAACCTCATACCAATCTGATCGGTGCCTTTTCCTTGTTCAAAAGGAATGGGCACCAGCAAGGCGAAACCCGGCAGGGGGTTTTCAGAGATCGCCTGAAATCTTTTACCGCAGAAAGGAGCTGTTATACCCATGGCTAAAATGACAGTGATTACCGAACGCTGCAAAGGCTGCGGTCTCTGCGCTACGGCATGCCCGAAGAACATTGTTTCCCTCCAAAAGGAACAGCGTAACCAAAAAGGATATTTTTATGCTGTTTGTACGGATGCGTCCTCTTGCATCGGCTGCGCAATGTGCGGCATGATGTGTCCGGACTGTGCAATTATTGTTGAACGATAATCCGTTTCGTTGGAAAGGAGCTTTTTGCTTTGGAAAGAAATCTTATGAAGGGTAACGAGGCACTCGCCGAGGCCGCCATACGCGCCGGCTGTAAGTGCTTCTTCGGCTACCCGATTACACCGCAGACCGAGCTTGCCGCTTACATGGCCAAGCGCATGCACAAGGCAGGGGGCGTGTTCCTCCAGGCAGAGTCTGAAATTGCCGCAATCAACATGGTTCTCGGAGCAGCCTCCACAGGCGTGCGGGCTATGACCTCCTCGTCCTCGCCGGGCATTTCCCTCAAGTCGGAGGGAATCTCCTATCTGGCAGCCACGGACGTCCCTGCACTTATCATCAATGTTCAGCGCGGCGGTCCGGGACTCGGCGGCATTCAGCCGTCCCAGGCGGACTACTGGCAGGCTACAAAAGCCACGGGGCACGGGGACTTCCATATTCTCGTTTTTGCGCCGTCCTCCGTTCAGGAAATGGTGGACATGGCAATCAAGGCCTTCGATACCGCCGACCAGTACAGAATGCCGGCAATGATTCTTGCCGACGGTTTGCTGGGTCAGATGATGGAGCCGGTCACTTTCCCTGAAATCCACCCCAACGCTTACGACAAAAGCTCGTGGGCTGCCAACGGTCATGGCTTCAGGCGGGAACATCACATCCTCAATTCCCTCTATCTTCAGCCCGACTGTCTTGAGACCATCGTTGCGGAACGCTTCAAGAGGTACGAAACTGTCAAGGCCAGGGAAACGGATGCAGAGCTTTATCTTACAGAGGACTGCGATATCCTCCTCTGTGCATACGGAGCCACTGCAAGAGTGGTGAAGTCAGCCGTAAATTCCGCAAGGGCACTGGGAATCAGGGCGGGCATGTTCCGGCCCAAGACCCTCTGGCCGTTCCCGGTCACGGAACTCAACAAGGCGGCCGGATCTGCTTCCGTTCTGCTCGATGTTGAAATGTCCATGGGGCAGATGATTGACGATGTCAAGCTGGCAATCAACTGTTCCAAGCCCGTTCATTTCTTCGGAAGAACAGGCGGAGTGATTCCTACCCCTGCTGAGGTGCTCAGAGAAATCAAGGAATTGGGAGGTGCGCAGTAATGGCTGTTGTGTTTGAAAAACCGAAATCCCTGCTTGACGTTCCGACCCACTATTGTCCCGGCTGTACCCACGGTATCGTTCACAGAATCATCTGCGAGGTGATCGACGAAATGGGAATTGAAGGGGATACCATCGGTATCTGTCCCGTAGGCTGTTCGGTAATGGCTTATGATTATTTCGGCTGTGATATGATTGAAGCGTCCCACGGAAGAGCACCGGCTGTTGCAACGGGGGTCAAGAGGACAAACCCGGACAAATTTGTGTTTACATACCAGGGGGACGGGGACCTTGCCGCAATCGGTACCTGTGAAACCGTCCACAGTGCCACCAGAGGCGAAAACATCGTTGTCATCTTCATCAATAACACAATTTACGGCATGACAGGAGGACAGATGGCGCCTACCACGATCCCCGGCCAGGTGACACAGACCACCCCGTTCGGACGGGATCCGAAGCTTGCAGGCTATCCGGTACGGATCTGCGAGATGCTTGCCACGCTTACGGGCACTGCCCTTGCGCAGCGTGTTTCCGTTGACACCGTTCCCCATATCCGGGAAGCGAAAAAGGCCATACGCAAGGCATTCGAGAATCAGAAGGCATGCAGGGGCTTCTCCATTGTGGAGGTACTTTCCACTTGTCCCACAAACTGGGGAATGACGCCTGTGGAGGCGATCAAACGCCTTCAGGACGAAATGATTCCTTACTATCCGCTGGGGGTTTATAAGGATGTCACAGCTGACAAGGAGGGGAGAAAGGCATGACGACGGAAATACT
The DNA here is from genome assembly GCA_964644275.1 of uncultured Ruminococcus sp. Lineage (GTDB taxonomy): Bacteria > Bacillota > Clostridia > Oscillospirales > Ruminococcaceae > UBA3855. The sequence goes on along the minus strand of CAZXVI010000001.1, from coordinate 45,386 downwards.
TCTTGCCGGCTTCGGGGGACAGGGTGTTCTCTTTGCCGGAAAAATTCTTGCCTACTGCGGTCTTATGGACGCCAGGGAGCTTTCCTGGCTTCCGTCCTACGGTCCGGAGATGAGGGGCGGCACCTGCAACTGCTCCGTATGTATTTCCGACCAGCCCATCGGCTCACCGCTGGTAGTTGCACCCGATATTCTGATTGCGATGAATCAGCCCTCGTATGACAAGTTTATTGATGCTGTAAAGCCCGGCGGAAAGGCGTTTATTGACAGCACCCTTGTCAGCGGCCAGTGTGCAAGAACGGATATCGCATGCTACAGCATTCCGTCCTCCCAGCTTGCTGACGAGCACAAGCTTAAAGGAGGATCGAACATGGTTCTTCTCGGAAAGCTCATCAAAGAAACGGGGCTTTTCTCACTTGAGACGATGAAAAAGGCAATTGAAAAGGTGGTGCCTGCGTCAAAGGCGCAGCTTATCGCCGGCAATTTCAAAGCAATTGAACTGGGAATGTGTTCCTGATACATATCCGCGGTGAAAACAGAAATCCCCCTGCGATGCAGGGGGATTTTTACTGTCATTGTCATGATCCGATCAATAGTTTTCTTTTCTCACTTCAAAATAGCTCTGGGGATGCTTGCAGACCGGACATACCTCCGGTGCGCTGGTGCCCACTACAATGTGACCGCAGTTACGGCATTCCCATACCTGTACCTCACTCTTCGCAAAGACTTCCTTCATCTCTACATTGTGCAGCAGGGCACGGTAGCGTTCCTCATGGCTCTTCTCAATGGCAGCAACGCCCCGGAACTGTTCTGCCAGCTCGTGGAAGCCTTCCTCGTCCGCTTCTCTCGCCATACGGTCATACATATCCGTCCATTCTGCATTCTCGCCCTCCGCAGCATGGAGCAGATTCTCCGGTGTATCACCCAGCTCGCCCAGTGCCTTGAACCAGAGCTTTGCATGCTCCTTTTCATTCTCTGCCGTCAGCAGGAACAATGCTGCAATTTGTTCAAAGCCCTGCTTCTTTGCAACGGATGCGAAATAGGTGTACTTGTTCCTTGCCTGGGATTCGCCTGCAAATGCTTCCCACAGGTTTTTCTCGGTCTTGGTGCCGGCATAGGGATTCTTCGCAGGTGCTTCCTCAATTTTTTCAAATGCCGAAGCCGGCTGCTTGCATCTGGGGCAGACAAAATCCTCTGTCATAGGTCCTTCATGTACATAACCGCAAACCTTGCATTTCCATTTTTCCATAATGTGTTCCTCCTTAAAAAAAATTTGTATGGGATACTCATCCGTTGGGGTTTTCATCCATCATGCGGATGTATTCCTCAGTAATTGCGGCAGCACAGGCTACCATTTCGCCGCAGGGGCGTTTCCGGTAGTAGGCTGCTGTCCGTGCCTCCGGCACGGGACTGTCGGGACCTTTTCCCAACCCTAACAGCTCCCGGCAGATGATGGAGCCGTTCTCATCCCGGAATTTCTGCGCCAGCAGCTGAATGCGTTCATAGTGTTCCTTCTTTGCCGTGCCGTCCTTGGGATCACTGCAGCCGTACAGCAGGCCAATGACCATGCACATGCCGCTGACAGCCCCGCAGACTTCACGCAGTCTGCCAATGCCGCCCCCGAAGGAGGAGGCAAGCATTGCCGCTGTTTCCGGTGCAATGCCAGTGCGGTCGCCAAAGGCCAGAACAACTGCCTGTGCGCAATTATAGCCCTGCTCAAAGAGCGCTTTTGCTTTTTCGGAATAGGTCATGGTACTTCGCCATCCTTGCCTGAATCATATTCTGCTGCACATCCTCCCGGCGGACTGCTGTCTGCCGAATGAAAGGCATTCATCGGACATTTTCTCTAAGTTTATGATAGCACATGGATTGATTTTTGTCAAGAAGTGTGGTACAATGAAAACAGAATTTTTTGCGTGCGAAGTTCTTATGGGAACCTCTGACAACTTGTTTTTAAAGGGATTGTTTTCCAAAACTGCCCGCCCCCCGACCCCGAGAAGGGCTGCGCCCTTTCAACCTGCTCACTTATCTTAAGTTGTTGGCATTGGTGGGGAGATGCCCCAAAGGGGCAGAAGGGACGGGCGCCGGTCAGGCGAAGCCCCACAAAATCCGCCTTTTATTCTTTTCCGATTTTAAAAACAGGATTTTTTAGAGGTTACCTTATGAGTATGGGGTTCTGTTTGGGTTATGATAAAAGTGAATGAAGTGGAGGTGCATTCCTATGAAAGTCACGCTCAACCCCGACAAGGAAATTGTCAGAACAGTCAAAGAGGGGCTGAAACAAACCGGGGGCTATTGTCCCTGCCGTCTGGAACGATCGGAGAAAAACAAATGTATCTGCGAGGAGTTCCGTGCACAGATGGCAGATCCTGAGTTTGAGGGTTTCTGCCACTGCATGCTCTATTATAAATCCAAATAGGAGGAAACCAAAATGAATGAAATTACAATTACTGCGGAGAATTTTGAAGCCGAGGTGCTCCATTCCGAAAAGCCCGTGCTGGTGGATTTCTGGGCATCCTGGTGCGGCCCATGCCGTATGCTGGCACCCATCATCGAAGAGGTGGCACAGGAATACGCAGCCGAGCTGAAGGTGGGTTCCGTCAATGTGGACGAACAGCCGTCCCTTGCCGTGCAGTTCGGCATTGCAAGCATTCCTTCCCTTCTGGTATTCAAGAACGGCAAGCTGGTCAATTCCGCTGTAGGATACTGCACGAAAGAACAGGTTGTCAGACTGTTCCGGTAATCGGGACAAAAGAGAATTGCCGTTTTTCAGGAAGCATCCCTCACGGCGGGGACGGAGCGGACGGCGCCTGCTGTCCTCCTCCCCCAAGAGGGGGCAGCAGCAGGAAGGAACGCAAGGGTGGTGTCAATATGAGCGAGGATTCTGAAAAAAGACTGGCGGAGGCGTTGTTTGCCCAGAGGGAGGAACTATTTGAGAGAGCTCCCTTTGACCGGGAAATTGCCTTTTATGAGAGTATCGGAGCCGGTGACCTGGAAATGATGCGCTTTTTTTCCGCGCCCCTGTTCTGCGAGGGCTGCGGTGTGCTCAGCAAGGACGCACTGCGCAATCTGAAATACCACCTGGTGGTGACGGCAGCGCTTGTAGCACGCTTCTGTATCAAATACGGCATGACGCCGGAGGCAGCATACCAGCTCAGTGATCTGTACATTATGCAGGCGGACGAATGCCGGACGGAAGAGGCAGTCCGGACCGTCCACAGGGAAATGCTTGGGGACTATACCAAGCGGATGCAGCGTGTGCGGTGCGGCAAAGTTTACTCCAAGCAGATTGTCAAGGCCATCGAATATATCAATGAGCATCTGCACAGCAGAATTTTACTAAGCGACGCAGCGGATGCACTGCATCTGAGTGAGGCCTATCTGTCAAGACTGTTCAAGGCGGAAACGGGCAGTACATTCAGTGATTTTGTGAACCGAAGAAAAATTGACAGTGCTGCCAAGCTGGTGCGGTATTCGGAATACAGCGATGCAGAAATCAGCAGCCTGCTGGCCTTCAGCTCTCAGAGCTATTTTATCAAGCAGTTCCGGAAGTATATGGGCATGACCCCGAAGGAATACCGGAAGAACTACTGCATTCCGGAAATTTACATAGGAGAAGCACTGTAAACAGCGGTGTTTCTCCTGTTTGCTTTATGGGAACCTCTAATTGCGGGGCGGCCAGTGTCATCAATTTAAGAGGGATGCACCATCAGCGGGCAAGTTGATAGGGCGCAGCCCTTCCCGGGGCCGAGGGGGATGGGCAGTTTTGGCAAACAATCCCTTTTTGAAAACAGGGGGCATAGGTTACCTTATGTCAAAATTTTACCATTTTTGTCAACGGATTTATATATTTTTTGGCATATTCCCTGTATAATAAAGTCGGAAAGACCGTAATGCACTGACGGTCGGATATGAATACGTTCATTTTTTTGAGAGGGGAAGATCTTATGAAAAAACACACGCTCCGGAGAATTGTATCCGGAATTGCAGCCTGTGTTCTCATGGCTTATGCGCTGCCCATGACACAGTTTCCTGCATCCGCTGCAAATCTCATCAGCAACTCGACCTTTGACAGCGGTTCCTCCGGGTGGGGACTGTACAAGGAAAGCGGCGGCACTGCCGACCTCAGCACGGATTCCGGCAGGCTTGCCCTGCATATCAGCAGCACCGGCAAGGTGACATACTCCGTGCAGATGTACTATGACATCCTTCCGCTGTACCAGAATGGCGTCTATCGCCTGAAGTACGATATCTCCTGCACCACTAACCGGTATGTGGAGGGAATGATTCAGCAGAACGGCGGCACCTATCAGGCCTATACATGGAAGGGGCTGGACATCGGCCCGACTCCCCTGAGTGTGGACTACGAATTTACCATGACTGCCGAAACCGACATTATGGCAAAGCTGGTCTTCAACTGCGGCCTTGAGGAAAAGGACGGCGGCGATCTCGGCGAGCACACCATCTATCTGGACAATGTGTCCCTTGAGCTGGTGGATGATTCCAATGTGGACTACAGTTCCACCAGACCCTATGAACCGCCGATTCTGACCGATCAGGTGGGCTATCGGACGGACAGCCGGAAAATTGCTGTTATTCGCAATGCATCCAGTGCCTCCTCCTTCTCTGTTGTGGACGCACAGAGCGGCCAGGTCGTGTACAGCGGTGCGCTTTCCGGCAGTGTCAGCAACCCCTCCGCCGATGAAACGGATCGGACAGCGGACTTCTCTGCACTGACTCAACCCGGCACCTACTACATCACCTGCGACGGTCTGGACGCTTCCTATCCCTTTGAAATTTCTGATTCCGTCTATGACAGCATGCTGGAGGATTCTGTTAAAATGCTGTATCTCCAGCGCTGCGGCTGCGCCGTAGAGGGCGGCGCCTTCAGCCATCCTGCATGTCACACCCAGACGGCAACTGTCTACGGTACCGGTGAACAGATTGATGTAAGCGGCGGCTGGCATGATGCAGGCGATTACGGCCGGTATGTTGTTCCCGCAGCCAAGGCAGTGGCAGATCTGCTTTATGCATACCAGATAAATCCGTCGCTGTACGGCGATGACTACGGTATTCCGGAAAGCGGCAACGGCAAAGCGGACATTCTGGATGAGGTCAAATACGAGCTGGACTGGATGTTCAAGATGCAAAGCGCCAGCGGCGGTGTGTATCACAAGGTCACCTGCGAGAGCTTCCCGGGGTATGTGGCACCGCAGTATGAAACGGATCCCCTGATCGTGACGCCGGTCTCCACCACAGCCACTGCGGATTTTGCGGCAGCAATGGCACTGGCAGCTGAGGTTTATCAGTCCTATGATGCGGCTTATGCGGCTAAATGCCTGGAGGCTGCTGAGCGGGCATGGAGTTATCTGGAGCAGAATCCCAATTTCATTTTCCAGAATCCCGCCGACATTGTAACCGGTGAATACGGCGACAAAACGGATGCCGATGAGCGTTACTGGGCAGCTGCGCAGCTCTACCGCACCACCGGAAAGGCCGTATATCTGAACGCTCTTACTTCTGTCCAGACCGGTCTTGACTGGGCAACTGTAGGGGACTACGGCAATATTGCACTGCTGACAATGAAGGATGCCGACCAGAGCAGTGCTGTCTATCAGAACGCTAAAAATGCCGTTCTGACGCAGGCTGATCTTTTTGCGGCACAATCCGAAGCTTCCCCCTATGGCGTGGCTGTTTCTGAATACAACTGGGGGAGCAATATGACAATTGCCAATTCCGGTATTATTCTGGGTCTGGCAAATCTGATCACCGGCGAGGCACGCTATGCCGAAGCGGCAGAGGCACAGCTCCATTACCTTCTCGGCTCCAATCCCCTTGGTGAGTGCTTCATGACCGGCTATGGCACGGTTTCACCGGAGAACCCCCATCATCGTCCGTCCATGGCGGCAAACCAGGCAATGCAGGGCATGCTGGTGGGCGGTGTGAACTCCAATCTGGAGGACAGCGCAGCAAAAGCCTATCTGAGCGGCGTAGCACCGGCAAAGTGCTATGTGGACAATGCAGAAAGCTATTCCACCAATGAAATCACCATTTACTGGAACTCGCCCCTGACCTACCTGGTGGCACTGACGGGCAGTACGGAAATTGCAGACCCGGTGGAACCGACAACGGAGGAGCCGGCACCCACTGAGGCAACGGAGCTTCCTACGGAAAGCACAACCGGCACAGATGAATCGACCGTCCGTTACGGCGATGTAAACTGTGATAAAGAAGTAAGCATTCTGGATGTCATTCATCTGAGTCAGGCACTGATGGGCAGCAGCACACTCACCGAACAGGGACGACGCAATGCGGACGTGGATCTCAACGGAAGAGCGGATTCCACTGATGTATTGAATATTATGAAGTATCTTGTAAAGCTCTACGACCAGCTGCCGGTGACAACCACACCCTCCGAGCCTGCTACGGAACCGGCAACGGAGCCTGCTACGGAACCTGACACGGAACCGGCAGAGCCGGACGGCATTCCGGATTACGGAACTCCCATGAATGAAAGCGCATCAATGATTGCGGATTTCCGCCAGGGCGAATCCCACCTGTTCTTTGCTTCCGACGGCTGGACAAACGGCAGCTGCTTTGACTGCGGCTGGTACAAACAGAATACCTCCCTCAATGACGGCGTCCTGAGTCTGACCATTGACGAGGACTGGTCGGGGCAGTACAGTTATTCCGGCGCAGAGTACAGAAGCACGGATTTCTACAGCTACGGCTATTATGAAACCTCCATGCAGGCAATCAAGAATAATGGCGTGGTTTCCTCCTTCTTTACCTACACCGGGCCTTCTGACAACAACCCCTGGGACGAGATTGATATCGAAATCCTTGGCAAGGATACCACAAAGGTACAGTTCAACTACTACACAAACGGTGTGGGCAACCACGAATACATGTATGATCTCGGCTTTGACGCTTCCGAGGGCTTCCATACCTATGGCTTTGACTGGCAGCCCGATCATATTACATGGTATGTGGACGGTCAGGCGGTATACAGTGCTTACAGCGATATTCCCTCCACCCCCGGAAAGATCATGATGAATGTATGGCCAGGAATCGGCGTGGATGGGTGGCTGGCGCCCTTTGACGGAAACACGCCCCTTACCGCACGCTATCAGTGGGTTACCTATAATAATTAAGATAACCTCTAAAAAACCTCTGTTTTCAAAACCGGAAAAGAATAAAAGGTGGATTTTGCGGGGTTTCGCCTGACCGGCGCCCGTGCCTTCTGCCCCTTTGGGGCATCTCCCCACCCCGTGGGGAGTCACCCCACACCACCGCCTCTAAAAACAAGTTGTTAGAGGTTCCCTTAATGCATTTCCTGGAACAGGACACCAAGCCACTGCGCCGACCAGCGCAGTGGCTTTCGCTTGTCAAAAAAGGGGGGAAGCTTTTATACTGATTCTATCAACAAAATCAAAAAAGCTGACCTGCGGCAGGGAACGGGCGGCTGAAGCAGGAGCCTGGATGATTGGCTGACCCGGAAAGATAAGATTGATTTTTCAGGTGAAACATGCTATAATTATAGGGAACGCCGAACATAATTTGACGTTCCCTATAACATTGATTTGAAATGCCTCGCATATTCGCTCACTTTCGTTCGCTGCGTGCGTATCGGCGAATCGCAAACGACAAATCAATTTGCCGATAGTAGAAGAAAACACAAAAGCCGGCAGGGGAACTGTTGCAATCCCCGTTCCATATTGCGAAAATTTGTAAAATATGCAATCATAATTGCGAAAGCAATAGATTTTGGCAAAGGAGAAAACACAATGATCAAAGGCATCCACCACATTTCCATGAAATGTCAGAACGAAGAAGAATACCGGCAGGTCCGCCATTTCTATACAGAAATCCTGCAGCTGTCCGTCGTAAAGGAATGCGAAGCCTGCATTCTGCTGGGCACGGGCTCGGGGCTTGTGGAGATCTTCCGTGACGGCACGGACTCCCCCGGCAAGGGTGTGATCCGGCACTTTGCATTCGCTGTGGACGATGTGCAGGCCTGTGCAAATGCGGTTGCCCAAGCCGGCTATGAAGTGTTCATCGCCCCGAAGAATGTGCAGATTGGCGGAGATCCGGCATACCCTGCGGTCATTGCATTTTGCAGAGGACCCTTGGGGGAGGAGATTGAGTTGTTCTGTCAGGGGTGGTGATTGCATTTGCTTTGTAAATTCAGCGATGTATCGGAACGGGATATGGATCTGCTATTTCTGGAAGAATTCGCTTGTTCCAGACCTTTCCTGCAGATGTTCCTGTCCAAAATCGGAATACAAGACGCAGAACTCATTGAACTTGAACAGTCAAAAATCGATGTGGAATTCGGCGAATCCGATATGACAGTCATCATTGAGCATAGGGGACAGCGTATAGCACTCCTTGTTGAAGATAAAATTGATGCCATAGCTATGCCGAATCAGTACGACAGATATGTGCGCAGAGGAAAGCGTGGCATTCAGAATGGCGATTATACTACATTCTATGTGTTTATTATTTCTCCCAAAAAGTATCTGTCAGAAAACAGCGAAGCAAAAAAATATCCGTATCAGGTAACCTATGAAGAATGCCTTTCTTACTTTGAAAATTTGGGAGATCACCGCGCCTCTTTTAAAATACAACAGATCAAAAGTGCAATTCACAAACAAAAAACCGGATATCAGGTGATTGAAAACGAAGCGGCAACTGCTTTCTGGGAACGGTATACGACATATCAAAAAGCACATTATCCTCAGCTTTGTCTCACTAACAGTGCAGGACAAAAAGGTGCCGGTATGAAGTGGGCTTATTATGCGGTACCACCCAATGGCGTGCATCTGATTCATAAAACCGAAAAAGGGTTTGTTGACCTTGAGTTTGCAGGTGCAGGAGCAGCTATAGACTTGTTGCAAGAACAATTAGCTATGATTTTGGGAGACTTGAAATCGTACGGTGCAGGTGTGTTCAGAACAGGAAAATCAGCTGCGTTGCGCATACAAGTGCCTGAATTGACATTCAAAACCGATTTTGCAGTTGAACAGGAATCACTGCGTTTGTGCTATCAAGCGATTACACTTCTCAACGAGTGTGGCAAGCGACTGCCAATTGATTTTATGACACGCTTATCTGAAAGGACAGGGGGCAAATAATATTGAATAAAATTCTCATCATCGGCAGTCCCGGTGGAGGCAAAAGCACCTTAGACCAAGCTGCCGCAGATTTATGTGTGGCTGGAGCAATACAGGGACGGCAGGGAGATTGTGATTTTTAAGTCAAGGGATGAGGCGGATGCTTATCTGCGTTCGCTTAAAATGATACAACAGGAGGAACTATTATGAGAAAAAACTTCGGAGCAAAGGCAATTCTGTATCCCATGCCCGTGCTGATCATCGGCTCCTACGATGAAGCCGGCACACCGGATGCCATGAACGCCGCATGGGGCGGCATCAGCGAGGAAACGCAGATTTCCATCTGCGTCAGCAAGGATCACAAAACCACGGCGAACATCCTTGCACGCAAAGCATTCACTGTGAGCATTGCGGATGCGGAACATGTGGTGGCTGCCGACTATGTAGGCGTTGTGTCCGGCAACAAAGAACCTGACAAGATTGCAAAGGCGGGCTGGACAGCGGTCAGAAGCGAAAATTTGGACGCACCGCTGTTCGAGGAGCTGCCCCTTGCATTGGAATGCAGGCTCATCAGCTACGACGAAGAATTCTGCCGTCTGGTGGGTGAGATTGTCAATGTCTGTGCCGATGAGCGCATTCTGACGGACGGCAGGGTGGATCTGTCCAAGTTTCACCCGATCACCTATGATCCGGTGAATCACGATTATCTGACACTGGGTGAGAAGGTTGGCAAGGCGTTCAGTGATGGGCTGAAACTGAAGTAAGAAGCGAGAGACAAAAAAATCCCGTATTCCGTTTTTCTGCGGAATACGGGATTTTTAGATGGTCGAGGTGACAGGATTCGAACCTGCGGCCCCTACGTCCCGAACGTAGTGCTCTACCAAACTGAGCCACACCTCGCCAGCTTTTATCATTATACCATACTTTTCTGGGTTTGTAAAGAGGAAAAATGCATAAATATCAAAAAACATTTTTTGCGTTTTTGTTGACTTTAGGTTAAATCCATGATATAATTATAAGATAAAGCCAAATAATCAGCATTGTTCTCTTTCATTCCGGCAGGCAAACCTCTGCCGGAATGCAGCTAAATCGGCGGATGCCGCAGGCAGCCGCCCACCGGACTGTACAGTCCATTACAGTCCCGGGATTCGTATAAGAGAACCTCTAAAAACAGGTTTTCAGAGAGGATGTGGGGAGTCACCCTCAACCCCGGGAAGGGCTGCGCCCTTTCAGCCTGCCACTTATGGTGTGTCCATCTTAAGTTGTTGGCATTGATGCCCCAGAGGGGCAGAGGGGACGGGCGCCGGTCAGGCAAAGTCCCGCAAAATCCATCTTTTATTCTTTTTCGATTTTAAAAACAGAGGTTTTTTAGAGGTTACTATAAGAATGACATACGTCCGGGCGTCCGCGCCTGCCATTCAGAAAGGATTTGATCACTATGCCACGATATGATTACTCTGAAGCCGCTTCTCCGGTAATTGACCGTCTTGCAGACCTGTGCTGTGAGGAATTCCCCATTGACCCAGAACTCTACACCAGATACGATGTCAAACGAGGCCTTCGTGACCTGAATGGTAAGGGCGTTCTTGCCGGTCTGACCCACATCGGCAATGTCTGTGCTTCCAAAATGGTGGACGGCGTCAGTGTTCCCTGTGAAGGCAAGCTGTACTACCGGGGCGTGGATGTGGAGGATCTGGTGGCAGGTTTTATCAAGGATAACCGCCACGGCTTTGAGGAAACCACCTATCTGTTGCTCTTCGGCCATCTCCCCAACAAATCCCAGCTGGAAGAATTCCGCAAGCTTCTGGCAGAACTGCGGTTCCTGCCGGCAGTATTCACCCGTGATGTGATCATGAAGGCCCCCAGCGATAATATGATGAATACCCTGGCAAAATGCGTACTGACGCTGTATTCCTATGATAAACGTGCCAATGATATCTCCATTCCCAACGTTCTGCGCCAGTGTCTTTCCCTCATCAGCCTGTTCCCAATGATCTCTGTTTACGGCTATCAGGCGTACAATTTCAAGGGCGGCGAAAGCCTTATTATCCGCCAGCCAAACCCGGAACTGTCCCTTGCAGAGAACATTCTCTACATGCTGCGCCCCGATGGGAAGTTTACTGAGCTGGAGGCAAAGCTTCTGGATCTTGCGCTGGTGATCCATGCAGAGCATGGCGGCGGCAACAATTCCACCTTCACCGTCCATGTTGTATCCTCCTCCGGAACGGATACCTACTCCACCATTGCTGCAGCCCTCGGTTCCCTGAAAGGCCCCAAGCACGGCGGCGCAAATATCAAGGTAGTGCAGATGTTCGACGACCTTATGGCGCACGTAAAGGACTGGGAGGATGAGGACAAGCTGCGTGCCTATCTGCGTGCCCTTCTGCATAAGGAGGCCTTTGACCATGCCGGGTTGATTTACGGCATGGGTCATGCGGTGTACTCCGTGTCCGATCCCAGAGCAAAGGTATTCAAGGGCTTTGTGGAAAAGCTCTCTGAGGAAAAGGGCAGGGAAAAGGAATATGCCCTCTACGCAAGAGTGGAGCGCCTGGCTGCCGAGGTGATCTCCGAGGAACGCCGGATTTACAAGGGCGTCTGCGCAAACGTGGATTTCTACAGCGGCTTTGTGTACAGAATGCTGGGGCTTCCCACGGAGTTATACACACCCATTTTCGCCATTGCGAGAATTTCCGGATGGTCTGCACACAGAATTGAGGAGCTGATCAACTCCAACAAGATCATCCGTCCTGCCTACCGGGCAATTGAAGAGCCAAAGAACTATGTGGCACTTGCCGACCGGAAGTAACCGATGAGCAACCAAAAGAACATCCGCTTGTCACCTGACAAGCGGATGTTTCATTAGTGGCTATTCAAAATTTTCAGTAAGCTTAAGCAATTCTCTCAGTATCATGAGCGTGTCACCAGAATCAAGCGTATTGTCTTCATTAACATCTCCAGCAACCCTTCCATAGTCGCACAGTGCCCCATAACCCATCAAAGCCTGGCTGATGCATATACAGTCAAGGATGTTCATCTCATCGTCCACATTTACGTCGCCTTGCATCAGGTCAATGTCATAAATTGCGTATTTATTATTTTCATACTCCGTCTGCTCGATTACCAGCTGCAAACGAATCACTCTCTCGAATTCTTCGCCGAATATGTCAACGCCGTTGCCAAGGAGCGTGAACGACCCATCATCAAGGGGAACATAGTATGTTGGATAAATATCTGCGCAGCCATGCTGACCATTAAACTGTATCAAATCTCCAACCCGGAGTTGCTGGTCGCCAAACTGTTCAATTGCAACTGCATGCTGTATGATACCAAACCCATACTCCGCATTCGCATCATTGATGGGGGTAACCCAATAGTTGCACCATGTTTCAGAATTCTTTTCATAATATTTCATACCTATAACCATCAGATCGGGATCGACCAGCTCCGTTTCAAGGAAGAAACCATCCCTGTTGCCAAAGTAGCTGTAGTTAGTATACACAAATGTATCCGTGGCAATGGTATACACTTCATCAAGTGCTTCTGCGTCCTGCGCACCGGCTGGCAATGCTGTAATTGCGGCACTCATGCAAAGAAATGCTGTTAAAAATGCAGTAAATCTTTTTTTCATAAAATTGCCTCCTTTTATTATTGATAATTGGCGTATGGGTTATTGCAGAAAAACTGAAGGTTTGGGAATCTGAAAAGAACAAGTTCAATGTTATCCCAGAATGTCCATCCAGCTTACCTCCCTGCCGGCGCCAAGTACGGCTGCATACTGTAAAATTGCAGCGGCATCGGCAGCGTCAACAGCACCGTCTGCATTGACATCGCAGACGGAGGTAACCACATCCTCCGAAGCAGCAGTGCCCGCCCCCACCTGTGCGGCAACTGCCAGCACATCCGCTGCGTCAGCGGCATCCACCGTGCCGTCGGCGTTCTGGTCACCGGCGCTGTTCCAGACGGAGACAGAGGAAAGCAGACTGGTATCCGGCGTTTCCGGATAGGAACATATAATTTCTACAGAAGTCAGCGCATATGCGTCACAATAACTGGTATAAAGCTGATTGCAGAACTGCTCTATATAGAGATATTCTTCATACGGCGATCCATCAGCGGCATCCGCTCCGATCGCTTCCAGTCTGGTTAGATCTGCCGGAAAATAACATTGATATCCATAATAGGTTTCTCCGGACGATTGGCGTCTGATAAGTGAAAAGTCAGCAAGTTCTGGAATGGCTTCCTCAGAAATTTCAGCTTCAGTATAGAGAATAATGCTGTCAATTGCATCAATCTGAGAGGTCAAATAATCATCAATCAGGCTGACGTCGGTAATCCAGTCATATTCCAGTGAAAGAGAACGGCCGGCACGGATCAAGACCTCCCCATCTGCTTCGTAATCCTCACCCTCGAAAGAGATAACATATGCATTATCTCCGGGTTGGAGAGTGGTGTTGAAGGACTGCCAGACAGAATTCCCTTCGGAAGCATACCAATCCTCCCAAGTACTGAGCGACAAAAATCCATCAATGGTATTGCACATTCCTTCTGTTAATGCAGTACCATCTGTTTCGACCAGCACTGCATTCTTGATGCCGCTGATCAGCACAATTGCGGCATTGCCATCATTTGTTTCAATAACATCATTGATATTGTATGCACTGACCTGCAGTGCAGCCATGGATGCCATACAGCCAAGTGCCGTCACAACGGCAAAAAATTGTTTTTTCATAGGGAAACCTCCTTTATGTTGTAACTCACAAATTCTGTTATCTCAGAATGTCCATCCAGCTTACCTCCCTGCCGGAGCCAAGAGCGGCTGCATACTGTAAAATTGCAGCGGCATCGGCAGCGTCAGCAGCGCCGTCCGCATTGACATCGCAGACGGAGGTGACCACATCCTCCGGAGCAGCGGCGCCTGCACCCACCTGTGCCGCAACTGCCAGCACATCCGCTGCGTCAGCGGCATCCACCGTGCCGTCGGCGTTCTGGTCACCGGCGCTGTTCCAGACGGAGACAGCAGAAGTGATTTCTGATGGCACTGCAGTAACACCTTCGAGGAACGTGAAATAGACTTCTACGGATTCAAAATATTCACTGTAGTTCGTTTCCAGCGTGGATGCAATGGCATCAAGATATTCATAGATATACTGACTGCTCGACATATACATCCCTTCAACCGTTCCATAAGTTTCTGTAATATATGCCTCTGCTGTGAGATAGAGCTGTGAATCGGTTCCGTTCTGACCGAAAGTATAGGTGACGGTACCGTCCTCCTGCTCATATCTATTAAAGAAACAGCCTTCCAGCTCCGGGATATCCAGATCCTCCAGCATCACATCAGGATTCTTCATAGTTGCCTGAAACTGTCCGTCCATATCCCATTGCACAGCCCCCACGCCATATTGTGTGTATCCGAAAAGGTAGGCATTTTCTACGCAATCCAGTTCCAGCATCAGCTGGCGGGCGTAGGAACTGAGAGAGTCCGCATCCAGTTGTCTCATGTTGACAATATATGTCAAACCTCCGGGCGTATACTCAATCTCATTGTAACCCCAGGAATACGCATCCGTAAATTCACCCCAGGTGGACAAGGACATAAAATAGTAATCCTCTGCAAATGGAAGCATATCTTCTGTCAGCTCTGTACCATCCGTTTCTACAATAAATCCGCGGTACAGAGGCTGCTCATACGGAAAATAGAATTGCTCTGCAGAAGCGGTGACAGAGGAAAAAGCTGCTGCCATGCAGCCAAGTGCCGTCACAGCGGCAAAAAATTGTTTTTTCATAGGGGAACCTCCTTTATGAACCAATATTTGTGTTACCACGGTAAAATGCCAATACATTTGAATCGACTAACGATCCTGTATTATATCCAGCACAATGTATTGCAATCGCTGTATATACAATATATTCATTTGTTCCAACAGTATACCTAACCGCAGTATATACTGGGGAACCACTTTGACCTCCAGCAGTATCACAGTCATATGTAATGACTCTACTTGTTGCAGAAGAAGCATTACCAGCACCTGTATAAAGTACATTGCTTTGAACACCAGTTACATATAAAGGAATATCTTCGAATGCATCTGTATTAATATTATATGGTACCCCAAGAGCAAATTGAGTATAATTGCTAAGATCCTCTTCTACATATAATAATGCATAGTCGTTATCAACAACATAAGTTGCTTGGTCTATGTGGACTTTGGGCACATGAATTTCAGATACTGTATAAGAAACTCCGGATAAAGTTCCATTTTCATTATACATTTGGACTTGGAGATTTTCTGCAAAATGATGAGTATTCTCGTACCTATCCTCTATATATACACAATGGGCGGCTGTAGCGATTACATGGTCTCCAACAATGAAGCCAGTACCCATCCAACTTGAGTTCCCATCAACAAGTTTTACAATGCCATCATGCCCGTCTCTCTGACGAGTATCTTCATCAATTACTACACGTGATTGAACAATAGTAGTATTTTCACTTATTGTCAAGGAATATTGTGAAGTTGTATTGGAACTCCTTACATATTTAACGTAAGTGGTGCTTATTGTCTCTGCATCCGCCTTCAAAATAGCCGAAGAAGAAATCAGCATTACTGCCATCGTCACTACAGAAAGTGCTCTTTTTACATATTGTTTCATGTCGTTTCCTCCTTATCCCAGCACATCATAATATTCCCAAGAGGTTGCTTTTGATACAAGGTATGCTTGCAGCAAATTAATATCCACATAATCCACCACAAGATTCTGGTTAACGTCCATCACAGAAGGATCTGCCACAGAATAACACCCCATCAGATACTGGCTCAAGGCAATGGTATCCGTAATGGATACAGTTCCATCCCGGTCAACATCATACAGCACATTATAAGCTACTGCAGAAGCTCCCATTGGCACCATGGCACTGCAAAGACAAGCCGCCAAAGCCAGCGCACAAAACCGTTTCTTTTTCATTTGACATACCTACTTTCTGTTTAAATTTAAGGAAATGCTTTTTACCTATCTATATTATACTGCAAAGTAACAAAAATGTAAAGCTTTTTCATGCATCCAAAGTGCCAAAATTAAACAGCGGCATTTGTACATATTCAATAAATCAAAAATCAGAAGGAACATGATTTCGACAAAAAACGATATTATCTACAAAAAACTTGCTGCCGCCGGAGCTTTGCATCCTTTGCTGCGGAAAAAATCTCCTAAACGATTGATTTTTCCACAGTAATCTGCTATAATAAGATGAGATATTTAAAAATCAAGACCCGGGAGGTTGTTTATGAATCGTATTGAAGCATTTTTCAAAGAAATGCAGGAGAAAAAGGTGGCCTTCATCGGTACGGGCGTCAGCCACACTGCACTGATTTCCCTGTTCCGTGACAAGGGCATCGGCGTGACTGTCTGCGATAAGCGCAGCGCCGACAAATTTCAGGAGACCTACGACGCCCTTTCTGCCAGGGGTGTGGCATTCCGGCTGGGGGAGGATTACCTTGACGCATTGACGGATTTCGACGTGGTGTTCCGCACCCCCGGCATGTATTTCAACAATCCTGCCCTGACCAGAGCACGGGAGGCAGGCGTTGTCATTACCTCTGAGATGGAGGTTTTCTTCGACCTGTGCCCCTGCAAAATCTACGCTGTAACCGGCTCCGACGGCAAGTCCACCTCCACAACGCTGATTGCGGAAATTCTTGCAGCTTCGGGAAAAACCGTTCACAAGGGCGGCAATATCGGAAAGGCGCTCCTGCCCGTCATAGAATCCATTCAGGAAGAGGACGCGGCAGTGGTGGAGCTGTCCAGCTTCCAGCTGATTTCCATGCGCCGCTCACCGGACACGGCGCTGATTACCAACATCACTCCCAATCATCTGGACGTACACGGCACCATGGAGGAGTATATTGACTGCAAGAAGAACCTCATCGCCCACCAGAATGCCTTTTCCAGAACGGTGCTGAACCTGGACAACGAGGGAACCCGTGCCCTGGCACCCCTGGTGCGGGGAAAGCTCAATTGGTTTACCCGCCGGGAAATCCCGGAACGGGGCGCTTTCCTCCGGGAGGACGGCATGCTCTGCTACAGGGAGAGGGGTGTGGTAACGCCGGTTGTCCACAAGGATGACATCCGCATTCCCGGCATGCACAACGTGGAAAACTTCCTTGGCGTCATTGCCGCCCTCTGGGGCGAGGTGGAGGTTGCCCATATTGCCAGGGTCGCCAGGGAATTCGGCGGCGTGGAGCACAGAATCGAATTCGTCCGCGAGGTGGACGGTGTAAAATGGTACAACGACAGCATTGCCACAAGTCCCACCAGAGTGCTGGCAGGACTGCGCAGCTTCAACCAGAAAATCATTGTTCTGGCAGGGGGATATGACAAGAAAATTCCCTTTGAGCCAATGGCGGAGACAATCTGTGACCGGGTAAAGCTCCTGATTCTCATGGGGGTAACGGCGGATAAAATTGAGGCGGCCGTGACGGCAGCAAAGAACTACGATCCGGCAAAGCTGCGGATTCTCCGTGCTTCCTCCATGGAGGAGGCAGTTTCCCTTGCCCGCCGAGAGGCACAGAAGGGCGATATTGTCACCCTGTCCCCGGCATGTGCAAGCTTCGACTGGTACCCGAATTTTGAGGCCAGAGGCCGGCATTACAAGGATCTGGTAAAGGAGCTGAAGTAATGGAAACGAAAATTCTGACCGAGCTGCTGACCTCCCTGTGCAGTGCGCCCGGCATCTCCGGGGACGAGTCGGACGCTGCCCGGAGAGCTGCAGAAGCGCTGAAGCAGTATTGCCCGGATGTGCATTGTTCCCATGGGAACATCATCGGCACCTGCGGCAGTACTGACCCGGCAGCCCCCCATGTTCTGCTGGATGCCCACATTGACCAGATCGGCATGATCGTAACCGGCATTACCGAGGACGGCTTTGTGACAGTGGGAAACATCGGCGGCATTGACCGCAGACTGCTGCCTGCCCAGCGGGTGCATCTGCATGGGAAGGAACTCCTGAACGGCGTAGTATGCGCCATGCCGCCCCATCTGACCAGCGGTGAGGAAAAAGTCCTGAAATTCGAGGAAATCCGCATTGATACCGGCTATGACGCCGCCGCCCTGCGCAGCCTTCTTGCCCCCGGTGACAGCGTCACCTTTGCCGGCGTCTGCACGCCCCTTCTGGGGGAGCGGTTTTCCAGCCCGGCGCTGGACGACCGCTGCGGTGCCGCCGCAATCCTGTACGCCCTTGACAAGCTCCGGGAGGAACCTCTTCCCTGCCGGGTCACAGTGCTGTTTTCCACACAGGAGGAGGTCGGCGAACGGGGCGCACGAATCGGCTGCTATGCTGTGAATCCTGACATCGCCCTTGCTGTGGACGTCAGCTTTGCCCGGAATCTGGGCGACAGTGAAGCCAAAACCGGCAAAATGGACGCAGGTCCCATGATTGGTTTCTCTCCCTCCCTGTCAAAATCCGTGACCCGCGGGCTGTGCGAGGCTGCCGACGCAGAAGGCATTCCCTGGCAGTATGAAGTCATGGCAGGCACCACCGGCACCAATGCAGACCAGTTCTCCGTCTGCCGTGAAGGCGTGAAGGCATGCACGGTGTCCATCCCTCTGCGCTACATGCATACCCCGGCGGAAATCATTTCCCTGAACGATGTCCGGCTGACCGGCGATCTGCTGGCGGCCTATCTGAGGAGGTGCGGAACATGCTGAACGATCTGCAAGCATTATGTGCGCTTAACGGAATT
Source organism: uncultured Ruminococcus sp. (assembly GCA_964644275.1). Classification (GTDB taxonomy): domain Bacteria; phylum Bacillota; class Clostridia; order Oscillospirales; family Ruminococcaceae; genus UBA3855. The sequence goes on along the minus strand of CAZXVI010000001.1, from coordinate 26,533 downwards.
TCCGGTGATGAGGGTGCTGTCCGCACCTATCTGGAGGAACGGATTGCCCGGATGCCGGGGATTCTTGAAATGAGAACCGATGCGCTGGGCAACCTCCTGGTACACAAACAGGGCGCAAAATCTGTGGCGCACACCATTCTGGTGGGTGCCCATATGGACGAGGTAGGAATGGTTGTGACGGGCATCCGCCCGGACGGCACCCTGTCCGTTGCCGCTGTGGGCGGCGTGGATGCGGATGTGGTTCTCGGCAGAGCGGTTACGGTGGGGGACAAGCATCTGCCGGGAGTGATCGGTTCTGCCCCGGTGCATCAGCTCTCCGCCAAGGAACGTGACGAAAAGCCGGAATTTTCTGCACTTTACGCCGATATCGGCGCTAAGGATGCGGAGGAGGCAAAGCAGTATGTAAGTCCCGGCGACAGCATCTGCTTCGTGGGGGATTTTGCCCGGCTGGGAGGCGGCAGAGTAACTGCCAAGGCCATTGACGACCGGTTCGGCTGTGCCGTCATGCTGAAGCTCCTGGAGGGGGAACTTCCTGTGGATACCTGGTTCTGCTTCTTTGTGCAGGAGGAGATCGGACTCCGGGGCAGCAGAACGGCTGCTTTTGCAGTAAACCCCGATTTTGCACTGATTCTGGAAGCTACCACCGCCGCAGATCTGGACGGTGTGACCGGGGACGCCGCTGTCTGCCGGCTGGGCGCAGGCCCCGTGGTTTCCTTTATGGACAGAAGTACAATTTATGACAAGGAGCTGTACCGCATTGCCTTTGGGGAGGCTGAACGCCTGGGCATTCCCTGCCAGCCCAAAAGCCGCATTGCCGGGGGCAACGACAGCGGTGCGGTTCATCTGACCAGGGAGGGTGTGCGGACGCTGGCCATTTCCGTTCCCTGCCGCTGCCTCCATTCTCCTTCCTGTACTGCCCAGGAGAGCGATATGGAGCAGTGCCTTGCTTTGACAGAAATAATGCTGGAGAGAATCGCAACGCTATGAAGGTACCTCTAAAAACTTGTTTTTAGAGGGGGGTATGGGGCGGAGCCCCACAAAATCCACCTTTTATTCTTTCCCGATTTTAAAAACAGGGGGTTTTTAGAGGTTACCATGATACGTCAACTGACAAACGACAATGAACTGAATACGGAGCTGCTGCGCCAGAGCTGGCGGGGCAGAAAAATCTATTCCTACTATAAGGCATACGGGCTGGACTATTCCTTCTGCCAGTTCTTCGCCGTGGGCGAAGGGGGCGTCATGCTGCTGTTCAACAGCACCATTCTCATCTGCAATGCGGAGGAATCGGAAACGGAAAATCTGGCGGTCTTTATCCGCATGCATGTGCCCTTCCGTGTGGAATGCGATGAGCCGGTACGGGAACAGCTGGCGGCACTGCTGCCGGAGTACTGCTCCCTCCACCGTACCACCTTTGAACTGCAGCCGGACCGGGAGGGGACGGCCTTTGCGGAGGAATTTGTAGAATTCAATCCCTCCTACTCCGATGTGTATGAGATTCTCCAGGCGGGCTTCCCCAATCTGCAGGACTATGCCCTCTGGCTGACGGACACCTCCCACCGCTGCCGCCACGGAATCAGCCGGGTAATGACCTACAGGCACAGCACCACTGCCACCATTATGTTTGACATTGATAACCATGTGCTGGTGGGGCAGGTGGCAACCCTGCCGGAGGCAAGAGGGCTGGGACATGCCCGGGTCTTCCTGCGCTGGCTTGCCGGCTTTCTGGCACAGTTCGGCAAAACCGCTGTGCTGTATGCACTGGATATCCGGGAGGGCTTTTACCGGGAAATCGGCTTTCAAGCACTGGAAACAGAATATGTGCTGGAACGTGCGGAGGACGCACAGGATCATCTGACGAAAGGACGTCTCGATAATGGGAATTCGTGATTTTTTTGCAATTGACCCCCGGCTGGAACGACTGGGCGAACGGGCGGAGGAAAACTGCCGGGCATGCTTTGCGGACATCGACCGCACTGCCGGGCACAATGCTGCCAAGGTACTGTCGGCTTTTGGCAAACATAAGGTAAGTGAGGCGTGTTTTGCCGGAAGCACCGGCTACGGCTACGGTGACCTGGGAAGGGATACCCTGGATGCGGTCTGGGCACAGGTCATGGGAACGGAGGACGCCCTGGTGCGGCACAATTTTGTCTCCGGCACCCATGCGCTGAGCGTGGCGCTCTTCGGGGTGCTGCGTCCGGGGGACACCCTGCTGTCCATTACCGGGAAGCCCTACGATACGCTGGAGGAGGTCATCGGGATTTCCGGTGAGCCGGGTATCGGTTCGTTAAAGGATTACGGCGTTCACTACGACCAGGTGGATCTGCTGCCGGACGGCACGGCGGATCTTGCCGCCATTACCCAAAAGGCTCCCGGTGCAAAGGTTGCCTATATTCAGCGTTCCAGGGGCTATTCCCTGCGCAGAGCCTTTACTGTGCAGGATATCGGGGCAATGGTGCAGGCAATCCGCAGGAGCAATCCCGACGCCGTGATTATGGTGGACAACTGCTACGGGGAATTTGTGGAAATGCAGGAACCCACCGATGCAGGTGCGGATCTGATCATCGGCTCCCTCATCAAGAATGCCGGCGGCGGCATTGCCAGAACCGGCGGCTACATTGCGGGCAAGGCAAATCTGGTGGAACTGTGTGCCTGCCGCCTGACCTGTGTGGGTATGGGCAAGGAAGTGGGCTGTACCCTGGATATGAGCCGTGAGATGTTCCAGGGGCTGTACCTTGCCCCGGACACCGTGGCAAATGCCCTGAAAACCGCCGCTTTTGCCGCAGAGCTGTTTACGCTGCTGGGATTTGTCTGCACCCCCCGTGCCGGGGAACCCAGGGGTGATATCGTCACTGCCCTGCAGCTGAACACCCCGGAACATCTGATTGCCTTCTGCCAGGGCATCCAGAAAGGCTCCCCCGTGGATGCCTATGTCAGCCCGGAGCCGTGGGATATGCCCGGCTACACCAGTCAGGTGATTATGGCAGCAGGTGCCTTTACGGGCGGCGCTTCCATTGAGCTGTCCGCCGACGCACCCCTGCGGGAGCCCTATGCTGCATGGATGCAGGGGGGTATCAGCTACCGCAGCAGCCGCATCGGCATCCTTCTGGCTGCCCAGGAGATGCTGGACAGAGGACTGCTTGTACTGACAGAATAACTGTGGACGGGATTTGACTGCAAAGCTGTCAAATAAGCGAACAGGTTGAAAGGGCGCAGCCCTTCCCGGGGTTGAGGGTGACTCCCCACGGGGTGGGGAGATGCCGCAAAGCGGTAGAGGGGACGGCACCTGTCAGGTGCAGAGACCCCCTATCATTGCCCCCTCCCTTCAGGGAGGGGGTCGGGGGGTGGGCAGTTCTGACGAACGATCCCCTAAGTTGATGACATTAAAAGAATAACGGGAATACCCAAAGACAAGGAGAGACTACCATGGCATTGAACGACATGAAAAAAAAGGAAAAATCCCCCGACGGGAACAAGTCCGGGCGGAAACTTCGCATTTCCAGAAAGGCCATTGCCCTGCTGGTCATTGCTGCTGCGGTGATCATTGCGGTGATCATCGGCGTGAATCAGCTCCGGAAATGGCACAACGACGGCGCCCGCTATGCGGAAAAGCTGTCCGAACAAATCGGCGTCAGTCCGAAGACAGCACAGAAATATGCCAAGGTGACCCTGTCCGAGGAATCCGACTGCCCCTATATCAATATGGTCATGGAGCAGGAGGGCTACAGCTATGTCTATGAGAGCAGCCAGAACGTCAGCGTCAGCGGCGTCACAATTCCGGAGTGGGTGGTACTGCTGACAGTGAAAAATACAACTGTGACGGAAGTGGTGTATTACGACTACAAGGAGCTGAAGCAGTACGGCAACGGCCACAAGGCGAAGGACCATATTTCCTTCACCGGCATCAATGCCGGTATGGACAGTGCTGCTGTACAGGCGTATACGGGCTTTGCGCCCCTGTGCGTCCGGTACGATAAGGATACCATGACGGAATACTACAAGTATTATTACAAGGATCAGAATACGGAAAATACAGTGTCCTATATCCTGTCCGTTACCTACCGGGACGGGCTGACAACAGAAGCAAAGGAGGAGGCAAATTACTTCCTGCTCTCCGTTCTGACTGTGGATTAGGGAGGAAATGCATAACCCGGGGGATATGCTGAGGCCGGGCAGCATATCCCTCTTTTGGACTGCACGCAAAAAATGACGAATTCCGGAAATTAGATTGCGAAACAATAAAGAAAATTACAAAACAAATACAAAACTGTATCCAAACTCCGGACAAAGCCGGAAAAGGGTTGACATTCGCGCCGGAAACTGATAAAATAATGTAGAATAGCGATACAATACCATTGGAAAGGAGCAATCCCATGGGAGAAAAAAAACTATGTTGCGGCTGCATGACAATGAAGTCGGAGCTGGATAGAATCTGTCCGAACTGCGGCTACGCAGAGGACACTCCTTACGACCCGAATTACATTGCGCCGGGTACTGTACTCAACGAACGCTATGCCGTAGGCATGATGCTGGGGCACAACAGCGAAGGCGCTACCTATATTGGCTATAACAAATCCATCGGCTGCCGGGTACTGATCCGTGAGTACATGCCCCAGGGCATGTGCGTCCGTGTCAAGGGCAAGGCCATCATCAGCGTGAACCCCAATCAGGTGGTGCAGTACAAGGCACTCATGGCAGAGTTTACAGAGCTGAACAAGTCCCTGGCACAGATGCGCAATCTGACACATATCAACCCTGTGCTGGATCTGTTTGCCACCAATAATACCACCTATGCCGTGTACGAGTATCTGGAGGGCATCAAGCTGGTGGATTACCTGAAGGAAAATGCCGGCGAGCTGACCTGGAAACAGGTGTCCGATATGTTCCCGCCCTTCTTCACCACCCTGAGCCTGATGCACAATTCCGGCATTATCCACCGTGCCATCAGCCCGGATACCATTTATGTGACGGAAAAAGGAGAGCTGCGCCTGTGCGGCTTCAGCATTGCCACCGTCCGCACGGTACATACGGAGCTGCCCTGCGAAATTTTCCACGGCTACGCAGCACCGGAGCAGTATTCTCCCACCGGCAGACAGGGAACCTGGACGGATGTCTACGGCATCTGCGCCGTACTCTACCGCATCCTCACCGGCTGCAAGCCCACGGATGCCCCCAGCCGTCTGGATAATGACAACCTCTGCCACCCCCATGAAATGAATCCCAGCATCCCCTGGAATGTATCCCGGGTCATCATGAAGGGAATGAGCCTGTTCAGTGCGGACAGAATCCAGACAGTGACGGAGCTGGTAACCCAGCTGTTTGATCATGAGGAAATCCCGGCAGCAGTGCCGCCCCCGGCTGTGGAGCCGCAGTACCGTCAGAGAACACAGGCATCCCGGTATCCCCAGCAGGAGGAGTACAGCGGATACCAGGAGGATGACTATGACGATTATGACGTGGAGGACCGGGACAATGTCATTGACCGAATTAAGATTCCCATCATCATTGGCGTCCTGTCCCTCTGTCTGCTGATGGTGATTGCCATTGTTATGCTCAGCCTTCTGGATATGGGGCCCTTTGCCGGCAATAAGGGCGACAAGACACAGAATACCACGGAAGCAACCCTGGAAACTGTGGACAATGTTGTGACGGAACCCATGATTGATGAGACGCTGGCAACGGAAAGCACCGGAGACAGCCTGATGCCCAATCTGGTGGGACAGCATTTTGAATCCAAGAAACAGAAGCTGGAGGCGGACGGATGGCTCTACCTGGAAGCTACCTATGAATACAGCGATGAGTATGAAAAGGGACTGATCGTTTCACAGGAGCTGGAGCCGGGAGAAGCATTTGCGTCCGGTTCCGTTGTGAAGGTTGTTGTCAGCAAGGGACCGTCCTCCATTATGCTGCCGGAATACAGCGGCAAGACGCTGAAGGAATACGAGGCAGAGCTGGAAGCACTGGGTCTGACGAATTACACTACCGAGGCAGTGGAAAATTACAGCTACAAGACCGGCTATGTCATTGAGCTGAGCAAGGATGCCGGTGAGGTCTTTGATCTGACAGGTACGGAGACGCTGAAGATATACTATGCAAACAACCCTGAGACCCAGCCGCCTACGGAGGCACCTACCCCAGCGCCCACCGAGGCACCTACGGCAGCGCCCACCGAGGCACCCACGGAAGCACCTACGGATGCGCCCGAACCGCAGCCGGATGAGGGCGGCGAACCCATGGAAGGCGAATATCAGGAATAGTCCTGCATTTGCCCTGCGGAATGGATATTGCAGTATAAAATAAAAAAGCCTGAGAACCGGACAGTTCTCAGGCTTTCGTTTTTTTCAAAAAATGGGTGTATGTTAGATTTGGCAGCCCCGTGGGGGCACCCTCAACCCCGGGAAAGGCTTCCCCTTTCAACCTGCCCGCTGATAGATCCGTCAGGCATTTCCGGAATTATACATTGAACCGGAATACAACAATATCGCCGTCCTGCATCACGTACTCCTTGCCCTCCAGCCGCAGCAGACCCTGTTCCTTGGCAGCCGCCATGGTGCCGCAGCGCATGAGGTCGTCATAGGCGATGACCTCCGCACGGATAAAGCCCTTCTCGAAGTCCGTATGAATTTTGCCCGCCGCCTGGGGTGCCTTGGTGCCCTTGGTAATGGTCCAGGCACGCACCTCCTGCTTGCCGGCGGTGAGGAAGGAGATCAGCCCCAGCAGGGAATACCCCGTCTGGATAATCCGGTTCAGGCCGGATTCCTCCAATCCCAGCTCCTCCAGGAACATCTGCTTGTCCTCCTCGCTCATGTCCCCGATTTCTGCCTCCACCTGGGCACAGATGGGCAGCACTGCTGCATGCTCCTCCTCGGCAATGGCTTTTACTGCCTGATAATGTACATGACCGGACAGATCACCGGCAAAATCCTCCTCGCTGAGATTTGCCGCATAGATCACGGGCTTTGCCGAAAGCAGGGGGGTGTCATGGAGGAATTCCTTCTCATCCTCCGTGATCTCGAAGCTTCTGGCAGATTTGCCCTCTTCCAGGTGGGCGGCCAGCCGCTCAAAGAAATCCACCTGCACCGCAGCCTTCTTGTCCCCCTTCAGGAGCTTTTTGGCACGGTCAATCCGGCGCTGCACCATTTCCAGATCCGAGAAGATCAGCTCCAGATTGATGGTCTCAATATCCCTTGCCGGGTTAATGCTGCCGTCCACATGGATAATGTCGATGTTCTCAAAGCAGCGCACCACATGGACAATGGCATCCACCTCACGGATATCCGCCAGGAACTTGTTGCCCAGACCCTCTCCCTTGGAGGCTCCCTTTACCAGGCCGGCAATGTCCACAAATTCCAGGGTTGCCGGGGTGAATTTATCCGGGTCATACATGTCTGCCAGTGCGTCCAGCCGGGGGTCCGGCACTGCAACGACGCCCACGTTCTTCTCAATAGTACAGAAGGGATAGTTGGCAGACTGTGCGCCTGCATTGGTCAGTGCGTTGAATAATGTACTCTTTCCCACGTTGGGAAGTCCTACCATGCCAAGTTTCATAAAACCTGCTCCTTTATGTGTGATATCGGGAAAATCCCTGTAGGAAACCTCAAAAACTTGTTTTTAGAAGTGGGGATGTGGGGTGACTCCCCCACGGGGTGGGGAGATGCCCCAAAGGGGCAGAGGGGACGGGCGCCGGTAAGGCGAAGCCCCACAAAACCCACCTTTTATTCTTTTCCAATTATAAAAACAGGGGTTTTTATAGGTTACCTGTATTATATGCATACCGCCGGAATGCAATTATTCCTGGGTATTGTGCTTGTCGTTAATATCGGCAATAATCGTGCTGCTGTGCATACTGAGCTTGCCGTTCCTGGAACCTGCCTCATGGGGCTTGGCCGCCAGAATATAGGCCTTCAGCTCTGTATGATCCAGGGTAACGTCACCGCTGCCCTTGGCATCGCCCATGCCGGTGATTTCGCCGCCCTCGGCGTTGACCTCCACCTTGCAGTTCCGGGCAATGACATCCACCTTGCCGCCGATCCCCCCGATACAGGTACCGAAATTGGTACGCATATGGAAACGCAGTCTGCCGTCCGCCACCTGAATTTCACCGCTGCCCTGATTGAGCACACCCATGCCGACTACCCGGCTGCCTGCACCGATAAAGCTGACATTGGTCTTGCAGTCAATATGGGTTTCGCCGGAAAGGCTGCCCATGCCTACAGTACTGATACCGTTGACCTCCAGCTCCAGGTTGCAGCCAGCATTGGCATAGATCAGGGAAAGTCCGTCCGCACAGCCGATGCCCACAGCGTTGGGGGAGCCTACATTTACCCGGATATTGCCGGATTCCAGGCAGATCTCGGAATCATCAGGATTGCTGCCGCCGCCGATGCCCACGCTGCGGTCACTGTTGCAGATGATGTCCACCCTTCCGTCGGAAATCAGGGTAATGCAGCCATAGCTGCTGTCGCAGTCACCGCCGATGCCATAGCCGAACTTGGAGTAGCAGTCAATCTTCAGGTCGCCGCTGCCCCTGAGCTGGAAAAAGGATCCCTGGGGCACCCGGATGCCCAGGTAATTCAGGGAGTTGCTGCCCTCCACATTCATGGTCAGCTGGGCATAGCTGCCGATGCTGATACAGGGCTTGTCCTTGCTGATCATGTTCACATTGCGCAGGGTCAGCTCACAGCTGTGATTCTCCATAATGGCAATGTGCATGGGGACGGTCTTTTCCGGATCGCCGATAATGGTCAGATTATGACGATAAATGTGCAGATCCGTGTAATTCTGCAGTGCCAGATCCACCAGATCCAGCACCTCCTCGTTATGGACGCTGTAGACCTTTTTCTGTCCCCTGGCGTCCGCCACCTCCAGATTGGTGGTGACAATCACATCCCGCACCTCCTTGGAAATTTCCTCCATAAGGTAGGGCTTGGGACGGCAGGTATAGAAGCCCTGCACCAGATCCACGCCCATGCGGATGACAGTCCGCAGATCCGCTTCTTCCTCCACGCCTTCTGCAAGCGCTGTGATCTGATTATCATGAGCATAGTCAATAATCCCCTGCACCAGCTGCTGCTTCTTGGAATCCTTGCAGATATCGGTAATCAGACAGCGGTCAATTTTAACATAGTTGGGCATATTCTGCAGCAGGGTCAGCGTATTGGCGTAGCCGCTGCCGTAATCATCAATGGCAAGCTGGGCTTTCACGCCGGCACAGCGCTGCTTGAGCAGATTCAGCTCTGCCTCCGAAACACCGGACTGCTCTACGATTTCAACGACCACCTTTTCCAGCAACCCCTCATAGGTCAGCAGCAGCTCATTGTAATCGCTGTCCGACAGCTGGTGGGAGGGAATGCAGTTAATAAACAGCTTGCGTCCGGAGAACGCATTCTGATGCTCGCTGAGAAAGCGCAGACAGTTGAAGATGGTGGCATATTCAATGTCATAAAGACGATTGTAGTTTTCAGCAAGCTCCAGCATTCTGTCAGGAATGAAATGCTCGGAGCGCATGAGTGCCTCATAGGCCACAACCTCGCCGTTGCGGGCGTCCACAATGGGCTGGAAGTGATAGGTCAGCTGATTCTCCCGGATAATCGTATTGAACAGCAGCTCATCACGGTATTCATCCTTCTTGCGCTCATAATCCTCCAGAGAGAACCGGGTAATGGGGTTCTTGCTGTCATGCTGGGTTTCAAAGAGTGCAAATTCCGCATGGGGCAGCAGCTTGCTCAGGGAATCCCCCTCCTCTGGATACACTGCCATGCCGATATGCAGATCCAGACCGGAATGGCTGGAGGTCTGGATGCTCTGGCCGAAATCGTCGGAAATGGTACACCCTGCAATGGCGGCACGCATCTGATCCAGGAGCATACGGACGCTCAGTTCGTCCATATCAATGAAACAGACATAGAAATTCTGGAAGGATTTGGTGGAAAACAGCACCTGGTCGCTGGCAAAGCGGTTGAGCACCTCGGCAACGGATGCCATGCAGTTATTGCTGCTGCTGGTCACGGCAAAGTCTGCAATTTTGTCCAGACCTGCTACATGGAGGGCAGCAAAATACACATGCTGCGCACTCTGCAGTTTCCGCTGGATCAGATTGGAAAAAACGGGGAAGCGCAGCATGCTGGTGACTGCGTCATAATCCTGCTGTCCCTCGTCCGCATTCTGCTGCGCCATCCGGCGTGTCATTTCCTCTGCAAAGCCGATTTCTTCGTCATCACGTTCGGTCAGAATAAGCTTGATATAGCGCTTTTCTCCGCCGCTGCGGCAGAGGTAAAGGTTCTGCTCCCCTTCCACCGGCTCCGCTGTCAGCCGCTGCAGCAGGCTGCGGTAGCCGTCACGGGGAATGGTCTTGCCAACGCCCAGGATGCGCTGGGCATTGTCGTCAAAAAATGCTGCCTGTACAGCTTCTTTATATGTAAAGGCACCGATGTTGTGAAACATGTCAATAAACAGCTTCCAGTCGCTGGAAACCGAGACATGGTTCTGCCGGTTAAAACGAAAAATACTCATAAGCTGGCCTTTCCTTTTTATAGTAATACGTCGCAAAAACTTGGTATGCAAAGCACACAGCTGTACACACGATCTCATTCTTTATTATAACGTATAATACCGGCATTTGTCAATTCCTTTTTCTTCTTTTCTCCAGAAATCAGTTTGATTCATGATCGTTGACGCAGGCTTCTCCACTCCCTGACCAATGTCATCAACTGAAAGGATCGTTTTTCAAAACTGCCCACCCCCGACCCCTCCCTAAAGGGAGGGGGAATGATAGGGGGTCTCCGACCCCTCAACCCCGGGAAGGGCTGCGCCCTTTCAACCTGCTCATTTATCGTGTGTCCTTCTTAAGTTGTTGGCATTGACTCCCTCCCCGGAGGGGGAAAAATTGGGGCGGTGCCGCACAGCGCTCCCTTCCGGGAGGCATATCCCGGACATTCCTTTCATATACATTAACAACAGTGCAAAACGAGGAGGTAATTTATGGAACTGAAAACCAATTGCGCCGTTATTACTGCCATGGAGCCAATGAGCAGTATCATGCAGGAGCAGGGCGTGGAGCTGGATTATGTGCTGCCGGACTATTTTCCCGATGTCTGCAAGCTTGTCAAATGCCTGATCACCCCTGCCGTGATCAGTGAAACCATTAACGGCGGCCGCCTGACCTATGAGCTGCGTGCCGATATCCGCATTCTTTATTGCAGCGAGGACAGCCATATCCTGCAGTGTGTTTCCCAGACGCTGCATTTCACCCGGACTGCGGATCTTCCTGCCGGGGAGCAGGTAACGGTGGAAATTCTGCCCGTCACCGATTATGTCAACTGCCGTGCCGTCAGCCGCCGCCGGCTGGATGTCCGGGGGGCTGTCACCATCCGCATCCGTCCCTGTGTGCAGCAGCAGCAGGAAGCCCTGTGTGACGTGTTCGGCAGGGGAATCCAGCTGCGGAAAATCCCCGTCCAGTATCCTGCCAGACAGGTGCAGACCGTCAAGACGGTGGTTCTCTCCGAGGAGCTGGAGCTGGGCAGTGCCAAGCCTCCGGTGCTGCATATTGTCCGCTGTGAGGCACGTCCCGTAGAGGATTCCCATCAGCTGGTTTCCGGAAAGCTTCTGGTACAGGGGAACCTCCAGATTCAGCTGCTCTATGCCTGCGAGAAGGACGGGGACGGCTGTCTGGAGCCAATGACCTTCCGGATTCCCTACAGTCAGATTCTGGAACTGGAGGGCATGGAGGAGCAGGACAGCTGCAGCATTACTGCCGAGGTTGCCTCCTGTGATATCAAGCCCGTCACCGATGCCAGCGGAGATGTACGCCTGCTCCGGTGCGAGGCGGATCTGCGGATTTCCTGCACTGCTCTGCGCATGGCAGCGGAATCCCTGGTATGTGATGCTTTTTCCACGGAGCATCCCTGCCGGTGTACCAGTGCCACCCTTGCGGCGGCAGGCGCTCCCGTTCCTTTTTCGGAGATGCATCCCTGCAGTGTGAAGCTCTCCTGCGATGACGGTACCCTGGATTGCGTCTATGACGCCTGGTGCGAGGTCAGAAATCTGAGCGCCAGACCCGACACGGAAGCTTCCGAAGTGCTGGTCAGCGGCATGCTCTGCTGCAGCGTGCTGGTACGGGAAAGCGGCGGCATGCCAAGACTGCTGGAAAAGGAGGAATCCTTTGAGCACCGCATCCCCTTTGCAGAGCTGGGTGAGCAGGATATTATCCGTATCCGTGCATGGGCGGAAAACTGCTCCTATACGCTGACCGAGCAGTCGGAGGTTTCGCTGAAAACCGAGCTGCGCATGGAGGGCAGCGTCCAGCACCGGCGCACCTGTCAGGTACTGACCCAGGTGGAGGTGCAGGAAGAAACCGCCCACTCCAGGGACTATGCCCTGAAGCTGTATTTCGGCAGGGAGAAGGAGGCAGTCTGGGATATTGCCAAGCGCTGTCACACCAGCGTGGAAGCCATTATGGAGGAGAACGAGCTCACCCAGGAAACGCTGCCGGAAAACGCCATGCTGCTGATTCCCATTGTCAGCTGACCAAAGAAATGAAATTACGGAGGCAGATATGAAAGATATTTACAGCGATATTGCACTGCGGACGGGCGGTGATATCTATATCGGCGTGGTGGGACCGGTCCGCACGGGCAAATCCACCCTCATCAAGCGCTTTATGGAAACTCTGGTCATTCCCAATATTGAGAGCGGCTATAAGAAAGAACGTGCTGTGGATGAACTTCCCCAGTCCGCTGCCGGAAAAACCATTATGACCACCGAGCCGAAATTCATTCCGGAGGAGGCGGTACCCGTTCATCTGGCGGAGGGGGCTCAGTTCCGGGCAAGAATGATCGACTGTGTGGGCTATATCGTTCCCAGCGCCCTGGGCTACATAGAGAATGAAATGCCCCGGATGGTCATGACGCCCTGGTTTGAGGAGGAAATCCCCTTTAATATGGCGGCGGAAATCGGCACCCAGAAGGTCATCAACGAGCACGCCACCATTGGCCTTGTGGTCACTACCGACGGCAGTATTTCGGATATTCCCAGGGAGGAATACGCCGAATGCGAAGAGCGGGTGATCTCCGAGCTGCAGGCGCTGGGCAAGCCCTTTGTGGTACTGCTCAACTGCGTGAACCCCGATACGGAGGAAGCCCGTGCCCTGGCGGCGCAGATGCAGGAAACCTATCACACGGGGGTGCTGCCTGTCAGCTGCACCCAGCTGACGGAGGAGGATATCCGTCAGATTATGACGGCACTGCTCTATGCCTTCCCCATCCGTGAGGTGAATTTCGCCATGCCGAAATGGGTTGCCATGCTGGAAAAGGGGCATCCCGTCAAGGAGGAGGTCTTCTCCGTCATCCGCAGTGCCGCAGGGGAGCTGAAAACAGTGGAGGATGCCGCAGCCCTGGCGAAGCCCATCTGTGCCTGCCAGTACATCATTAATGCCGCCGCCTCAGAAATTGATCTGGGCACGGGGACAGTGACCATTACCGTACATCTGGACGGTACGCTGTTCTATCGGATTCTTGGGGAAGAAACAGGGCTGGAGATCCGGGATGAGGGCAGTCTGCTGGAGATTCTCAAGGAGCTGACTGCCGTCCGCAAGGCCTATGCCCGTCTGGAGCCGGCTCTGCGGGAGGTGGAAGCGACCGGCTATGGGATTGTCATGCCGGAAATGGAGGAGCTGCATCTGGAGGAGCCGCAGATTATCAAGCAGGGGGGAAAATACGGTGTGCGCCTGAAAGCCTCCGCTCCCTCCATCCATATGCTCCGTGCAGGAATCAATACCACTGTCAGCCCCATTGTGGGCACGGAGAAGCAGAGCGAGGAGCTGGTGATGTACCTGCTCCGGGGCTTCGAGGAGGACCCGGCACGCATCTGGGAATCCAATATTTTCGGCACCTCCCTTCACCAGCTGGTCAACGAGGGACTTCACAACAAGCTTTTCAAGATGCCCGTTGAGGCGCGCATGAAGCTCCAGGAAACCCTGGAACGCATTATCAACGAGGGCTGCAGCGGTCTGATCTGCTTCATCCTGTAATACTAACCTTTTAATCTATAGGGAATCTCTAAAAACTCTCTATTTTTAAAATTGGAAAGGAATAAAAAGTGAATTTTGTGGGACTTCGCCTGACCGGCGCCCGTCCCTCTGCACCTTTGGGGTATCTCCCCACCCCGTGGGGAGTCACCCCACACCCCCACCTCTAAAAACAAGCTTTTATAGGTTCACTAATAAAAAACATCACCATTTTCTGCTAAACGTCAGGAAATGGTGATTTGCTGTTATTGATACTGATTCTCTGTCAAACTACCCCAATAGTTTGACAGAGAGCGCGTGCGGACGCACTCGCCATTCCGCAGCTACTGCTGCTCCATTGCTTCCTTGATCAGATCCGGGGAGTGCTTCAGGTAGCGTGAGGTTTTCTTTTTTTTCTTCTCGGCATACATGATGTTGTCCGCAACCGTCACCAGCTGGAACAGATCCATATTGGGCTTCGGGACAGTAATGTAATAACCGAGGCTGGTTGCCATGGTGTAGGGAAGCTGCCTGGTTTCATTGATTTCCTGGAGCAGATCCAGAATGCGTTCCTTCAGCGCTGCTGCACGTTCCTCCGTGTAGTCCGCCGCAAACACAATGAATTCGTCACCGCCGAACCGGCAGCAGATTTCACCGCCCGTGCAGGACATGCGCAGCACCTCTGCCATGGAGGCAATGGCGTTGTCGCCCTCCTTGTGCCCGTAGGTATCATTGATATGCTTCAGACCGTCCATATCCAGGAACATGAGCATCACTGGCTTCTGGGCGCTGATACAGTAGCTGTACAGCTGCTGGGTGCTGATGCGGAAACCGTTGCGGTTATTGATATTGGCAAGGGTATCCACGGTGTAAAGCTTGTTGAGCTTCTGGGTAACCCTGTCGAGACAGATGATCTTCCGGACGCTTTCCAGAGAGTTGGCAATGTTCATGATCCATGTGTGGAACAGCTTGCTGGAAATGGGAAAATCGCTGTCCTTGATGACACAGTAGCCCACACAGCGTTCACGGAAATGCAGGGGAGTAAAGTAGTAGTTCCCCGGTTCGTTATCCTCGTCAAACAGCCCCGGCAGCATCTCGGATACCGGGAAATCCTGCATCTGGAAGAATTTTCCGTCCTTGTAGGCAAGGGGCATCTGTATGGTTTCGCCGTAGCCGGACACAATGTAATTATTGGGGGACAGGATATGCATGAGGTAATTTTCCTCGGTTTCGTCCATCATGATGCCCTGTTTCCAGCTGTCGCACAGACACAGGTAGAATTCCCGGGCATGGATTTCCGGGATGAACCTCTGCAGGTTCACCGTGTATTCCTCCAGATTGTCGCATTCCGCCAGGGCGGATGCCATGCGGCTTTCCAGTGAAACATCCCTGGAGAAGGACTCCAGCACGTTGAAATTGCGTTTGCGGAACTCGATCTCATCCATGCTGGGCATATTATGGCAACCGCAGCTCTGGGAAAAATAGCACCTCGTGTTCAGAATCGTACTGCGCTCCATGGGATGTCCCTGGAGATGGCTGAGAATCTTCTGGCAGGCAAGCTGACCGACCCGTTCCAGCGGACGTTCCACTGAGGTCAGGGAGGGCGCATAATTCCTTGCGTTGTAGATATAGTCAAAGCCGGACACTGCCACATCCTCGGGTACCCGGATGCCATTGGCAGTCAGGGCGTTCATAGCGGCAATGGCCATATTATCGTTGGCGCAGATAATCGCCTGGGGAAAGGGCAGGGACGACCGGAGAAAGGCCTGCACCGCATTGGTGCCGCCCTTGGAGAGGAAGTCACCGTGATAAATGCGCTCCTCCTCCACGGGAATACCGTGCTTTTCCAGTACGCTCCGGTATGCCTTCAGGCGCTGCATACTGTCAATATTATCATCCGGACCGGAAACATAATTGATTCTGCTGTAGCCGTGGTGGACAATGAAATGCTCCACCATATCATGCATGGAGGTTTCATTGTCAATACCGATGGTATAGAAGCCGGGCACATCCTTGTCAATGAACACTGCGGGAATGCCGGCCTCCCGGACACGGGCAATTACATTTTCCATGCAGTCCGGGAACTGGATGGTATTGATAACCAGAATCACGCCGTCAAAGCGCTTGAAATTGGCCAGGGAAAAAATATTGTATTCCCCTGTATCGTGGCGGATATCGCCGCCGTGATTGCCGAATGCGACAAAATGCTCCAGGGTAATCCGGTTGGCAAAAGCGTACTGCCGGATTCCGCTGAGGATACCGCTCTGGTATTCTTCGTCAAGTGTGGAAACTACAACAGCAATATGTGTGGTGTTATCAGGCATGTATCTCACCGCTGAGGCCATTCAGCAAATCCTTTCCATCATAATCAGGAGGTTGTTTTGTACAAATCAACAAAGCTTCCTCCACAATAATACTATATTTTATTAAACTGCATAATGGGTTTTTGTGAAAAAATAATGAATTTTATAGTTTCTGGCCACACTCGGGACAGAAGCTGTGCTGGTCGGCACAGGCATTGCCGCAATAGGGACAGAACCGCTTGCTGACGGGCTTCGCTTCCGCAGAAACGGGCTTTTCGGATTCCGGAGCTGCCGGGGATCCGGCAGTCTGAGCCGGTGCTGCTGCTGCCTGAGCAGGGGTTGCATACTGGGCTGCCAGCTGAATGCCGCAGTTGGGGCAGAAGCTGCGGTCCGTGGGATAGGATTTGCCGCACTGCATGCAGACCATGGCAGAGGGCTTGCAGGGGGCAGTACTGCGTCCCGGAGCGGAGGCAGGTGCTTCTGTCACCAGATCCGGTTCCCTGAGCCGGACTGCATCAATCTGGCTCTGGAGTGCCTCAATCTGTTCCTCGGAGGCAAGAATGGAATTGACAAGCTCTGCAAATTCCGGGTCGGGGGCATCCTTGTGCAGCTCATAGTACAGCTTGCCGATTTCGGTATAGCTGTTCTGGATATTCCGGCGCTCCTTGCGCTGTTTATTGGTAAGGCTGGTGGATTCCGTTGTGTTTTTTGCTTTCTGGGAAACGATTTTCCCTGCATTGGTCAGATTAACTGACAGTGAATCAAGAAAAGACATGAAAAAATCCTCCTTGTATTACTAATCCTCGGGAGTAAAAGGGTTTCGTATAAAAAGTAAAAACTGCTTATTAGTTATAGTATACCATGGCTTTTACAAAATTGCAAGTCCTTGGGGAGAAATTTTTAAATAATATTCCAGCAAAGATATACAAAATGTATAAGTTTGACATCAGCCCCCCAATGTCCATACCATTGGGGGGCTTAGCTTGTCGGTAAAGTGGGAGTTTTGTAACATTCGCCCTCCCCCCCGGCCCCCTCCCTGAAGGGAGGGGGAAACATTTGTGGAGGGTACTGCGTACCCTCCACCCGCCTTTTGCAGAGACCTTTTCATCTATGTTTGGGGGATTGTAGGGTATTTTACCCCTGCATGCACCAAAGGCACAGCGAAACCTTGTCCGGCACTGCACCGGCAGATGCAGCAGCTGGACGGGACTAGTTCGGCAGTCTGACAGCACCCCCAATGTCCATACCATTGGGGGTGCTGGAAAGAATATTGTCCCATATCGGAACTCTGTCATACTATTTTCATAGCCGCCGCAGGCGGCGCAGAGAATCAGTATCAGTTTTTTCCGCCTGCTGCGCCAAGGAAGGCTGCGCCGATCAGGCCGGCATCATTGCCCAGCTTGGCAATGACAATTTCCGTATTCTTGGGGGAATTGCGTGTGTAAACTTCCTTTGCCACGATCTCCTTCATGGGCAGGAGCAGCGGATCGCCCTCATTGCATACGCCGCCGCCGATACAGAGCACATCGGGCTGGAAAATATTGATGGTGTTGGTAATGCCGGCAGCCAGGCACTTGATGTAGAAATCCACAACTTCCTTTGCTGCCCGGTCGCCCATGCGCATTGCGTCAAAGGCGGTTCTTGCGGAAACTTTGCCGTTTCTCTGTTCTGTCAGCGCATGCATTTTGCTGTCGGGGCATTCTGCCATTTTCTCCTTGGTCATGCGGATGAGGCCTGTTGCGGAGGAAAATACCTCAAAGCAGCCCTTTCTGCCGCAGGAGCACTGGGGTCCGTCCACGGAGATTACAGTGTGGCCAATCTCTGCGCCTGCAAAATTGGAACCGGAGTAGATTTTGCCGTCAATGATAATGCCGCCGCCGACACCGGTGCCCAGCGTAATGCACACGGCATTTCTGGCGCCCTTTGCAGCGCCTGCGATATACTCGCCGTAGGCTGCCGCATTGGCGTCATTCTCAATGAAAACGGGCTTGTCAATGTGCTTTTTGATGTATTCTGCCATGGGGGTGTTATTGAAGCCCAGGTTGTTGGAAAATTCAATGACACCTGTTTCACTGTTGGCAATACCGGGGGTGCCCACTCCCACCCACTGGATGTCATCCATGGTGAGGTTGGCGTCCCCAACCGCCTTGATTGCCATTGCTGCCATGTCGTCCGCAATTTCCTGCGCAGGACGGGGGCAGTTGGTTTTGGTGCTTGCCTTGGAGATGATGTTGTAGTGTTCGTCCACAACGCCGGCAACGATATTGGTACCGCCCAGGTCAATGCCGATGTAGTATTTCATGCTGGTTCCTCCTAAAGTATAAATGTATGGATGACTGTGCATCCGCCTTTGATATTATACGCACCTGCTCCTGCCGGAACAAATACGCTTGTACCTTTTTTGAGTGCAATTTCGCAGCCTTCCCCTGTCAGAAGCGCATCCCCCTCCAGTACAAGAAGATGCCGGAAGGTGGTGGTATCTGCGCAGACTTCCGCAGAACCGTCAACGGTGAGCTTCTCCGAGTGAAAGTACTCACATCCCGCAAGCAGCTGCCGTGCGCAGCCGCCGGTCCGGGCAACGGGCCGGGCAGGATAGGGCTTTGCCGGCGTCAGACTGGTGACATCCAGCGCCTTTTCCACATGGAGGGCACGGGGCTTGCCGTCCGCTCCCACTCTTCCGTAATCATAGACACGGTAGGTAGTATTGGAATTCTGCTGGATTTCCGCAATGAGAATCCCCCTGCCGATGGCATGCAGCGTGCCCGCTTCGATGAAGAACACATCCCCCGGCTTCACCGGAACGGTGTTGACCTTATCCAGGAGGGTATGCTCTTCGATGGCACGGCGGAATTCCTCCCTGGACAGTTCCTCCCGGAAGCCGTAAATCAGGCTTGCACCCGGCTCCGCATCCACGATGTACCATACCTCGGTCTTGCCGTACTCGCCCTCCGCACGCAGGGCATACTCGTTGTCGGGGTGTACCTGGACAGAAAGATTGTCCCTGGCATCAATGAGCTTTATGAGCACCGGGAACCGGTCAAAATGCGCACAGCTGGTACCCATGGCTTCAGGGTGATCTGCCAGAAATTCCGTCAGGGTGCTTCCGGCGTAGTTTCCCTCTGCAATGCGGCTCTCCCCATCGGGATGGCAGGAAAGCTCCCAGCTTTCCGCAATGCGGTCCGCATCGGAAATTTTCCCGTATTCACGCAGTTTGTTGCCGCCCCACAGATAGTCCTTGCAGGGGGCTGTCAGCCGAAATGGTTTCATTCTGTTTCCTCCTTGGGCGGGAGGGAGAATTCCGCAAGGAATTCTTCCAGACTGCCCCGATAGACATTCAGATCAATACAGACTTCCCGATGATCCGCCTGTTTTCCGTCATAGCCTTCCATATGCCCCTGGTCGGAATACTGCCAGAATTCCCAGTCCACAAGGAAGGGATTCAGATAGGTATTGCGCATCCAGAGGGGATACTCCCCGTAGGCACCTCCCAGAAGATACTGGCAGTATGCCCTGGTAGTGGTGTAAATAATCGGCTTGACGCCGTAATAGTCCTCCAGTGCATACAGCAGATCATCCAGAATTTTCCGTGTTTCCTTCTTGGAAAGGGGATGATCGGAATATTCGCCGTAGAATTCCAGATCCACCACGGGGGGAAGGCTGCCCTCCAGTTCCCCCACGGTATCAATAAAATTCTGCGCCTGGGTAGCACCCTCGCTTTCAAAGCTGAAGAAGTGGTAGGCACCCACATAAATTCCACTGTCCTGTGCCGCCTCCCAGTTGTACTGGAAGCAGGGATCCTGGTAGGAACTTCCCTCCGTTGCCTTGATGAAAGCAAAGGTCACTTCCTGCTGTGCAAGAACATCCCAGTCAATATTTCCCTGGTACCGGGACACATCCACGCCGGACACCGGATACCGGGCCGGATCCGGGTCGTTGAGCACCCAGCGCCGGGTATAAATCAGATAAGCGCCGGCTCCGCCCAGGAGAAGTGCAGCCAGGAGGAGCAGCAGAAGCAGCGTCCCGAAAATCCGGCCGTATGCAGCTTTTCGTTTTGTCATGTGCTGCTACTCGGCAATATCGCCCATGACAATTCCTCTGCCGTTGGTTGCAAAGTACACTCTGCCATAGACATTGCTGTCACCGGTAATATAGTGGGTCAGATTGCCGAAGAGGTGCTGTTCATCATTGATGCGCTCCCAGGTTTCGCCCTTGTCCGTCGAACGGTAGATGCCGTCCCCCTGTTCGCCGGCGGAGCCCATGGCATAGATGACCGGATAATCGCCCTCATTCTTCGGTGCGCCGAAGCCGATGGCACCGAAGTTGATGTCCTTGATGATCGTGAAGCTCTGTCCGCCGTCCTCGGAGTACATCATCATACTGCCGCTGCACAGCCATATATTGTCCTCCCTGCCGGTAACAGCATAGAGATCCACATTGTCGGAGATCATCTGTCCGGTAGAGGTGAAGGAAACGCCGCCGTCCGTGGAAACATAGAACATGCCGTTATAAGCGGCATAGAATTTGTCGGGGTTCACTCTGTCCGCTGCAATTTCGGCACCGTAGCCAAGACCCGTGGTATAGAACCATTTGCCTTCTGCAAAATCATACAGGTAGATGTTGGAGTTGCCGGTATTGGCCGGTGTCCAGATCAGCCTGGAGCCGTCCGCTGCAAGGGCAACCTTGCCGCCCTCCACCTTTTCCGGTGCGGAGTCAATGGGATTCCAGGTGGTGCCGCCGTCCTGGGTGTACCACAGGGGCTGGCTCTGGTTCTGGACTGCGTAGACAGCTACATTGGCATTTTCATAGGCAACATCCAGGTCGGTGGGGTTGCCGCCGGAGGCTGCGCCCATATAGTGGGCTTCGTCCGGACCCACTGTCACATCCAGATGGGAGAAGCCCGTCAGGTCGCCCATAATGGAGTAGAGCTGCGGTTCCCCTTCCTTATAGTTCGGGGACATCATCTGGTATACAGCGGTTTCTTCCAGACCATATGCATCGAAGGCAACGGTCACAGGCGTTCCCGTACCAAGGGCAGTCATATTCTGGGTGGTATAAATAGTGGCACCGGTGCCGTACATGACCTCATCGGAGTTGAAGGGATTGATATTCACATCGGAGGTCCACCAGCCGAGCTTTGCCTCTTCCAGTCCCCAGGTCAGCCAGTCCGCACGGGTCACATCCATGACATAGTTCTTTTCACCGGTGGATGCGTTGAACATGCCCGTCCAGGTTTCGCCGCCGTCAGTGGTGCGGTAGAGGTTGTCACCGTAATCGGACCAATAGAAGATGGTGCTGACAACAACAGTATCGGGGTCGTTCTTGTCCACAGAAACGCCGCTGAAGCCGCCGTATCTGCCGTCGCCCAGAGCCGGCGTGATCTCCGTTGCTGTTTCGCCGTCATACTTGTACACTGCACCCACCGTGGAGGAGCTCATATTGGGACCGCAGTTGTCCGCATAGGAAAGGTACAGCACGCCGTCCGAGGAGAAGTCCGCATGGAGGGGGTACAGACCGGCAGGCGCAATGGGCACCGCCTCCCAGGTGGCACCGTCATCGGAGGAACGGTACACGCAGTTGCCGCCGGTATCCGCAACGCCCACATAGATATCCGTACTGGTAGGATCAAATTCCACCCACATCACACCGATGCTGTTGCTCTCCTGGGTGTAATTGCCCTTGGTGGGGAAGCTTGTGACCTCCTCCCAGGTCTTTCCGTAGTCGGTGGAACGCCACAGACCCGCAGTTCTTGTACCGGTGTAAATGGTGCTGTTGTGATTGGGGTTGACCATCATGCGCTCACCCACGCCTCTGCCGGAGCAGTTGCCGCCGCAGTCAAAGGGCATGTCCACCTGGGTCCATGTCTCGCCGTAGTCGTCGGAGGACAGGATGGCGCCATTGGTGCCCATGTAGGTACCGCACAGGGCATAGACACGGTTGGCTTCCACGGGGTCGCAGGCAATGCTCTCGATACCGATGAGGTTCCAGTTGTCCGAGCCGAGGTGATCGGTTATGGCAACCCATCTCTGCTCGGCTTCCACCCAGCGGTAGGCGCCGCCGATATCGGTTCTGGCATAAACCAGGTTTTCCTCCGCTTCACTGTAGACCATGCCGGTAACATAGCCGCCGCCGCCGATGGCAACATTGCTCCAGCTGTAGGAAACCGTTTCAGCGGATGTCTTGCTTCCGTCCTGGCTGCTTTCCTCGGACGTTTTGTTGCAGCCTGCAGAAAGGGACAGCAGCATTGCTGCACTGAGCAGGCAGGCAAGGGTTTGTTTCATCTTCATAAAGTTCCTCCTTTGGGGATTTTGATTAAGCACGAAGTGTTCGTAACATTCCAATTTCATAGGTATTTCAGACTCCGAATACCAGCTTTGCAATATCCACCGTTTCTTTGGCATCCCTGGCATAGAAATCCGCACCGATTTTCTCTGCATAATCCGCTGTCAGAACGGCACCGCCCACCACGGTTCTGCACCAGGGGCAGCGTTCCTTCAACAGTGCAATGGTTGCTTCCATGGAGGGAAGGGTGGTGGTCATGAGGGCGGACAGTCCCACCAGGGGTGCATGGTGCTGCTCCGCAGCCTGCACCACTGTCTCGTAGGGCACATCCTTGCCCAGATCAATCACCGTATAGCCGTAATTTTCCAGCAGGATTTTCACAATATTCTTGCCGATATCATGGATGTCCCCCTTGACCGTTGCCAGGACAATGGTTCCCTTGCTGATGGTTCCGGCATTGCTCTCGCACAGTCCGGTCTTGATGACCTCAAATGCCGCCTGGGCAGCGGAGGCTGCCGCAATCAGCTGGGGGAGGAAGATTTTGCCGCTCTCGAATTTCGCACCGGCTCTGTCCAGTGCCGGAATCAGATGGGAATTAACCACCTCCATGGCGGGCGTGCTTTCCAGCAGCGCTGCAGTCAGGCTGCCTGCTTCACTGCGCAGTCCTGCGGAAATGGCTTCTCCCAGGGTCAGCTGCTGTGCCGCCGGCTTGGGCGCCGCCGGTGCTTCGCCCCCGTAGTGGGCGATGAAATCCACTGCATTCTTATCATAATTGGCAAGGAGCCGGTATGCCCGGACCGCTGCTGTCATGCTTTCGGTATTGGGGTTGATAATGGGCAGATCCAGACCTGCATGGAGCGCCATGGTCAGGAAGGTTCTTGTCACCAGCTCACGATTGGGCAGACCAAAGGAAATGTTGGAAACGCCCAGCACTGTCCGCAGCCTCAGCTCCTTTCTGACACGTTCCAGCGCATGGAGGGTTTCCATTACACCCTCCTGCTCGGCGGATGCTGTCAGGGTCAGGCAGTCGATGTATACATCCTCCCGGCGGATGCCCAGAGCAACCGCTCTGTCCAGAATCCGTTTTGCAATCCGGAATCTGCCCTCGGCGGTTTTGGGAATGCCGTCCTTATCCAGGGTCAGTCCCACCACGGCGGCGCCGTACTTCTTCACCAGGGGCAGAACGGTGTTCAGAGATTCCTCCTCGCCGTTCACGGAATTGACAATGGGCTTGCCGCAGTAAATCCGCAGCCCCGCCTCCAGAGCCCGGGGATCGGTGGTATCCAGCTGGAGGGGCACCTCGGTAATGCCCTGAATTTCCTTGACAGCACTCTGCATCATTTCGGTTTCGTCAATCTCCGGCAGCCCCACATTCACATCCAGAATGTCCGCACCTGCCTGCACCTGCTGGATTGCCTGGCCTAAAATATAGTCCAGGTCATGCTCAATCAATGCCTGTTTGAAGCGTTTTTTCCCCGTAGGATTAATACGCTCGCCGATGATTCTCGGCTGGTCGATGATCACCGTCCGGTTGGCGGAGCATACTGCACAGGGAATGGAGATCCTGCGCTGCACCGGTTCCATGGAACGGATCTGGGCTGCTGCTGCCCGGATATGATCGGGGGTGGTGCCGCAGCATCCGCCGAAAATCACAGCGCCCATTTCCACAAAGGGCTTCATGCACTGGGCAAACAGCTCCGGCGGAAAGGCGTAGGTATTGGTAACCGGGTCGGGAAGACCTGCGTTGGGCTTGACAATCACCGGCAGAGTCGTCCATCGGCACAGCTCCTGTACAATGGGAACCAGCTCCCTGGGGCCAAGGGAACAGTTCACACCAATGGCGTCTGCCCCCAGTCCCTCCAGCGTCAGCGCCATGGCGGAAATTTCGCAGCCGGTGAAGGTTCTGCCGTTCTCCTCAAAGCTCATGGTTACGAAAACCGGCTTGCCGTTCCCGTGCTCCTTTGCCGCCAGAACACCGGCACGCACCTCCTGGAGATCCGTCATGGTCTCAAAAATATACAGATCCGCGTCACTTCCGGCTTCAATCTGTTCCCGGAATATCTCGTAGGCTTCCTCGAATTTCAGTGTGCCCGTTGGTTCCAGCAGCTGTCCGATGGGACCGATGTCCAGGGCAACGAGGGTATCCGCTCCGGCGGCAGCTCTGGCATTCCGGATGGCGGCGGCGATAATCTCCTTTACGGATTTCCCGGTTCTTGCCATTTTCAGACGGTTGGCACCGAAGGTATTGGTATAGATCACATCCGCTCCGGCATCAATGTAGGCACGGTGGATGCCCGTAATCAGCTCCGGGTGGGTAAAATTCAGAAGCTCTGGAATGCCGCCGGCCTCCATACCGCCGGCCTGGAGCATGGTACCCATGCCGCCGTCCAGAATGAGAAAGCTTCGGTTGTTGAAAAGCTCCGCTGTCATTTGCAGTGCGCTCCTTTCGCCCGGTAGGGGCAGGTCTTGACAAGATTGCATGCCGCACAGCCCCGTCTGCTGCGCCGCAGGGGCCTGTCCGACAGGCCGATCACGGCAGTGACGGATTTCCGGGGCGTCAGAAGACCGCTCTCGCTGACGCATACCCCGATGCGCCTGGGGGCGTCCAGGGCGGCAAGGAAGGGCTCCTGTACAGTCAGCGGCAAATCTCCGTACCCGGGACTGAACCGCCATGCTGCATACAGCCCCGGCTGGCCGGCAAGAATTTCCGCCTCCGCCAGGTCGCAGATCTGCTCCGTCAGTGCGCTTGCCATGGCGTCCGTCAGCATGCCGGCTGTAATATCCTCCGCCGCCGCACGGCGGATGGCAGTGTCCGCTCCCATGGAAAGGGTGGCACAGAACAGTGCCGCCCGGCTGCAGCCCTCCAGATGTGCCCGGATGTCCCTGCCCTCCAGGCAGATGCCGCTGCCCTCACAGAGAACGCCTTCTTCCGTGAAGGTCAGGGAAAACATGCGGTAGGTGTATTTTGCGGCAACGGCAGCAAGAAGCTGCGGCTCATAGCTATCCGCCAGCTCCCCAAGGAAGGGCGGTACTTCTCCGTGCAGCCCCATGTACCGGAACGCCTGTGCCCGGTCAATCTGCCGGGGTGTTGCCAGGTTCATCGTTCCAGAATTCCGGACACGGCCTCTGTAATGCGCCTTGCCACATAGGGATTGTTCATGGTATATAAATGGATGCCGTCCACGCCGTTGGCAGCAAGATCCACAATCTGATCCACAGCATAGGCAATGCCGGCATCCCGGATTGCCTCCGGGCTGTGGGAGAACCGTTGCATCATGACGGTGAACTTCCGGGGAAGGCTTGCGCCGCACAGCCCCACCATGCGGTTAATCTGTGCCGCATTGACCACCGGCATAATGCCGGCTTCGATGGGCACGTCAATGCCGATGATCTCGCATTTTTCCCGGA
Organism: uncultured Ruminococcus sp.; assembly: GCA_964644275.1. Classification (GTDB taxonomy): domain Bacteria; phylum Bacillota; class Clostridia; order Oscillospirales; family Ruminococcaceae; genus UBA3855. Next base: position 541 of record CAZXVI010000001.1, on the reverse strand, counting down.
ACTCATAGAAGCTCTCATTGCTGAAGAACAGCTGGGAAATCAGATGGGTGGCACCCTTGTCCACCTTTTCTTTCAGGTGGCGCAGGTCATCGGCAGCACTTCTTGCCTCCGGATGCACCTCCGGATAGCAGGCTGCCATAATATTGAAATCGCCCTTGGTCCTGATAAAATCAATCAGCTCACTGGCATAGCGGAAATCGTTCTTTTCCGGCCGTTCCGGGCTCTTGTCGCCCCGGAGCGCCAGAATGTCCGTGATGCCGTTTTCCTGAAAATCTGCCAGCACCTGCGTAATTTCCTCCTTGGTGTAGGAAATGCAGGGGAGATGGGCTACGGGCTTGATGCCGTATTCGTTTTTCAGTCGGGCTGCCAGCTCACAGGTCAGCTTTCCGCCCGCCGTTCCGCCGCCGGCGCCGTAGGTAACGCTGATGAAATCCGGCTTCAGTGCCGCCAGCTCCGCAAAGGCATTGGAAATGCTCTCCACGGGGGAGTTGGGCTTGGGCGGAAAAATTTCAAAAGAAAAAATGGGTTTGCGGTTCGGTTC